>DASQDG010000020.1:0-4478 GCA_035634295.1 Propionibacteriaceae bacterium | reverse complement strand
GCACGCTCACGGCCCGGTCGAGACCAAGCGGGTGTTCCGCCGAAAGACCGGCTGAGCCACACTCGGCCGGGTCCTGGGACGCTTGTTAGGCCGGGCGCAGCCGGATCCGGTCGTCCTCCACCTCGAACGACACAGCTGACAGGTTCGTCACCACGGCGTCGGCTTGGAGCTCCTCGATCGGCGTGGTAGTGACCACCGCCAGGGTCCAGCAGCCGGCTGCGCGGGCCGAGGCGAGTCCGGCGGGCGCGTCCTCGACGACCAGGCAACGGCTCGGATCGACCCCCAGACGCTTGGCCGCCTCCAAGAACGGGTCCGGGGCCGGCTTTCCTCGCACCACGTCGTCGGCGGTGACCAACACCGACGGTGGCACCAAGGTGGCGGCCGCAATTCGGGCTTGCGCCAGAGGCAGCGTGCAGGAGGTAGCGATGGCGTTCTTGGCCGAGCTGAGCACCTCCAATGCCTCGGCCGCACCGGGCAACACCGTGATGTCGTGCACGTCGTCCAGCTCGAGCTCGTTGATCCGCTCGATTGCCGACTCGTGCCGGTGCTCGGGCAGGATCTTGCGGACAACCCCGGCCGACGGCACCCCGTGGTTGCCCTGAAGGTCCTCGGGTGTCAGGTCGTGCTCTGCCGCCCAGACACTCCAGGCCCGCAGTACCGCGGGAGTCGAGTCGATCAGCGTGCCGTCCATGTCGAAGATGACAGCCTCGAACTCCTGGTCGAGCAGCCTGCCCAGTCCCTTAGTCACGTTTCTCCTCGCCTTGGGAAGTCTCCGCGTGGCCCTGTTCGCCGGCGGTGGCCCTGAAAATCTACTTCCCGATCGAGCGGTGCGGCGCTGACCACGCTCAACGCCTGGACCGCCGGCGCGTCGGGAAGTCGATTCTCAGGGCAAGCGCCCGGTTAACGTCCTCCACGACCACCTCTGGATGCTGCTGCAGCATGGCCCAGGTGTAACGGAGCACGCGCCAGCCCTGTAGGACGAGATGATTCTGCCGCCACCGATCCGTCTCGAAGATCTCGCGGTCAGTCTCGTGCAGGCGTCCGTCGATCTCGAGGGCGAGCATCGCCTGTTCGAACGCCACATCGATGTAGTAAACCGAGGCGGGCCCTGGCACGGCGAGATTGGAGCGCCACCCTGTGATCCCCGCCTCGCGCAGCAGTTGGTGGCATCGGCGCTCTGCAGCCGACCAGGGCTGGTCACGGGAGTCCAAGATCAGCTCGCGCCGTCGAGCATTTCCGCGGCGGGTCTTGGTCAGTGACAGCGCCAGGTGTAACTGCTCGAGCGTCGCCGCCCTGCTCCGCAACAGGGTGTCGATGCCGTCGCCGCCCATGGTGGCGCACAGGTCGAGCGCCGTCAGAGCCGGAGTTGTGAACCGCAGACCGCGGCGCTCCTCGATCAAGTCGGGAGGGATGCGCCGCTGGTTCAGCTGATAGCCCTCCGCCGCTGCCCGGCGCGTGGGGGCCGACACCTCCACTGCTCCCACCCGGACTGCGGGCCAGAAGGAGACCGCCGCCGCCGCGCTGCCGAGCAGGACCGCGTCGGGCGACCACACGGGCACCGCCCGGATACGCGTCCGTGCGTCGCTGGCCGACTGCGGTGCACAGTAGACGCCCGGCAACAGCGGCAGGAGCCGTCCCTGCCGGACCAGCCAGTCCAGGGTCGAGGCCAACTCCGGATGCTGTCGGCGTGCGATGACGCCGCCATCTACGGCCAGGATGGCGGCCACTTCTGCTGGGAAAGTAAACACACTGAAGAAAGCCCCGGGCCGAGCCCCGATGTGAGTGCTGCCAGCCGAAAACTCGGCGCCGGCGCCTGTACGCTCTCGAAGAGCCCCGCCGGGTGGGCATGGTGCCCATCAACCGCAGCATCTCCTCGTCGCCCAGGATTGCTACGGCCACCACCGGCCGGGTCGGGTTCACGTGCCAGCTGCCGGCCCCCTGATAGCGCGAAGTCACACGCTAGGGCCGGAAGTGCCGAAACGTCAGGTTCAGCCGAGCACCGACCGGACGGGTGGTCTTGGGCACAGCGTGCGCATAGTCGCGCTGGGACTCCGCTCGCATGACTAACAGGTCGCCCGAACCCAGCAGCCAGGTCCAACGCTCCCGACTCCCGCGATGCCGAAGCGCGAACGCCCGGGGAGCGCCGAGGCTGAGCGAGGCGATGGTCGGCTCCGGACCGAGCTCGGGCTCGTCGTCGCTGTGGTAGCCCATCGAGTCAGAGCCGTCGCGGTAGAGGTTGGCGAGGCAGGAGTTGAACGGCACGCCGATCTCGGCGCTCAACCGTTCCCGGATGGCCACCAACGGTTCCTGCCACGGCTGCGGCTGGTTGGTCACCCCCGAGTAGCGGTACGGCGCATCGCCCATCCATGCCGTAAGCCGCGGGGTAGGGACAGTACGACCGAACAGCGTGATCTCGTGCTGCTCCCAGGGGATCGCGCGCTGGAGGGTCTCGAAGGTGGCGGCCGCCGCCGGCTGCCAGCGGGGGAGGTAGCGGACGCAGCTGGGTGGTTCAACAACCATCGCTCCTCCCTCGCCCGGCGCGGGACATAGTTTCAGATACCAGCCACCGGGTAAAGAACGCGCGTGGCAATGACTCGACGGTTGACCTCCGAGGAACGCGAGGCCTGGCTCGCGCTTGCCGCCTTGCTGTTCACCTTGCCTCCTGCGCTCGACTCCCAGCTGCAGCGAGATGAGGACCTGACGATGGCCGATTACATGGTCCTCAACACGTTGTCCGAACACCACGAGCGCCGACTGCGGATGAGCGACCTCGCGGCGACAGCGCAGACCTCACAGTCTCGGTTGTCACGCATCGTGGCACGGCTCGAACACGACGGCTACGTCCGTCGCTCGATGGCTGCCGGCGATCGTCGGGTCGTGGTGGCTCAGCTCACCCAGGCGGGCCTGGAAAAGGTCGTCAAAGCCGCTCCCAAGCACTTGGAGACCGTTCGGCAGTTGGTGCTCAACCGGCTGGACGCCGGACAGATCGGCGCCTTGACCGAAATCAGTCGGGCCCTGTTGGGGGACTCGTACCCACCGTCGCGCAACGGCCAGGTTCCCACGCTCGCCGCGGTACCCGGCGGCTAGCACCCGTTGGCGGTCAGCAATCGAGCAGCGCGCACCTGCGGCTCGCTACTAGCGTGGAGTCCATGGAGATCTCCACGACAGCGGCGAACTGTTGCCCCAGGGCGGCTGCGCCAGGGCGATCGGCATGACTGCCCGCACCCGGGTGCAGCGTCGTCGCGATACCGAGCATCGCCTGTCCACCGACGTCGACGTCTGGGTGGCCACGGCGTCGGCCGATGGCGCTGCCTATCTGGTGCCGCTGTCCTTTGATTTCGACGGCGGGGCGCTGCTGTTGGCCACGTCGGCCGAAAGCATCACCGGCCGCAACCTGGCGGCCGCCGGATCCGTCCGGCTGGGACTGGGACTCACGCGCGACGTGTCCATGATCGACGGCCTCGTCGAGGTGCTCGATCTGAACGCCCTGCCGTCCGACGCCGGTGACCGGTTCGCCCGGCGCACGGGATTCGACCCGCGTACGCTGGCCGAACGCTACTGCTGGTTCCGCATCACACCCCGCCGCATTCAGGCGTGGCGGGAGGTCGAGGAGCTGGCTGAGCGCGACCTGATGCGTGACGGCCGCTGGCTGGTTTGACGGCCTTCGCGCGTTGTCAGTGGCGACCAACATACTGGCCCGAACCTGGTTAGATCGAGACTCGGCGACGCCGAAAGACAGCGGCAGCGGTGCCGCCGAACGGAGGGAGACGCGGTGAGCACAAGCACAGTGAACACAAGCACAGGGAGCACGGACACGCCGTCGGCGGGGCCGCCTGCGGCACAGAACCACCGTGCCGACACCCACGATCTGATCCGGGTGCACGGCGCCCGCGAGAACAACCTCAAAGACATCAGCATCGAGATCCCCAAGCGCCGGCTGACGGTATTCACCGGCGTCTCCGGCTCGGGCAAGAGCTCTTTGGTGTTCGGCACGATCGCGGCGGAGTCGCAGCGGATGATCAACGAGACCTACAGCGCGTTCGTGCAGGGCTTCATGCCAACCCTGGCCCGGCCCGACGTCGACGTCCTGCAGGGCCTGACCACCGCGATCATCGTCGACCAGCAGCGGATGGGCGGTGACCCCCGTTCCACGGTGGGCACCGCCACCGACGCGCACGCGATGCTGCGCATCCTGTTCAGCCGGCTCGGCCGGCCCCACGTCGGCCCGCCGAGCGCGTTCTCGTTCAACACCGCCTCCGCCCGCGGGAGCGGGGGGATCACGGTCGAGCGCGGCAACCGCACGACCGTGAAGGCGAGCTTCTCGCGCACCGGCGGGATGTGCCCGCGCTGCGAGGGGATGGGGCGGGTCAACGACATCGACCTGGCCCAGCTGTACGACGACAGCAAGTCCCTCAGCCAGAACCCGTTCACCATCCCGGGCTACAGCACGGACGGCTGGTACGGGCGGATCTACCTCG
>DASQDG010000019.1:0-95853 GCA_035634295.1 Propionibacteriaceae bacterium | reverse complement strand
CGCGATGGCCGCCCGACCCGCCCCTCGATCATCTGGGCCGACACCCGCAGCTCCACCCAGTGCGACCAGTTGCTGCAGCGGCTGGGCGCCGAGCGCGGCTACCAGATCCTGGGGCACCGGCTCAACCCGACCTACTCCTTGACCAAGCTCATGTGGCTGCGGGACTGCGAGCCGCACGCCTTCGCCCAGGCGGAGAAGATGTGCCTGGCCAAGGACTACGTGGTCTACCGGCTGACCGGGGCGTTGGCCACCGACCCCTCTGATGCCTCCAGCACCAACGCCTACGACCAGCGGGCCGGCAGCTGGTCCGACGAGCTGCTGGCGGCCGCTGAGCTGCCAGTCGGGTTGTTCCCCGACATCGTCGAGTCGACTGCCGTCGTCGGTTCGGTCGGGGCCGCCGCAGCCTCCGAGTGCGGGCTGGCCGCAGGCACACCGGTGGTGATGGGTGGCGGCGACGGTCCGATGGCGGCCGTGGGCGCCGGGGTGGTGAGTGAGTCCGACGGTGCCTACGCCTATCTCGGGTCCTCCTCCTGGATCTCCTTCAGCGCGCCCCAGCCGGTGCTCGACCTGCCCGAGATGCGCACGATGACCTTCACCCACGTGGTGCCACAGCTCTACGTACCGACCGCCACCATGCAGGCCGGCGCTGGCTCGCTGAGCTGGCTGGCAGAGGTGCTGGCCGACCCTGAGACCGGCGGCGTGGACAGATTCGCCGAGCTGACCGCTGCGGCTGAAGCCGTCGAGGCCGCCACCGACGAGCTGTACTTCCTGCCGTACCTGCTGGGCGAACGGTCGCCCTACTGGAACCCGGCGGCACGGGGAGCCTTCGTCGGCCTGGCCCGCCACCACGGACCGGCGCACCTCACCCGGGCCGTGCTCGAAGGCGTCGCCTTCAATCTGGCCGTCTGCGTAGACGCGTTCCGCCAGCACGGTCAGCCGGTCGAGCGGGTGGACGCCATCGGCGGCGGGGCGGCGAGTGCGGCCTGGCTGCAGATTCTCGCCGACGTCTGGGGCTGTGTGGTACGCCGGCGGACGGTCGTCGAGGACGCCAACAGCCTGGGCGCCGCGATCACTGCCGGGGTGGGGGTGGGACTATTCGACGACTTCTCGGTGGCTCGGGAGCTGTCGGAGGTGGTCTCGGTCTTCCAGCCCGACCCCGGCCGGCACGCCGCCTATCGAGAGAGACAGCCGCGGTTTGTGGACGCCTACCGGCGCCTCGAGCCCTGGTACGGAGGGTCCAAGTGACGGGAGAAGGGACGGACGATGACTGAGTTCGAGGGCCGCGTGCTGGTGGTCACCGGGGCCGCCGGCGGCATCGGGCAGGCAGTTTCGGGCTGGCTGCGCGACCGCGGCGCGCGGGTGTTCGACCTGGACAGGCGGTCGCCGCAGGGCGCCGGGGGTGAGTTCGTGGCCGTTGACGTGCTGGATGAGGCGAGCGTAGACGCGGCGGTGGGGCAGGTCGTGCACCAGGCCGGCCGGGTGGACGGCTTGGTGGCGGCGGCCGGTCTGGCCGAGGAGCCGACCGCGGCCGAGGAGATGTCGCTCGAGGTCTGGCAGCGCACCATCGAGGTGAACTTGACTGGGGTGTTCCTGACCTGCCAGCGCTTCGGCCGGGTGATGCTCGACCAGGGCGACGGGCGGATTGTCGCCATCGCCTCGATGTCGGGCAGCCATGTGGTGAACAGCCCCCAGAAGCAGGTGGCCTACAACGCCTCCAAGGCCGGGGTGGTGGGCATGGCGAAGTCGCTGGCCTACGAGTGGGGACCACGGGGGGTACGGGTGAACGCCCTGTCTCCGGGCTACGTCAACACGCCGCTGCTGGACAGCAGGAGCGACCTGCACGGCCTTTGGAAGGAGGCCACTCCGCTCGGGCGGTTCGCCGCCCCGACCGAGGTGGCCGGCGCGGTCGGCTGGTTGCTGAGCGACGCCGCCGCCTTCTGCTGCGGCACCGAGTTGCTGATGGACGGTGGATACTCACTGGCTTGAAGCGCACCCCCGTACCGACTCCAGGAGCGAGCGACGTGACCACGATGAGAGCGGTCGTCTACGACCGGCCCGGATCCTTTGACATCCGTGACCTACCGGTGCCCGAACCGGGTCCGGGTGAGGTGCTGCTGCGGGTGGTGGTCGCGGGCGTCTGCGGCACCGACCTGCATCTGCACGAGGGGGAGTTCGGGCCCAGCTACCCGCTGACGCCCGGACACGAGATCGTCGGCGAGGTGACGGCGGTCGGAGCCGGAGTGTCGTCGCTGGATGTCGGCGAGCGGGTGACCATCGACAACACGTCCTCGTGCGGTCGCTGTGACGAGTGCCGGCGAGCACGACCGGCGTACTGCCTGCGGCTGATTGCCCAAGGGGTCAACGCTCCCGGCGGGTTCGCCGAGTTCGTGGTCGCCGACGCTGCCCGCTGCTACAACGTCGACGACCTGGCACCCGAAGTCGCCGTGCTGGCCGAGCCGACCGCATGCGTCGTCCACGGGCTCGACGTGCTGGCCCTGTCTCCCGGCGCCAACGTGCTGCTGTTCGGGGCTGGGCCGACCGGGCTGCTGCTGACCCAACTGCTGCGTTCCACCGGCGCCGTGCAGTTAACCGTGGCCGCACCCAGTGCGCACAAGCTCGACCTCGCCCGGGCCGGAGGTGCCGACCGGACGGTGCTGATGGACCGCTCCCAGAGCGCCGTCGCGATCGCCGACCTTCGAGAGCACAGCCCAGACGGCTACGACGTGGTGATCGACGCCACCGGGGCGGTGGCGGTTCTGGAGCAGACGCTGGCTCTGACTCGGACCGGCGGGACCGTATTCGTCTACGGGATGACGGCGGAGTCGGCCCGCTGGGCGGTGCCGCCGTATGAGATCTTCCGCCGGGAGTTGACGATCAAGGGGTCCTTCGCCCAGCAGTTCTCCTTCGACCGGGCGCTGGCCAGCCTGCGCAGCGACCGGATGGACACTGCCGGGCTGGTGACGCACCGCTTCGACTTGGCCCACTATGCCGACGCGCTGGCCGCGGTGGCCGACAGCGGCTGCGTCAAGGCGGTGATCGTGCCGTAAGTGCGCTGCCCCAGCACGAAACCTCACCCGCACGGGGACGTCGAGGTGAGGATGCCGTTTCTGGGCGCAATGCGGGTGAGTTCGCGTGCAACTACAGGGCGCGTCGCACCGCCTGCACGAATTGGTCGGGATGATCTCGAAGCATCAGCCAGGTGAACCGGAGCACCCGCCAGCCGGCCAGCACTAGTGCGTTCTGCCGCCAGCGGTCGGCCTCGAACACCTGAAGGTCGTCGTGGTGGAAACGTCCGTCGATCTCAATCGCTAGCCGGATTCTGGGAAAGGCGATGTCGAGGTAGTACAGGCAGCCGAGGTCGGCGAACGCCATGTTGGTCTGCCAGCCGGTCAGCCGCGCCGCCCGCAGCAGTCGATGCCCTTCGCGCTCGGCTCTCGACCACGGCGCGTCCCGCGAGTCAAGCAGGACGCGACGGGCATCGACGTTGCCGGGACGCTTGGGCGTCAGCCTCAGCGCGTGGTGGAGGGACTCCAGGGTCGCGGCTCTGGTGCGCAGGGCAGTGTCGATCGCGTCGGTGTGGTCGAGGTCCGACATGTGCAAAGCGGTGAGCGACGGTGCCGTGTAGCGGAATCCGCTGCGCTGCACGATGAGCTCCGGCGGGATGCGGCACCGGTGGAACAGGTAGCCGCGCTGCGGTGCTCGATGGTGCCTGCTCGCCAGTTCCACTCGATCCAGCCGAACCTCAGGCCAGAAGGACAGGCGCGCCGCTGCCGCCCCGGTGAAGACGGCGTCCGGATCGCGGCGAGCCGCTGCCACCATCTTGACGCGCGGGTCATGCTCGCTACCCGCGGCCGCGTATACCCCAGGCAACACCGGTACCAACCGCGACTGTCGGGCTGCGCGGGCCAGCGACGACCCTAGCCGGGGATGGTCCCGTCGCAGGATGACCCCGTTTCCCTCAACCAGCAGCCTGGCGATTTCGCGTTCTGTGTTCACGAGCTGACTCTGCTGATCTGAGTCGTTGGCGTTCACTGGATCGACCCTGCTGTGGACGGTGCACGAGAACGCACGCGCACGGTGGAAAACACGCCTGGTCAAGGCGGCTGGCGCCCACGCGAGTGAGGTTTCGTGCACCCAACCGATGTGCTGGCCGACTTGATTGCGCGCCGCGGGACCTGCTTCAGTGGGTTCTGCCCACCCACGCTCGCACAGACCGGCAAGGAGGCTCGTGAGCGCGACGACCGTGCTGGTGACCACTCGCTCGTTCTCCTCGGGCACTTTCGCCGCCACCGCCGCATTGCAGGAAGCCGGCCTCGAGGTGATTACCGGGCCGAGCGACCACGACCTTGCGCAGCTTCGGCCCCTGCTGGCCGAAGCCGTCGCCTGGATCGCCGGCACCGGCCCGGTCACCGCTGAGCACCTGGACGCGGCGCCGAAGCTCCGCCTGGTGGCGCGCTACGGCGTCGGGGTGGAGGCGGTCGACCTGGAAGCCGCGGCGCAGCGCGACGTCGCGGTCACCAACACCCCAGGGGCCAACAGCAGTGCAGTCGCCGATCACGCGCTGGCCCTGATCTTGGCCGCTTTGCGCCGGATCACCAGCGGCGACCGCGGTGTCCGCGCCGGCGACTGGCGGGTGCAACGCAGCCACGAGCTGGGCAACCTGAGTGTCGGCCTGGTGGGGCTGGGGCGGATCGGGCGCGGCGTCGTCCAACGACTCTCCGGCTTCGGCTGCGAGGTTCTCGGCCACGACCCCGGGCTCGACGAGGATGAGCTGCGCTCGATCGGCGTGCAGTCGGTGACCCTGACCGAGCTCGCCGCCCGCAGCGACGTGGTCTCCCTGCACGCTCCGGGAGAGCAGACGCTGATCGACACCGACTGGCTCGCCGGCGCCAAGCGGGGCCTGGTGCTGGTCAACACCGCCCGAGCGCAGCTGGTGGACGAGGCGGCCGTCGCCCGGGCGCTGGCCGAGGAGAGGTTGTCGGCCTACGCCACGGACACGTTGTCCACCGAGCCCGGCATTGGGGAGGCCGAGGCCAGCCCACTGTTGGCCGAGGGCCTGCGGGACCTGACCGTCTTTACGCCGCACATCGGCGCGCAGACGGTGGAAGCCGTTAACGAGATGAGCCGTGGCGCAGTGGCGGCAGTGCTGGCCCTGGTCAGCGGGGGCGCCCTGCCCAACCTGGTGTCGCCCGAATCCCGGGAGGCCTGAGGTGCCGGCGCCGTCCGCCGTGGTGACCGCCCTGCAAAGGGTCGGGGTGCTCGCTGTGCTGCGGGCGCCGTCGGCCGCGGCGGCGGTGTCAGCCGTGGACGCACTGGTGGCCGGCGGGGTGACCGGCATCGAGATCACCTTCAGCACCCCGGACGCTCCCGAGGCCATTGCGGAGGTCGCTCGACGACACGCCGACGCGGTCTACTTGGGCGCCGGCACCGTGCTCACCGGCCAGCACGCTCGGGCGGCGGTCGACGCAGGAGCCGACTTCCTGGTCAGCCCGGGCACCGAGGCCACACTGGTGGCGGCGATGAAATCCACCGGCGCGGCGGTGTTCACCGGAGCCCTCACCCCCAGCGAGGTGATGGCGACCCTGTCACTGGGCGTGGACGCCATCAAGGTGTTCCCGGCGGCGCTGGGCGGGCCGAGCTATCTGCGGGCGCTTCGCGGCCCGTTCCCCGAAGTCCCGTTCCTGCCCACCGGCGGAGTGACCGCGGGCAATCTGGCCCAGTGGCTGGCCGCCGGCGCGGTCGCGGTGGGCGCCGGCAGCGAGCTGTGCTCGGCCTCGGCCATGGCGCAGGGGCGGTGGGCGGAGGTCACCGAAGCGGCGCGCTCTTTCAGCCGGGCTCTGTCGACCGCTCGGGACGAGGCGTGACTGCGGCTCCGGCCACTGGCGCCGACAGCTACTTCGGCTTCGTCGGCGTGACCACCGGCAGCTCCTCGATCAATGCGGTTTTCCCCCGTTGGGCCGATCGGCTGGGACTACCCACCCGCACGCTCCGCGGTCATGACGTGGCGCTCGGCGCCAGTCCGGAGACCTACCGCCAACTGGTCGACGCGATCGCCGGCGATCCGCGCCACTGGGGCGCGTTGGTCACCACGCACAAGATGGCCCTGTACGCTGCCGCGGCCGACCTGTTCGACGAGCTCGACGAACTGGCCACCACCTTCGCCGAAGTGTCCTCGATCGCCAAGCGGGGCCAGCGGCTCACCGGCGCCGCCAAGGACCCGATCACCGTGTCGCTGGCTCTGGACGAGTTCCTGCCCGCGGACCACTTCAGTTCCACCGGCGCCGCGGCCCTGGTGCTGGGCTCGGGTGGCGCGGGAACGGCGCTCAGCCACCAGTTGGGCCGGCGCACTGACCGGCCGGTGGAAGTCATCTGCACGGCCCTGGACCCCGGGGCGCTGGCGCACGCGCGGCAGCTGCACGAGCGGGCTGGAATCGAGTCGGACCGGATGCGCTATGCCCTCACCCGCGACTCCGGCGCGGCCGATGTCCTGCTTTCCTCACTTCCGCCTGCCAGCCTGGTGGTCAACGCCACCGGGCTGGGCAAGGACCGGCCGGGCTCACCGCTCGGAGCCACCGCGGGGTTCCCGCAGCGGGCCGTGGTTTGGGAGTTCAACTACCGCGGCTCGCTGGAGTTTCTGCATCAGGCCCGGGCGCAACAGATCGAGCGCGAGCTGGTGGTCGAGGACGGCTGGCGCTATTTCGTGCACGGCTGGAGTCAGGTGATCGCCGACGTGTTCGACCTCGACATGCCCGCAGCAACAGTCGCCGACCTCAGTCGGATCGCCGCCGAGGCGCGCTGAGGTGCCGGTCGTCCGGACGGTGCTCGGCGACCTGCCCGCCGAGCAGCTGGGCCGTACCGATTACCACGAGCACTTGTTCCAGGTGACGCCGCTGCTGGTGGGCGACGAGCTGGACGACGAACGCGCCAGCGGTGCCGAGGCGGCCCTGTTGAAAGGGTCCGGCTTCGCGGCGATGGTCGACGCCACGCCGACCGGTCTGGGCCGACGACCGGCCGCGCTGGCCCGGATCAGCCGCGCCACCGGTCTGCACGTGGTCGCCTCCACGGGGGCGCATCGCGAAGCGCACTACCCACCGGGGCACTGGCTGACCCGGCTGACTACCGACCAGTTGACTTCCCGCTTCGTCGCCGAGGTCGAGCTCGGACTGCCGGCCGACGACACGCAGCCGGTGAGCGGGCCGGCGGAGGATCTCGCCGCCCCCGTACGCGCCGGCATCCTCAAGGCTGGCATCAGCTACTGGAGCTGGACGCCCTTCGAGCGGCGGGTGTTGGCCGCTGTCGCCGCCGCGTCGGCTCGGACCGGGGCCCCGGTGATGGTGCACCTGGAACACGGGAGTGCCGCAGTCGAGGTGCTGGAGGTGCTCGCCGCCGAGGGAGCAGCCCCCAGCTCCGTCGTGCTCGCCCATATGGACCGGCTGCCCGACCCGGGCCTGCACGCCGAGCTGGCGGCAACCGGGGCTTATCTGGGCTACGACGGCTGGGCCCGGACCCGAAACTGGCCGGACAGCATGCTCATCGAGTGTCTGGTCCGGGCCGCGGAGCTGGGCGCCGGTGACCGGTTGCTGCTCGGCGGGGACGTCGCCCGCCGCAGCCGCTACGTCTCCTACGGCGGCCTGCCCGGACTCGGTTATCTCGGTCGCCGGGTGCTGCCGCGGCTGGTCCGGTCCGGGCACGCCGACCTGGTGCAGGCCGCCGTGGTGGACAACCCGCGGCGGCTGCTGAGCCGGCCCGACCCGCACTAGCCGGCCAGACCCGCAGTAGCCGGCCAGTCCCGCAGTGGTCCGACCGACCCGGATAGGCCGCCCACTCAGCCGAGTGCCCGCAGCTCGACTGCGGCCGCGACCTGCTGCACCGTGTCCACCGAGAACCGCCCCTGTCCGGGGGTGAGCGCGTTGGCTACCCCGCACGCGGTGGCAGTCCGCAGCGCCTGGCGAAGCTCCGCACCCCCGTCCAGAGCGGCCAGCAGACCGCCCAGAAACGAGTCGCCGCTGCCCACCGGGTAGCGGCCGGGAGCGCCCGGCGCGCTCGCGTGCAGCGCCCGGGCGCCCTCGACGGCGATCGCGCCGGCCGTGCCGTCGGTCAGCACTACCGTCGCCCGGCTCCGCTCGGCCAGCGCGCCGGCCATCGTCAGCAGGTCGTCATCGGGAGGCACTCCGAGCTCGGCCGCCGCCTCGTAGCGGTTGATCTTGACGAGCGTCGGCCCCGCCGCCAGCGCCGGGGCCAGCGCAGCACCCGAGGTGTCCACAGCCACCCGCACGTCGGCGCGCAGCCCGCGCCGGACGAGGTCGGCGATCATGCCTACGGGTCCTGCCGGTGCCCGGCCCGAGATCGACAACCAGCCCGGACGGCTGCCCAACGCGGCGTCGAGCTGGCCGCAGAAGCTGCGCCAGACTGCCTCGGGCACGGCCGGTGAGTCCTGGTAGACCTCCGTCAACTGTCCCGAGTCTTCGGCGGAGATCGACACGCAGACCCGAGTTTCGGCGGGAGACTCGATCACAGTGACCGCCAGTCCCTCGGTCTGCAGCATCTGCGCCAGCGCCGCGCCGGTGGGGCCGCCGAGGATCGCCACCACAGCACAGTCGGCGGCCATGGTGCTGGCCGCCCGCGCCATGTTCAACGGCTTGCCGCCGGCGCAGCGGACAACTTCGCCCACCCGATGGATCTCGCCAACCCTCAGCGTGTCGACGCGGTACGTCAGGTCGAGCGAAGGCGCGAGCCCCGCGACCGTGATCACCCGGGCACCCTATCGGCCGACCGACGCTTCGACCTCCAGCCGTGCTGCAGGCACCTTCGCCGGCCGGCTGCGGAGCAGGGCCCCTGCGGCCAGCACGGTGAGCACCGCCCCGCCGCCCAGGGTGGCGGCCAGTTGGAGCCGCGCGGCCCGGCGGCAGGGCAGCCAGGTCTGCTCGATGTTTGGTGGCATGTTCGACCAGGCCAGCCGGTCGTAAGGGCACGAGATCAGCGTGGCCGGATTCTCTGCCGAACGAATCTGGGCGGGCACGATGAGGTTGAGTCCGGTGGCCGCGAGCACCAGCAGCACCATCGCGCAGAGACCGAGCGTGGCCCTCAGGTCGCCTCGCCGCCGGACTACCAGCAGCACGAGCACCACCGTGAAGGCGGTCATTGACGTCAGGGCCCAGACGAACATGGACGCGGTCGTTTCCGGCGTCGGCGGCGTTGTGTCCATGTCCCCCGTGCTCCATGACCCCCGCACCCCCGTGTGCGTGGTGACGATCAACCTAGCAAGGGGTGGCGGGAGAGATAACCCACCGGGTAGAACTGACCTAGCAGCTCAGTCAGCACACCAAGGGGACCCCATGGCCAAACCCAAGTCGAGCTCCAAGCTGACCAAGTCTGGTCGGGTCAAGACTTCCGAGCTGCCCAGCACGCTGCAGCGTTCCGACGAGCTGGCCCAGCGGACGTACGCCAAGACGCTGGACTCGGCGGAGCAGACCTACGACAGCGAGGAGGCGGCCCACCGGGTGGCCTTCGCCGCCCTGAAGCACACCCACGAGAAGGTCGGCGACCGCTGGGAGCCCAAGGACGAGCACGGTCCCTCCGACGCCCAGGCTGAAGGGGACCGCGACACGGACCGGGCGACAGCGGGCGGCGTGGACGCGAACGCCTCCAAGAAGCACCTGTACGAGCTCGCCACCCGGCTGGAGATCAGGGGCCGCTCGAAGATGACCAAGCCGCAACTGGTCGAGGCCCTGCAACGGGCCAACAACCGACTGTCGGCCCAGGCTCGCCGCTCGTGACGTCGGACCTGCTCGGCTGGGTAACCCTTGAGCACACCTTAGGTTTCTGCAGCAATGAACATCGACCTCACCATGAGGTTGACGGTTCAATCTTGTCTCAGGCGTCAGTAGGCCGCGAGGATGCAGGTCAGGGGAGCATCCAGCTGCGGGGCTGGTAGCCAGGATCACCGAGGGGGAGTGATTCGGGGCAGAGGCTGGTGGGGGCGATGAGTCAGGCGCTCCCACCAGCCCCTCCTGTCTTGAGCCAATCTTGAGCAGATCCTGCACTAAAGCATGCGCAATGAGAACTCCCCGCCAAGCCCCTGCAGGCAGAGTGGTCGAGGTCAGGCCCAAGGTTGACCGTCGAGAGCTTTTTCGTGCTCGAGGCCGAGGGCCGTTGTGTTCGGGGTTTAAGGGTGTGCGATGTCACCGACGTCCGAGCGGCGAGCGGTCTGGGCTGCCTCCTGTCCCGACGGCCCGGCGGCGCACCCGGTTGACGCGGCGCAGCAGACCGACACCCTCGGGGGAGCGACCAGTTCTGCTTTTCCCCGGCTCGCAGAAGATGTTGACGACGACTCTGACATCGTTGATCGCTTCGTTTCCGACTTCCTTGGCCTGCTCGACGTGCGGATGGACACGCTTCGCGGCTTGCTTCGAAAATCGGATGCCGCCGAGGACATCCGGGTCGCGGTCCTCAGCCTGGAGACCACCAGCGCGATGCTGGGCGCCACCGACGTGGTGGTTGCCGCGCGGGCCCTGCGCTCGGGGGTGGCGCAGCAGGAGGCGGGCACCGAGGAGTGCTACGACCAGTTGCTTGAGGCGGTCGAGAGTCTACGAAAGGAATTGTTCGGGCAGGGCTTCAGGAGCCCACCGCAGCTCCCCCCTGCTGCCGGGTAGCCAGTCGATAGCCGACTCCGCGAACGGTCTCCACGAACCGGGGAGAGCTGACCGAGTCGCTCAACTTGCGCCGCAAGTTGGCCAGGTGCACCTCTACAGCCCGTCGGTCGGACTCACTCACATAGCCGCCGGCCCCCGCGTCGTCGCCTCGCATGTCGAGTGCCAGTGAGGTTTTGGAGATCACCCGGCGCTTGCCGACCATGATGGCCGCGAGCAGCTCGAACTCACTGCGAGTGAGCTCCAGCAGCTGCCCGTCCACCTCGCAGAGGCGCATCTCCAGGTGCAGGCGCAGGCCGTTGTGTGACAGCCAGCCCTCGTCCTCATCGGCGTCGTCCAGCCCCGTCGAGTTCAAGCCGGCTGCGGTGCTGGCTGATTGAACAGACCTGGCGACGCCGGTCTGCTCCGCTCCAGTCGCGGGATAACGTCGCAGCATCGCCTCGACCCGCGCCCGCAGCTCGCGGGGGCGAAACGGCTTGGTGAGGTAGTCGTCTGCACCGGCGTCCAAGCCCATCAACGTGTCGATTTCCTCGTCACGTGCAGACAACATGATGATGTACGTGCCACTGAACGCCCGGATCCGGCGGGCCACCTCGAACCCGTCGATGCCGGGCAGGCTGACGTCCAAGGTGGTCAGGATCGGCTGGTGCTCACGTACCGCCTCAATGCCGGTCGTGCCCGAGTCCGTGGTCACGCAGGTGAAGCCGGCCTGACCCAAGATGGCCTCGAGTAGGTTGCGGATGTCCGCGTCGTCCTCAATGACGACAGCGAGCCGGGGGTTATCTGTGAGCATGTCCATCTTTCTTCTCAGGTGCGACGTGATGCGTGGCTTGGGGTGCGGCTCAGGGGTAAGGCTGCGGTGGGGCGTCGATTGACGGGTGTCACGGGAAGGTCGCGCCGTAGTACGTCTGGTTGTCCAGTGCTTCCACCTTGACCTCGGCGAAGCGGCTCGCCACCGCCTCGACGTGACTGGCGAAACGCAGTTCCGCGTTGTTGAAGCCGCAGATGTCGTAGGCGCAGACCGCCCTCTCGCGAGCCATCTTGGCCACGATCTCCACCAAGATCTGTCGGAACCCGAACGAGCTTCGACGGGTGGGCTGGGACAGCGCAAACCCCCAGTAGTAGACGGCCCGGCGCGCCGTGTGCTCGGGGTAGCGCGCCGCGAAGTACTCAGGGCTGATCCATGGCACGGTGGTCAGGTCCGACGTCAGCGTGGACAGCGCAGTCGGTTCGCCCGCGTCGTTCCAGGCCACGTACTTCAGCACTCGCGGGTCGGTCATCTCCTGCACGAACTCGTCGTAGTGCAGCACCTGGCGCGCGGGGGCCCGGGTGCGCAGCGGCCCGAACGCTTCCAGGTAGAGCTCGTAGAAGCGCTCCACGTGATCGGGATCGATGGCCATCTCCACCGTGACGCCCCGCTCCCTGGCCACCGTCAGCACCGGGACTACCGTGCACTCGGTGGGCAGCAGCGCCGGCGCCGAGGCGTCGGCAGCCGGCCGGTCGTCGGGAAACGGCATGGAGAAGTTGAGCTCAGCCACCATGGTGGCTCCAGTCGGAGTTTCGGTAGCTGGCTACGACCAGGGCACACACCGGACGCGCGCCGCACTCGGCGTAAGCGAGCGCACGCCCAGCGGCGGTGAAGCCGCCTCCTCGACCGCGCGACAGGTCATCGAGGCTGAGCTGCAGGTCACGCTCGACCGCGGTACGAGAGTGGCCGGTGTGCTCGACGAAGAGCCCGCCACCGGGCTGCTCGGCCCGCCGCGACCAGGCGAGTCCGGCCCAGGCTCGCTCCCCCGGGGTGCTGGCGTAGGCGTCGGCGTAGACGCAGTACAGCAGGTCGCCGTGCCCGCCGGTGAGCTGCTCGACGGGGTCGACCTCGGCGACCGCCGCTTGCGGCGGGATCACCGAGGACAGCCGGATGAGGTTGAAGTCACCGACTCCGGCCGAGCGCAGTGCAGCGTCGAAGGCGGCCAGACGGGTGGCGCCTTCACCGACGCCTGTGCTGACCCGAATCGTCAGCTCCCTCTTGGTCTGTGCGCTCCTAGGGGTTAGGGGCGCCGGCGCGTGGTGCCAACTCGTGTCGGAGATGGTCAGTGGAGTGTCCGTTCTGTGGGTAGAGAGGCGTTCGTAGGGGTGCCGCCGATTCACGTCAGCGCGCCACCTGCGCCACCTGCGGGGCCTGGACCGGAGACTTCGCGTCAGTGGGCGGCTCCGTCGCGTCGACTGCCTCAGACAGCTGAGCCAGCGCCTTGGTCCCCAGCGGCAGCGTGAAGCGAAAGGTCGCTCCACCGGACTCGGTGCTCTCGGCCCAGATCCGTCCGCCTTGGCGCTCGATCACGCTCCGGCTGATGGCCAGGCCCAGCCCGGAGCCGCCCTTCTCGCGGGCATCGGAGCTGTCCACCTGCTCGAACCGGCTGAAGATGCGCTCGATCTTGTCCGCCGGAATGCCGCGGCCCTGATCGGCGATGCAGAACTGGACGTAGCCGTCGGTGACCGTTGAGGACACGGTGACCACTCCATGCGGGTGTGAGAACTTGATGGCGTTGTCCAGCAGGTTGATCAGCGTCTGCACCACTCGGTCGGCGTCGGCGAAGACCACTCCGGACGTCTCGGTCACCTGGAGCTGGATCTTGGCTTCGGCGGCCAGCACCTGGAGCTGGGTCGCCGCCGACGTGATCAGCGCCTCGGCTCGGTGGTCGGCCATATGCATCGGCAGGTTGCCGGTTTCGATCCGTTCAAGGTCGAGGATGTCGTTGATCAGCCGGGTCAGCCGAGCCCCGCTGTCCTGGGCCAGCTCAACCATCCGCAGTGCCTTGGGGGGCAGCGGTCCCAGCGCACCCCCCGCGAGCAGTCCCAGCGAACCGCGAATCGAGGTCAGCGGGGTGCGGAGCTCGTGGGAGACCATGGAGACGAACTCGCTCTTCAGCCGGTCTACCTCTTGGCGCTGGGTGACATCGCGGAACACGACCACCGCGCCGGTAACCACGTCGTCGCTGGTGATGGGCGTCGCGGTCACCTCCACGGGAAACAAACGGGCGTCGGACCGTGCGTAGACGTCGCCTTCGGCGCTGGTCACCGTGCCGTCGCGAATGGCCTCGGTCACGTAGCAGGACTCCCAGGGATATGGATTGCCGTCTTCGGCCACCCCGTGAAAGGTCGCGTGGGCCTCATGGCCGATCAGATCTTCGGGCGGATAACCGAGCGCCTGCGCGCCCGCAGGGTTGACGAAGGTGACCGCACCGGAGCGGTCCACACCATAGATGCCCTCACCGACCGAGGTCAGCAGCAGCTCACTGCGCCGGGTCGCCTCCCGCAACTCCCTGGTCCGCTCCTCAACTCGGCGCTCCAGGTTGTGCCGAAGCTTGTCGTTGTCCACGATGAGCAGGATCTGGCGGGCGGCGACCGCCAGCACCAGCACCAGCCACAGCCCTCCGGCGGCAGAGTTCAGGGGCGTGTAGCCGCGCATGCTATAGACCGCTGCGGTCAGCACCAGCCCGAAGATCAAGACGGTGCCCGCCGCCGGAGAGGTGTCGCGGGTCTCAGACAGATCTGGCCGCCGGCTGGTGGGCTTGCGGCCCGCCAGGGCCACCAGCAGGTAGCCAGCGATCCAGCCGACGTCGACCAGGCCGCCGTACTGGAACGTCCCCCGGGAGCTCAGCACGCTGTGGGTGAGGTCACTGACGGCATAGAGAGTGAGGCCGCCGCTGAGAAAGCCCAGGGCGGGCCGGTCAGAACGCCTGGTGCGGACGATCAGCAGCACCACCAGCGTCAGCATGGCCACGTCGAGCAGGGCTGGCAGCACCGACCCGACCTGGTTCAGCGGGTCGCGTTGCCTGGACAGCAGCTCGGTGAACACGGTGGCGTTGGTGATGCTGATGATGGCGCCACCAATGATGACGCCGTCGACCAGCATCCGGGCGAAGTCGGTGCCTCGGCGCGGTACGGAGGGGAATGCCGACAGGCCGGCGATGCCCAGCAGCAGCGCGAGCAGGAAGACCGGGTTGGCCGCGTCCTCGCCTGAGTCGGCACTGGTGGCCACGTGAGCGATCAGGATCCACAGGTTGCCCAGAGCTGCAGCCCCCATCGCCGCGGTGAAAAGCAGCCAAGCCCGACGCCGCCGACCGGTGGAGGTGGAGCTGCGCTGAGCGCAGCTGACGGCGCCGATCAACCCACCGCTCAGCAACCCGAGGTCGCTGATCAGCTGGCGAGTGGACAGCGGAAGGTCGCTGCCCAGGAGGACCACGAAGAGGGCAAGGACGAGCGCCGCGGCAGCGCACATCCACAGGAATCGCCAAGCCCCCGAATCTTGGGGACCAGACAGTCCCTTCATAACCACAAGATTATCACCCGGCGAAATACATTCAGTTCGAACTGTTTAGCAACGTCAGTAATTGAGGGGCGATTGTTGCTGCCGTCTTCAATTTTCTGTTAATTCTTCCGGGCCAGGCGGTCCTAATCGACGGTCAACGTCACCGGAGTGATATTTTGGTGGCCAACTCGATAAGTGAGCCGCGCTGGCGGACCTGACGACACGAGAGGCCAAGGCAGTGCCAAGCCACTGCTGGAGGGAGCGAGGTGAGCGTCGTGCCTACTCACAGCGTGCTGGTCGTGGACGACGACGACGCCATTCGCGAGGTGGCGCTGATGGCCTTGGAGCTTGTCGGTGGCTTTGACACCCAGGCCGCGAGTTCGGGCTCCCAGGCTTGGGATCTGGCCAGAGCACGCGTGCCCGATGCGGTACTGCTCGATGTCATGATGCCGGGGATGGACGGACCGAGCCTGTTGGCGCTGTTGAGGAGCGATCCTCGCACACGGTCCGTCCCCATCATCTTTCTGACCGCCAAGATTCTTCCCGGCGACCGGCGAAACTTTGACGATCTCGACATCGCCGGCATTATCGCCAAGCCCTTCGATCCCATGCAGCTCCCGGGGGAGATATCCCGGTTGCTCGGCTGGGCGGCATGAGCAGCAGCACCGACAGCCAAGATTCGCAAGCCCAGTCCCACGCGTTGATACAGTCCATCGGCGCGCGCGCCCGGTCGTCCAACCAGCGCCGGGTTGGTGAGTTGACCGATGTCCTGGCGAGGATCTGCCGGGGCGAGCTGACCGGCGCCGAACGGGAGCACGCCGTCGACATCGCTCATCAGCTGGTGGGGTCTGCCGGCACCTTCGGTTACCGCCGCGCCTCAGCGCTGGCACGAGAGGTCGAGCTGTTCCTTCGCCAGGTCAGCAAGTCCGACCCCGAACAAGTGGGGGCCGCGCTCCGCGCTCTCGCGCTGGTCGAGCAGGACCTGTCAGCTGATCCAGAGAGTTAACGTCACCCGTGTTGGTGCGCGAAGGCGGTCAGCTGTAGCTACCTGCGCGGGCGTAGCGCTGAGTGCGGTTCGTCCGTCGATGCAGGGCTCTGGCGGCGATCAATCCGCCCACGGCGCCGCCCAGATGGGCCTGCCAGGAGACGCCGGCGCTCCCGGGCAGCACACCCCAGATCAGGCCGCCGTAGAGCAGCAGCACAAGCAGCGAGATGATCACCTGCCCCGCTCGTCTCGAATAGAGTCCGCGCGCCAGCAGATAGGTGAGCCAGCCGAATATGAGTCCGCTGGCGCCCAGCACAATGGTGTCGGCCGGCGTCAGCAGCCAGGCGGCCACCCCGGAGCTCACGATGCTGATCAGCGAGGTGACCAGCCAACGGGCTAGGCCGCCGACCAGCACCAGGAAACCCAGCACCAGGAACGGCACGGAGTTGCTGATCAGGTGGTCCCAGCCGGCGTGCAGGAACGGTGCAGTGAAGATCTCCGGCAACCCGTCGAGCTCGCGGGCGTGAATGCCGTACCCGTCCAGAGCGTTGCCGCTGAGCTGGTCCAAGAACTCGAGCGCCCACAGCCCGCCCAGGCCGATGATCATGATGACTGCGGCAGCTCCGGGTCGCTGCGTCCTCTCCTGCACCGTTGCACCTCTTTCTGCCCTGCGAGGGCCCCCGTACGCATGCCGAGTCGTACACCTCAATCCAGGGTGCCTCTAGAAGGCAAATGCCGGGGCAGTGGGTTGGCGCCCGTCATCGGCGACTGTGCACCCGCACGGTGAGCTGTGCAGTGCAGGACTCATCGGGCTGGACCCATCTCGTGGTCTGAGCCACCCGCCGAGCGTCGTGCATGCCGTGGCCGGGCCAGCTCGTGCTCGGGGTCAGCGAGAAGAAGTAGCCCTTGTTGAACCAGGGGAACCCGGCCCGCCGACCAGCCTCCATCGAATACCACAGATGCGGCCACTCGCCACCGTCCCACTCCAGGTCCAGACCGAGGTCGGCATCGGCATTGCGTACGCTGACGCGGGCCCGCGCGAAGTCGGTGAGGTAGGCCAGTCGGGTCTCGTCTCCTTCGGGACCCGGGAGGTTGCGCAGGTTGATGACCGACGGGCTGCCGTACGGTGAATGACCGTAGGTGGTGTTGCCGTACGAGCGGGGCCACGGCATCACATCTTCGTAGTCGACGTCGTCGGTGACCGCCGGGTCGGGATGCACCGTGGTGGCGTCGGCGTCCACCACGGTGTGGGCCGACACCAGCGGCGGCCCGAGGACGACCTGCTGGCCCCACATCACCTCCAGCGCCTCACCCCCCACGTTGGTCACGGTCTCGGCCACCTTGACCTCGCCGCCTCGCACGCTGATCACCTTGGTGACCTCGAAGGGGGAGCGGACCAGCCGGGCCGTCAGCACCACCGAACCGGTGACGGCCGTCCAAGAGAAGGGGGCCAGCCGGGTCTCGCCGTCGTAGCCCCACTCGACGCCGTGAACGATGGCCGTGTCGCCGGCGTTGGGGAACAGGCTCTGCCACCCTCCGGGATAAGTGTCCAGCATCACCGCCTCAGAGCTCCCGGGCAGCGACAGCGAACCTCGGGGCCGCAGCCCCCAGGGGGTCTGCCACAACAGCTCGGCGTCGTCCACCCGGCGCCGCAAGGACACGATCGTGCCGCCTAGCTGCGGGACGAGGTCCACCGTGAGTTGGTCGGTCGTCAGCCGCAAGAGCTCCCAGTCGCCCACTCTGAGCCGCTCGAAACCGTCCATGGAGGAAGCCTACGGGCCCGTTGGCGGCTTGCTGGCCGACGCGCTCGCCGTCCCCGGGAGCCTTTGCTGACACGGCGACCGCCGATCCGCCGGTCGAGAGCAGACCGGTGTCCACAGCCCGTCCACCGCCACCGAACGCTTGTCCACAGCCCGGAGCGGCTCGTGACTGCTCCTCGCGTTGGCTGTCCAGATTGTCAGCATGAAATCTTCTAAGCGGGCTCCCAGGCGGGTCCCGGGGCGAGTTCCCCAGCGCACGGAGTTGAAGCCGGTCCGGGTGCGCGCCACCGGCCCCGCAGACCTGCTGGCTCTGGTGCCCTACCTGCTCGGCTTTCGTCCCACCGAGTCGCTGGTGCTGCTGCTGATCCGTCAGGGGCAGGTGCTGTTGACCGCCCGGATCGACCTGCCGCCGGAGGAGCTGCAGGCCGCGGTGACCGACCAATTCGCCGCCCTGGCCGGCCAACACGAGGCCGAGGGCCTGGTGCTGGTGGGGTTCAGCGAACACGACGAGGCCACCCGGTCCCTGCTCCGAGCGATGGTTCCCCAGCTGGGTCCGCACGGACTGATTGACGCGGTCTACGCCGACGGGCGGCGGTGGTGGTCAATGACGTGCACCAAGGCGTGCTGCCCTGTCGAAGGCACCCGCTACGACACCTCCAGTTCGCCGCTCGCGGCCGAGGCGGTCTACGCCGGGATGGCGTCGGCTCCCGGTCGCGATGCCATCGAGGCCCGGGTCAGTGGACCCGCCGCCGCCGAGGTCGACCTGCTCAGCCGGCAGGCGAAGGACGCCGCCCGAGAACTAGGGGAGTGGTCAGAGCGACGACGAGCCCGAGAGATGTCGTCTTTGGTCACCGCTTTCGTGGCCGGGCCGCGGGCTATGAGTGATGCCGAGTGCGCCCGGCTGGCGGTTCTGGCGGCCGACGTCGCGGTCCGCGATGTGGCCTGGGCGTTGATCGAGCGCGCCGACGTCGACCACCACCTCGATCTGTGGGGTCAGGTGGTGTCGCGCACCGTGTCCCCGTGGGAGCCCGCACCCCTGTGCCTGTTGGGCATGGCCGCCTGGATCGCCGGCAATGGGGCCCTGCAGAACTGCTGCAGCGAGCGCGCCCGCCGGATCGACCCGGGCTACTCGCTCGTCTCCTTGCTCGACGAAATCAACCAACGGGCCCTGTCCCCGAGCTTCTGGGACGTCTTGGGAGCCACCCTCAAGTCGGAGATAATACGGTGACCGGTGCCACTGGCCCGCTGCCACACCCGCGCGTTAGGTTGACCACTATGACGCGCTTCGTGGTGTGCGGGGAAACCCTCATAGACCTGGTCCGGACCAAAGACCCCGCTCAGGGCAGTTTCAGCACCACCTGGCACGCGTTATCTGCGGGCGGTCCGATGAACTCGGCGGTGGCACTCGGCAAGCTGGGCGCGGACAGCCACTTCCTCGGCCGCATCTCGACCGACGCGTTCGGTCATCAGCTGCGCAGCCACATCGCCGACGCCGGGGTGGAGCTGGACCTCGCGACCGAGTCCTCCCAGGCCACCTCGATCGCCGTGGTCAGTCTGAACGCTGAGGGGGTGGCCAGCTACACCTTCCACTTCTCTGACACGGCCAATTTCGGCTGGCAGGCAGATGACCTGCCGACCCTGGACGACGACGACTGGCTGCATGTGGCCTCCCTCGCCACGGTGGTCAGCCCCGGCGCCGAGGTGCTGCTGGACTGGGCGCGGACGACCAAAGCCCGGATCTCTTTCGACGTCAACGTCCGTCCCACCGTGATCACCGATCCTGCGCGCTACTGGGAGAGGGTCAAGCCTTGGCTCCGGGTGGTCGGAACGCACCGTGGAATCGTCAAGGCCAGCGACGAGGACCTGGAGTTCTTGATGAAGGCCGGCGCGCCAAGCGACGACGTCACCGACATCGCCGAGCGCTGGGTGACCGACTACGGGCTGGGGATGGCTGTGCTCACCCTCGGGCCTGGGGGCGGCCTGGCGATCGAGCCGGGTGGTCGCCGGACTGCGGTGGACGGGTTCCCGACCGATGTCGTTGACACCGTGGGTGCGGGCGACACGTTCATGGCGGGCTTCCTCGACGGCTACGTCAACCGCGGGCAAAGCGTGCGGGCGGCGCTGACCCGGGGGGCGGCGGCGGCCTCCATCGTGTGCTCCCGTCAGGGGGCCCAGCCACCGACCACGGCGGAGACCGAAGCCTTGATGGGCACCCGCGACGACGGCGAGCTGGACCCCGATCATGCCAAGGTCGGCTGGAAGGTGCCCAGTTAGCTCATGACGCCGGACCCCGGCTACTCGTCGCTCTCGCGGCACGTGGTGCCCAAGAGAGCTGTACAAATCCGACTTCTGCAGCGGCTCGGGACTACCTGGACCCTGTGCACGCACTTGACGTCCTCGGTGACCCGGTCAGCCTGCCGCCTCGTCGAGTTGAACGACCACGCGAAGTTGGCCGATCGCTATGCCGTTCCGGACACCAACGAGGGGTGACCGGCCGCCTTGAGCAGCGCTTGGGTGGCACATCGTTCCCGTTCGGCGTTCGGCCGGCTGCCGTCTGGCTCGGTGGCATAAAACGTGTCGATGGCCTGGCCGGCCAGCGTCGAGACGTGGGCCGAACGGATGCACAGCCGCTGCTCGCTGAGCGCGCTGCCGAGGGCATACAGCAGGCCCGAACGGTCGGTGGTGCGGACCTCGACCACCATGGCTGAGTCGCTGGCCTGCCGGAGCACCTCGACGTAGGGCCGCGGCAGTGTCGCGGCGGCGTGTGCCCGGGCCTCCCGACGACGTACCGGGGACAGCACCGAGGTGTCCCCGCGCTCCAGCCGCTCCAGCTGCTCGACCAGCAGGGCCGGGTCCGGCAGGTCGCTCATATCGTCTTCGACCAGGGTCCAGGTGTTCAGCGCCACCCCTTCGGCCGTGCTGAGCACGGCCGAGCGCACCGACACGCGGTGCGAGGCGAGTAGGCCGGCGATCTCGCTGAACAACCCGAGCCGGTCCCGCGCCGCGACCACAAGCTGAACGCCGCCGGCTGTGGCCGTGGTGTCAAGACGCAGCCGTGGTCGGCCGTCGGCGGCCACCAGGCGACTCAGCCCGCCATCAGCCTGTGCGAGGTCGTTGCTGGTACGTTCCTCGCCCACCAGCAGGCCCTGAACTCTGTTGGCGAGCGAGCCGATCAACTGGGCCCGCCAGGGCGACCAGGCGGCGGGCCCGGCGGCTCGCGCGTCGGATTCGGTCAACCGGGTCAGCAGATTGAGCACCTCGGCGCGCCCGTCAACAGCCGAGATCAGGGCATCGACCGTCGCAGGGTCGGCGTGGTCGCGACGGGTGGCCAGCTCGGCCAGGGTCAGGTGGTGGCGTACCAGCCGCTCCACCAGGTCGGCGTCGGCCGAGTCAAGCCCCATGGCTGTTACCGCCTCCCGGGCCACCGGAGCGCCGGCCGCCGCGTGGTCGGCGCCGGCTCCGGGCACCTTGCCGATGTCGTGGAACAGCGCGGCCAGCAGCAGCAGGTCGGGCCGCTCGACCTGGGTGAGATGGACGTGCGCCTCCGCCACGGTCTGCACCGAGTGCCGGTCAACGGTGTGCCGGTGCAGCGGGTTGTGCTGAGGCTGGGCCGAAATCAGCCGCCACGAGGGGATCCAACCGACGATGCACCCGGACAGGTCGAGCGCCTCCCAGACCGGGATCAGGTTTTTCCCGGTCGACAGCATCTGGTAAAGCGCATCCCGGGCAGCGTCTGGCCAAGGGCTCTCCATCGCCGGCGAGTGGGCACCGAGGTTGGCCACGGTCACCGGCGAGAGAACCAGGCCGCGTTGAGCTGCCAACGCCCCGGCCCGCAGACCGAGCAGCGGCGTCGCCGGCGAGGTGTCCCGGCCCAGCCCGACCTCGCCCGAGGCGATGATGAGCCCGTGCGGAGCGGAGGTGTAGACCGGCTTGCGCTCTCGTCGGACGAAGGACAGCACCCGCCGCTCCGGCACTGCCTGCCGGGCTGCCCGGACGGTCAGGTCCACGGCGTGCCCGATTCGACGGGCGGCCAGGCTGACCCGGCGGTGCAGGGCGTCGGTGTCGTCATCGCCCAGCATCGCGGCGACGTCAGCGGCCTCGCCCGCCACCAGTCGGTCCAGCGGCCGCCCCGACGTGACGTGCAGGGCGTCACGCACGTCCAGCAGCTGCTGATACGGCTCGCGCACCTCGTCGTGGGGTCGGTCGGTCAACCAGGTGGCACTCAGCGCGCGCAGCATGCTGACGTCCCGGAAGCCCCCTCGCGCCTCCTTCAGGTCCGGCTCCAGCAGATACGCGGCGTCGCCGCTGGTGCGCAGGCGATCGTCAAGCCAGGACAGCACCTCGGGCAGCCGCCGACGAGCGCTACTTCGCCAGGAGCCGAGCAAGCCCGTGCGGGCCCGGGCCACCAGCGCCGGGTCGCCGGCCAGCAGCCGCAGGTCGAGCAGCCCGATCCCGGCACTCAGCTCCTGGCCCGCCACGTTGGCGCACTCGGTCGGCGTGCGGACGGAGTGGTCGAGCCGGACGCCACTGTCCCAGAGCGGATACCAGAGCCGCTCGGCAAGGACGTGCACCGCGCCGGCGTCCTTGCCGTCGTGCAGCAGCACCAGGTCCACGTCCGAGCGCGGGCCCAGCTCCCGCCGGGCCAGGCTGCCGACGCAGGCCAGGGCCGCCCCGTGATCAGGGCCGCCGACTTGGGCGTACAGCTCCAGCAAGGCGTCCTCGACGCAATTGCTGGCAGAACGCCGACGATCCGGCCCTGCCGTGGATGTCCACGGGGACCGGATCGCGACATTGAGACGCTCGGTGGTCAGGTCACGCTTCAGAGCGCGTCCAGCCCGCGCTCTCCCGTTCGCACGCGGACGAGGTCGTCCACCGGAACGGACCAGACCTTGCCGTCACCGATTCGGCCGGTCCGAGCACTCTTGACCAGGACCTCGACGATGTCCTTGACGTCGCCGTCGTCCACGAGCACCTCAAGCCTTACCTTGGGGACGAGGTCGACGGTGTACTCAGCGCCGCGGTACACCTCGGTGTGTCCCCGTTGACGCCCGAAGCCGCTAGCCTCGCTCACCGTCATTCCCTCTACGCCGAACGACTCCAGCGCATTCTTCACCTCGTCGAGCATGTGGGGCTTGATGATCGCGGTGACGAGCCTCATGCCGAGACCTCCCTGTCGTGTGCCTGCTTGTCGTGTGCTGCGTGCTTGTCGATCGCGTGCGCCGAGTCATCGGCCCGCCGGGGGGCTGAGCCGCCGCCGCCGAGACCGCGGAGGCTGCCGCCGAAGCTCCCCAGGTCATAGCCGGACTCCGCGTGCTCGGTCTCGTCGACGCCAGTCTGCTCGTCCTCCTCGCTGAGCCGGAAGCCGATGGTCTTGTCCAGCAGGAGGCCGATCAGGTAGGTGAGCACGAAACTGGTCACCAGCACAGCCAGGGCGCCCACGATCTGGCGCCACAGCTGGTCCACGCCGCCGCCGTAGAACAGGCCCGACTTCTCGTACGACACGCCTGCCGGGCTGTCGGCATGCAGGAACAGGCCGACGGCAATGGTGCCCCAGAGGCCGCCGACCAGGTGCACTCCGACCACGTCGAGCGAGTCGTCGTAGCCGAGCTTGTACTTCAGGCCCACGGCGAGCGCGCACAGCACACCGGCGATGCCGCCGACGAAGATGGCGCCCACCGGGCTGACCGAGGAGCAGGCCGGGGTGATGGCCACCAGACCGGCGACCACACCGGAGGCAGCGCCCAGGGAGGTCGGATGGCCGTCGCGGATGCGCTCGGTCACCAGCCAGCCGATGACGGCTGCGGCGGTGGCGACCATGGTGGTCACCCAGGTGACAGCAGCGGTGTTGTTCGCGCCGAGGGCAGAGCCGGCGTTGAAACCGAACCAGCCGAACCACAGCAGGCCGGCACCCAGCATCACCAGGGGAAGGTTGTGCGGTCGCATCGGCTCGCGGCGAAAGCCGATCCGCTTGCCCAGAACGAGGGCCAAGGCGAGGCCGGCAGCTCCGGCGTTGATGTGAACGGCGGTGCCACCGGCGAAGTCGATCGCTGCCAGGCTGTTGGCGATCCACCCGCCCACGTGGTCGTCCAGGCTGAAGTCGAACACCCAGTGCGCGATCGGGAAGTAGACCACGCTGACCCAGATGGCGACGAAGATGAGCCAGGTGGAGAACTTGGCCCGGTCGGCGATCGCGCCCGAGATCAGCGCTGCGGTGATGATGGCGAAGACGACCTGGAAGGCCACAAAGGCCATCACCGGATAGGTGGCTTCCTCGTCGGGGGTCATCAGGCCACTGAGCCCGAAGTACTGGCCGGGATTGCCGAGCAGGCCCCCTCCGACGTCGTCGCCGAAGGCCATCGAGTAGCCGTAGACGACCCAGAGCAGCGTGACCACGGCGAGCGCGCCGAAGCTCATCATCATCATGTTGAGGACACTCTTCGCGCGGACCATGCCGCCATAAAAGAGTGCCAAGCCGGGGGTCATCAGCATGACCAACGCTGCTGACGTCAGGATCCAGGCGGTGTCGCCCGAATTCAGTTCGAGTGGGGACATGTTTCTTCTTTCGGTGAAGGAACGGTGGTGTGAGTGGCTCGGGCGTGGCTGGAGACACGTCGAGTTAAGAAGAGTGTGCTTGACGTGTGTTGCGCCCAGGGCTCGCCTGGTTACGGGTGCGTGACGCCTCCGGCGACTTTGTTGCGGCGGTGTTTCGTACGCCGACGCGGCCAGCAGGAAGGGGCGGCTTAGGTCAGCGTTGCGCGGGTGGTACGGGCACGTCGCCGTGCACTCGAGTCCAGCTCTGCCATGCCGACTCGGTCATATCGGCCACGGTGCGCGAACTGGTCCAGCCCAGCGCCTCCTTGATCCGAGACACGTCGGCCACCAGATCGGCCGGATCACCGGGTCGACGCTGGACGATCACCGGCTCGACGTCGTAACCGGTGGAAGTGGCGATCTGCTGCAGCACCTCCAGGACCGAGGTGCCGGTACCGGTGCCCACGTTGAAGAGGTCGTGCGGGCGGTCGTCCCCGCTGAGGTAGTCCAAGGCCAGCAGGTGGCACTCGGCCAGGTCGAGGACATGGATGTAGTCGCGGATGCAGGTCCCGTCCGGCGTCGGGTAGTCGTTGCCGAACACGACCGGCTGCTTGCCTTGGGTGAGCGCCTCGAACACGATCGGAATCAGGTTCATCGCCGTGCGGTCACCCAGCTCCGGCCAGCCGGCTCCGGCCACGTTGAAGTAGCGCAGCCCGACACCACGCAGGCCCCAGGCGCGACCGGCCGCGCGCATCATCCACTCGCAGACCAGCTTGGTCTCCCCGTACGGGCTGATGGGGTTCGGCGGGGTGTCCTCAGTCAGCGGCTCACCCGGGCGCAGGTCAGGGTTGCCGTACGTGGCAGCTGAGGACGAGAACATCATCTTGTCCACGCCGGCGTTCTCCATGGCCTGCAGCAGGTGGGCGAAGCCACCGACGTTCTGCAAGTAGTACCAGGCGGGCCGCTCGGCTGACTCGCCCACCTGCTTCTTGGCCGCAATGTGGATCACCGACTCAACCGAGTGCTCCCGGAGCAGCGACTCCAGCTGGTCGGTGGCGGTTTCGCTGGACAGGTCGAGCCGGGCCAGGGACGCGCCGGCCAGGTTGTCCGCGACACCGGTGCTCATGTCGTCGACCACCACGACGTCGTCGCCCCGCTCGCGGAGCAGCCGCACGACGTGCGCTCCGATGTAGCCGGCTCCTCCGGTCACCAGCACCGTCATTGCGCCACCTGCTCGTCCATGACTTCATCCTAAGGGCCCGCAGGCCGGCCGAAACCCGGTGTCGCGTCGGTCCGCGCACGAGCTGGGGGCCGCTGAAACCGTGCCAGGATGAGGCGTGCGCGTGATCAGAGCGGCCGACCTCGCAACGAAGGTGCTGCTGGTGGCACTCTTGCTGCTGGCTCTGATCTATCCCGACCTGTCCAACCTCAAGGCGCGTGGCGCCAGTGCCCGTCTGGTGGTCTATCCCCTTGGTGTCCTCGCCGTGCCGATCTGGTGGTGGGTGTGGGGGCGGCGAGCCTCAGCCGGTCGGCCCTTCCCCTGGCTGGCGGACCTGCTGGTCACCAGTCCGTGGACGGTCGACCTGTTGGGGAACCGGCTGAACCTGTTCGACACCGTCACGTGGTGGGACGACCTGATGCACTTCACCAACTGGCTGCTGCTGACCGCCGGCGTCCTGCTGGCCTGGCCCGCGATTAGGTGGGCTGGCCTCGGGCTGACGGTGATGGTCGGTCTCGGCTTCGGCGCGCCCGCGGGTCTGGCCTGGGAGCTGGGGGAGTGGTTCTGGTTCATTCGCCGCTGGCCCAGCCCGGGAATCGCCTACCGGGACACCCTCGGCGACATGACCTTGGGCACCCTAGGGTCGCTCGCGGCCAGCTTGTCGGTCGGGCTAATGGTCAAACGCGCCGAGCACCCGGGCGATATGGCCGAGCCCACATCGACCAGAGGGTCTAGAATCGCGGCATGATTCGAGTGGCACTCCTTCGCTAGCCGCGCAGACCGGTCGAGATAGACCGGCTCTGGGCGGCCACCCCTCGTGCGAGCGTCCTCGCTCGCGAGGGGTTTTTTTCTGCCCGCCGTCTGGTTCGGCGGCCGGGCCACACCCACGGAGTGCTGGATGGAGAGAGTAATGAGCGAGGCAGTGGACCAGACGGATCCTCAGACGCAGACCCGACAAGGTGCAGGTCCCACCGCGGGGCGTCGTTATGACGCGGCTGCCGCCCAACAGCGCTGGCAGTCCTACTGGGACACCCAGCAGACGTTCCGGCCGGCCGACGACGGCGTACGAGAGCGTCGCTACGTGCTGGATATGTTCCCGTACCCGTCCGGTGACCTGCACATGGGGCACGCCGAGGCGTTCGTGATGGGCGACGTGGTGGCCCGCTTCCTGCGGCTGCAGGGCTACGACGTGCTGCACCCGATCGGCTGGGACTCGTTCGGGTTGCCGGCCGAGAACGCCGCCATCCAGCGGGGTGTCGACCCGGCGAAGTGGACCTACGCGAATATCGAGACCCAGGCGATGTCATTCAAGCGCTACGGGCTGAGCCTGGACTGGTCGCGACGGCTGCACACCTCCGACCCTGAGTACTACCGCTGGACTCAGTGGCTGTTCCTGCGGCTGCGCGAACAGGGGCTGGCCTATCGCAAGGCGAGCTTCGTCAATTGGTGCCCCAAGGACCAGACCGTGCTGGCCAACGAGCAGGTCGTGCAAGGGCTGTGCGAACGCTGCGGCTCGGTGGTCACCAAGCGGCAACTGACCCAGTGGTACTTCCGGATCACCGAGTACGCCCAGCGGCTGCTGGACGACATGGATGGGTTGCGCGGCAGCTGGCCCAGCCGGGTGTTGGCCATGCAGCGCAACTGGATCGGCCGCTCTGAAGGGGCCTACGTCGACTTCGTCATCGACGGGCGGCAGGAGCCGGTGCGGGTGTTCACCACCAGGCCGGACACCCTGTTCGGTGCCACCTTCTTCGTGGTGGCGCCAGAGGCGCCGCTGGCGGCCGAGATCTGCGCTCCCGCACAGCGCGACGAGTTCGAGGCTTACCTGGAGCTGACCAAGCAGGCCACCGAGATCGAGCGGCAGTCGACCGACCGCGTCAAGACTGGGGTCGATCTGGGCGTGTTCGCGGTCAATCCCGTCAACGGTGAGCGCATTCCTGTCTGGGCGGCGGACTACGTGCTGGCCGAATACGGCACCGGCGCGGTGATGGCCGTGCCCGCGCACGACCAGCGCGACCTGGATTTCGCCCGCCGCTTCGACCTGCCCGTGCGGATGGTGGTGGACACCGGCGCCTCGAACCCCGCCGAGACCGGCATCGCGACGCCCGGGGACGGGACCTACGTCAACTCCGGCTCGCTGGACGGACTGACCGACAAGGTGGCCGGCGTCACGGCGATCATCGCCCAGCTGGTGGCTGACGGCGTCGGGGAAAGAGCGGTCAACTTTCGGTTGCGCGACTGGTTGGTGAGCCGACAGCGCTATTGGGGCCCGCCCGTGCCCATCATCCACTGCGAAACCTGCGGTGAAGTGCCGGTCCCCGATGAGCAGCTGCCGGTCCGGCTGCCCGACGTCAGCGGCGTCGACATGTCGCCCAAAGGGACCTCGCCGCTGGCTTCGGTGCCAGAGTGGGTCAACGTCGACTGTCCTGGATGCGGCGGACATGCTCGTCGAGACACCGACACCATGGACGGCTTCGTCGACTCGTCGTGGTATTTCTTTCGCTATTGCTCTCCGGACTACGCCGACGGCCCTTTCGATCCGGCAGACGTCCGTCGCTGGATGCCGGTCACCCAGTACGTCGGCGGAGTCGAGCACGCCATCTTGCACCTGTTGTACATGCGGTTCGTGACCAAGGTGCTGCACGACATGGGCATGATCGACTTCGAAGAGCCGATGCTGGCGCTGCTGAACCAGGGCCAGGTCATCAACGAGGGCAAGGCGATGAGCAAGTCGCTGGGCAACGGAGTCGACCTGGGAGCGCAGATCGACCAGTTCGGCGTGGACGCCATCCGGCTGACCGTGGTCTTCGCCGGGCCGCCCGAGGAGGACATCGACTGGGCCGACCTGTCCCCGTCGGGGTCGCTGAAGTTCCTGCAACGAGCGTGGCGGGTGGCCGCGGACGTCACCAGCGAGCCGGGGGTTGACCCGGGCTCCGGCGATGTGGCCTTGCGACAGGTCACCCACAAGCACGTTGCCGAGATCGGCGAGCTGCTGCGCGGACAGCGTTTCAACGTCGCAGTCGCCCGAGTGATGGAGCTGGTGAACGCGACCCGGCGGGCCATCGACACCGGGGCCGGCGGGGCCGATCCGGCGGTTCGCGAGGCCGCGGAGGCGGTGACGGTCATGCTGAGCGTGGTGGCGCCCTACGTCGCCGAGGAGATGTGGGAGACCTTGGGGCACCAGCCGTCGGTCGCCAACGCGCGCTGGCCCGACGTGGACCCAAGCCTGCTGGTTGAGGAGACCGTGACCTGCGTCATTCAGGTGCAGGGCAAGGTGCGAGGAAAGTTGCAGGTGCCTCCGGGTATCGGTGAGGCCGAGTTGCGCGAGCTGGCGCTGGCCGACGAGGCCGCCGTTCGGGCGCTGGCGGGCCGCGAAGTCCGGACCGTGATCGTCCGTCCTCCGAAACTGGTCAGCATCGTGCCGCGTTGACGGGCTCGGCGTGTCATGGCTCTGGGGGTTCATGGCTCGCTCCGCTCGCGCGGATGACGCTTTGGCCCGCCGTTGTCTCCCGCCTGACGTCAGGTCTAGGTGCCGGCGATGCGGGCCATCAGGCCGAGGTGGTCGGTGCCGGCGACCTCGAAGCGCTCGATCGAGGTGGCGGTCAGGAACCGATTGACGAGGATGTGGTCAATGGGCAGCAGCGGCGGGATTGACCGGCCCGAGGGGTAGGTCGGCAGCCAGCCGGCGCCGAGGATGTCCGTGGCGCTCTTCAGCCCATCGCGCCGCATGACGAGCATCGACTTGTGGTCCTCCACCGCGTTGAGATCGCCGGCGACCAGCAGCGGCTGGCCCATGTTGGCGGCGGCCGCATCGGCCAGTTCTTGGTGCTCGCTGTGCCACCGATTCTGGCCGCAGTAGGGGTTGCAGGGGTGGGCGGCGATCACCCGTACTGGACCGATCTGAGGTACGGAGACGGTGGCGATCCACTGCTGGGCCTGGGAGCGCGACAGCGACGCCTGCTCGCTCATCGGCAAGCGGGAGAACACGACTGTGGATTCGGCGCCTTGCTGGGGTTTGCCGGCCGAAAACGGGAACCGCTCACTCCAGCCATAGCGATCGAGGTCGGTGATGCTGCTGTCGGTGGCTTCGAGCAGCACCACCACGTCTGCGGCGCGAGCCCGCTGCATGACGGCTCCCGAGTCGGCCTGGCCGTGCAGCAAGTTGAGAGTCATCACGGCGAAGCTGTCCGTTCTGGGCTGCCGGTGGTCGGCTCGAAAAAGTGGGGCCAGCCAACAGATGTGGCAGACCAGCAGAACTGCCGTGATGCCCGAGAGCATGCCGAGTACGGCGCGCCGACGCGCTCGCAGCAGAGCCACCACGAAGCAGCCGAACGACAGAAGATAGGTGAGCACCGCGTACGAGATGAACGAGGCCACCAACGCCGGGGCGTCATCGGTCGGAGGAACCAAGCGCATCGCGGTCAGCACGAGGCCTGGCAACAGGAGAAGGACGGCCAGCCCAACCCACAGCCCCTGAAACGGGCGAGCGGGTCCGTACGTGTCCCAACCTTGGCGGGTGCGGGCCGCATCCCGACGCCGCTGCCGCTGACTCAACACGGTCGCTGTCCCCTCGACCGCCGCCAGCGACCTGACCACGTCAGGTCGAGCAGTTGGGCACGGCAAATACGCCTCGCCATGACCGACATCTGCGTGCTCCTCGCCCCCCGGTTGCACCGCCCAACCGCCGTCTCGCCGCTGGCGTCTCGCCGTGTCTTACTCTTGCGCCATGGCGGGCGTTGCAGTGGTCACCGACTCTACGGCCTCGCTCCCAAGAGACCAGGCCGCGCGGGCCGGGATCACCACGATCCCGCTGCAAGTGGTGATCGACGAGGTCAGCCGACCGGAGTCCGACGAGGCCGTTACCCCGGCCCTCGTGGCGGAAGCCTTGCGGCGCGGCCACCGGGTGTCCACCTCGCGCCCGTCGCCTGAGGCGTTCGCCGCCGCCTACGCCGAGCTGGCCGCCGCCGGCTACGACACCATCGTGTCGATCCACCTGAGCCGTGCCATGTCGGCCACCTACGAAGCCGCCTGTAAGGCCGCCGAAGCCGCTCCTGTGCCGGTCACGGTGGTCGACAGCACCACCCTGGCGATGGCCACCGGCTTCGCGGCCCTAGCCGGCGCACAGGCGGCTGCCGCTGGAGCCGAGGCGAGAGAGGTGGCCGAACAAGTCAGGCGGCGCGCGGTCGCCGCCACCACGTACTTCTACGTCGACACCTTGGAGCACCTGCGCCGCGGCGGCCGGATCGGACCTGCGGCCGCCCTGCTGGGGTCGGCGCTGTCGGTCAAACCCCTGCTGACGGTGTCCCGGGGCGCCATCCGACCGCACGAGCGAGTCCGTACGGCGGCCAAGGCGTTGGCCCGACTGGAGGACCTGGGGGTCTCCACCTACGCCAAGGCCGCTCGGAGCACAAGCTATGTCGACGTCGCTGTGCACCACCTCGACGACGCCACCAAAGCCGCACAGTTCGCCACTCGGCTGTCGGCGCGGTTGTCCTCGACGGAGGTGGTCACCTCCGAGGTCAGCGCCGTGCTGGCTGCCCACGTCGGTCCTGGTGTGCTGGGCGTGGTGATCTCGCCTCGGGTCTGAGTTCTGGTGGTGATCGTCATGCATACCCGCATGTTGGCCTGCACCTCGGACACTTTTGCTCCCTGACAACTTGTCCCCAGCGAGTTGGGCGCATCCAGCGCTGTCCACAGGAAGCTGGCTCGGCCGACTCCCCCGCAGCGCTGTGCCTAGGTTCTCGCCGTGGGACGCAGAGACGAGGTGGATCCAGTGCTGACCGAGCACGTTCGCGCACGATTGGCGCACCTGCTCGCCGAGCAGCGGCCCCGGCGAGCCCAGGCCGCTTCGGGCGGCGGGCTGCCTTCCTTGCTGACCGCGCCACCGCGAGCGAAGCCGGAGGATCCAGCGGAGTTCTGGCCCTCGGACGACGAGGAGGACGGCGATCCCTTCGTACAGCCGGTGGCCGCCCCGCGACGAGCCGGGCCGCTGCCCGCGGTGGCCCCACCTGGCCGCGACGAGCCGACAGTGACCGCTTCGCTGTCCTCTCCGCTCCCGTTCGGGCGGGCCCACCTTGGGGTGGTGGTCGCTCTGTTGGTGGTCGGACTGCTCTGCGCCGGATGGGCGGTGCTCCGCGCCCGCCCGGTGGCCATGGCCAGTCCGGTGGCCATTCCGTCGGTTGCGCAGGTCACCATTCCGACCGCAGCCCCGACCGTGGCCAAGCCGTCGGCGTCACCTGCCAACCAGATCCTGGTGCACGTGCTGGGCGCCGTCCGCAGGCCCGGCGTGGTCACCCTGCCCCAGACGGCTCGGGTGCGAGACGCGCTGGCGGCTGCCGGCGGGCTGACCAGGGCGGCCGCCCCGGGGGAGCTCAACCTGGCGCAGGTGCTTACTGACGGACAGCAGATCGTCATCGGCAACCGGCACCGGCCGTCGGGTGAGGTTCGCAGCGGCGCCAGCGGTGGCGGCACGAACTCGAGTGGTGCCGGTGCGAGCCCGGGCGGCTCAGCGGGAACCACCGACGTGGTCGACCTTAACCGAGCGACCGAGGCCGAGCTCGACAACCTTCCTGGGGTGGGTCCAGTGACCGCGGGCAAGATCGTCGCCTGGCGCACCGAACACGGACGCTTCACCCGCGTGGAGGAGCTGCAGGAGATCGACGGCATCGGACCCAAGACGTACGCCGAGATCGCACCCCGTGCACGAGTGTGATCAGGCCTGCCGCAGACCCTGACCGGCAGTCCGTCGGGGCCGACCGGCCCGACCTGAGGATGGTGCCGCTAGCGGCGGCGTGCTGGGCGGGCACCTGGCTCGGCACCGGGGGAGCGCACGGCCTGCAGCTGCTCGCCGTCACTTTCGCAGTCGTCGTTGCTGCGGGGACGGCGTTCGGGGTGACGAGGCGGACGAGGGGGGTTCGGTCGACGTGCGGCCCCCGGCTGCGCCGACCCTGGGGCCCCTCAGCCGTTGCGCTCCTGCTGCTCGCGGCCGTGGCCGTTGGGGGTGCGGCCGAGCACCGACTGACAACTGGGCCCGTCAGCGAGCTGGCAGCAGCTCGGGCCGTGGCGACGGTGGACCTGACCATTCGAAGCGACCCGCAGGTGCACCCCCCGGCGGGCTCTCGTCCGGCTTTCCTGACCTTGCGAGCGGTCGCTGACCGCGTAGAGGGCAGGGGAGCCGCCTGGCGCATCCGAGCGCCGGTGCTGGTCACCGTCAGTGGCGACGAGGTGCATCGCTGGTCCCGTGTGTTGGTGGGCACTCGAGTCGTCGTCCAAGGGCGTCTGCAACGCCCCGACCCGGGCTCAGAGGTCGCCGCCGTGGTCCGGATACGGGGTCCGATGAGGGTGACCGCGCCGCCTCCCCCCACTCTGCAGCTGGTGGAGCGGGTGCGAGCCGGTCTGCGCCAGTCCGTGGCCGGGCGTAGCGACGAGCCGCGCGCGCTGGTTCCTGCCCTCGTGCTGGGCGACACCTCGGCGATGACGGCCGAGATCACCGAGGACTTTCGCACGACCGGTCTGGTACACCTCACCGCGGTGTCCGGTGCCAACCTGACGCTGCTGCTGGCTTTTCTCTTGCTGATGGCTCGCTGGCTCGGTGTGCGTGGCCGGTGGCTGCGCGTCGTCGGACTGTTGGCGGTGGTCGTCTTCGTGGCTCTCTGCCGGACAGAGCCCAGCGTCCTGCGCGCGGCGGCCATGGGACTGGTAGCTCTGGCTGCGCTCGGCGCCGGCGGGGCCCGCTCCGGGCTCCGAACGCTGTCGGTGGCCATGGTGGCGCTGTTGCTGGTCGACCCCTACCTAAGCCGCTCCATCGGGTTCGCTCTCTCGGTGTTGGCCAGCGGCGGCATCGTGTGGTGGGCCAGCCGTTGGGCCTCCATCTTGCACGCCTGGCTGCCCCGACTCGTCGCCGAGTCTGTGGCAGTGCCGCTGGCCGCGCACTTGGCCACCTTGCCGGTGGTGGCCGCGATCTCGGAGCAGGTGAGCGTCGTCGGTGTGCTCGCCAACGCCATAGCCGGACCGCTGGTCGGGCCGGCCACGGTGCTGGGCTTCGCGGCGGCAGGGTTGTCGCTGGTCAGCTCGACTGCTGCGACCGTGGCTGGATTTGGCGCTGCGTGGTCGGCCCAGGGGATCGTCTGGATCGCGCACGCCGGTGCCCGCTTTCCGGGGGCGTCGTGGCACTGGCCCGTGACGCCCACCTCGTTGTTGGTGCTGGGGGTCGGATCGGTCGTGGCCGGTGGGCTGATGCCGATGCTGCTCAGCCGCCGTTGGTTGTCCGTGCTGCTGGCGATGGCTCTGGTGGCTGGCGTCCGCTCCCCGCTACAGCCCGGCTGGCCGCCGCCGGCATGGGTGCTCGTGGTCTGCGACGTCGGCCAAGGTGACGGCCTGGTGCTGCGGGTAGCTGACGGCCAGGCAATGGTCGTCGACGTCGGACCCGATCCGGTGTCGATGCGACGCTGCCTGGACGATCTCGGGGTTCGATACGTGCCGGTGCTGATGTTGACGCACTTCCACAGCGATCACGTCGACGGACTGCCGGCGGTATTCGACGGTCGCAAGGTCGGCGAAGTCTGGGTCAGCCCGTGGGCCTCGCCACCTGCGGCCGCCGACCGGGTACGGGCCGAGGCCTCACGGCGTGCGGCGTCGGTCCGAGCGCCCGCTCCAGGCGAGGCCGGACAGGTGGGCGAGGTGAGCTGGCGAGTCCTCGGTCCAGTGGGTGAGCACCGGTCATCGGTTGAAGACGGCGAATCTGCCGCCGAGAATGACGCCAGCCTGGTCGTGATGGTCACCGTACGAGGGGTCCGCATCCTGCTCACGGGCGACGTCGAGCCTCCGGGGCAGGAGGCCATCGTCGCCAGCGGCGCCGACCTGCGCGCAGACGTGCTCAAGCTGCCCCACCACGGCTCCGGGAACCAGGACCCAGGCTTCTTGGCCGCCAGCGGGGCTCGGGTGGCCATCGCCAGCGCGGGCACCGACAACGACTACGGTCACCCGGCGCCGAGGACCATACGGTTGGTGCAGTCACTAGGCATGACGCTGATGCGGACCGACGAAGACGGCTCGGTGGCGGTGGCCAGCGACGCAGGGCAGCTGAGCGTCACCGCCCAGCGCAGGCGTTGAGCCTTGCGGCGGTCACGCCCTGCGGCCAGTCCGGGGGTCGAGTCGCCGCAGCTCGCCGGCGCAGTCAAGATGGATCAGCGCCCGCTCGCCTCGGCCCGTCTGCCGCCCCCCGACGGGGTCGTCACCGCCGGTGGCCCGCGCAAACCGGACCCGAACCGGGCGGTCGGCCCGGCAGCCCACCCGCCACAGTTCCCGTCCGTCACCGATCCGGAGGCCGACCAGCGCGGTGGGTCGCCGGTCCAGCCGATCGGTGGCGGCCAGCACCACTACGTCGCCGTACTGTGCCGCCACCAGGCGCCCGCCGATCCGACGTCCGGTGACCGTCAGTGCGCGGACCGGGGACAGCGAGATCGCCGCCTCACGGTGCGAGGTCTCGACGTAACCCCGGAAGGATGTCAGCTGCTTGCAACCGAGACCACTGATGACCAGGGTCTGCACAGGCTGGTCGGGCACCGATCGTGTCCAGAACCCGCAGGTAAAGCTGAGCCGGGCTCCGGGGCTCTGGGTACGCATGGCTTCCGCCTGTGCGGTGGCCGCCCTGGTCGCTTGAGGTCCGATCACGGAGAGCGCGAGCAGGGCGCCCAGCAGCGCGCCGATCGGCAGGGCGAGGCGCCGCACCCCACGCGGTGGCCACAGCAGGTAGACCGCCCAGACCAGCACTCCGAGCAGCAGGCCGCTGACGTACACCCAGGCCGTCGCAGGTGTCAGCAGGGCGCCCCACCGCAGAGCGGCGTCGTTGCCGAGCACGCCGAGTGCAGCCAGGCGCAGCTCGGGGGCGAACAATGAACGGCCAACGGCCACCGGAGCAGTTGCGACCAACGTGAAGAGGCCCAGCACCCAGGCCACGTCTGTCGGCCGGCGGGGAAGGGTGTCGATGTCCACCCAGAGGCTGTGCCAAGTGGTCTTCACGGCGGCGTGCACCCAGACCACAACGAGGGCTACCCCCAGCAGATCCTCCAGCAGTCGCCCGCGGAGCAGCACTCCGAGGACTGAGACGGCCGCGGCGACGCTCGCGACATAAGTGACGGGCCAGATCGCGAGCCGGGCCAGCCAGTAGCGACTGCGTGTCAACGGGGCCAGGATCAGGCTGGCGGCCAAGAGGATCGCTGCCGGCGCGCCCGAATGACCGCTCTGGCCGGTCACCAGCGCTTCACCTCCGCTGGTGACCTCCTTCGATGCCAGGGGCGCCAGCTGCTCGAGCAGGAAACGAGCGCCCGGCAGGGTCTGCAGCTCGGGCAACCAGAAGGCGGTGAAGAAAATCCACCAGACGGTGACCGAGATGAGGGCTGGCAGATAGACGACGGCCAATGCGTTGTCGGCCGACCTAGACCACTGGTGGCGATCTTCACGGCCGAGCGGACCCAGCTGCAGGATCGGCTCCACAGGAGTCGGTGGCCGCTCAGCCGGTTGGTCCTGCTGCGGCGCCGCACTCGGCTCGGGTGCTGCGCTCCCCTGCGGCCCTTGCCTGTGCTGCGGCGGCTGCTCTTCTACCTGGGGCAGTGTCGACGGCGGCGGTCCCGGTTGCACGCGTGGCAGCGGCGCCGTGTCCTCGTCGTCGCCATGGGCCGGGAGTTCGTCCGGCATCGACCAGCGCAATCGGGCGATGGACCAGGTTTCGACGACCAAGGTGCCGTCGGCCACAGTGTCGGGCAGCCACCGCTCCTCCGGCCGCATTCCCAACAGTGCGGCCAGCCCGTGCTGACGCAGATCCGGGGCGTGGATCCTGCCCACCGACACGCGTAAGCGGGCCCCGACGGTCCTCTGCACTTGCAGCCTCAGGTCCGCGTCGAGGTGGAGATCAGGCTCGGCGACCAGGGCCAGCACCTTGTCTTCGACCAAGCGCACCACGATGTCCAGCTCGACCAGCGCCAGCGTCTGGCCGTCCAAGGTGACCAGGCGATCAACGTCCACCCGGACTCCCACCGGTTCGGTGGTCACCACCTGCACCGTTACCCCGGCGCCCCAGGGGATCCAGGCGGGCAGCAGCAGTTCACCGGGACGCCGTAGCAATGGCGGCCGGCCGGCAGGCGACTCCACCACAACCGTCCCCCGCCTGACCGTGCTCAACCGGTCGAGACGCAGCGGTGGGCCTGCGAACTGTCGGCCCACGGCAGGTCCGGCGGGAGGCGCGGGGGCCACCCCTGGTTCCGACTCGGTCAGGGCCGTCTGCTGAGTCACCGCCACGCCCTTTCCTCTCGCCGCTGCTCATCTATATCAACCCTCGATCGGCTTGCGCCGCTGACACACCCGCCGAGGGCGCTGCAACAGCACGCGGTGTCAGTCCCTGCTGGCATGCTGATGGTCGTGGTTGCCGTATCACCCTTCGGCCGGGTCATCCTGATCACCGGGCCCGAGGCCCTGCTGGCCGAGCGTGCCGTGCGTGACATCGTCACCCGACTGCGCGCCGCGGCGCCCGGCGTCGAGCTCTCCGTGGTCGAGGCGCCCCGGCTCGATGGCCAGAAGCTGGCTGAGATCACCAGTCCGTCGCTCTTCTCAACACTGCGGGCGGCGGTGGTCACCGACCTGGCCAACCTGTCGAGTGAGCTGGCTGACCCGGTGGTCGCCTTGGCGGCGAGCCCCGTGGAGGACCTGGCTCTGGTGCTGGTGCACGGCGGTGGGAACAAGGGCAAGGCCTTGCTGGACAAGGTCAAGAAGGCCAAGGTCGAGGTTGTCGACTGTCCCACTCCCAAGGCCTGGGAGCTGCCCCAGTTCGTCGCCGCCGAGGTTCGACGCGGGGGCAGCACGATCGACTCGGCCGCCTCGCAGTTTTTGGTCGAGGCGGTGGGCCACGACCTTCGAGCCCTGGCTGCGGCGGTCCTGCAGCTCATCGCCGACAGCGAGACCGCCTCGATCTCGGTCGAGCTCGTCCGGCGCTACTTCGGCGGGCGCTCGGAGGTGACGAGTTTCGCGGTGGCTGACGCCGCGCTTGCGGGACGAACCGGAGTCGCCATGGAGCAGCTGCGCTGGGCGCTATCCACCGGGGTGGCTCCGGTGCTGGTGACCAGCGCCCTGGCCTCGGGGCTCCGTGGGCTGGGCCGACTGATCACCGCGAGCCCCGGCCTGAGCGAGAACGACTTGGCCCGCGAAGTGGGGGTGCCGCCGTGGAAGTTGCGCTCGATGCGACCGCAGGCCCGGGGCTGGGACCAGAGCGGCCTCGCCAACGCCCTCAAGGCGGTGGCGGCCGCCGACGGCGAGGTCAAGGGTGCAGCCAGCGACGCCGGCTTCGCGCTGGAGCGCGTCGTGCTAACGGTGGCCAAGTTGCGCACCGGGCGATGACCTCGCACCTCTGATAGGCGACGCCAGGCATGGTTCCCCAAGGAACGCGAAACGTCTCGTCCCCCAGCGGTGAACGAGACGTTGCGGACCTGCGGTCGGATAGACCGCCCAGTCGAGACTGCGGCCGGCGATCAGCCCAGCTGTGCAGCCTTGGCAGCGATGGCCGACTTGCGGTTGGCTGCCTGATTCTTGTGGATGACGCCCTTGGACGCTGCCCGATCGAGGGCGCGGCTGGCTACCCTGGCCAACTCGGCGGCTTTGGTGGTGTCGCCCGCCTCGGACGCCTCGCGGAAGCGGCGGACCGTCGTCTTGAGGGCCGACTTCGTCGCCTTGTTGCGCTGACGCGCCTTCTCGTTGGTCTTGATCCGCTTGATCTGGGACTTGATGTTCGCCACTGGGCAGGCCTCTGGTGTTCTCGGAAACTGGTACGGGTGCGCCGCCGCACCAAGCCGAGCCAGGCACGCGCGAGCGACCGCTAACACTAGCAGCGCCCCGAAGGGCCCCCAAATTGTCGCCCGGCCACAATTCAAAGCCCCCGTCGCGCGCGCCAGGGAATGCCACCGGCCGCGGCGGAAAGTAGGAGACTAGTCGTCACAACAACCACACGCGTAACGGCAGTTGTGGCCAGCAATCCTGGCGGAAGGTGTTGACACAAGGCAGCCACCCCACGAGACTCTCCTCGCAGGCCATCGTGGAGGGGTCGCGCGAAGCGCGGTTCACGTGTGCGTGTCCTTGAAGTGGGGTAGCGCTTCGAGGCTTTCTGAACAGCTGCAAGGCCTACCCAGCAGAGTCGGCTTTCGATCTGAACGCAAAGGAGCGCTTTCGATGGCAGTAAGTGTGGCAGAGGTCGACGAGGTCAGTTCGGACGACGAACGTCGTCCGCTGATGACGACGGCCAACATGGCTTGGATGAACCTCGGGTTCTTCGGTGTGCAGTTCAGCTTCGGGCTCACCCAAAGCGCAGTGAACCCGATCTTCTTGTTCTTGGGGGCGGAGGCGCATGACCTGCCCATCCTGAACATCGCCGGCCCAATCACCGGCCTGCTGATCCAGCCGATCATCGGCGCTATGAGCGACAAGACCTGGCATCCGAAGTGGGGCCGGCGCAGGCCGTACATCATCGGCGGCGGCATAGTGATGATCCTCATCTTGTTCCTCTTCCCGCTGGTGACGGCGCTGTGGATGGCCGTGCTCTGCCTGTGGCTGGTGGACGCCGGGAACAACACCGCCATGGAGCCGTACCGGGCGCTGATCTCCGACCGGCTACGGAAAATTCAAGTAGCCAAGGGTTTCCTGCTCCAGAGCATGTTCACGGGTGCTGGAGCGGTGCTCGCGAACGTGTCGCTGTTCATCTTCCAGAAGGTCTTCCCCGGCGGCGGCGAGGGATCGGTTCCCACCTGGGTCTACATCGTCTTCTGGTTCGGCGCGGTGTGCGCCATCGTCACGCTCGGCCTCGCCATGATGCGCACCACGGAGGTTACGCCGACCGACGAGGAACTGGCGCACGTCCGGACCCAGTCGAAGGGGCTCCCGGCCACGGTCCGGGAGATCGCCGAGGCCGTGAAGGTGATGCCGATCGGCATGCACAAGATCGGCCTGGCTTTTCTCTTCCAGTGGTACGCGATGTTCATCTACTGGCAGTTCGTCAGCGTCAGCGTCGCCGAGTCAGTCTGGAACGCGGCCCCCGACACTCCTGGCTACGAGGAGGCGGCCGGTTGGGTCGGCATGATGAACGGCTCCTACAACTTCGTCACCATGCTGTCGGCTCTGTTCCTGCTGCCGCTGTGCCACCGCTACGGTGGCAAGAAGGTGCACGCGGGCACCTTGGCCTTGGCTGGCCTCTCGCTGGCGTGGCTGTCGACCATTGACAACCAGTTGCTCACGCTGGTGCCGATGATCGGGCTGGGCATCTGCTGGGCCAGCATGGTCGGTGTGCCCTACCTGATGGTCGCGAGCATGGTTCCTCGCGAGCGCACCGGGGTCTACATGGGCATCCTGAACATGATGATCGTCGTGCCGATGCTCATCCAGACTCTGACCTTCGGCTGGATCTTCGAGAACCTGCTGGACAGCAAGGGCACCAATGCGATGTTGGTCGCTGGCGCTCTGCTGGGTTGCGCTGCGCTGGCCATGCTCTGGGTCAACCCGCCGCGATCGGATGAGGAGTCCTCGGTCCTGCCGCTGGGGGCCCGTCGCGAGATCACGGTCTACGACCGGGTCATCGTCGGGTCCGATGGTTCAGCGTCGGCGCTTTACGCCGTAGCTCGTGCCCAGGAGGTCGCCTCAGCGGCCGAGGCGAGGGTAGTGGTGGTGTCGGCCTACGATGAGGGCCCGGAGTCGAACGCTGTGCAAGATCCCGGAGGTCGAAAGCTTCTGCACGGCAAGGAGGCTGCTCGAAACGCTCTCCGGCGATCGGTAGAGGAAGTGACCTCGGACCGAGTGCGCAACATCGAACAGGTCCTGGTCGCGGAGAGGCCGGCGGAGGCCCTGCTCCGGGTGGCGGGCAAGAACCCGGCTAGCCTGATCGTGGTAGGAAACCGCGGTCTCGGCGCGGAGGAGGGCGACGTACTCGGCTCGGTGCCGCGAGAGATTGTGCGGCATGCCGTCTGCGACGTGCTCGTGGTGCAGACGTCGGCCCTCAAGGATCTGTAGTGCTGGTCAGCTGACCTCGATCCACACATACGCACGCTGCCCTCCGGCTCCGGCCGGGGGGCAGTTTGTGTTCCTGTGGCCTGCCGGCACGATCAGCTGGACAGGGGATCGCGAGGCCGCAGACGCAAGTCGGCCGGGCGACGAAGTCGCCCGGCCGAGAATGAGATGGTGGCAGGTCAGAAGATGACTAGCGGGGCGTCAGCCCACACGAGGTCAGCGAACGACGGTGACCGGGCACTCTGCGTGGCCCACCAGATGCTGGCTGACCGAGCCCAGCAGCATGCCGGCGAAGCCGCCATGGCCGCGCGACCCGACGACAAGCAGGTCGGCCCCCTTGGAGCGCTCGATCAGCACCTTGGCGGGGCTGCCTTCCTCGAGCGAGGTTCGCACGTCGACCGCCGGATTCCGCGGCTCGAGCTCGGAGGTGAGCTTCTCGAGCAGGTTGATGGCGTCCGTCCGTGGCTGGGACTCGTAACCTTCGGTGGGCAGCGTCCCGTACGGCGGTGACATGGGCAGTGTCGAGGGAGAATGCCACGACATGACTACGGTCAGGGACGCGCCGTGGTGGGTGGCCTCTTCGTAGGCCCAGTGCAGAGCGGCTCGACTGCTCTCTGACCCGTCCACGCCGACGATGATGAGCTTGATATCCGTCATGGGGGTCACACTAGCGTTCGGCTACGGGGGCGGCTAGGGGCCAAGGACCCGCCGGCGCCGCCCGTCGGCACCACTCGAAAAGGGTCTGCGACGTGGTGGCCTGCCAGCCGCGAATTGTGGGCAGCCCCGGCGGGCTTGGGCATGTCGACATGCCGTGCAGCGCGCCCGCCAGTCCCAGCATTAACCGCCAGATCAAGGCGGGGTCGACGCCGCGCAGAGCAGGGTGTCCCTGGACAATCGCAGCCACGTCGACGGAGCCGCCCTGCAGCACATCGCCATAAGAGGCGATCACATCGGCCAGCAGGAGGCCGGCGTCGACCCAGGGAGCCGCGTTCTGCGCGTGCGCCCAGTCCACGAACCACACGTCGTCGCGGCCCAGCAGCACGTTGTCGGCCCGGAGGTCGGTGTGCGACAACGTGCCGCCGGGTAAGTCGAGTCTCAGCTGCTCCTCGGCCGCGACCAGTCCTGCGGCTCGAGCCCGGATCCACGGGTCGCCGGCCCACGGGTCTTCGGCGTCGGCCAGGATGCGCTCCCACCAGCGGAAGAAGTCCGGCAGACGTTGGTCGGTGTCGTTGGCGGGCCACGGGGACGGCGTCAGCTGGACCGACAAGGCGTGCAGGGCGTCGAGCACCCGGCCGAGGTCGTCGACGCGCCACGGGTGCTGGGGCGTGGCCCCTGCCAGGGCGGGGAACACCAGCACCGCGTAGAACTCTTCGTCTATCTCGAGGTCAGCTCCGGCCACCGCGGGCACGATGCCCGGCAGCCGAGGGAGGCGGGCTGCCAGCTCGCGTTCGGCACGGTAGAAGTCCAGCGCGCCGGCGTTGACGGTCGAGCCGACGGCCTTGACGAACACGGCTTGGCCCGTGGCGCCCGTGACCACAGCCGCCGCGCCAGGCGAGAAGCCGCCGACTTGGTTCTGCACGCTGACCACGGCGCCGCCCAGCTGATCGGCGACCCAGCTGATCACGGCGGGCGGCAGGTCCTCGAAGCGTCGCCGGACGCCAGCGGCGTAGGTGGCAGGTTGCATGGCTCCCATGCTCGTCTCCTCGGCGGGTCCCTGCCACCGGGTTTCCTGTCCGACCCTGGGGTCCAACGGTGCTTTCGCAGGGAATTGGGGTCATACCGGCGCCGTGGAATGATGGGGCACCGGTCCGCGGCAACGCGACCGCGCCGCTTCTCGAGCCGACTGGAACCCACGTGACCGCCGCCACCACCCCCCGTTCCGACCGCAGTCCCGCGCCGGAGCCTGGCCGTACCCCGGCGGAGCTGATCCGCAACTTCTGCATCATCGCCCACATCGACCACGGCAAGTCCACGCTGGCTGACCGGATGCTGCAGTTCACCGGCGTGGTCGACGGTCGGTCTATGCGAGCCCAATACCTCGACCGGATGGACATCGAGCGCGAGCGTGGCATCACCATCAAGTCCCAGGCGGTTCGGATGCCGTGGACGGTCCACGCGACGCAGGACCTTGTCGAACGTCATCAAGACGTGCGAGCGGAGCGAGCTCCCAGGATCCGGGGGTCGTTGGGGGCGGAGGCCCCGACCGTGCATGTCTTGAACATGATCGACACCCCTGGCCACGTCGACTTCACCTACGAGGTGTCGCGGTCGCTGGCCGCCTGCGAGGGTGCGGTGCTGCTGGTGGACGCCGCCCAGGGCATCGAGGCCCAGACACTGGCCAATCTCTACCTGGCTCTGGACGCCGACCTGCACATCATCCCGGTGCTCAACAAGATCGACCTGCCGAGCGCCCAGCCTGACAAGTATGCCGCCGAGTTGGCGAACATCATTGGCTGCGACCCCACCGACGTGCTACGGGTGTCGGCCAAGACCGGCCAGGGGGTGCCGGAGCTGCTGAACGCCATCGTCGCTCAGGTGTCGCCGCCGGTGGGCAACCCGGACGCGCCCGCCCGGGCGCTGATCTTCGACTCCATCTACGACACCTACCGCGGTGTGGTCACCTATGTCCGGGTGGTCGACGGTGAGCTGTCGCACCGCGAGCGGGTGCTGATGATGTCGACCAAGGGCGCTCACGACACCCTTGAGGTCGGCGTCATCTCGCCCGAGCCGGTCAAGACCCACTCGCTCGGCGTTGGCGAGGTCGGCTATCTGATCACCGGCGTCAAGGAGGTCCGGCAGTCCCGGGTGGGAGACACCGTCACTTCAGCGGCCAAGCCGGCGACCGAATCGCTCGGCGGCTATCGGCACCCCAACCCGATGGTGTTCGCCGGGCTCTATCCGATCGACGGCGCCGACTACCCTGAGCTCCGCGAGGCGTTGGACAAGCTGACCCTCAACGACGCGGCGCTGACGTACGAGCCGGAGACCTCAGGTGCGCTGGGGTTCGGCTTCCGGATCGGCTTCCTCGGACTGCTGCACATGGAGATCGTCCGGGAGCGGCTCGAGCGCGAGTTCGACCTTGAGCTGATCTCGACCGCGCCCAACGTCGTCTACCGGGTGGTGCTGGAAAACGGGTCCGAGCTGACCGTGACCAACCCGTCGGAATATCCGACAGGAGGCAAGATCGCCTCGGTCTACGAGCCGGTGGTCAAAGCCACCGTGCTCAGCCCCGCCGAACACATCGGCACCATCCTCGAGCTCTGCCAGTCCCGCCGTGGTGTCCAGCTCGGCATGGACTACCTGTCCGAGGACCGGGTCGAGATCCGCTACACCCTCCCGCTGGCCGAGATCATCTTCGACTTCTTCGACGCGCTGAAGTCGCGTACCAAGGGTTACGCCAGCCTCGACTATGAGCCCGCCGGCGAGCAGCCGTCGGAGCTGGTCAAGGTGGACATCTTGTTGCACGGCGAGCCGGTGGACGCGTTCTCGGCGATCGTGCACAAGGACAAGGCCTACTCCTACGGCGTGCTGATGACCGACAAGCTCAAGGCGCTGATCCCGCGGCAGCAGTTCGAGGTACCGATCCAGGCCGCCATCGGTGCCCGGATCATCGCCCGGGAGAGCATCCGAGCCATCCGCAAGGACGTGCTGGCCAAGTGCTACGGCGGTGACATCACTCGCAAGCGAAAGCTGCTGGAGAAGCAGAAGGAGGGCAAGAAGCGGATGAAGATGGTCGGCCGGGTCGAGGTGCCTCAAGAGGCCTTTGTGGCCGCGCTTTCCACCACCGAGCCGACCAAGTCCGACAAGAGATAGGGCACCGCGGGCGCTCCTGCGGACGGAGGAATAGCTTTCGCCGGAAAGCAGTTGCGGTGGGAAACGCAACCGCGAGAGGAAGCTGATGCAGGCAGCGCTGTTTCGTCAGTACGGAGGCCCCGAGGTCCTCGAGATCGCCGAGGCGCCGGAGCCTCATGCCGGGCCAGGGCAGGTGCGCGTGATCGTGCACGCCGCCAGCGTCAACCCCATCGACTGGAAGATTCGCTCGGGCGCGATGGCTGCTGAGGCCGCCCCGCCCGCACCCGTGATCGGCGGCTTCGACGCCGCTGGTGTGGTCGACGAGGTGGGGGAGGGTGTGACCGAGGCGTCCCTGGGCGACCCCGTGTTTGGCCTGGGAACATCGACGCAGGCCGAGTTCGCGGTGCTGCGCTCATACGTGGCCAAGCCCGCGTCGCTGGACTGGGCTCAGGCGGCCGGGCTCGCGGTGGCCGCGGAGACCTCGCTTCGGGTCTTCGGCCTGCTCGGGCTGACGTCGGGGCAGACGGTGCTGATCGACGGTGCCGCAGGTGGCGTCGGCTCAGCTGGCGTGCAGATCGCGGTTGCACTGGGGGCCCGGGTGATCGCCACCGCCAGCGAGCGCAACCACGACTACCTGCGGCAGCTCGGGGCGACGCCGATTCCGTACGGCGACGGCCTGGTCGATCGGGTCCAGCAGGCGGCGCCGCAGAGTGTCGACGCGGTCTTCGACGTGGTCGGCAAGACGCCGATCGGCGAGTTGGTCAGCTTGGTGAGCGATCCTGCTCAGGTGGTCAGCATCGCGAACTTCGATGCCGCCAAGGCCGGAGCGCAGGTGACCTCGCAGGGGGGAGACCCCAAGGCGGCCTTGCAGCGGGCGGCTGAGCTGGCCGCGCAAGGCAGGCTGAAGTTGGAGGTCCGCGAGTTCGGGCTGGCCGAGGTCGCGCAGGCGCACGAGATCAGCCAGCAGGGTCACGTCCGCGGCAAGCTGGTCCTGGTCATCTAGGGCGCCGGGGCCCGCCGCGACACGTTGACCCCGAAACTCTGCCTTGCGGCTGCTGCATCGGGCTCAACGTGGGTGGAGCGGGGTCAACGTCGAACGTTGCCCTCCCGACCCGGGCACCGATGAAGACCTCGCTCGCCGACTAACCTCGAAGCCATGCCGTCCGTGCTGCCCGAGGGGTCCCTGGCCCCCGCGGATGGCCAGCTGCCCGACTCCTCGCTCGCCGAGTTGGGCCGGCGCCCGTTCAGTGTCTATCTGCATGTGCCGTTCTGCCGGACGCGCTGCGGCTACTGCGACTTCAATACCTACACCGCCAGCGAGCTCGGGAACACCCCCGGCGCCAGCCGGGCGACCTACGTCGAGGCCGCTCTGGCCGAGCTCGACCAGGCCGTCCGGGTGTTGGGTCCCGGCGCGCCGCCGGTGTCCACCGTCTTCGTCGGGGGAGGCACGCCCACCCTGCTTCCGCCGGACGACCTTGGCCGGCTGGTGACCGGGGTACGGGAGCGCTTCGGTCTGGCGCCGCACGCGGAGGTGACCACCGAGTCCAACCCGGACTCGATCGACGCCGCTGGCCTGGCCCGGCTGGTCGACGCCGGCTTCAACCGGGTCTCCTTCGGCATGCAGTCGGCCGTACCGCACGTGTTGGCGGTGCTCGATCGGGTGCACTCGCCGGGCCGGCCCGAGCAGGCGGTGGCCGAGGCCAAGGCCGCCGGCTTCACCAGCGTCAGCCTGGACCTGATCTACGGCACCCCTGGGGAGACGTTGGACGACTGGCGTCGCAGCGTGGACGCAGCGCTGGCGGCGCGGCCCGACCACGTCAGCGCCTATGCCCTGATCGTCGAGGACGGCACCCGGCTGGCCGTGCAGGTCCGGCGCGGCCAGCTGCCGATGACCGACGACGACGACCTCGCCGACAAATACCTGCTGGCCGAGCAGGTGCTGACCGCCGCCGGCTTCTCCGCGTACGAGGTCAGCAACTGGGCCCGGACGCCGGCTGACCAGTGCCGCCACAACCTGGCCTACTGGCGCGGCGACGACTGGTGGGGGGTCGGGCCGGGTGCGCACAGCCATGTCGGCGGAACGCGCTGGTGGAACGTCAAGCATCCTGCCGCCTACGCCTCCCGGCTGGCAGAGGACGTCTCACCGGCCCACGCCCGTGAGCTGCTCGACCCGACCGACCGCCGGGTCGAGCGGGTGCTGCTGGAGCTGCGGCTCGCCGACGGGCTCGAGCTCGACGTGCTGTCGCCGTCGGAGCGGCGACGGGTGCCCGGGGTGGTGGCGGGAGGTCTGGCCGTGCTGCGCGGTGACCGCTTGGTGCTCACCCTCTCCGGCCGCCTGCTGGCCGACGGGGTGGTCCGGGACCTGCTGGACTAGGGGCGGACGGGACGCGACGAGCTCATCGGTGGGACAGCCCGAACGGCCGACCCAGACGTGCCCGCAGTCGGACGCGGCCCCGGGCTCTGCTCAGCGGGCGCCCGAGCGAGCACCAGCCAGATGGCCAGCAGCCCAAGCGCGGACCAGGGCGCGGCGAGGACCGGCCAGCCGGAGCCCAGCTCGGACAAGAGGTAACGCAGACCGATGCTGCCCACCAAAGCGGTGGTCAGCACCGCCGACAGTCGGATGGCCCGGCTGTTCACCCGCCCGAGCGTGTAGGCCGCAGCGGGTAGCAGCAGCACCAGGTCGTAGGACATGACATGGGGCGAGAAGACCACCGTGGTCAGCACGGTGATCGCCCACGTCTGCGCCAAGCCCCGGCCCCGGCGCAGGAGCAGGGCCAGCACGACCGCCCCGAGGGCGAATACCGCGTAGGCGGTCCAGGCCGGTGCGCCCAGCGCGGTGCCCAGCGACGATACCGACTGCATCTTCCAGGTCTGCCCCACCTGCACGTGCTGCTGGTAGAGGGGTGACTCCAGCGCCGCCCACCAGGCCTGCCACCCGCGAACGCCCACCAGAGGGAGCGTCAGCGCGACCAGCCCGACCACTCCCACAGCAAACCCGGCCAGCGCCCGGTGTGAACGCTGCAGCAGCAGTACCAGTGGAACCAGGGCGAACAGCTGCGGCTTGAAGATGCCCAGCGCGAGCACCAGCCCGGCGGTGCCCGGCCGCCCAGCGGCCAGCAGCCGCAGCCCTCCCAGCAGCAGGACCAGGGCCACCGCGCTGTCCTGTCCGGCGCCCAGCAGCTCCAAGGTGGCGGGCGAGCCTAGGAAGACCACAGCCAGCACGGCCACGTCGCGGCGGCCTCCCTCAGCGACCCAGGGCCGGACCAGGGTCAGGGCGAACACCAGCAGCGCAGCGGTGATTGCGGTCCACACCAGGGCGCTGGCCCCGTACGGCAGCAGGGCCAGCAACGCGTACGGTCCAGCGGCCACCGGGGGACTCACGAACCAGGACAGTCCGGTGGAGCCCGGCACCGCGGCGTGCTGAAGGGCCGACTGCACCGCGGGGTCGTAGAGCTCGGTCGCCCGGCCATCCAGCAGCAGCCGTCCACCGGTCCAGTGCGCGAGGTAGTCCGGGGTGACCACGTTGCCGGACCGGGTCACTGGATAGCCGCCCGCCACGGTGTTGACCACCAGGGCGCCGAGAGTCAGCACGCCGAAGATCAGCGAGTAGTTGCGCACCCGCTCCCGGGTGACCAGCGCATCAAGACGGGCCAGGAGACCCCCGGACGGCATGCTCGCCTAGCCGACCAGGTTGGGACCGAGGGCGGCGCCCAGCGCGGCCCCGGCCACCATCCAGGGCCCAAAGGCCAGGTCGCTGTGGCGATGAGCCCGACCGAGCGCGAGCAGCGCCAGGGCGCAGAGCGCGCTCAGCGCAAACGCCGCCAGCGTGCCCAGCAGGACGTGCGGCCACCCGAGCCAGCCCAGGAACGCACCGAGCAGTCCGGCCAGCTTGACGTCGCCCAAACCGAGGTTGTCCGGACTGGCGTAGGCGAGTGCGAAATAGCCGACCAGCAGCGCCAAGCCGGCCGCCGCGCTTCGCCCCAGCTGGCCCCAGTCGCCGTCGATGGCGGCCGCCAGGGTCAGCAGCGCAAACAGCACCGGATACATCGGACCGACAATCCGGTCGGGCAGCCGGAATGCCGCGAGATCGATGACCACCAGCAGGGCGCAGGCGACGCCGAGCACGGCGAACGCCAGCAGATCGGTGTAGCTGCGCGCCAGGAACGCCGCCCCGATCCCGAAGAGAGCGGCCAGCAGGGCGACCACCGGCCGGTCCAGCCAGCGCGATTCGGTGGCCGCCAACCGGGCGGCCCAGGGACGCAGCGCCACGCCGGACAGGCAGGTTCCCAGCCCGGTGAGCGCGACCAAACCCAGAGATACGGTCATGAGAAGGCCGCCACCATGTCCATCGCAGCCGGACCGAGCAGCACGATGAAGAGCACGGGCAAGATGAAGAGCATCAGCGGGAAGATCACCTTGACCGGGATCTGCATCGCTTTCTCCTCGGCCCGCTGCCGTCGCTTCATGCGCATCTCGGCCGCTTGGGTCCGCAACACGTCGGCGACCGCGATGCCGTACATGTCAGCCTGGATCACCGCCCGGATGAACTTCCGCAGGTCCGGCACCCCGGTCCGGGCGGCGAGGCTTTCATAGGCCTGTCGGCGCGAGTGCCCCAGCTGCATGTCCTGCAGCGTGCGGACGAGCTCCTCGGCCAGTGGGCCTTTGCCGTTCTTGCCGGCCCGGGCCATCGCGGAGTCGAAGCCCAGCCCGGCCTCGACCGCGATGGTCATCTGGTCCATGGTGTCGGCCAACTCCAGCGCGATCCGCTGGCTGCGCTCCTGTCCTCGGCTGTGCAGCAAAAGCTCGGGCAGGAAGTAGCAGGTCGTGGTTACTGCCACCGCGAGCAGGACCAGCTTCGGGCCCGGATTTGCGCTCAGCAGCAGCAAGCTGAGGGCGGCAGCCAGGCACGGGAGCACCAGCTTGACGGCCAGCAGCCGGTCGACCGGCCAGGCCGCAGGCCGTCCCGCCTTGGACAGCAGCCGCTCCAGTCGGCGTACCGTGCCGCCGGGAGCCAACCGCCGGGCCAGAGCCTGCAGCCCGGTGCCCGCCACGCGCTCGCCAGTGCCGTCCGCCGATCCGGTCAGCCCACGCTGAAGGTTGGCGACGATCCGGCGCTGCGCCGGGTCGGGTCGGGTCAGCACCGCCCAGCCGAGCAGTGGCAGGGCCAGGCTCACCGCCATCACGGCGGCCAGCACCGAGGTCGGAACCGCACTCGGCATCGCAGCAGGCATCATGTTCGGCACTTCTTTCGCATCACGGGGACGTACCTCGGGTGGCTCAGGCGGGATCGGGTCAAAACTTGAAGCTGACGATTTTGCGCAGCCAGAGCGCCCCGATGGTGAGCATCACCACCGACAGCCCGATCAGGCCGTAGCCGACGAGCCCCTCGGTGAAGGCGTCCATGTATTCGGGGTTGCTCATGGACAGGAAGGCGCTGATGCCCAAGGGCAGGGCCATCAGCACGTACGCCGAGAGCTTGCCTTCGGCGCTGAGCGCCTTGACCTGCCGGCGGATCTGGTTGCGCTCGCGGATGGTGTGCCCGACGCCGTCCAGCACCTCGGCCAGGTTGCCCCCCACCTCGCGGTTGATGGCGATGGCCTCGGTCACCCAGACGAAGTCCGCACTGCCCATCCGGGCCGCGGTCTCGTCCAGGGCGTGAGCCAGCTCGCGGCCGACTCGGGTCTCGTTGATGATCCGGGCGAACTCCTCGCGAGTCGGCTCTTCGGCCTCACGGGCCACGGCCGCCAACGACTGCAGCAGGCTGTGTCCGGCCCGCAGACTGCTGGCGATCAGCTGCAGCGAGTCGTCGAGCTGGTCGGCAAAGGCGCTGCGCCGCCGAGCCGCCAGCAAAACCAGCACACCGCGAGCGCCGACCGGCACCACCAGGGCGAACGCCACGGCGGCCAGCGGGCCGCCCAGCAGCAGACCCAATGCCCCAGCGGCCAAGGCAGCGGCGATCACCATCAGCACGAAGTCCTGCAGGCCCACACTGAGGCCGGCCCGCTCGAGCATGGCGACGTGCACGTCCACGTTCTTGCGCCGGAGCAGCCGTGCGATCGCTGTGGTCGCCGCCGAGGCCGCCCGGGTCAGCCCGCTCGGCCCGGGCTCCGTCGCAGGGCGGCGGCGGTTGAAGGCCAGCTGCTTGGGGGCGCCGGCGGATGCGAGAAACACCACGATCGCCAGCGCGAGAGCACAGGCGACGACTGCGGCTAGCGTCATGGGGTCCAGGCTCACCTCATCACCTCCGCGTCGACCGGTGCGGCTCTGGCGGAGCGAACACCCGCGGCGAGATCTTGATGCCCATGTCGTCGAACTTGTCGGTGAACCGCGGCCGCACCCCGGTGGGGATCGGCTTGCCCAGATATTTTCCGTTGGCATCCAGGCCGGCTGCATAGTCGAACAAGAAGGCGTCCTGCAGGGTCACAGTCTGACCCTCCATGCCCTGGATCTCGGTGACGTACGTGACCCGACGGCTGCCGTCCCGAAGCCGGCTGAGCTGGATCACCACGTCCACAGCAGCGGCGATCTGCTCCCGGATGGCCCGCAGCGGCAGGTCCATGCCCGCCATCAGGACCAGGGTCTCCAACCGGGCGATGGCGTCTCGGGGGGAGTTGGAGTGCACCGTGGACAGCGAGCCGTCGTGGCCGGTGTTCATCGCCTGTAGCATGTCCAGGGTCTCCCCGCCACGGACCTCGCCCACCACGATCCGGTCCGGCCGCATCCGCAGCGAGTTGCGCACCAGGTCGCGGATGGCGATCTCGCCCCGGCCCTCGATGTTGGCCGGGCGGCTCTCCAGGCGTACGACGTGGTCCTGCTGCAGCTGCAGCTCCACGGCGTCCTCGATGGTGATGATCCGCTCGCCCTCGGGGATGAAGGACGACAGCACGTTCAGCAGGGTCGTCTTACCGCTGCCGGTGCCACCGGACACGATGATGTTCAGGCGCGCCTCGACGCAGGCCTGCAGCAGCTCGGCCATCTCGGGCGACAAGGTGCCGAACCGGATCAGGTCGTCCACCTTGAACGGGTCCTTGGAGAATTTGCGGATGGTCAGCGTGGAACCGCTGAACGCCAGCGGCGGGATCACCGCGTTCACCCGGGAGCCGTCGGCCAGCCGAGCGTCGACCAGCGGGGACGACTCGTCAATGCGTCGACCGACGCGGGACACGATGCGTTCGATGACCCGTCGCAGATGCTCCTCGGAGTCGAAGCGGGCATCGGCCCGGACCAGCTTGCCCTTCTGCTCGATGTAGATCATGTTGGGCCCGTTCACCATGATCTCGGTGACAGTGGGGTCGTTCAGGAGCCGCTCCAACGGCCCGTGCCCGAACACGTCGTCCTCGACGTCGCGGATCAGCCGTTGCCGCTGCTCGCCGCTCAGCGGCACCTTCTCGGCCGCCACCACCTGGTTGAGCTCGGCCTTGACCAGGGCACGCAGCTGGTCCTCGCTGAGCGACGGGTCGTTCAGCCGGTTTCCCATCCGCTCGAACAGGGCCGCGGCGGTGCTGTCCTTGAGCTTGCCCAGGGCGTCCCTGACCACCACCTGCGGAGTGCTCGATCCTGGCCCCGCGGCCGGTGGGGTGGCGGTGGGGGCCAGCTTGCGTGCCGGTGCGGGCCGGGCCGAAGGGGTTGGGCGCTCGGGCTCGGCGGCAACCCGGGCGACCGAGCGGTCCTCGCTGGGGGCCGGGTCGGCGGCGGCCGGCGTGCGTGGAGGCGTCGGGTCGCTGGCTGTGCTGCCGCCCTTGGTCCGAGCGGCCAGCCGATCTGAGAGGGTCATCAGCCGTGGGCCTTGCCCAGTCGAAACCACGGCAAGCCCGCGCGTTTGGGCTCCGGCCCGCTCGCCCGGTCCTTCGCCTTGGCCTGCGGTGAGGGCTCCCGTCCCGTTTCGCTGGCCGGTGGAGCCTCCCAGCTCGCGGTGAACCGCGTCACCAGCCCCTGCAGCTCCTTGGCCATCGGGTCGCGGGACTGCTTCTGCAGCAGGGGTATGCCCTCGTTGACCGACTCCAGCGCGGCCTTGGACCTCGGGATCAACACGTCGACCCGGGTGCCCAGGGTGGCCTCGATGTCGGCGACCGACAGTCCGCCACGGGTGTCGACCATGTTGAGCACGACGTGGCGGGACTCGGCCGGGACCCCGAGGGCAGCCAGGGCGTCCATCTCCTTGCGCAGCCCCCGTACGCCGGGCACGTCCATGCTGGTCACCAACACCAGGTCGGTGGTCTCGTCCAGCACGGCCAGCACGTGTTCGGAGAGTCCGGGGGCGGTGTCAACGACCACGTAGTCGAACTCGGTAGCCAGCATCTGCAGCAGCCGGCTGACGTCGTCGGCGGTGACCGAGTCGGCGTCCGCGGGAGACTTGGGGCCGCAGATCACATAGAGGCTGGTGCTGTGCAGCGTCAGGAAGGTCTTCAACACCATGGTGTCGCGGCTCGCCGGGCCGTGGACGGCGTCGGGGAGAGCGTATTCGGGCTCCAGGTCCAGAGCCGACGCCACGTCACCGAACTGGACGTCGAGGTCCACGAGCACGGTGGAGCTGGGCCGGGACTGGGCCAGACCGACGGCCAGGTTGGTGGCCACGGTGGTCTTGCCTACGCCGCCCTTGGGCGAGGCGATGGTGACCACACGTCCGCGCCGGCTGGGGTGCGCGGGTTCGGCAGGAGCCACGTCACGACGGTGGGCTCGGGCGGTGGCCACCGCCCGGGTGAGGGCACGGTGCAGGTCGGCCGGTTCTGCCGCCGGGTGAACGAGATCGCGAACTCCGACGCGCATCGCAGCCAGCGTCACCTCCGCACCGAGGTCGGTGACCAGCAGGACACTGAGGCCCGGGTACAACCGGTCAAACGCCTCGGCCAGCACCAGTGCCGGTTCGGGGTCGGTGCCGGCGTCGAGCACCACCACGTCGGGCGTTTCTGCGGTGCCGAGCTCCTCCAGCAGCGCGTCCGGGGTGGCCGGCAGCGGACCCAGTGGCAGATGCAGGGACGCCCCGTCAGTGGCTGCCTTGATCCGGTGCTGAAGGTCGAGTGAGTCGGTGGCCAGAACGATGCTCATTGTGGGGTGCTCCCTGTTCGGACGAGGCCGGTCTTGCTCGGGCTCGGCTCCAGCGCGAGCCACGGGCCGCTCTGGCTGAGAATCCGCTCCGCCTCGTCGGTGGTGACGGCGAAGGTCAGCAGGACGGACCCACCTGGGGCGGCAGCCGGGGCGCCCTGAGCCGCGGCGCCCTCGGTGGGAGGCGCCACTCCGCCGACGACCTTGCTGATCAGCACGTGCTGCATCACCAGCGCTTTCTTGTCCTTCTTCTTCGGGTCGGCGGCGTAGACGCTGACCCGGTCGCCAGCCCGCAGGTAGCCGCCGACGGCCCTCGCAGCGTCAAAGGACACCGAGATCTGCTGACTGTCCTTGGGAAGCTGGACGTCGCCGGACTTACGCAACGACGCCGGATCGACGAAACGGCCAGCCAGGAGCTGTTCGCCGGGTTGCAGGTCGGTATTGGTGACCCGCCCCGTCACCTGAGTCAGGCTGGAGAGCGCGCCGGGGGCCACCGCCGACTCGGGCAGCGTCTTCAGGGCGACCTGCTGGCTGACGGCCTCGGCCGCCGTCCCCTCGGGCACCGACGAGTTGACTACCAGCACCCGTACGGTCTGCAGGCCCGCCCTGGCTCGCTGGTCGGCTCCCTTGACGTAGTTCAGCAGCAGGAGCCCCCCGACCCCGGCCAGGACCAGAGCCAGCAGGGCGGCAAGCACGCGACGTTTAAGCATGGGTGCTCCTACGAGCTCAGCGAGATGATGGAGGCACCGAGGGGAGGCCCGCCGACGCCGAATTCGAACGCCTCCGAAGTGTCCACGAACCGGGAGAAGTAGCCCCGGATGCAGCGGTCGTTGCCGTTACATGGGCTGTTGAAGTTGTTCTGGCCGCCGAAGTCGTAGCCGGTGGTGACGAAGGCGGCGTAGCCGTAGACGCGGTATCGCGCCCCGCTGCCCGAACCGTCCATCCAGTCGAACACCGGCAGCAGAACCGTACGGTTCACCGCGGCCGAGAGATGGGCGTTGGAGCAGGTGCCTGGCACGGAGTTGCCGGGGTCGGAGTAGATGATGCTGCCGATCGTGCTGGTCCGGTTGCAGGATGAAGGGTCGGTGGTGAGCCAACCGAAGCCACCGGGCACCAGCAGGTTGGACGGGCCGGTGCAGTCAGACGTGCCCGACGTCTTGGACAGATAGATGGTCACGGGAGACGTGCCCGATGGCAGCCCGCCCCCGGTCTGGGCCTTCCACTCGCACCAGGAGAACGCCAGCGGGAGCACGGCGGTGCCGCTGATGGGCGCTCCCCAGCCGACGGTCGCGCGTGCGCTCAGTTCGGTAGACCGGACGCCGAGGACCGGCGCGAATAGGTGAGTCTGCACGGCTTCGGTGCGGACCGTCACAGGCGACGTGATTGGGCTGGTGACATGAGCGTCGGGAGTGCCGGTGTTCACATTGGCCCTGGCGTAGGTCCGGGCGAACGTGTTGGGGTCTGACGGGCAGGCCACCCGGTTGCACTGCTGAGCGATCGCCAGCGCGGCGGCGTCGGCCCCGGTCTGCAGCTGCTGACGCTTGGCGTACATCGCGGCGACGTCCAGCGAGATGGCGGCAAACCCCAGCAAAGGCACCATCAACAGAGCCACTACGACCGCGACCGCCCCGCGCTCGTCCTTCATCCGTTGCACCGCATGGCCGCCCTCCCTTTGAGCGTGACCGAGGTCCCGAAGAAGCGGGTGATATAGGGCATGGGGTAGGTGATGGTGACGTGGACGGTGGGCGTGGCAGCGGTCGCCACTACGGCGCAGGTGGTTGGCGTGGAGGAAGTGCCGTCACTGAGAAGAATGTCGATCTGGCCATCGGTCACGGCCACCGTGGAGGCCGCAGCCCTAGCCGTGGCCTTGGCGGTCGCAACGTTGTTCGTCAACGCCATCGACCGCACCCCCTCGCGGGCCGCCAGTGAGAGCGAGGTCTGGATGTGGTAGGCCCGGCCGAACTCGACGATGCCCAGCACCAGCATCAACAACACCGGCAGCACCAGGGCGAACTCGACAGCAGCCACGCCGCGCTCGCCACGAAACCTCTTCACCAGACACCTCTCAACAGGGACCGGCGCAGTGACCCCAGGGGCCACTGCGCCGGACCGGACGTTCTCTAGGGCTGGGTTACGGAGCCACGGACGGCAGCTGCGTGCCGACCTTGTCGAACAGCCCGTCGAGCCGGGTGCCGAGCACCACGACGGCGGCGATGATGGCGACGGCGATCAGTCCGACCAGCAGTCCGTATTCGACGGCGGTGGCGCCGCGATCCTTGCGGTCCTCGAAGCGAGCCGAGACGACCGAAAGAAGGCCGTAGAGGTAAGCAGTTGCACCTGACATGGTGGTTCTCCCTGGGGTTTGTGGTGCGTCCTTCCCCCGAAAGACCGCGATGCTGTATCCCGGATCTTTATCCGGATGAGTTAATTATGCACAGGGTTTGAGAAAGGTCAACTAATACCAACGTGCGATTCAAAAGATAGTTGGTCGATAGCCAGATCCGGACAAACCGCCCTCCTTCGAGCGACTATTCGCCGGCCACGTGATCGGCGGTGACGAAGTCGATGAGTTCCTCAACCCTGCCCAACAACTCTGGCTCCAGGTCGGTCCAGGTGGTGACCCGGCTCAAGATCAGCCGCCATGCGGAGGCGATGTCGGCCTGATCGGCATGCGGGAGCCCGAGTGCAGCGCAGATGCCGTGCTTCCACTCGACGTGACGAGGCACGTCCGGCCAGGACGTCAGCCCCAGCCGGCTCGGCTGCACCGCCTGCCAGATGTCCACATACGGGTGGCCGGTGACCATCACATAGCGACCGCCCTGACCGCCCGCCACTTCGGCGGCGATCCGCGACTCCTTGCTGCCCGGCACCAGGTGGTCCACCAGCACGCCGAGTCGGCGGCCGCGGTTTGGGGCAAACTCGGCCACCACACCGGGGAGGTCGTCGATGCCGCCGAGATACTCCACCACCACGCCGCTGTGGCGCAGATCGTCGCCCCACACCTTCTCCACCAGCTCAGCGTCGTGGCGGCCCTCGACGTAGATGCGGCTCGGCAGTGCTACTCGCGCTCGCTGACCGGGAGTGGCCACCGACCCCGAGGCGGTGCGGGTGGGGACTGCCGGTGCCTGTCGGCTGGGCGCCCTGCCCACCACCGGGCGGCCCTCGTAGAGGAACCCACCGCCAAGAGGAAAGCTGCGTCGCTGCCCCCGCCGGTCCTCCAAGACCACGATGCCGTTCTCGCAGCGGACCACGGCTCCACAGAATGCGGAGGTGGCATCCTCCACCACCAGCCCGGCGACGAACACCAGGTCGGTGCTGGCCGTTCTGCGGGACTGCTGCCATCCAGGCAGGAGCACATCACGGGCATAGCGGTCCGCGGGCGAGTTCATCGGTGCAGCGTAGGACGCGACACCTTGGAATGGCCGATACGACATGGTTCGCTGGAGGCGTGTCCCAGCAAGCCGCCGGCGAGATGGCGATGTTCCCGCTGGGGGCTGTCCTCTTCCCGCACCTGCCGCTCCACCTGCGGGTGTTCGAGGAGCGCTATCTGGTGATGCTGTCGCGGCTGCTGGAGAGCGACACGGCCGAGTTCGGGGTGGTGCTGATCGAGCGCGGCCAAGAGGTCGGCGGCGGCGAGCACCGCTTCCGCGTCGGTACGGTGGCCCAGATCACCGAGCTGGGGGTGCAGCACGGGCACGTCGCCTTGGTGGCTCAGGGCGAGCGGCGCCTCGAGGTCACCGACTGGCTGACCGAAGACCCGCACCCGCGAGCCGAGGTGCGCTTCCTGCCCGACCTCGAATGGGACCCCTCACTACAGCCGTTGTGGCAGCAGGCCGAGCAGCTCGTACGCCGCACGCTGGCCCAAGCCAGCGAGTTCACCGAGCAGCAGTGGCCGGCCGACGTCGAGCTGTCACAGGACCGGGTGGCCGCGAGCTGGCAGCTGGCGGGCATCGCTCCGGTGGGGCCCCTGGACCAGATCACGCTGCTGCGGGCCACCTCGATCGAGGAACTGCTGACCCTGCTGATCGACGTGACCGCTGCCGCCGCCGAGCCCTTCAGCGCCCCCTGGCCGGAGTGACGGGACCGGCACGACGCGCCCACGGAGCCACGTCAACCGCTTGACACCGCAGCGTCAGTGGCTGGACACGCCGCGCTGGGACTCCAAGGCCGGTGCGACAAGCAGGTCGGCGACAAGGCCGGTGGTGAAGGCGTAGACAGCCTTGTGGGTGACGTCGATGACCTGCTCGGCGACCGGCCAGGTGTGCGGTGGCGCCCCAGCCCCGGTGCCGTTCTCCACCGTCTGGTCAAAGGCCAGCCGAAAGACCGTATGCGCCAGCGACGCCCGAGGTCCGCGCAGACCGACGGCTGCCCAGACTCCCCGCAGCGCGCCCACGGTGGCACCCGTACCCCAGTGCATGGCGTGGTTCCACAACACCGGCTGTTCGCCGTCGGTGGGATGGCGCCCGAGCAGGGTCAGCAGCGCTCGCGCCGGCACGTAGGAGTTGGGGCGGTGGGTGAGGGTCTGCTCGAGCTTCTCACCCGCGGTCATCACCGCGACGCCCAGGACTCCGGCGACCGCGCCACGCCCGGCGGCGGCCAACAGCGCCCGAGGTCGGCTTTCGTTGGGGGTGAGCACCAGTTTCATCACGCGTCCTTCCTACCCGGTGCCGCCGAACGACAACACCACTGGTTGTCTGAGAGCCAGCATTCCTAACCGAAAGTGAGCACTATGCCCGACCAGTACACGTTCCAAGACCCAAGCCAGCAATACGCCGACTTCCAGACCTCCGCTCAATATCAGGAAGGCCCGGGTCTGGACACCGACCTCGAGCAGCAGCCCGACCTGGGTCAGGACACCTACCGAGGCAGCGGACGGCTCGAGGGGCGTCGGGCGTTGATCACCGGCGCGGACTCTGGCATCGGCGCCGCGGTGGCGATCGCGTTCGCTCGGGAAGGGGCCGACATCGCGCTGTCCTATCTGCCGGAGGAGGAGCCGGACGCCCAGCGGATCGTCGAGCTGATCAACCAAGCCGGACGCAAGGCGGTGCCGCTGCCCGGCGACCTCACCGACGCCTCCTACTGCCGCAACCTGGTCACCCAGGCGGCCGAGGGGCTTGGCGGGCTGGACATCCTGGTCAACAACGCCGGCAAGCAGCAGCACACCGAGGCGATCGAGGACCTGAGCGACGAGCAGTTCGACGCCACCTTCAAGACCAACGTGTATGCGATGTTCTGGGTCACTAAGGCGGCCATGGAGTACCTGACCCCGGGGTCAAGCATCATCAACACGTCCTCGATCCAGGCCTACCAGCCGGCGCAGAACCTGCTTGACTACGCCACCACCAAGGCCTCGATCAACACGTTCTCCAAGGCCCTGGCTCAGCAGCTCGCCCCGAAGGGCATCCGGGTCAACGTGGTCGCCCCCGGCCCGGTGTGGACCCCACTGCAGACCGCCGGTGGCCAGCCGCAGGAAAAGCTGCCGGAGTTCGGCCAGAGCACGCCGCTGGGACGCCCAGGTCAGCCTGCGGAGCTGGCACCGGCTTTCGTCTTCCTGGCCTCTGCCGAGTCGAGCTTCGTGGTCGGGGAGACCCTGCACGTGAATGGCGGATCGCCCACCCCGTAGGCGCTAGGCGAGCGGTAGCGTCGTGGGGCGTGGGGTGACTCCTGCAGCGGCGAGCGCCCGATAGCCCCGGGCGACTCCCGGGGCGATGCGCTCGGCCGGGTACGGCCAGGAACCCGAGGCAACCGCCTCGGGCTCAGGCACTCCGGCCTCGTACAGCCGTCGGATTTCGCCGGCCACTCCGGCCACCTCACCCCGCTGGGCGAACGCGAACAGCCGGTCGACCGGCGCGCCGTGACCGGGGACCGCCTGGGTGGTCGCGGTCATCAAGCCGATCACGCCGTCTAGAGTCACCCCCCACTCGTCGGGGTAGCAGTCGTCGCCGAACGACGGCGGGCCGGCGGACTCAAGCAGGTCGCCGACGAACAGCAGATCGACGTCGGAGACCACCACCACCAGGTCACCGTCGGTGTGGCCCGGGCCGAGGTGGGCTATCTCTACCCGGCGCCCGCCGAGGTCGATGGCGGCAGCCACCACCAGCTCCCGGCTGGGCAGCGCGAGATCGACTTCGGGCAAGCCCAGCCGGTCGGCCTCCCGCGCGGCCGAGCGACTGCGCAGCCGAGCGGTGACGGACTCGTGGGCAATCGTCGGCACGTCAGCAAACGCGGCCAGCCCGAACGCGTGGTCGTAGTGCCAGTGAGTGACCACCGCCGCGGCCAGCGGCAGGTCGGTCACCGCCCCGATCGCCTGACGCAGCTGTCGGCCCTGGGTGGGGCTGCTGCCGGTGTCGACCACCAGCACCCGCTCGTCGCCCACTACCAGTCCGAGGTTCACCGCGTCCGGTCCGGCCACGCAGCCGAACACGCCGTCGGCCATTTGGCGCCAGTCGGTCAACTCGGTCATGCGGCTAGACTGGCACTCGGCCCGGAGGAGTGCCAAGTGGCCTCCGTCGACGAGGCCGCCTGCGGCACGGTACCCATGGCCGCGCGAGGCACTGACCGGTCGACAGCCACAAACCGGAGCGAGACAGGGAGGACACCGTGGACGACCGCAAGCTCGAAGTGCTGCGCGCCATCGTGACCGACTATGTCTCCAGCCAGGAGCCGGTGGGTTCCAAGGCCCTGGTGGAGCGGCACAACCTCGGGGTGTCGCCGGCCACGGTGCGCAACGACATGGCGGCGCTGGAGGAGGAGGGCTACATCATGCAGCCCCACACCAGCGCCGGCCGGATCCCCACCGACAAGGGATATCGGCTGTTCGTGGACCGGCTCGGCTCGGTCAAGCCGCTGTCGGTGGCCGAGCAGCGGGCCATCCAGACGTTCCTGTCCGGGGCGATGGACCTTGATGACGTGCTCAGCCGCACGGTTCGACTGCTGGCTCAGGTGACCCAGCAGGTGGCCATCGTGCAATATCCAACGCTCAGCCACTCCACCGTGCGTCACATCGAGGTGGTCTCCCTGTCGACCACCCGGGTGATGCTGATCCTGATCACCTCCACCGGTCGGGTCGAGCAGCGCAGCCTGGAGATCGCCGCGCAGGACGAGGAGTCGCTGGCCGACCTGCGCGCCCAGCTCAACGCGGCCGCGGTCGGCTACTCCACCGCCCAGGCCGCCGCTAGGTTGAGCGCCCTGGTCACCGAGCTGCCGCAGTCCCTCGGCGCTCTCGGCCAAGCCGGGGTCGCCACCCTGCTGGAGATGCTCAGCAGCGAGACCTCGAGCCGGGTGGTCGTCGGCGGAGTGCCAAACCTGAGCCGCTTCGGGGCTGAGTTCGAGACCACGGTGAAGCCGGTGCTGGAGGCGCTGGAGGAACAAGTCGTGCTGCTCAAGTTGTTGGGTGAGGTGACCGCGGCCAACGTGGTCACCGTCCGGATCGGGCAGGAGAACCCCTACAAGGAGCTGCAGACCACGTCGGTGATCGCCAGCGGCTATGGCAGCCAGGCCGACACCTGGGCCACGCTCGGCATCGTCGGCCCCACCCGGATGGACTACCCCTCGACCATGGCCTCGGTGCGCGCCGTCGCGCGCTACGTGGGCCGATTCCTCTCCGAAGGATGACCGATCACACCATGAGTACCAGCACATGAGCGCGGACTACTACCAGATCCTCGGGGTGTCCCGCGACGCCAGCCCCGAGCAGATCAAGAAGGCCTACCGGCAGCTGGCCATGAAGCTGCACCCCGATGTCGCCTCCGAGCCCGACGCCGCCGACCGCTTCAAGAAGGTGGCCGAGGCCTACGAGGTGCTCGCTGACGACAAGAAGCGTGATCTCTACGACCGCGGCGGGGACCCCCTGGGCGGCGGCATGGGCGGGTTCGGCGGTGGCGGCGGATTCGGAGCCGGCGCCAGTGGTTTCGATTTCACCAACCTGGTCGACGCGATGTTCGGTCAGCAGTCCTCCCGAGGGCCGCGGTCGCGGGTACGTCGGGGCCAGGACGCCCTGGTCCGGCTCGACCTCGAGCTGGCTGAGGCCGCGTTTGGCACCACCAAGCCGCTACGGGTCGACACCGCCGTGCTCTGCCCGCGCTGCAGTGGATCCGGAGCCGAGGACAGCGCAGGACCGGTGCGGTGTGAGACCTGCCACGGCCAAGGTGACGTCACCCACGTCCAGCGCTCCTTCATCGGCGACATCCGGACGACCCAGCCGTGCCCCACCTGCCGCGGCTACGGCACCGTGATCCCCAACCCCTGTGTGGAGTGCTCCGGGGACGGGAGGGTCCGCTCCAGCCGTACGATCAACGTCAAGATTCCACCGGGGGTCAACACCGGAAACCGGATCCACCTGGCGGCGCATGGCGAGGTCGGTCCTGGCGGCGGCTCGGCCGGGGACCTCTATGTCGAGCTGCAGGTGCTTCCGCACGAGACCTTCAAACGCGACGGCGACGACCTTGAGGTTGTGGTCCGAATTCCGATGACCGCCGCCGCACTGGGCACGGAGGTGGACGTCGCCACTCTCGAGGCGGATCTACCCGACCCGGAGCCGGACAGCACCCTGGTGCAGCTCAACGTGCCCGCCGGCACACAGTCCGGCACCCGGATCGCCGTCGACGGCAAGGGCGTGCCGCGGCTGCGCGCGGGCGGCCGTGGTCAGCTCGGGGTGACCCTGCTGGTCCAGACCCCGACCCGGCTCGACGACGAGCAGCGCGAGCTGTTGCGCCAGCTCGCAGAGGTGCGCGAGGAGGGGCGGCCCGAGGGCACCGTACAGAAGCAGAGTCGTGGCGTCTTCGGTCGGCTGCGGGACGCTTTCGCTGGTTAGCGGGCCGGCCGATGACCTTCTTCGGGGCAACGAAGTCGCCGCGACCCGCTTCGCCTGGGACGGGCGCTGCGAGTGACTGAGCCGGCGGGGTTCGAGTTCACTCCCGGCAGCAGGCTGCCCGGTCGGCTGGGTCGCACCGGGGTGATCCGGACACCGCACGGGTCGATCCACACGCCGGCGTTCATCCCGGTGGGCACCAAGGCCACCGTCAAGGCGGTGCTGCCCGAGGCGATGGCTGACCTCGGGGCGCAGGCGCTGCTCGCGAACGCCTACCACCTCTACCTGCAACCGGGTGCCGACATCGTGGATGCGGCCGGCGGGCTGGGGGCGTTCATGAACTGGCCCGGCCCCACGTTCACCGACAGCGGCGGCTTCCAGGTGCTTTCGCTCGGGGTGGGATTCAAGAAGGTGCTGGCCATGGACGTCGCCGGGGTGGGCGACGACGACGTGATCGCCGAGGGCAAGACCCGGCTGGCCCACGTCGACGACGATGGCGTCACCTTCACCTCTCACCTGGACGGGTCTCGGCACCGGTTCACGCCTGAGGTCTCAGTGCGCATCCAGCACCAGCTCGGCGCGGACATCACCTTCGCCTTCGACGAGTGCACCACCCTGTTGAACACGCGGGCCTACCAGGAGTCCTCGCTGGACCGGACCCAGGCCTGGGCGGCGCGCTGCCTGGCCGAGCACGACCGGCAGACAAGGGCGCGCAGCCACCGGCCGTACCAGGCCCTGTTCGCTGTGGTGCAAGGTGCTCAGCACGAGGACCTGCGCCGACGGGCGGCCCGCGACCTGCAGGCACTGGAGGTCGACGGCAGACGCTTCGACGGGTACGGGATCGGCGGCGCCCTGGAGAAGGAGAATCTGGGCACCATCGTGGGTTGGGTCTGCGAGGAGCTGGCCGAGGACAAGCCGCGCCACCTGCTCGGCATCTCCGAGCCTGACGACTTCTTCACCGCCATCGCGAACGGTGCCGACACCTTCGACTGCGTGTCGCCGTCGCGGGTCGCGCGCAACGCTGCGGTCTACAGCCGAGACGGTCGCTATAACGTCACCACCGCTCGCAACCGCCGCCGGTTCACCCCGATCGACGAAGGGTGCGACTGCTACACCTGCGCCCACTACACCCGCGCCTATCTGCACCACCTGTTCAAAGCCAGCGAGATGCTGGCCTGCACCCTCTGCACGATCCACAACGAGCGGTTCATCGTGCGCCTGGTGGACGACATCCGGGCCAGCATCGTGGACGGCACCTTCGACGACCTCCGCGCGGAGTTCCTCGGCCGCTACTACGCCTCGCGGCCGCTGCTCGCCTCCCGCGCCCAGGCGCCGGAATAGTCAGACGCCTAGCGGTTGACCGCGTGCAGCAGCACCACGAACGCGTCACCATGACCGACCAGCTCGCCGACCCGTACGACGCCGAGCCCCGCCGACTACGGTGAGGCCGCTGCAGCGGCCTCAGCGTGGAGCAAAGGGCTCAGGGGACTCGAAGGCGGGGCGCTCACTCCTAGCGCCGCCGGAAGGACCGTCACCGGCTCATGCGTACGGCCAGGCGATCGTCAGCTCGAGCGGTTCAGCGGCCTGCGGGCTGTTGTGCCAGATCTCGCGCGGCGGACCCACCGCGGTGTGTCCTTCGTGGTCGATCCACGACCGGACCTCGTCGTAGAAGCCGAGGATCGCCGGGAAGTCGGTCTCCGGGCCGACCAGCCGCCGCTGCGCAAAGCTCCCGCCCTGCAGCCGGACGCTGCGGATGTCGCCGGTGGTGGCGGCCAGGTCGTTGACCGGCAGCACGATCTCCAAGGGCCCGTCGCTGTCGGGAGTCACAGGAGAGTGAAAGATGCCGAACGGGCGGCCCTCCTCGCTCAGCCCGGCGCTGTGGGCGACCGCCCGCAGCTCGGCCAGCGACTCGTGAATGACCTCTTCGATGACGTCGACGTACAGGCGGCGCAGCACGCTCAGCACGGGCTGGTCGGGCAGGACAGTGGTGATGACTTCGCTCATCAGGGTTTCTCCGTAGTGTTCTCGGGCACGGGTCAGCAGGAACCTGCCCGCCGCCGCGCGTTGGGTGAGTGCGGATTCGTACGTGTCAATAGCCGCCAGCGCCGAATCGGCGTCGGCCTGCACGACCGCCGCCACCTGCTCAAGTGGCATCTCGGCCCCCCGCAGCAGGGAGATCAGCCAGCCGAGCCGGACCTGGTCGGGGTGGTAGAAGCGGTAGCCGGTGACCGGATCGGTGTCGAACGGGACCAGCAGGCCGCGCTCGGCATAGATCCGCAGCGCCTTGGGCGACAGCAGTGACAAGGTCGAGAACCGGCCCGCGGTGAGCAGTTCGATAGCCGTGTCTTGCGATCGGTGGTCCACGTCTTCACTCTCCGGCGTGCCCCAGGGGCCAGGTCAAGTGGCGGCGGGAGGGCGGACGTTGCCGGTGATCAGACCGGCCAGACCGAGCAGCACCGCAACCGCGGTCAGGGCCTTGAGCACGGTGATCTGGTCACCGAGGAACCCGATCAGCGGCGGGCCGGCCAGGAAGGCGCAGTAGCCGATGGAGGCGATCACGCTGACCCGCGCGGCGGCCATCGCCGGCTCGTCGGCACCGGCGCTCATGCCCACGGGGAAGCCCAGCGAGATGCCGGCCCCCCACAGCACCGCTCCCACAAAGGCCACCCAGGGCAGCTGCCCGAAGACGAACAACGAGAGTCCGACGACACTCAGCACGCTCAGCAGCCGGAGCACCGCTACCCGGCCATAGCGATCGAGCAGCGGCGGTCCGTACCAGCGCCCGGCGGTCATGGCTGCCAGGAACAACGCGAAGCCGAGAGTGCCGATGGCCGGCGGCAAGGAGTAGCCGTCGATCAGCGCGATGCCGATCCAGTCGTTGCCAGTGCCCTCGGCGAAGGCGAAGGCCAGCACGATCAAGCCGACCAGCAGCGTACGGCGTTCGCGCCAGGCGGCCAGCGTCCGCGCGGCGCCGGTCGGACCCTCCGACATCGAGGTCGACGCGGCGTCGGCGGGATCGTCGTCGGCGACGAAAGTGCGGACGCCGAGAGGCACCACGGCCCCGATGATGACCGCCACCCCGGCCAGGTGCAGGGTTGGCGACACCTCCAGGGCCACCATGGCTGCTCCCAGCAGTGCGCCGGCCACCGTGCCGATGCTGAAGCCGGCGTGGAAGCGCGGCATGATGGCCTGCCCGATCAGTCGCTCAACCCGGGCGCCCTGGACGTTCATCGCCACGTCCCACGACCCGTTGGCCACGCCCAGCAAGAACAGCCCGACCAGCACCGGCAGCATCCCCAAGACGTAGCCCACGGCCACGACGACCAGCGCCGCGGCGAGCAACGCCGCCATCGCGGCGACCGTACGCCGGGAGCCGAAGCGAGTCACCACCGGGCCGGACAGCGGCATGGATAGCAAAGAGCCTGCGGCGACGGCCAGCAGCACCAACCCCAGCTCGGAGGAGTCCAGCTGCAGCCGGTCACGCACCTGCGGGATCCGGGAGGCCCAGCTGGCGAAGGCGAATCCTGAGCCGATGAATGCCAGATAGGTCGCCCGGGTCGCGGCCCCCGCCTGGGCGGTGGTGGTCATTCGCCACTCCCGGTCGGACCACGACTGGCCAGCCACTCGTTCTGGCGTCGACGCGAGGCCCGCGACAGCCAGGCGTCCTCGATCACGGCCGCCAGCTCGCGATGGCTCAGCTCACCGATCCGGCTGGCCCGGACCAGCACCGAGGGGTGGCCGTCAAAGTGCGGCGTGGTGAAGAACGGCGCGTTCTCGTCCTGCACCAGGGCCTCCTTATCGGACTCGTCGGGCACCCAGATCACGATCACGTCGTCGTAGCGCTCGCCGTTGTCCGGGTCGACGGCGTCCGGACGGGGAGTCCGGAAGAAGACGAAGCTCTTACCGCCCACCTGATACACCGGGTGGTCCGGAGAGCCGTCGACCGTGACGTAGGGCAGCGCGCGGGCCAGCTGGTGGACGTCGGAGACGGTGGCCCTGCGGGTGCGCGTCATGTCGACGAACGTACCGGCACCCGCAGACAAGATGCGCCGTAGTGTCACTGCCACCTGCTAAGCAGTAGGTCCGGGCAGAGCAGGCCCGGCAACGAGCAGGACCTGGAACGGGAGGATCTATGTCTGCAGAGGAGTTCGCCGCTCGAGTCCGCCGCCGAGAGCCGGTGGTTGGCTACTGGGTGGTGCTGGACGCGCCCGTGGCGACCGAGCGGCTGGCCGGCGCCGGCTACGACTACGTGGTGCTGGACGGGCAGCACGGCCTGATCGGCAGTGCGGGGATGCTCGCCGGGCTGGTGGCCGTGGACGCCGCCGGGCACGCTGCCGGACTGGTCCGGGTGGAGGCCAATGACCCCACTCCTATCGGCCGGGCGCTGGACGCGGGCGCCGCCGGGGTGATCGTGCCGCTGGTGAGCACTGCCGAGGAGGCAGCGGCGGCGGTGGCGGCGGCTCGTTACCCACCTGCGGGCATCCGGTCCTACGGCCCGATGCGCTCGAGCCTGCGGATCGGGCCGGAGCCCGCCGAGGCCAACTCCGCGACGGTGGTGCTGGCGATGGTAGAGACCCCTCTCGGCCTGGCGGAAGTCGAGGCGATCGCGGCCACTCCCGGCTTGGACGGGATCTACATTGGCCCGTCCGACCTCACCTTGGCGGTCGGTGGCGCCTCGCCGTCGGACCGGACAGTGTCGGAGCAGTTCGATCAGGCGTTGGTACGTATCCGCAAGGCTTGCGAGGCCAGCGGGATCGCCGCCGGAATCCACACCGACTCTGGCGAGCTCGCCGCGACCCGGCTGGGTGAAGGCTTCACCTTCGTCAGCATCTCTGCCGACCTCACCCACCTGGAGCAGGCCGCTCGCGATCATCTCGCCGTGGCTCGAGCGCAGTCTGCGGACCGGCATGAGTGAGACCACGACCAAGCCGCTGCGGGACGCTGTCGCGTTGGTCACCGGAGCCAGCCGCGGGATCGGACGCGGCATCGCCCGGGGGCTAGGCGAGGCAGGCGCGACCGTCTACGTCACCGGCCGCACCGTTGTGGAGGGCAGTGCCCCCTCGCAGCTGTCCGGCACGGTTACCGCGACCGCCGAGCAGGTCACCCAGCTCGGCGGCACCGGCATCGCCGTCGCCCTGGATGCCACCGACGACGACCAGCTGGCGGCCCTGGTGGAGCGGATCCGAGCCGAGTCCGGTCGACTGGACGTGCTGGCCAACTGCGTCTGGGGCGGATACGAGCGATTCACCGACGGGTCGGAATTCAACCCGGGTCCGTTCTGGGAGCAGCCGCTGTCGCTCTGGGACTCGATGCACCGAGCCGGGCTGCGCGCGCACTACGTCACCTCCGCTCTGGCCGCTCCACTGCTGATCTCCTCCGGCGAGGGACTGATCGTCACGCTGTCCTCGTTCGCAGGTCAGGTCCACGTGCCGCCCGTGCCCTACGGGGTGGCGCACGCGGCAGTCGACCGGCTCGCCCGGGAGATGGCCGAGGACCTGCGCCCGCACCGGGTCACGTCGGTGTCGCTCTACCCGGGCCTGGTGCTCACCGAGAGCGTGCTGGCAAACCTGCAGTACTTCGAGCACGAAACCAACCGGGAGACGCCGCTGTTCGTCGGCCGGGTGGTGGCGGCGCTGGCCGTCGACGACGCCAGATTCGCGATGACCGGCCAGTGGCTGGTGGCAGCCGAGCTGGCCGCCCACTACGGGGTGACCGATGAGCACGGCCACCGTCCCGTCTCTAACCGGGCGGCCATCCTGGGGGCCGCACCGCCCAGGTAGGACTGCGTTGACAGCCTTCATCGACGACTCATCCAATTGCTCGCGCAGGTGTGTCGAAAGCGCAATATTCAAGACACCTTCTCGCCTTGTCGCCTGGTCACACTCGACGCGTGACCACCGTGCTGTCAGCACCGACACGCATCTTCGCCCACCGTGGATTCTCCTCCCGTCAGCCCGAGATGACGCTGGCGGCCTACCAGGAAGCGATCGACTGGTCACTTCAGGAAGGGGTCCCGCTCGGGCTTGAGTGCGACGTACGTCTGACCGCCGACGCCGAGCTGGTCTGCCTGCACGACGCCACCCTGGGACGCACGTCCGACGCCGTCGGCCTGGTCAGCAACTGGACGCTAGCCGAGCTGCGCCAACTGGACTTCGGCTCCTGGTGGGTCCAGGACCCCGGCCCCGCACAGCGGGCGCTGGTCACTTTGGCCGAGCTTCTCGACCTGGTGCGCGACGCCCGAGCTCGCGGCGCCGAGGTGTCGTTGGCGATCGAGACCAAGCACTCCCTCGGCGGCGGCCTGGACGTGGACCAGCGGGTCTGCGCCCTCCTGCACGACTACGGCTGGGACACCCCGGACGCTCCGGTCCGACTGATCACCTTCTCGGTGGCCGGCGCCCGCCTGCAGGCCGTGCATGCTCCCGATCTGGAGCGGACTCTGCTGGTCGACAAGCGGCTAGGGCCCTATGCCGAGGGAGTGCTGCCCGACGGCATCGTGGTCGTCGGCGTCGACATCGACCTCCTGCGCCAGAACCCGGACTTCGTGGCCAAGGCGCGTCGGCGGGGCAACGAGGTGCACGCGTGGACGGTGAATGAGCCGGCGGAGTTCGAATTCTGCCGCGACTTCGGCATCACCGGCATCACCACCGACTGCCCGGACCGAGCGCTGCGGCTGCTGCGCGGCCCGGAGCCTCCCGAAGACACTCTGGTGCTGCTGCGGGGCAGGCGCCGCCGGTCACGCGCGCTGGCCGCCTGAGGCGACGCGTCACCCGCGGCGTGCGTGTTCGCTCGTCCACCAACCCGAGGCCGGGGCCCGATCGGGCCGCGACCGCAAGCACGTTCGGCATCGTGTTGACCAGGCTTAGTCGACAGCAGTCGGCCCCGGCCGCAGCTGAGGACGGGGTTCGCGGCTCTTGATCGCGGCGATCACCGCATAGGTGGCGGGCAGACAGACGACCTCCACCAGCACCTTGTAGAGGTAGCCCAGCACTGTGTAGCTGAGCAGATCACGGGCGGACAGAATGCCGGCGAAGGCGATCGTGCAGAACAGCGCGGTATCGGCGAACTCCCCCACGACGGTGGATCCCACCAGCCGGGCCCACAGTGTCCGTCCGCCGGTGCGCTTCTTGATCCAGACGAGCACGTAGGCGTTCAGGAACTGCCCAGCCAGATATCCGCACAGACTGGCCAGCACGATCCGCGGAACGAAACCCAATACGTCGGACCAGGCCTGCTGGTGAGGCCAGCCCGGCGCCGGCGGGGCCACGCTGACGGCGAGGAACGTCAACGAGGCTACGGCGGCCAGGCCGAACCCCATCAGGATCGCCCGGCGGGCGCGGCGCAACCCGTACACCTCGGCGAGGACGTCGCCGAGCAAATAGGTGAGCGGGAACAACAGGGCGCCGCCGTCGGTGATCAAGCGATCGCCCACCACCGGCAGGCTGATAGGCAGGGAGAGGGCGATGGCCTTGGTGGCGCCCACGTTGGAGATCAGCAACAGGCCACAGAACGCGGCGAGGACCAAGTCGTAGTTGCCGCGCTGCTCGTCATGGCCCTGCGCCACGTCGGACGTGGTGTTGCCGAGTGCCGCCACAGCCGACGATCCTATGGTGATCGCTGTTGGCCACCGGTGCTAAGGCAGCCGCAGGAGTTGTCGGCGCCGTCTGGCACGCTGGTCTGTATGACTGAATCCGATGAGATCGTTCCCGAGCAGTCCGAGCAGCTGGACCTGCAGCCCGAAGAGATGCTGATGGACACCGGCCGCGACGACATGTTGGACGGCGGCTATGAGGTGCCTGACCACTGGTCGGCGGCGCAGGGTTTCGGCAACACGCCCGAGGAGCAGGCCGAAGGGGAGTCGATCGAACAACGGCTGGCTCAGGAGGAACCCGAGGTGAGCCCGGAGGCGTTCGGCGCCGGCCTGCACGAGGCGCCCACCGGCACCCGCACCTCCGCTCTGGACTCCGACGTCACCGAGCTCGACCTGCCCGGGCAGGAGGACCTCGACAACGTGGCCGAGGACGAGCATGCCAGCATCGCCGGCGGCACCTTGGAAGCAGAGCTGGACCCTGAGCTGGACGACTTGGAGGACGAGCCCAGTCTCGGCGGCCTGGTCCCGGGCACCGAGCACCTCGACACCGGCGAAGGCGACGAGCAGGTGATCCGGCTGGTGGACCCCGACGAGGGGCTCGGCACCGACACGGAGTCCCAGCTGGTCGGGCTGGACGCGGGTGGCTCGTCTGAGCAGAGCGCGGAAGAGGCAGCCATCCACGTGGTGCCGGACACCTATAGCTAGCCTGCGCCGTGACCTGGTATCCGCCGCTGGAGCCCTACGTCACCGGCATGCTGGACGTGGGCGACGGCAACGAGATCTATTGGGAGGAGTCCGGCAACCCGGACGGCAAACCGGCTGTCGTCCTGCACGGCGGCCCGGGCGGCGGGGTGACTCCACTGATGCGGCAGTTCTTCGACCCGGCCCGCTACCGCATCGTGATGCTCGACCAGCGCGGCTGCGGTCGGAGCCGGCCGCACGCCAGCAACCCCGCATGTGCGCTGGCAGTCAACACCACCTGGCACCTGGTGGCGGACGTGGAGCTGCTGCGGCGAGCGCGCGGCATCGATCGCTGGCTGGTTTTCGGCGGCTCGTGGGGGAGTGCGTTGGCCCTGGCGTACGCCGAAGACCACGCTGACCGGGTGAGCGAGCTGGTCGTACGCGGCGTTTTCACCCTGCGCCGGCGGGAGCTCGACTGGTACTACAACGGTGGCGCCGGGGAGCTGTTCCCGGAGTGGTATGCGCGTTTCCTGGCCCCGTTGGGCGGCAGGTCCTTCTCCGGCGACGCGATCGAGGCCTACGCCGACCTGCTGTTCGACCCTGACCCGGCGGTGCACGAGCCCGCAGCGGTGGCGTGGTCAACCTGGGAGGCGGCCACCACGACGCTGGTCGAGGACCCGGTGGCCGTCGCCGCGGCCGCCGACCCGCGATTCGCCCTCGCGTTTGCTCGGATCGAAAACCACTACTTCGTCCACCGCGGGTGGTTTGCCGAGGGCCAGCTGCTCGACCGCGCCGAGCGGCTGGCCGACATCCCCGGCGCCATCGTCCAGGGCCGCTACGACGTCGCGACCCCTGCGGTCACGGCCTGGGAACTGGCGCAGGCGTGGCCGCGCGCCCAGCTCACCATCGTGCCCGCTGCCGGCCATTCGGGTGCCGAGCCGCCGATAATGGCCGAACTGGTGGCCGCGACAGATCGGTTCGCCAGCCGCTGAGCCGCGGAATACGGCCTGGCTGGCGACGGTTGGGCCTTAGGTAACGCTTTTCACTAAGATGGTGGCCAACTGAGCACATTGCGCGACCATGTGATCGAGCACGCACTGTCTACCCGGAGCGAGGAATTTCCTGAGCAGGTCAGATATCTCGGCGAGCACTAATTCGCCGACGCCGGTCCGCCCCGCCTCTGCCGCCCGCGACTCCGACAGCCCGTTGGTCGGCACCCGAAGAATCACGGTGCCCGCCTCGGTGGAGATGGTCAACATCCTGGGGCCTGCCGACGAGTTCCTCCGCATCCTCGAGCGCGAGCTGGAAGCTGCGGTCCACGTCCGCGGCAACGAGATCACCTTGACCGGTTCGGCCGGCGCGATCGGGCTGGCCGCCGACGTGGTGACCGAACTGGTCACGGTGCTGCGGACGGGGCAGGGTCTGACCGGCGACGCGGTGGAGCGGATCTGCAGCATGCTGGCCGAGCGCGAGGGCGCGAGTCCGGCCGACGTGCTGACTCACAACATCCTGTCCACCCGTGGGAAGACAATTCGCCCCAAGACGCTCAACCAGAAGCGCTACGTCGACGCGATCGACAGGCACACCGTGGTCTTCGGCATCGGTCCCGCCGGCACGGGCAAGACCTATCTCGCCATGGCCAAGGCGGTGCAGGCGCTGCAGAACAAGCAGGTCAACCGGATCATCCTCACCCGCCCTGCGGTGGAAGCCGGCGAGCACCTCGGCTTCCTGCCCGGGACGTTGAACGACAAGATCGACCCGTACCTGCGCCCGCTCTACGACGCCCTGCACGACATGGTCGACCCTGACTCGATTCCGCGGCTTTTGACGGCCGGCACCATCGAGGTCGCCCCGCTGGCCTACATGCGGGGCCGCACGCTGAACGACGCCTTCATCATCTTGGACGAGGCGCAGAACACCTCGATGGAGCAGATGAAGATGTTTCTGACCCGGCTTGGCTTCGGTGCCAAGATCGTGGTCACCGGAGACATCACCCAGGTGGACCTGCCGGGCGGCACCCGCAGCGGGTTGCGCGTGGTGCAGGGCATCTTGGACGACGTCGAGGACATCGCGTTCTGCCACCTGACCAACCACGACGTCGTACGACACAAGCTGGTGGGTCGCATCGTGGCCGCCTACGACAAGTTCGAAGCGACCGACCCGCCGGCCCACGCTGCGCGCGCCCGGCGATGACGGCCGAGTCGCGGCCATGAGCGTCGATCTCAACAACGAGTCCGGTCTGGAGGTTGACAGTCCGGGGCTCGTCCGGTTGGCCACTTTCGCCCTCGACCAGTTGCGCATCCATCCGCAAGCTGAGCTGTCCGTGCTCGTCGTCGACGAGGTGACCATGAGCAGCTACCACCAGAAGTACCTCGGCGAGGACGGCCCGACCGACGTGTTGTCCTTCCCGATGGACGAGTTGCGCCCTCCCGGCGACGACGAGGAGCCGCCCGAGGGTCTCCTCGGTGACATCGTGTTGTGTCCGGCGGTCACCAACCGTCAAGCCGCCGAGCACGGCCGAAGCCCTGCCGAGGAGTCGGAATACCTCCTCGTGCACGGGCTGCTCCATCTGTTGGGTTATGACCACGCCAGCGCGGCCGAAAAGGCTGAGATGTTTGGCCTGAAGGACAAGATCCTCGCGGCCTGGGGCGATCACCGTGTCAGGAGCGCCCGATGAGCCAGTCCGACTGGGCGCTGCTCGCCATCGCGTTGGTGCTGGTGGTGATGGCCGGGCTGTCGGCCGCGGCGGAGTCGGCCCTATATTCGTTCTCCAAGGGCCGGGCCGAACGGCTCGTCGAGGACGGCCGACGCGGTGCGGCCAAGCTCCGCCGGATCGTGGACGACCCGCCGCGCTATCTCAACACCGCCCTGCTCCTGCGCACCGTGTTCGAGATCTGCGCGATCGTGCTGGTCACGGTGGTCGTGTTCGGGATGTTCGTTACGACGTGGGAGCCAGTGCTGCTCACCGCCGCAATCATGATCGTCATCTCCTACGTGTTCTGGGGGGTGGCGCCGCGTACGCTCGGCCGCCAGCACTCCGACGCGGTGGCCTGCTCGGTGGCCGGATCGCTGGTCGCGGTGACCACGGTGCTCGGACCCTTCCCGCGGCTGCTGATCATGATCGGCAACGCCCTCACGCCAGGCCGGGGGTTCGTCGACGGGCCGTTCTCCACCGAAGCCGAGCTGCGAGAGATGGTCGACCTGGCCGAGGCCAGCGAGTTGATCGAGTCCGGCGAGCGTCAGATGATCCACTCCGTCTTCGATCTCGGTGACACCATCGTCAGGGAGGTGATGGTGCCGAGGACCGACATGGTCTTCATCGAGGAGCACAAGACGTTGCGCCAGGCGGTGTCGCTCTCGCTGCGCTCAGGGTTCAGCCGGATCCCGGTCATCCGCGACGGACTGGACGACGTGGTCGGCGTCCTCTACCTGAAGGACGTCATCAAGCGGGTGTTCGACGTCGCGTCCGCGGAGACCGCTGAGCGGGTCGCCTCGGTGATGCGCCCGCCGGTGCTCTGCCCGGACTCTAAGCCGGTCGACGAGCTGCTCCGTGAGATGCAGCTGAAGCGCGTCCACCTGGTCGTGGTGGTCGACGAGTTCGGCGGCACGGCTGGCATGGCCACGATCGAGGACATCCTGGAAGAGATCGTTGGTGAGATCACCGACGAGTACGACGAGGAGAACACTGACATCACCGAGCTGGGTGAGGGCCGCTACCGGGTGTCGTCTCGGCTGCCCGTCGACGAGCTGGGGGAGCTGTTCGGGCTCAAGCTCGACGACGAGGACGTGGACACGGTCGGAGGTCTGATGGCCAAGGTTCTCAACAGGGTGCCGATCGCCGGGTCTGTGGTGAAGTTCGGCGGCCTGGAGATGGTCGCGGAGCGGTCCACCGGGCGCCGCAACCGGATCGGGACGGTCGTCGTGTCGGCGGTCGTCGACGACGAGCACGAGCCCGACGACCAGCGAGAGAGTGACAACCAGCACAGTGGCGAGGACCAGCACGGGGGCGTGGAACAGCTCAGGGGCGACGGCGACCGGCATCAGGGCCACGATGGCCGCCTTGAGCTGGGGGTCGACGACAAGGTGATGGCAGCCACCCAGCTGCCCACCGAGTCAGCGCTGCGGGCCTCATGAGCGAGCGTCCTGAGGGGGCCGTCGCCTCGCCCTCCAACCCCGAGGACATCAAGATCATCGGGCTGGCCAGGTCCGCACGCGCCCGCACCGGCGCCGACCAGGGGGCGTGTCTGCGCGACACCGACGGCCGGACCTACGCCGCAACCGATGTCGCCCTTGCGCACCTGAGGTTGTCGGCCGTCTCCGTCACTGTGGCGATGGCCGTGTCCTCAGGCTCCCAGGGCCTGGAGGCAGTGGCGCTGGCGGGGAGCCAGGGGCCGACCGACCTCGACCTGGACGTGCTCTCGGACCTGCCGGGCAGTGGCGTGGTCGTCTGGTGGACCGATCCGGCTGGCGTAGTACAGGACGTGATCGACGTCCGTGGCTGAGAACCGGAGCCTGCTCGGAGACGACACTGGACCGACGGCACCGACTTTCCGCTCCGGGTTTGCCTGTTTCGTGGGCCGGCCCAACGCCGGCAAGTCAACCCTCACCAACGCATTGGTGGGCACCAAGGTGGCCATCGCCTCCTCGAAACCGCAGACCACCCGACATGCCATCCGCGGCATCGTGCATCGCGCCGACGCTCAGCTGGTGCTGATCGACACTCCCGGACTGCACAAGCCTCGAACCCTGCTCGGGGAGCGCCTGAACGACGTCGTCCGCGCCACCTGGACCGAAGTCGACGTGATCGGCGTCTGCCTCGCGGCCGACAAGAGGATCGGCTCGGGCGACACCTACCTGGTTGCCGAGATCGCCGCCTTGACCAAGGCTTCCACGCTGGTCGCCGTGGCCACCAAGTCCGACCTGGTCTCGGCCTCCCGGATGGCTGAGCACCTGATGAGCATCGCTGCGCTCGAGCAGTCTTTGGGCGTCGTCTGGTCGCACATCGTTCCGGTCTCGGCGACCCACGACGTCCAAGTCGACCTGCTGGCCGACACCCTGGTCGGCCTGTTGCCCGAGGGTCCACCGCTCTATCCCGACGGCGAGGTCACCGACGAGCCGGAGGCCACCCTGGTGGCCGAGCTGATCCGGGAGGCCGCGCTGGAGGATGTCCGCGACGAGCTGCCGCACTCGATCACTGTCGCCGTGGAGGAGATGGGGCTGCGCGAGGGTCGGTCCAAGGACAAGCCACTGCTCGACATCTACGCGTCGATGATCGTCGAGCGTGACTCGCAGAAGGGCATCGTCATCGGCCACCGTGGCGAGCGGTTACGTGAGATCGGCGCGGCGGCGCGAGTGCAGATCGAGGCGCTACTGGGCACGCCGGTCTATCTCGATCTGCGGGTGAAGGTGCTCAAGGAATGGCAGCGCGACGCAAAATACCTCAACCGCTTGGGCTTCTGACACTCTGCGGCAGGTAACTGCAGCCGGGTCGTTGACGCCTGCGTGGTAGATTTCTCCTGCGAGGGAAGCATTTGGGGCGCTGCTCATTGAGCTGCGTACTCGTCGGTCGGGGGTCTGGCAGTCCCTGTACCCGACCGAGAAAACGGGCCCGAATGACTCACGATCACCCGATGATGACGATCGCGTGGTGGCAGCTAGCCCTGGTGGCCAACACCGTCATCAGCGTGGCCTACGTGTGCATATCGTTGCTCATCGTCATCCCGACCGCCCGGGCCAAACAGCTGTGGACCAACAAGCTCGCCTTGGCCACCAGCTTGATCTTTTTCAGCTGCTCGGTCGGCCACGGTATCCACGCCGCCCAGCCGATCGCCGCCGTGGCCAACGGCGATACCGCGGCGTTGAAGCACATGAACACGTGGTGGCTCGCCACCTGGGACACGTTCACCGCGATCATCGCCGTCTATTACCTCACCCTCCGCCGGCTGTACGGTCGGCTGCTGACTTCCGCCCCGCTTTTCCACGACCTGGAGGAGCAGCAGCGGCTGGCCGACCTGGAAGACCTGGCCGCGCTGAGCGCCGCTCGGCGGGAGGCGGAGAGCCAGCGGGACGCGCACGCCAGCATGTTGCAGGCGGTGATCCAGAACAGTCAGTCGATGATCTACGTCAAGGACCTTGAGGGCCGCTACCTGCTCACCAACGGCCTGCTTGAGCGCCACTTCGGACTGGAGGAGGGCTCGCTGGTCGGCAAGACCGACGAAGCGATCGACCCTGAGACCGCCCCCGTGTGGCGGGCCAACGACCAGCGTGCGCTGGACGGGCTCTATGAGCTCGAGGAGTGGAACGACGGTCCCGACGGCCGGCACTACTACGAGACGGCGAAGTTTCCGCTGCGGGACGCCGACGGGGTGGTCTACGCCACCTGTGGTATCTCGTTGGACGTCACCGAGCGGCGCCGGGCCGCGGCTCAGATGATCGAGCGGGACGCTGCCCTGGCCGCCACGGCCGCCAAGTCGGCGTTCCTAGCCACCATGAGCCATGAGATCCGCACCCCGATGAACGCCGTCATCGGGATGACCGACCTGTTGCGCAACACCGAGCTCGACGACGACCAGCGCGAGTACGTCGAGACCGTACGCACCAGCGGCGACGCCTTGATGGCGCTGATCAACGACATCTTGGACTTCTCCAAGATCGAGTCCGGGGAGCTGGAGCTGGAGGCAGTGGCCTTCGACCTGCGTGCCGAGGCGGAGTCGAGCCTCGACCTGGTGTCGGCCGCCGCCACCCGCAAGGGGCTGGAGCTGGTGTGTGACGTCGACCCTGACTGCCCGCCTCGGGTGGTCGGCGACGTTCACCGGATACGGCAGATCCTGGCCAACCTGCTGTCCAACGCCGTCAAGTTCACCGAGCAAGGTGAGGTCGTGCTGACCATCAGCACCAAGCTGGGCCAAGGCGACGACGTGCATGTGCAGGCTTCGGTCCGTGATACCGGCATAGGCATTCCGGCTCAGCACGTCGACCGGCTGTTCAAAACCTTCAGTCAAGTGGACGCATCCACGACGCGAGTCCACGGCGGCACCGGCTTGGGACTGGCCATCAGTCGCCGGCTGGCCGAGGCGATGGGTGGCGACCTGACGTTGGCCGCCACCAGCCCGGAAGGGTCGACCTTCACCTTCGACGTGGTTTTGGGCACGACCCCGCCCGACGAAGAGGAGGTGAACGAGGAGGAGGCGGTAGCCATCGCGCAGCTGGTGGGAAAGAGGGTGCTGGTGGTCGACGACAACGCCACCAACCGCCGGATCGTGGACCTCCAGCTGACCGGGCTCGGAATGGTCGTCAGCACATTCAGCAACCCACGAGTCGCGCTTGAGCAGGTGCACGCCGGCCTGACCTACGACGCGGCAGTGCTGGACATGCACATGCCGGAGATGGACGGAGTGATGCTGGCCGCCGAGCTGAAGAAGAGCCGGTCCAGCCGGGAGGCGCCGCTGGTCCTGCTGACCAGCCTCGGTTGGAAGCCGCCAAATCTTGCCGACTCTTTCACGGCGTTCCTGACCAAGCCGGCCAAGCGGGTGGTGCTGCAGGAGACCCTGATCGGGGTGCTGCACGGACGTCAGGTCAACATGGCGCAAGGACACCGGGTCCCGACACCGGCCGCACAGCCGCTGCGCGTTCTGCTGGCCGAGGACAACATGGTCAACCAGCGCGTCGCCAAACTGATGCTCAAGACGCTGGGGCACCGCGTCGACACCGTGGTCAATGGCGCGGACGCGGTGGAGGCGGCCACCAGCCGTCCCTACGACGTCATCCTGATGGACGTGCAGATGCCCAGGATGGACGGCCTGGAGGCGACCCGACGGATCCGAGGCCAGCTTCCCGACCCCACCCAGCCGTGCATCATCGCCATGACGGCCAACGCTCTCAGCCAGGACCGTGACGCCTGCCTCGCCGCTGGAATGCAGAGCTACCTGAGCAAGCCGGTGCGCCTGGAAGAGCTGGAGGCGGTGCTCAACGGCACCGCAAGCAACGACACGCCGTCCAACGACACGCCGCCCGACGACAGGCCCGCCGGCTCGCCGGTGAGCTCGCCTGCCACCTCGCCTGCCACCTCGCCTGCCCCGGCGGTCGAGTCGGCCATCGACGACCGGGTCCTCGAGACCCTGCTGACCCAGATGAGCAGTGACCCGCTTGGGCAGCAGGAGATCATTGACCAGTACCTGGCCGAGGCGGGGCAGCAGGTGGTCGTGCTGATGGACCTGCTCAGATCTGGCGACCTAGGGCAGATGAAGGCCGTTGCGCACACGTGGCGATCGACCAGCGCACTGCTGGGGGCGCGCCGGCTCGCCAAGCTGCTGCACGCGCTGGAGCAGGCCGCCGACGAGCGCCCCGCAGAGTGCCGAGATCTGGCGCACCAGGTCGAGACGGAGTTCGGCGAGGTCAAACAGTCCCTCAACCGTCGCATCGCGGTCGCCTTGGCTTGAGCCCGGCCTCAGCCGGGTCACCGCGGCTCTACGTCGAGGGTCAGCTCGAACATGGCAAACGTCCGCGACAGCCGGTAGCCAATGGCTTCGTTGACCGCGATCATGTACGTGTTGTCGGCGTTGTTCCAGGTCTCGATCACCTCCAGTTCGGGGTGCTCCGACTCCAGCCAGCGCAGCATGTCCAGCTTGAGGAGCAGTCCGAGACGGTGGCCTCGATGGTCCCGGCTGACCGCGGTGTCGCCCTGCCAGCCATGCCTCGGCTGGGCGGGATTGACCGACAGGACCGTGTGGCCGCCGACTTGCCCGGTGGCCCGGTGTCGAGCCCAGATGCGGTAGCAACGGGCACCACGGCCCGCAACTGCGGTTTCGAAGTCGCGCAGCCGGGCCAGGTCGAAGTGCTCATCCTCGTAGGTGAGGTCGCCCATGGGCGCGTCGTTGATGGCCGCGGTGACCTCCACCAACTGCTCGAGCACGTCGTCTGGGGTGGGCAGAGTGGCGCGCACAAGCTCATAGTCCGCCGCAGCGCGCTCTGCCTCGACGTACAGCCGGTCCAGCACAGCCACGTCCACCTCGGCTAACCGCTGGACGCGTCGCGCGTCGTGGCTGGCGTATTGAAAGCCGAAGCGCTCCAAGAAACGGCGCGCTCCGAGGTCGTCCTCGGCGGCTCCCATCCAGACGGTGCTGCGGCCGGCCTCCCGGGCCCGGCGGATCGTTTCAGCGACCAGAGCGCTGCCGTGCCCTCGGCGGCGGTGCTCCGGGTGCACGGTGACGGCCGACCACACCAGGTGTCGGTTGTCGCGCCGAGGGAGATGCAGCTCCAGGATGCCGATCGGAGGTGCGTCCACCGTCGGGGCGAAAAGGTACATCTCGTCGGGCTCGAGGTCCCAGCCATACCGCAGGTCCCCAGCCAGCAGCTCCGGCAGCGCAGGTGCGGCGTCGGGGTCGTCTTGGCGGCGCGCGATGTTCAGGATCTCGACGGCGCAGGAGACGGCGGCGTCGTCGTCGGGTTGCACACGGACGTACGGCATGAACCTCAGGGTGCCAAATGTCGGCCGCCCCTGCCACTGGTTATCGAGCGGCGAGTGACGCCGAATCGTCGCGTGGGTTACAGTGACGAACGTGGCTGACATCGTCGGAAGTCGGAGTGGCGCGCTGGTGAGCGTCGCGCTCCTCCTTCCCTGCCGCAGCGAGGCCCACTGAGGGCTGGCCTCCTCGCTGCGGGGTTGTGACGTCCGGCCCAGGATCCGACACAACAGCCAAGGAAGTTCCGATGTCCACAATCACAGGGCCCACCACCGCAGGCCCCGCACCAACAGCCCCCCCAACAACAGCGCCCGCATCAACAGGGTTCACAACCACAGGATCAACGGCACAAGGCCGCTTCGGCACCCGCCCCCAGGCGGTGCCCATCCAGCTTCCCAGCCCGATGCCTCATCGGCGTTACCGGCCGTTCGCGCCGATCGAGCTGCCCGACCGGACCTGGCCGTCGCGTACCATCACCTCGGCGCCCCGGTGGTTGAGCACCGATCTCCGCGACGGCAATCAGGCGCTGATCGACCCGATGACTCCCGCCCGCAAGCACAAGATGTTCGACCTGCTGGTGCGGATGGGCTACAAGGAGATCGAGATCGGGTTCCCGTCAGCAAGCCAGACTGACTTCGACTTCGTCCGCCAGCTGGTCGAGGGCCACCGCATCCCCGATGACGTCACCGTGTCCGTGCTCACCCAAGCGCGCGAGGACCTGATCGAGCGAACGGCGGAGTCGCTGGTGGGCGTCCGCAACGGCACCATCCACATGTACAACGCGACCGCCCCGCTGTTTCGCCGGGTGGTCTTCGGCGTCGACCGGGCCGAGTGCATCGCCTTGGCGCGGCGCGGCACCGAGATGGTGATGAAGTACGCCGAGCAGCACCTCGGCGACGTCGCCTTCGGCTATGAATACTCCCCGGAGATCTTCACCGGCACCGAGATGGAGTTCGCCGTCGAGGTGTGCAACGCCGTGATGGACGTCTGGCAGCCCGGCGACGGACGTGAGATCATCCTCAACCTGCCGGCCACCGTGGAGATGGCCACGCCCAACGTCTACGCCGACCAGATCGAGTGGTTCGGCCGGCACGTCCGCGGGCGTGAGCACGTGGCGATCTCACTGCATCCGCACAACGACCGCGGCACGGCGGTCGCGGCCACCGAGCTGGCCCTGATGGCCGGTGCCGACCGGGTCGAGGGTTGCCTGTTCGGGCACGGCGAGCGGACCGGCAACGTCGACCTGGTCACGCTCGGCATGAACCTGTTCTCCCAAGGCATCGACCCCCAGATCGACTTCTCCGAGATCGACGAGGTCCGCCGCACGGTGGAGTACTGCACCAACCTGCCGGTGCACCCGCGGCACCCGTACGCGGGCGATCTGGTCTACACCGCCTTTTCCGGCAGTCACCAGGACGCCATCAAGAAGGGGCTGGAGGCACTCGAACGCCAGGCGGCGGCCGAGGGAATCAGCGTCCGGGATATCGCCTGGGAGGCGCCCTACCTGCCGATCGACCCCTTCGATGTGGGCCGCTCCTACGAGGCGGTGATCCGGGTCAACTCCCAGTCTGGCAAGGGTGGCGTGGCCTACATCATGAAGTCCGAGCACCACCTCGACCTGCCGCGACGGCTGCAGATCGAGTTCTCCCGGGTGATCCAGACCCACACCGACACCGGCGGCGGGGAGGTCTCGCCGGCGGTCATGTGGGCCATCTTCGAGACCGAATACCTCGCCCGGCTCACTCCGCTGGAACTGGTCAGCGTGGCCAGCACGTCCGGGAGCGGCCGGACTCAGGTGACGGCGCAGGTCCGCAGCGACGGCAGGCTTCGCGAGATCAGCGGCGAGGGCAACGGACCGGTCTCGGCCTTTGTCGACGCGATCTCCGCGCTCGGCTATCCGGTACGGGTGCTGGACTACCACGAGCACGCACTGTCTTCCGGTGGGGACGCGCTGGCGGCGGCCTACGTGGAGTGCGAGGTCGGAGCAGGCGAGGACAGCGACGTGGTCTGGGGGGTCGGCACTGACGCCAACATCGTCACCGCCTCGCTGCGAGCGGTCGCCTCGGCCGTGAACCGGCGGATGGGCTAGACAGAATCACAACTCAGCCTGCCAGCCAGGCAAGCGTTTCGCCCCGCGACCAACAGCGGCCGACCGCCTCCGCGTGCAGAGCTGACTGGTCGAGCACAGCCAAGCCGATGATGCTGTGACCGGAGGCGTGGCGATCTCCGAGCGTCGGTATGGTCGGAGCGACTCCGACCCCCTCAGCCGACACCCACGCCACCGTTCGGCCGGCCGCCGCTTCGTCGAGTCGGTGCAGGAAGCGCAGCCGGCTCTCAAGTGGGAGGCGCGACAGCGCCCACGTGCTGGTGACCACCGGCAGGGCGTCCGCCGGCACCTGGGCGAAGGCGGCCGGCATCATCTCCACGGCCGTCCCCCGCAACAGCAGTCGCGGGGTCGTGGCCGCCAACGCCAGCTCCGCTTCAAGTCTCAGCGCCCGCTCTGGTTGGTCTGGCGCCAGGCAGGCACGCAGCCATCGGGCGTCGTCGGCGTCGGTCACGTCGACCGGATCGACGTCGACGCCCACTCGGGCGACCACCTCAGGCATCGCCGTCGTCGGGAGCGGGCGGGTGCCCACGACCACGGCCGACAGCTGCACTGATGAGCTCGGATCGCCCATCACCTGTGCTGGCGCGGAGTCCCCTGGAGTCGTTGGGCTGCCAGATCTGCTCAAGTTCGGGTGGTACGTGATGCCCACGCGGTCGACCTGGAGATTGAACCCGGCCGAACAGCCCACGTCGATCAGCCCGACCGTCGGCGCGCCGCCCCGGCGCGCAGCCTCGGCAATGGCTGGAAGCAGCACCGGATAGCGTCCGGTCTCCTCGGGCCGGGCCCGCCGGCGTACGGCGATGGCCACCACCGACTCAGTCAGCTGCAGCAGCGTGTCGATCGCCGCGCGCGCCGCCGCAGCGCCGTCTCCAGCGGCATAGGCCGCGGACAGCGCCGGAGCTCGTCCGGCCAAGGCGAGGTCGTGCAGCGCGGCCAGAATCAAGGTGGGGTGTCGGGCACGCGCCGGCACCGCCTCGAGGGCGCGCAACGCCTCGTCGGACTCACTCAGGGCGAGGCACACGCGTCCATACAGCGGCGACCTCCCGGCGTCACCGTCGGCGAAGTGCCGATAGCTCTCCGCCAGAGTGCGGGCCTTGGCCACGTCAGCGCCTTCGGTCCCGGACCGCCCGGCCGAGGGCGACCACTGCCTTCTCCAGCACAGGTCGTGGAGTGCCGAACACCATCCGCACAGACCCCCGACCTGCGGTGCCGCACATCGCGCCGTCAGTCAGGGCCACTCCGGCGTGCTCGCGGAAGAAGTCGGCCGGTGCCTGGTCGAGGTCCAGAGACCGACAGTCGAGCCACGCGATGTAGGTGCCCTCGGGCATCCGGTAGGACACTCCCGGCAAGTGCTCGGCGACCAGGTCAGCCAGCCGGCGGCGGCTGCCGTCGAGGTAGTCGAGCACCCCCGCCAGCCACTCGCGGCCACCGGTGTAGGCGGCTGTGTTGGCGACTGCCCCCAGCGTGCTGGTGCCGTGGCTGGCCAGGAACCAGATGTCCTCCCAGACAGCGGCGTCGGCCTGGTTGCTGATCACCAGCTGCGCGCACTTCAGCCCCGGCAGGTTCCAGGCCTTCGACGCTGACGTCGCCGTCACGGTGTGTCCGGCGGTCTCCTCGGTCAGCGAGGCGTAGGGCACGTGGCAGTGGTCCGGATAGACCAGCGGCGCGTGGATCTCGTCGGAGAACACTCGACCCTGGTGACGAGACACCACCTCACTGACCGCCAGCAGCTCCTCCGCCGAGAACACCTTGCCCAGCGGGTTGAAGGGGTTGCACAGCACCAGCAGGTGACCGCCCGCGCGGTAGGCCGCATCCAGCCCGTCCAGGTCCAGGGCGTATCCGGTGTCGCTGACGACCACCGGCACCTCGATGACCCTGCGGCCGAGAGCGGGTGGCACGGTCAGGAACGGCATGTAGGCCGGCGTCGGCACGATCAGCGGCGCCTCGGGCCGCGAGTAATGCTCGAGTGCGATCTCCAGGCCCTTGAGCACGTCGGCGATCGGGTGGATCTGCTCGGCCGAGATCTGCCAGCCGGCAACCTCGCGATACCAGCCGGCACACGCCTCGGACATGGCGTCGGACACCCGGGCCGGGAGATAGCCGAAGAGGGCCGCGTCCACGGCGCCGTGCAGAGCCTCGGTGACCGCGGGTGCGGTACCGAAGTCCATCTCGGCCACCCAGGCGCCGATGGCGTCGGGGAACTGGGTCCACTTCAGGCTTCCGGCTCGGCGCAACGAGGCCGCGTCCAGCAGGTCGTAGTCGATCCGGTCGTTCACGAGATCCCTTCCGATCTCAGCGAAGTCCGTTGGCCGCGGTGCGAGCCGGTGCGGTGGGGGAATAGATCCAGGCTTGGAAGAACGGCTTCAGGTCGACCTCGGTCTTGGACTGCGCCGTCGCCATCCACTCCTCCAGGCTGCGGCTGCCCGGCTGCTGGCCCCACTCACGGGCCAGCGAGAAGAACGCCGGGTCCCCGATCACATTGCGGAGCGCCTGCAGGGTCATCGGCCCGCGCTGATAGACCGCGTCGAAGAGGTGGTCGCGTCCTGGGTCGATCATGGTGATCTTCCAGAAGCCGGCCTCGCCCTTCAAGCGCTCGTACGCCGCCAGCATGATCGCGTCGGCTGACTTGCCGCCGGTCCGCTCGGCGTAGCCCCAAGCCGCCCAGGACGCGTACGCCTCGTTGGTGAAGATGTCGTTCCAGTGCTTGAGAGTCACGTTGTCGCCGTACCACATGTGAGCCAGCTCGTGCGCGATCAGATAGCGCGAGCCCGCGTCGTCGAGGAGGTCGGCGGCGGAATAGACCGGACGGGTTTGGGTCTCTAGGCCGCCGAAGGGCAGCGCGGCGGCCGGCACGACCCCGCCGATCTCGGTGAAGGGGTACGGACCGAACATGGTTTCCAGCGTGCGCAGGATGGGTGCGGTCCTGGCCAGTGCCGCGAAGGCGCGCGACCGGTCGGCGGAGGGAAGCTGCGAGGAGACCGCGTAAACGTACGGCCGGCCGTCGGCGGTCCCCTGCCGGAGGTCGTAGGAGCCGATGGCCATGAAGTTGAGATAGCTGGCGACGGGCTGGGCCGCCACCCAGTGCCAGGTGTCGAACTCGGCCTCGGAGGCGCTGTCCTTGGACTCCAGCCGGCCAACGCTCACTGCGGTCATCCCAGCCGGCACTCGTATGGACACGTCCATCAGCGCAGGGTCGGAGGGGTGGTCGTTGGCCGGGAACCACAAGGTGGAGCTCTCCGGCTCGCCGGCGATGGTCCACTCCTGCTTACTGCTCCACCAGGCCGAGACGCCCTTGACCCGTCCCGGCTTGCCGGAGTAGTCCACCGCGACCCGGAACATGGTTCCGGCAGCGATCGGCTGCGCCGGTGTGATCTTGAGGTCGGACCGCCCTGAGCGAGAGAAGGTGGCCGGACGGTCGTTGACGCGCACCGCACGCGTCGCCAGCGCGAGATCGAGGTAGAACGACGACAGCGGCTGGGTGGCTCGAGCCGTGGCCACTGTGGTCCCCGTCAGCTCCTCGTTGGCAGCGTCCCAGCTGACCGAGATGGCGTACTTCAGCGCGTCATAGCCGCCGCTGCCGTAGGTCGGGAAGTAGGGGTCGCCGACGCCGTTCGCGCCCTCGCTGCCACCTTCGGCGGCACCGGCGTCGCCGGCGGGCGCCGCGGCCGAGCTGGTGTCGACTAGCCGGCTGATCCCCCAAGGGACCGTGACCAGGACGAGCAGGACAAGCGGGATGACCACCGCAAGCAGACGACGGGTGCGGCGCGGCCGGCGTCGCAGAGGCGCCGGCGGCGGCTTGTGCGACGGCCCCGATGCGCTCAGCTCAGCGCTCGACATGCGCCATTGACCTCAGGTTGCGGTCCAGGTGCCAGGACACGAAGGCGGCGGTGATCCCGCTGGCCTCTCGCGCGGTCCGATCGTCGACGTCGCGGGTGGCTGTCCAGCGGCCCTCGAGCAGGGCGCTGAGCAGCAGCAGGGTCTCGGCCGCAGGCCGCGACGAGCCAGCCGGTCGGCAGTGCTCGCAGACCACGCCGCCTGCGGCGGGAGAGAACGCCGAATGCGGCCCGACCACACCGCAGCGGGTGCAGTCAGAGAACGACGGCGCATAACCGGCCACCGACAGCGCCCGCAGCAGGTAGGAGTCCAAGATCAGAGTCGGCAGCCGCCGACCGTCATTGGTGCCGTGGTTGAGGACACGCAGGGCCCCAACCAGCAGCAGATACTGCTGCAATGCCGGCTCACCCTCCTCGACGACCAGCCGGTCGGCGGTCTCCAGCATCACCTGGCCCGCTGTGTAGGCCGGGTAGTCAGCGGCCAGCGGCTCCCCGAAGGCGTCCAGCGACTCCACCTGGGTGACGATGTCAAGGCTGCGACCGGTGGCGAACTGCAGGTCGATGTGCGAGAACGGCTCGAGCCGAGCGCCGAACTTCGACGACGTCCGCCGGACCCCCTTGGCCACAGCGCGGATCTTGCCGCGAGACCTGCTGAGCATGGTGATGATGCGATCAGCCTCCCCCAGCTTGTGGGTGCGCAGCACGATCGCCTCGTCACGGTACGTCGGCACCTCGCTATTGTCCCTTAGGTGCCTAGAGCCCAGCGCAGAACAGCGGCCGGAGCGCCGCGCTCGGGCGAGCGCCCTGTCCCCGCGCGACCGACACCGCACCCCAGCGGTGCCAGGCCACCCGCCGTGCCCCCTGCCAAGCTGCCTCGGCACGTGGCGATCGTGATGGACGGCAACGGCCGGTGGGCCAAGGCGCGGGGGATGACGCGTACGCAGGGACACGCCCGTGGTGAGGAGTCGCTGTTCGACGTCATCGAGGGCGCGATCGAAGTCGGGGTGCGGTTCCTGTCGGCGTATGCGTTCTCCACCGAGAACTGGAACCGCTCACCCGACGAGGTCCGATGGCTGATGGGCTTCAACCGCGACGTCATCCGCCGCCGCCGCGACCAGCTGGATTCCCTCGGCGTCCGGGTGCGCTGGGCGGGCCGACGTCCCCGGCTGTGGCGCAGCGTGATCTCTGAGCTCGAGGACGCCGAGCGGCGAACGGTCGACAACGACGTGCTGACCCTGCAGTTCTGCGTCAACTACGGCGGCCGAGCCGAGATCGTTGACGCTGCCCGGCGGGTGGCCGAGTTGGCCGCGGCCGGTCGGCTGGACCCGACGAAACTCACCGAGCAGCGGTTCCGCCGCTACCTCGACGAGCCGGACATCCCCGATGTCGACCTGTTCGTCCGCTCCTCCGGGGAGCAGCGAACGTCCAACTTCTTGCTCTGGCAGTCGGCCTACGCCGAGATGGTGTTCCTGAATCGGCTGTGGCCCGACTTCGACCGCCGTGACCTTTGGCGAGCCATCGAGGTCTACGCCGACCGCGACCGACGCTACGGCGGGGCGGTGCCGAACGAGGTGTCGAGCGAGTGACGAGCGTCCGCCCTGAGAATCTACTTCCCGATCGCATGGCGGGCGCCCGCTGCCGCACCAGTCGGGTGGTGTGGCGGCGACGAGAAGTAGGTTTTCAGGGCTGTGGTCGAGCAGAGTCGCGCTGGCGGGGGTGACGTCAGAACTCGCCGCGGCGTCGGAGCTCCCGGGGGCGCCCGTCGGGGTCCAGCAGAAGGCGATACATCGGCCGCGCCCAGAGCCGGGTCAGCGCTGACAGCCTGGGCAGGTCCAGGGGCCGCAGCCGCCCTGGGGGCCGAGGCCCGTCTCGGCCTCGGTCATGCCAGGCCTGCAGCCGGGCTCCCGAGGCGGCGAACGCCTCGAACATGCCGGGTCCACTCACGCAGTCGGCCATCACCGACAGCAGGTGCTCGTCGTTCAGGTCGCCCGGCGCGGTTCCGGTCTCGATTCGGGAGATGTCGCCTGGGAACTCCGCCGAGCCAACCCTTCGGTCCAGATGCTCCGCGGCCAAGGTGAGCCGCAGCCGGCGGGCGTAAGCAGAGTGGTCCTCGCCCTCGGTGTCCACCACCACCGCCGACAGCTCCGAGTCGTGAGTCCAGGAGCGACGGTTGAAGTTGTCCGAGCCGATGGAGGCCCACCAGTCGTCCATCACGCACACTTTGGCGTGCACGTACACCGGCAGCCCCTCGTGGTTCTCCAGGCCATAGACCGCCACCCGATCGCCGCCGGCCTTCACCAGCATGGCCAGCGCCTCTAGGCGACCGTACTGCTGAGGTATGCGCGACAGCGGCGCGGACTGGTCGGGCAAGTGCGGCAGCACCGCGATCACGCGCAGCTCCGGACTGCTCTGCAGCGTCTCGACGAAGGCTTTCGCCACGTCGGCCGACCACAGGTACTGGTCCTCGAAATAGACCAGCCTTCCGGCCCGGGCCAGCGCCTTGCTGTAGCCGCGGGCGACGCTGCGCTCACCGCCCCGGGCAAACGGGTAGTCCCGGCCGTGTCGCAGGTTGGGATAGGTCCGGAGCAGCTGCACCAGGTGCGAACCGCCGGGCACCGGCTCGGGTGGTGGGGCCTGCTCTGGCAGCGGGTCCGGGCTGAGATCGGTGCCGCTCAGCTTGTCGTGCACGAAGAACACCGGGTTCCGACTCAGTGCGGTGGGGTCCAGCCAGCGTTCTCGGAACACCGTCTCCACGTCATACACAGCCGGTCCGGAGATGGCGGCCTGGACGTCGTGCCAGGCCGGGTGCTCGCCGTAGACCTCGGCCATCGACTGGGCCTGCGGGTCGCCCTGGTGCCGGGCGTCGTCGCGCCGGGAGTGGCAGAGATCGATGCCACCCACGTAGGCCACGTCGCGTTCCGGGCGGCCCCGAAAGCGGATCACTACCAGCTTCTGATGGTGTGAACCGCCCGTGCGCACCCGCATGTCGAGCAGCGCTTCGGCTCCGCGGCGCTGCAGCTGCTCGCCGAGCAGCCGGTTCTCCTCCGACGAGAACGACAACTTGTCCCAGTGCGAGCGCCAGATCAGTCCTCGCACGTCCACTCCGCGTTCGTCGGCCGCAGCCAGCACCTCCTCCACGCTCGAAGCTGGGTCGTCGGTGAGCAACTCGTCGGGGTCGCCCCGCCAGTCGGTGAAGTAGATCAGGTCGCCAGATCGCGTTTCGTCCACCCGCTCCCGCAGCTCGGCGAAGTAGGCCGCACCATGCACCAGCGGTCGGACGTGGTTGCCGCGCGACCACGCGTCGTCTCCGGGGTGCTGGGCGTCGAGACCGGACTGCGGGTTGGCGCGCTCGGTCTTGGTCAACAACCAGTCCGCGGGCTCGAACGGCACCGCTATTCCGCTATCCGCACCCGGTCAATCTAGCCCGAATGCCGTCGACCGGAATCGTAGGGTGAGTGCGTGATCGTGCTCACCAGGTTTCAGGTGCCCGAGGCCGACATCGTGAACTTCGTGCGGCAGGCACGGGCCACGGTGACCCTGCTGTCTGGACGTCCGGGCTTCGTGTCGGCCGATTTGGCACGCAACCTGGACGAACCCCTGCTGTGGACCATCACCACCCGCTGGCAGAACGTGGGCTCCTACCGTCGGGCGCTGCAGGGCTACGAGTCCAAGGTGGTGGTGGTGCCGCTGCTGTCTTTGGCCATCGACGAGCCGACGGCCTACGACGACGCCGATCTCGTGGCCGACAACCAACCGCGGACCACCCCTGGGCCCTGACTCAGCTCACGCGACACCCGGCCATGTGTACTTCTGTCAGTCCACGGGTCTTTCACAGAAATTATCAACTACCCTTGTCTTCTTCGGGGTCGTCGTTGTGAACTCGGGTCTGGGTGGTGTCTGCGGGCGCACTCGCGGAAGGGTGATATGAGGGGCTTGACTGCGGGCAGACGTGGGCGACGCCACGCCAAGGGAGCCGACGCGCGGCACGATTCCGACGTCGCCTCCACGCGTCGGCGGCCCCCTCGCGCCTGGCTTCGAGCCGTGGTCGCCCTGCCGACCGCCACCGCGTTGGCTGTGCCCGTGCTTGCCCTGACCGACCTGGGCTCCCAGTCCGCCTTTGCCGCGAAGACTCCGACCGCATGCCAGGATTCTGTCGACGGCGCTGACAGCAAGCGCTCACGTGCCGTCAGAGGCGGCAGCAAGCAAGCTGTTGCGCGCAAGGCGGCTGAGCGCTACTTCCCTCAATCCCAGGTGGACATGGCCACAGCAGTGGCCGGCGCTGAGTCTTCCTGGAACCCGTCAGCAGTCAACCGAGCCGCTGGTGGCAACTACGGGCTGTGGCAGATCAACGCCGTGCACTCCGACCTGCTGAAGGGCCGGGAGTGGCAGGACCCCGAGGTCAACGCCTGGATGGCCTACCGGGTGTGGGACGCCGCCGACGGTGACAAGGGAGATCGCCGCGGCTCATGGACTCCCTGGTCTGTCTATACCTCCGGCAGCTACCGGGCCTTTCTGGCCGAGGGTGCGCGCTCCGACGTGCCCTCCGAGGACGAGGCGCCTACTGATGACTGCCTCGACACCGGCGGGGCAGGCGTACGCGTGGCCACGTGGAACGCGCTCAAGTCCAACAAGACGAGCCGCATCACTGCGGGCACCCGTGAGCTGACGAAGTACGCGGACGTCTTCGGACTGCAGGAGCTGGGCGACTCAAGGAAACGCGCCGCGGCGGCCAAGGGCGCCGAGGGCTTCACCATGACCACCGACCGCACCGCGGTGCCGATCCTGTATCGAACCTCCCAATACACCTTGCTGGACCAGGGCCGAAAGCTCGCATTGAAGGGCGGTGAGCGCGTTGAGCGTTCTCGGCACGACGGCAGGTCTGTGGCAGGCCGCAAGTGGGTGACCTGGGCGCATCTGCAGGACAAGACCACCCTGCAGTCCTTCTACGTGCTGAACACGCACATGCTGGTGGGTGCGCAGAACAGCACCAAGATGCGCAAGGCCAACCCGCGCCGGGTCGCGCTCTACAAGCGGCAGCTAGCCACGGTGACTGCGCTCACCGACGCCTTCCGGGCTGACGGCTCCGCGGTCTACGTCACCTGTGATTGCAACGTGAACTACTCCCCGCGGGTGTCTCCCATAGTGGCCATGGGCAAGCACAACCTGGTGCCCAGCTGGCAGACCTTGGACAGCCCCGCCACCAAAGGCAAGCGGGCCATCGACTACGTGTTCTCGACCGAGGCCCCGGCCGCGCAGATCACCGGTGACCGCAACGGCTCCGACCACGCCTTTCTTGCGGTCACCTTCCTGCCGTCGGCCACCAACGTGATCCTCGGGGGCTCGAGGCAGAAGGTCGCCCGGACGCGCTTCGTCACCGATCCCACCTCCTGGCAGACCTATGAGGTTCCCATCCCGGCCGGACGGGCCGGCCGGGCAATGGACTTCGCTCTCGACCAGCTCGGCGACCGTTGGGCGTGGGGCGCTCACGGGGCTGACGCCTGGGACTGCTCCGGCCTGACCGCCGGCGCCTGGGGTGCTGCCGGAGTCTCGATCACGGCTCAGTCCGACGCGCAGCGGCGCAGCCTACGGCACGTGCGGCCCGGCAGGGCCCAGCCAGGCGACATTGTCTGGCGCAAGGGCTACGTGGGCATCTATCTGGGCACGGTGGGCGACAAGCGCGTGGTCCTCGGTGCCGTGCGCGCTCAGGGCGCAGTGGTCATCCACACGACCGAGGGCAGCGACATCGAAGCGGTGCTTCGGCCCGCCTAACGGACGGTAACGTAAGGGGGTCTGACGCCATCCCAGCCGGGGATCGCGGGCTTGTCTGTGGAGAAACTCATCGTGGCCCCTGCCAGCCGTCTTGAAAATGTGATCAGCCTGTGCAAGCGCCGGGGGTTCGTCTTCCCCTCTGGCGAGATCTATGGCGGTACCCGCTCGGCGTGGGACTACGGCCCGCTAGGTGTGGAACTGAAGGAGAACATCAAGAAGCAGTGGTGGCGCTCGGTGGTCACCGGTCGTGACGACGTCGTCGGCCTCGACTCGTCGGTGATCTTGCCGCGCGAGGTCTGGATCGCGTCGGGGCATGTGGGCGTGTTCACCGACCCGCTGACCGAATGCCAGTCCTGTCACAAGCGGTTTCGGGCCGATCACCTGGAGGAGGACTTCGAATCCCGCAAGGGTCGAGCGCCCTCGGGTCCGGAGGAGATCGCCTGCCCCAACTGCGGCACCCGTGGTGAGTGGACCGAACCGCGCGACTTCAACATGATGCTGAAGACCTACCTCGGGGTGATCGAGGACGAGTCGGGCCTGCACTACCTGAGACCCGAAACCGCCCAGGGCATCTTCGTCAACTTCAACGCAGTGGTGAACGCCACGCGCAAGAAGCCGCCGTTTGGCATCGGTCAGGTAGGCAAGTCGTTTCGCAACGAGATCACGCCCGGCAACTTCATCTTCCGGACCCGCGAGTTCGAGCAGATGGAGATGGAGTTCTTCGTCGAGCCCGGCAGCGACGAGAAGTGGCACCAGTACTGGATCGACGAGCGCACCCGCTGGTACGTCGACCTCGGCGTCAACCCCGACAACCTGAGGCACTTCGAACACCCGAAAGAGAAGCTGTCGCACTATTCGAAGCGGACCGTCGACATCGAGTATCGCTTCGGGTTCACCGGCAACGAGTGGGGCGAGCTCGAAGGCATCGCCAACCGCACCGACTTCGACCTCAAGACCCACAGCGAGCACTCCGGCACCGACCTGAGTTACTTCGACCAGGCCAAGGGTGAGCGCTGGACGCCGTACGTCATCGAGCCCGCCGCCGGGCTGACTCGGTCGCTGATGACGTTCCTGGTCGAGGCCTACACCGAGGACGAGGCGCCCAATACCAAGGGCGGGGTGGACAAGCGTACGGTTCTGCGGCTGGACCCGCGGTTGGCGCCGGTCAAGGTGGCGGTGCTGCCGCTGTCGCGCAACGAGGCGCTGTCGCCGAAGGCGCGGGACTTGGCGGCGGCGTTGCGCAAGCTCTGGAATGTCGAGTTCGACGATGCGCAGGCGATCGGGCGGCGCTACCGTCGCCAGGACGAGATCGGCACGCCGTACTGCGTCACGGTGGACTTCGACACGCTGGAGGACGGTGCGGTCACAATCCGCTCGCGGGACTCGATGTCGCAGGAGCGGGTCGGGTTGGACAAGGTGCAGGACTACCTGGCTGTGCGCCTGGTGGGTTGCTAGCGGTGGGTGCCGGTGTCCGCTCGGGTGGGGTCGGGGGTGTGGTGTCACCGCCAACCATCCGCCCTCGCTCCGCTGGCGCTTCACTCGGGCTCCCGCCAGACCCGTCCACGGCGGCGGCACCACACCCCCGACCGCACCCGCCGGGGCAGTCACTCGACGCGCGCCACGCCTCGGCCGCGGGGTCGGGTTTCACTCGCCCGCTTGAAGTGGGCCCCCTCACCGTCTCGACTCCCGTCGTGTTGGCTCCGATGGCGGGGATCACGAATGCCGCGTTTCGGCAGCTGTGCCGCGAAGAGGCCGAATCGAGCACCGAGATGCGCAGGCCCAAGCTTGATTCGGGCGAGCGGAGCAAGCAGAGCACTCGTGCGGGTCTCTACGTGTGCGAGATGATCACGTCGCGGGGGATCGTCGAGGGGGACCGGAAGACGCTGCGGATGTTGGCGTTTGATCCGGGCGAGACGGTGCGGTCGGTGCAGCTGTACGGGGTGGACCCCGGCACCATGGCCGCGGCGACGGAAATCCTGTGTGACCAGTACGGCGTCGGGCACGTGGACCTCAACTTCGGGTGCCCGGTGCCGAAGGTGACGCGCAAGGGTGGGGGCGCGGCGCTGCCGTACAAGCGGGAGCGGCTGAGCGCGATTCTCCGGGCCACCGTCCGGGCGGGGGAGCGGTACGGGGTGCCGGTCACCATGAAGACCCGGCTGGGCATCGACGCCGACCACCTGACCTACCTCGACGCGGGGCGGATCGCCGAGGACGCCGGCTGTGCCGCCATCGCGCTGCACGGGCGGACCGCGCAGCAGGCTTACTCCGGAGTCGCCGACTGGGACGCGATCGCCGAGCTCAAGGCCAGTGTGGGGATCCCCGTGCTGGGCAACGGCGACATCTGGGAGGCTGCCGACGCGCTTCGGATGGTGGCGCACACTGGCGTCGACGGCGTGGTGATCGGACGCGGGTGCCTCGGGCGGCCCTGGCTGTTCCGCGATCTCGCTGACGCCTTCGCCGGCAGGGCCGGCCAGGTGCTGCCCACCTTGGGCGAGGTGGCCGGGATGGTTCGCCGGCACGCCGTGCTGCTGGAAGCGCTGTCCGACGAGCGCTGGGCGATCACCGATCTTCGCAAGCACATGGCCTGGTATTTCAAGGGCTTCCCCGTCGGAGGCGACCTGCGACGCGCCCTCGGGCTGGTATCCACCTTCGCCGACCTCGACGCGGCGCTGGGCCAGCTGGACCCGGACGTACCTTTTCCCGGCAGCGAGCTCGGGCAGCCACGCGGGCGCCAGGGCGCTCCCCGTGCCCGGGTCGCGCTGCCGGAGGGCTGGCTGGACGACCCTTCGGGCTGCGAGCTGGACCTGAGCGAGGCCGAGCTGGACGTCTCGGGTGGCTGACCCCCCGGCGGCACCCGCGATCCCGCTGCGAGCCCAGGCGTGGGCCGACACGATGGCCGGCCACCGTGTCGGGCAGCTCGTCCGGGCGCATGCCACCTCCCATGCCCGCGTCGGCGCGGGCCAGGTGGTCACCCGTGAGGTACGCGAAGAGCGCGAGCGCGCACTGCTCCGGCCCGGCTCGACGTACGCCCTGGGAGCCGGCCACCGCGCCATGGAGGAAGAGCCAGACGACGAGCGGACCTGCTTCGAGCGCGACCGCGACCGAATCGTGCACTCCACCGCCTTTCGTCGGCTGGCGGGCAAGACCCAGGTGGTGGTCTACCCCACCGACCACCAGCGGACCCGGCTGACCCACGCCCTCGAGGTCGCCCAGGTCGCCACCTCGATCGCCCGGGCAGCAGGGGTCAACGTGTCGCTGGTGGACGCGATAGCGCTCGGTCACGACTGTGGCCACGGGCCGGGCGGGCACGCCAGCGAGCAGGCCTTTGACGCCTTTGTGCCGGAGGGCTTCGACCACGGTCCCTGGGGCGCCGACGTGGTGCTCGCGCCGTACAACCTCTGCAGCGAAACCCTGGACGGGATCCGCAACCACTCCTGGTCCCGCCCCGCGCCGAGCACGATCGAAGGCGAGATCGTCAGCTGGGCCGACCGGATTGCCTACTGCGCCCACGACCTCGAAGACGCCATTCACGCAGGCATCATCACCGCCGACGACGTGCCGGACGAGGTGGCTGAGGTGTGCGGTCGCACGCGGCGGTCCCAACTCTCCACCTTCGTGCGCGCCGCGGTGCGGGCCATCGACGCCCACGGCGAGGTCGGGATGGCGCCGCCGGAGGCCTCGGCGCTCGCTTCCCTGCGCGCCTTCAACTATGAACGGATCTACATCCGGCCGGCTTCGCTGGCCCAGTCGGCGGTGGTGGTGGAGGTGCTGCAGGCGCTGGTCGAGCACTACCTGGCTCAGCCTCACCTGCTGCCGGGTCCGCCGCCGGGCGATCCTGGCAGCGACGAGGCGATTCGGGCCGCGGTCGGCTACGTGGCCGGCATGACCGACCGGTACGCCTTCGACACTGCTGTCTCCCAGCTCGACTGGGACAGCGACCGGTTGTGGGTGGGTCTGGACCAAGGGCGTTCGCGCCAGGTCACGAGATGAGCAACGTTCGGCCAACACGGTGGCTTTGTCCCGTCGCCGGCCTGGGGCGGGGATACCATGAGGCTCAACGGTGCATCTGCGCCACATCTATACAAGGAGAAGCATGAGCCTCATCGGCGTCATCATCGCTGGCATCATCATCGGCCTGCTGGGCAAGTTCGTCGCGCCGGGCAACAAGGACAACATCCCGATCTGGCTGACCATCCTCTGCGGAGTGGCCGGCGTCATCATCGGTTGGTACATCTACGCCGCCTTCGGGGGCAACGGCAGTGGTGGTGTCGACTGGGTCCGC
>DASQDG010000018.1:0-8176 GCA_035634295.1 Propionibacteriaceae bacterium | reverse complement strand
GCGGGCCAGGTGGGTGAGAAGGTCTTGGTGGTCCACGAGCGCAGTCTCCGAAGAAGCGGATCCGGCCGCCCGATGATGCCTACCTCAGCCTGATGCTGGCAGGCGGGGCCGCACGTCGGACCTGACCTTGTGCAACCGCTGTATCGACCATACGCCCTGGTCGCCGTCTGTGTTCACTCCCGGCGCTGCGACCGTACGCCTTGGTCGACCTCTTGTGTTCACTCCCGGCGCTGCGACCGGGCGCGGCGGACCGCTTCATCGATGAGGTTCTGCGCGATCACCACCAGTTTGGCGTGCTCGTGTTGGCTCAACGTTCGCAGCCGTTGCAGCGCCTCGTCTGCACTGATCCCACTGCGGCTCATCACGATCCCCACCGCCCGTTCGATGACCATCCTGGAGCCCAAGGAGGCCTGCAGCTGAGCAGCCAGCCGACGGGTCTGCTCCAGCACCTGCGCGTTCTGGACCGCTACCGCAGCCGGCGCCGCGAACAGCTCACCCAGGACGGCCGCCCGGTCGTCGAAGACGTTCTTGTCCCGCGCATACACGTTCATGGCTCCCACCACGCCGTCTGGGGTGAGCAGAGGCAGCGACACGACGCTGTGCACCCCCATCCGGGCGATCCTGCCGCCGAACCGGCGCCAGCGCGGGTCAGCGCCCAGCGAACCCGAGACCACGGTCCGGCCCTCCGCCGCTGCAGTGATGCACGGCCCCTGACCGATGCTGTACTGAACCGCGTCAATCTCAGCCACGAAGTCCGCCGTAGTCACGACCGTGTTATTGCGTCCCTCCACGAGCAACGTCAGGCCCGCCCCGTCAGCATCAGGTATGGCCTGGACCGCCAACCCAGCAACCCGGGTCAACAACTCAACCAGCGGCAAGCGGTTCGACAGGCCCGACAGCCCTTCCAGGCTGGAACGAAGGTCGTCGTCCTCGGCCTCCACCTCGAGACGTTCCTGCGTTCCCTTCTCGCCGTCGGCCGCCATGGCTACCCAACCCCCTATCCCGCCGGAGCCTACTCCCACGAACAGACCTTCCGACAGCCGTCCACGTCCGGGTAGGGCGGCAGGCTGCTCGTTTGGTCTAGCAGGCCTCGGGTATAAACGAGTCAACGCATCTGTGCCTCGAGCACACGACAGATGTCCAGGTGAGGCGGTCAGCAGCAGTAGCCGCCGATCCACGAGCGGGTGCCGGCCGCCCATCTAGTGGGCCCGACCGGTCGGCACCCCAACGTCGGTTACGGACGGGGCTCACCTCGCGCCCCCGGGGAGTGGTGTAGCTCGTCGGGTGCTGCCTGCGAGTAGGGGCAAAGGCGACGGGCCACACGCTGCCTGTGTGGTCGCTGCTGCCGCAATGCTGCTGATCTGGGGCCTCGGCTGGGACAACGACTCCCGCACCCCAACTGTGGCCGCAGCGACCCGCTCGTCATCTCCTCGTTCAGCGCGGTCTCAAGCACGCTCTTGGTGAACTGCTTCAACAGCCCCTTCGTCACAAGTGGGGTGGGTGTCGTAGCGCGTTCGTCCGTTGCGGCGACGGAGACGCGAAAAGGCTTCGTGGGGCCACGCGGTCCCGCCGGCTGCGGGGTACGGCGGGGCGGCTTCCGCAGGTCAGCGGGTAACAGTGGAGTCCGTGGCTGTGTCTTCTCGGTGCGCTCGGCCGCCGGCCCGGTTGGGATCGTGTGGGGCCGGCGACCGTTTGACCTGTTGCGCCTGGTCACTTCGGCACGGGGAAGTAGGTCACCGTGTCGTCGTCGTAGTCGGCGACGTAGGCAGTTCCGCGGGTTTTGTCGAGGGAGAACCCTTCTGACCGGGAGCCGGTGTTGACGCGCCAGGAAATCTTGAAGGTCTTGGTGTTGATGGCGGCGATCTGACTGGTGTAGCCCGGCCCCTTCGAGACGGAGTTCTGGGCGAACGCGTACCGGCCACTCGAGTTCAGCGCGATCGAGCCGAGCGCCGGGAAGCCACCGAAGATCTTGGGTGCGGTGAGGAACTTCCCGGTCTTGCCGGTCTTGGTGTCAACGACGGTCACACCGCCGAGCCCGGCGATCCAGGCCCTCTTCTGACCCGGGGTGAAGGCGATACCGGTGACCGGCCCGGACTGGGTGGGTTTCAGGGTCTTGGTGATCTTGCCGGTGGCGGTGCGGACCTGCCAGATACTGCCGTCATAGTTGCTGCCGACCCAAATGCTCTTGCTGGCGGGGCCGACGGCCATGGTGTAGGCGAAGTTCGGCAGCGGGGTGCGTTTGACGACCTTGCCGGTTCGGGTATCGATCGCGACCAGCTCGTTGTGTCCCTTCTGCGGCGGAGCGGCGGGCTGGTTGGTGAGGACGTAGGCGCGTTGCCCGTTCGGGGTGTTCGCTTTAACCACGTCGACCGCGCCGTAGCCGACCGGAATGTGCCGGGTGACGCGATGGGTCTCGGTGTCGACCACGGTGACGTCGTTGCGCAGGTTGTTTGTGATGTAGGCCTGGGCGTTACTGCGGACCAGGGCGATGGAGTTCTGCCCGTGGTAGCCGCCGGTGCCGAAGGTGCCGAGATGGCGGCGGGTGATCAGGCTGATCACCGACACGCTTCCGTCGTTGACCACGAACGCTTTGCCGAGGTTCTGGGCGACGGCGACGTCGTATGGGTTGCTGCCTACGGTGATCGTGTGGGTATTCGGCCTAGCGGTGGTTGCGGTGGGTGGAGCGGCGCTGGCGCTGCCGGTGAGGAGCGGCGCGCAGACAGCCGCCGCGGCGGCCAGAGCGAGAAGTCGAAGAACTGCGGGCATGGTGTTGGACCTTTCGGTGTGAGGCTCGGTTGGGGTAGGGGTGGCGGCGCAGGGTGTGTGGCATTGCGGCTGCTGGGCCAAGGGTGCTCAGGGTCAGGACTCGACGGTCAAGATGGCCCCGCCGAGGCCGCAGACCACGCCGAGCAGGACCTTGACGGCGACGGAGATGTCCTCGGTCGAGCCGGCAACCTCCGCCGAGGCCAGTGGCGCGGTGAGGGTGGTGACGTTCCCGATGATTCCGGCGGCTTTGGCGTAGTCGTTGGCGCCTTTGTGGCGGAAGTTCCAAGCGGACTGGACAGCGAGCGCGCCGGCACCGAACGCGCTGTTCAGCCATGGGAGGACGGGTCCGACCGCTTCGTCGCCGCCTTGGAGTTGGGCGGCGCCGTTCTGCAAGAGCACCACGCCGGAGGGCAGCATGCCGAGGATCCAGCCGGCCCAGGCCAGGCCGGTGTCGTCTTCGGGCAGGTTGGTGAACGGTGGGGGTGGAGCCGTCGTTGTTCGCTGCCCCGGGCCAGAGGAGGACGTTTAGGTAGATCGGCATCAGTCCGTCCACCCAGGCGAAGATCGGGGGGAACTCGACGGCTGGCTCTTCCTGCGCGGCCACGTCCTGGGGGATGTCCATCAGCATCCAGGTGTACTGGGCGACGGCGGCGGTGAACTTGAGGCCTGGGCCGTAGGCGCCTCCTGCTGTTGGGAATTGGGGCTGGTTCGAGTTGGAGATGGCGTATGCGACGGTGGCGGGGTAGGCGATGACCAGGGCCGCGATGTACGACCGAGTGACTTGGTCGTTGATGCCGATGAGCCGCAGCAGCGGCCCGATCAACGCGACCACGTCGAAGGGGGGCGACTTGACGTCGGTGATGGCGTAGCTGATGGCGTCGGAGACGTCGTCGCCGATGGTGATGGCCAGATTGACCACCCAGTTCTGGGCGTCGTCGGACCACTGCATGGTGGCCTTCTCCACTTTGATCAGTCCGTGGCGAATGCCGTGGTACACGGACTCGAGGTCGTGCTTCGCCTTGTCCATCCAGTTGGAGGATTTAAGCAAGCGGAACGCCTTCGGGTTCCTCGAGGGCTGGTAGGTGGGTACGGCACCACTCAGGTCGAGAGTGAAGGCCTTGATGTCGCTGGATGGAGCCGACTGCCCGGCGAGCATGGACTGGTTGACGGCGGAGGCAACCGCGTTGGCACAGTTGGTCCGGTCGTCGCCGGTCAGCTTGGCCAGGACGGGGAACATCGCGGTCCCGTCGGCATTACTGGCCTTCACCAGGCTGGACCCGGTAAGTGGATCCATGTCGTTGAGCCCGGCTGAGCCGGCCAGTAGGTGTGCACGTCGGCGTCGTGGTGGGCGGTGAGCGGGTCGCCGCTGTCGCTGGTGCCGTCTAGAAGTTGCACCGAGTAGACCGCGGTATCCAGCTCCACGGCAGGGGTGGCGAAGGTCACCCGACCGTGCCAGTCGGTGCTCCTGGTGGCCGGGTTCTCCGGGTCCATCTCGGCGTTGCCGGTGGCCTGCCACACCCCACCGCCCGGCGGGGGTGATCTTCATTCCGGTCTGGACCACCGGGACGCCGTTGGCGTCGACCACGCTCAGTTGTGTCCGCCACGTACTCATCTCCTGGAGGGAGGCGCTCGCCTGCTGGACCGGGGTGCTGGTCCAGGCGCCGAGGGTGGGGCCCTTCGCCAGCACGCTCAGCGTGCTGTCAGCGTTGACCACGAACAACGTCGCCTGCTGCTGATCGTTGGGCAGGCCGGAGACGCTGAGAATGTCGTTGGCGATCGGAATGGACGGCGTGAATTGCGCGCCGTTGGCCATGGAGGAGTCGTACTGGGTTAACACGTTGACCGTGTCGCCGTTGACGACAGCGAAACTGAGGAGCTGGTCTGCCTCCCAGACCGCGAGCTGATCCGGCTTGAGCATCTCGGAGGTGGCGAGCGTGGCCTTACCTGAAAGGAGGGCGTCGTAGTGAACCACCTCTCCGGTGGGGCGCTGCACGACGTAGTAGGGATCTGTGCCTTCGCTCCATCCGATCCAGAGCAGGTTGTCCGCAGACCTCACCATTGCCCCCTCGGCCATGAAGGCCGAACTTGAGGTCTGCATGTGGACGTGGCCGTCTGCTGCGAGTCGAGCCTCCATACTCCGCCGGCCTGGTTCTCCTGGCTCCAGGAGGAGTTGAACAAGTGCTGGGCATCGCGAACGTCTTGGCCTTTCAGCGAGTCGTATACCGCGTAGTCGAGGGACTCGGTGTTCTGCCAGAGCAGGAAGACGCCGTTGTTGCCCTCGTCGGAGGAGGTGTAAAACGCGTAGAAGTACGGATTTCCCTTCTGGTCGGTGCCGGCGCGGAGGGAATTGAGCTTGTCGCCCTCGTCGATGAAGGGATATGCGGTAGTCGTGTACTGCCAGTCACCTGACGTGCCGAGAGTCGCCCAGATGAAACCAGGACCGTCGTAGTCCTCGATGGAGATGTCCAGGAGTATCGGTGCGTACACGGAGCCGTCCGCTGCCGTGGACACGGCGAGGTCGGTGACCTCGATAAGCTCGATGTCGTTGCCGCCGGTCAGGACCGTATAGCTCCAACCAGATGTCGTCGCAGGTACGCGGCTCAGGTGGCTCACCTTTCCGCCGGCCAGTACAAGCGCCTCCACGCTGCCGTTGGACCGGGCGAAGTGGCAGGATGCGGTCGGTGGACTTGTTCATCAGCACGAGGTCGGTGAGGAAGAAGTCCTCGCTGAGCACGCTGCTCTCGGTGACTGAGAACGGGCCGGTGTAGGCCGTGTTCAACCCGGTCAGCGGCAGCCCGGTGAGCGGCTGTCGGCGGGCCGGTGGGGCGGCGAGCGCGAAGGTCGAGTGCTGGCCGATCGCCGCGGCGGCCAGCAGGCCGAGGGCGCCGCCCAGGACGCTGCGGCGGGTCATGGTGGTTCATCGGTGGTCCCTTCGAGGGGTTCGGATCACAAGGAGTTCGACTGGTAGCCGGCCGGCAGCAACCGTGGACCGGCGTGCTCGCAGCACGTGGGTGCGGGGGTGGGGGGGCTGGTCAGAGCCCTCGTCAGCCGGGGCTGCCGGTGAGCACCGGCAGCAGGAGCCGGGAGGTTGAACTGATGGTGTTGAGGCTGCTGGTTCCGACCGAGGCGTGGCGGAAGCCCATGACGGCCGGTGTGGCGAGGTTTTGGTCGTCGCTGGTCAGGACGAGCCGGAGGCGGTGCCCGGCGAGGATGCGGCGGGCGTTGGGGACGAGCGGGACTCGGTAGCGGACCTCCTCGCCGAGCGGGACGGTCACCGGTCGGCGGCACGGAAGCACGGGGGCGCCGGGCCTGCTGGCGTCCTCGTCGACCTCGCGGAGGCTGGCGCGAAGGTAGCCCGCGGTCACGTCGTGCACGGTGCCGTCAGGGTCGACGTCTTGCAAGGTGACGATCCAGGCTGTGTCGGTGGCGGTGGAGGTGGCGTCGAGGTGGAGCTCGATGTTGCCGGCGATGTCGCAGTTTTGGTCCAGCGGCTGGCTGGTCCAGCTGCAAAAGGCCGGCGGGTCGGTGGGGCTGGCCTGTGCCCGGTTGAGGCCGCCGCCGAGGGTGAGGTACTGCCGGGCACCGCGCTGGCCCTCGGTGGGGCTGAGGGTGGCGTCGGCGTTCAGGGCGAGCTCACGCAGGTGCGCCTCCGCGGGCGGCCACTGCTCGGCGGTACGCCATCCCTCGGCTTGCGGCAGCCGGTACCGAATGCGGGGGCCGTCGAGGATGCCGGTGTCGGCTCCTTTGAGCCAGTGGTCGAACCAGGCGAGCGCTTCGACGTGCAGGCTCTCCCAGGGCCAGGTCAGGCCGTAGGTGTCGAGCAGGGTCATCCGCACCTCGGGGCTGCCAGTCAGCTCGTGAAAGATCCGGAAGGTGCTGGGCAGGTGCAGTGGGACGTTGTCCCAGTCGCAGCCCAGGTAGACCGGCACCTCGATCCGCGACAGCAGGGGGGTGAGGTCGCGTTCGTCCCACCACGCGTCGCGGACAGGGTGTTCGACGGCGATGGAGCGCCACAGGTCGTCCCACGGGTGGGGGTCGTGGTGCAGGTTGAGGGCAGTCTTCATCACCGTGACGGCGGCCTCGCCGTTCATGGTGGCGAACTTGCTGTGGAGTCGGGGGGTGTGGAGGACGTGCCGGGCGGCGTTGGCGAGTGTCCCTCGCCACAGCGCGTCGCCGTGGCCGGAGGTCAGGCCGATCATGGACAGGAAGGGGGTGACGAAGGTGGAGTTCAGCAGGCCGTGGTGGATCGCGCCCTCGTACAGGTCGGCGGTGGCGGCCACGGGGAAGATCGCCTTCAGATGCGGTGGTTGTTCGACGGCGGCCTCGAGCTGGGTCATGGCGAAGTAGCTGATGCCGACCATGCCGACGTTGCCGTCGGACCACGGCTGGGCGGCGGCCCACTCCACGAGGTCGTGCATGTCGCGCCGCTCCGGGCCGTCCAGAAAGCCGAAGGTGCCGCCGGATCCGCCGGTGCCTCGCAGGTTGGCGATGACGTGGACGTAGCCGCGGGGGACAAAGAAGTCGCTGGCGCCGGCCTCGATGAAACCCATCGGGGCGCCCAGGTCCTGAATCTGTCGTGGGTACGGCGAGGCGGCGATCAGGACCGGGTAGTGGCCCTCTGCGACGGGCCGGTGGATGTCGGCGCGCAGGATTGTCCCGTCCCGCATCGGCACGGCGACGTCGTCCACCCGTGCCGTCTGGTGGGTCGGCTCGGAGAGGTTGCGGTAGTCCCGACCGGAGGTTTGAGGGCCGTTGAGCCTGCCCTGCTTTGCCCTGGGTCGGGAGACCACCGCACTGACCGTGTTCGACATCGTCATGCTCCTTGATTTCTCGGCTGCAGTTCTGTTTGTAATGAGTCAACTCTGTGATGACCAGGGATGTCGCATCGACTGTGGAATCACCACAAGCGCAGTTGGTGCTGGCACCCATCCCGGAGAATCTCCGGGCCGGGCCGGGCCGGACCTGGCCGTGCGAGCGGTTGGCGCTGCTGCGGCCCCTCACCTTCGCGCCCCGTCAATCGCGGTCGGCGCAGCCGGGCCTGTCAGTCCACAGGGGACGGGCCGATGCGGGCGTCGGATCGGGCGCGACGGGTCAAGTGTCGGCGGGCTGCCGGGCGGCGTTGCCGCAACGGCGCGCCTTCTACCGTGTGGAGGGAGTTCGAGGCTGCGGTTGGGCTGCCAGGACGCCGTCCATCACTTTCGGGTCGATGACGGCTCGGCCGCTGGCGACTTCGCGGACGGCGTGGACGAGTTCTCCGGGTTCGGCGAGGCGTTCTTTCAGGAGGTAGGCCCGGCCTTGGGAGCCGCCCTCGAGCAGGTCGATGGCGTATTCGGGGATGTTGGCGCTGGAGACGACGACGACCCCGACCTGGGGGTGGTCGCGGCGGAGTTCCTGGGCGATCTGGATGCCT
>DASQDG010000017.1:0-2835 GCA_035634295.1 Propionibacteriaceae bacterium | reverse complement strand
GGCAAGCTCAGTGACCAGGTCGGCCGGTCCTCGCTGTTCCTCATCGCTCTTGGCATCTTCCTGATCGGCTCGGTGGTGGGCGGGCTGGCACCCACCATGGGCTGGCTGATCGTGGCGCGGACCGTCCAGGGCCTCGGCGGCGGCGGGCTGTTGATCCTGGTGCAGGCGATCGTGGCCGACGTCATCCCAGCGCGGGAGCGGGCCCGCTACCTCAGCTACGTCAGCGCGATGTTCGCCCTGGCCGCGGTGCTCGGACCGCTGGTCGGGGGGTGGCTGACCGAGGGTCCGGGTTGGCGGTGGGCGTTCTGGATCAACCTGCCTCTCGGCGGCGCCGCGATGGCCACGGCCGTGTTGTTCCTGCGCCGCCCGGCCCGCGAGCCGGCCCGGCTGTCGATCGACGTCTGGGGCATCACCACGATGACCGTCGGCGTCACCGCACTGGTGCTGATCACCTCCTGGGGCGGCACCCAGTTTGCCTGGTCCTCACCCGTCATCGGCGGCCTAGGCCTGCTGGCTCTGGTGAGCAGCGTCGCCTTTGTGCTGGTCGAGCGGGCGGTCGCCGAGCCGATCATCCCGCTGCATCTGTTCGCCGAGCGCAACTTCACCGTGCCCACGCTCGCGGGACTGGTCACTGCGGTCGCCATGTTCGGGGCCGTCAATTACCTGCCGACCTACCTCCAGATGGTCACTGGGCTCAGCCCGGTGCTCTCCGGGCTGCTGCTGCTCGCCCTGATTGCCGGCTTGGGGCTGGCCACGGTGGGCTCGGCCCAGGTGGTCAGCCGGACCGGGCGCTACAAGGAGCTGCCGATCACCGGATGCACGCTGGTCGCCGTGGCCCTTGGCTTGTTGTCGACGCTGGCGGTGGACTCCAGCCTGTGGCTGATCGGGTCCTATCTGCTGCTTCTGGGACTGGGAATCGGGTGCGTCCTGCAGATCCTGGTGGTGATCGTGCAGAACACGGCCGCCTCGGCCGAGGTCGGCACTGCGACGGCGGCCAACAACTTCTTCCGTGAGATCGGCGTCTCCCTGGGCACCGCACTGGTGGGGACGCTGTTCACCTTCCGATTGCAGGCGCAACTGAGCGAGCGAGTCACCGGCGGCCTGGACCTTAACCGGCTGACCCCGGCCGGCCTGGAGCAGCTGCCCGAGGCCGTCCGGGAGTCGGTCGTGCTGTCCTACCACGAGGCGCTGACGCCGGTCTTCTTAGCGCTAGTGCCACTGATGGTCCTGAGCGCGCTCGGGCTCGCCTTCGTGAGGCCGGTGCCGCTGGCCACCACGACCGCCGGAAGATCGCCCGAGTGAGCCCGAGGCCGTCAGGTCGCGTGCGGGCCGGGGCTGACGTAGCGCGGCTTGCGCTGAGGACGCTGGTAGCCCAGCTCCCCGCCGATCCGCCCGCCGTACGGCCGACCGTGATCGGCGTTCTCGGCTCGGAAGTACGACATCGTCCAAGCACCCAGCTGGATCCGCGTGCCGGTGCGCAGCAGCTGCTCGGTACGCGTCGGGCGACCGTTGACCAGGGTCGGCGTGCTGCCTCCGGTAGGCATGAGCAGATATTCGTCTTCATCGTTGCGACGGATCTGTGCCTGCACCTCGTCCAACCCAGGCAGCTGCAACTCGCATTCGTTGCTGCTGCCGATCCGCACGCCTGACTTCAGGAAGAAGACGCGCGGCCCCTGCAACCCGTCGGAGCCGAAGAGCAGCCGCGGCGACCCGCCGCCGAGCGGGTCGTGGGTGGTGGTGACCCGTCGCGGCTGGCGTCGAAAGGTAGGCGCCGGCGGCCAGACGGTGGACGGCGGCATCAGGTCCGACAGTGCGAGCCGGCTCGTCTGGGCCCGGCGCGGGCGCACCAGGGGTAGTGCCCTGCGCAGGTCCCGAACACGAACTGACCGCGACCTGCTGAGCACCCGGTCGAGCGCTGTGGAGCGGACATCCCCAATAGTCAGCAGCACCCCCTCGGGGCCGCGTACCGACAGGGTCAGATGCTGTCGGCGAAGGGCCGCCGCCACCTTCCGCAGCACTGGCGCTGTGCCGCGGAGGGCCACCTCGGGCAGGCTGTCCAGGCTCACCTCGATGTGCCGGCCGGCGGCCTGCACATGCCCGGAAAGACGTCTCCCGGCCAAACCCTGGTCGGCTGGTTCCTCAAAGGAGAACTGCAGGTCGGAGTCGATACGCATCGCGGTCGCCGGTCAGCTTGTCGCGGCGGTGGCAGCCTTGAACTCGTCGTCGCTGGTGGTGATCCGCAGCGTACCGTTGAGCTTCCAGGTCGCCCGCGGCGCGTCGTGCCCAGTGTCACGGGGCACCTCGACCGACATGTCGACGAAGCTGTAGTTGATGGCCGCCCCGCGACCGGTGAGGTAGGCCCAGAGGTCCTGGCCCAGGCTGGTCCACGAGACGGGCTCACTGAGGTCGTAGTCGGTGGGACGATTGGTCGGTTTGGCTTCGCTGGCCATGTGGGAACTCCTCGGGCTGGGCACGGGCGACCGTGCTGATGGGCTGCTGTGATCTCTTGTTCAGCCACCAGGGCCCTGCTGGACGCATCCGGATCGCGGATCTATCTCTCATGCGTGCAGATGACCCGTTTACGTTGTAAACTGAACCCGGTTTACGTTGTAAACCACTCACCCTCACCGTCACGAAAGGCGCATCATGAGCATCATCGGGGTCATCATCGCTGGCATCATCATCGGGCTGCTCGGCAAGTTCGTCGCGCCGGGCAACAAGGACAACATCCCGATCTGGCTGACCATCCTCTGCGGAGTGGCCGGCGTCATCATCGGTTGGTACATCTACGCCGCCTTCGGGGGCAACGGCAGTGGTGGTGTCGACTGGGTCCGC
>DASQDG010000016.1:0-44729 GCA_035634295.1 Propionibacteriaceae bacterium | reverse complement strand
GCCGGCTGCTTCACGGGGGGCGACATCTCTCCTCCGTTCGAAGTCGTCCGAGGTCGTCTGGACTTCGCCCGGGACTGCGCGTCCACAGTCATGGCCCTGCCTCGGCTGCTGCCGAACGGCCCGCGACTGAACTGCTGCAGGTCATCTGGGCTCCCCTGTGGCCACGATGTTGGCTTCTGCCGAGCCTGCGGCCTCAACGTGGTCGATGCCGATCATGCTGAGGAAGAGGGTGGGTGCAGCAGCCTCCGTGCGCACCCCAACGACACCTGCTCTGACGGTCACCGAACCCGTGACGCCGGGTTCACCGTCCAGATAGGTTTTGGCGGCGCGTACGGCGGTGGCGACATCGGTGCCGCCTGCGAGCTGTGAGGTGGCCGCTGCGTTGCTGGCTGCCCGTGCCGCGCCGGCGGCGGCTGCCTCCGCGCGGGCGGTGGCAGTCACCTTCTGCCCTCCATCCACCACCAAGCCCACCGTCAGCATCAGCGCGCCCGACACCAGCAACGCGAAGAGGTTGACCGACTGGCCGCGCTCACTGCGTTGTCTGCTCATCGGCGGCTGCGGTAGGTGTCGAGTGCCGAAGACCCGGAGGAGACGACAGTGATGGCACGGGGCAGGCCCGGCAGTGCGATGTCGGCGAAAGTGACCACACACGTCACGCTGGACGTGATCGTGGCCGGGGTGCCGACGGGCACGGTAAAGGCCGAGGTGTCAATTGACACAGACTGTGAGGCGCACTTCAACCCCGCCGTCGCCAGCGATTGCCGAGCGGCTCGCTGTCCGTCGGCAGCGCCCTGACCGGCGGTGCGAGCCAGCGAGGCGGCGCGGGCCGCACTTTCGGCCGCCAGAGCCACGGTGGCCCGGTCGAACCAGAGTCGGCCGCCAGCGACCATCAGGCACAGCAACAACACCAGAGCGGGGACCACCAGAGCCAGCTCGACAGAGGTCGAGCCGTGCTCGCTACGTTCAAGAGTCGAGCCGTGCTCAGGACGTCGGAGCAAGGAACCGTGTCGCGCTCGGGCGCACACCATCTGGATGGTCATGGGGGTGTTACTCGCTCCCTCGGAGCGCTCGCGGTTTCGGCGATCCGACCAAGACCCACGTCGAGGATCAATGGCGCCCGCGCCGACACGGTCACGTCAACGCGCTCGGGGCCCCTGCTGACCCTCACCTCGACGTCGCGCAGCCCGCCCGCGGCGGCAAGTGTGCCGGCGCGATCCTGCGCTTCGCCCGCGCCGCCGTAGCTCCCGCGCGCCACGTCCGCACCTGTCTGGGCCGCCCGGACGGCGACGTTGTGACCGTGCACCCACACGCCCGCCTGAATGCTGCCCAAGGTGACCAACATCAGCGTCGGCGTGATCACTGCGTACTGAACCGACTGGCTCAGTCCGCGCTCGTCTCGTCTCGCCATGTCCGTGGAACTACTTCGGCATATTCTGCTTGACGTAGGCGACCATGGCAGTGATGACGATTCCGGCCACGGTCGCCGCTCCGACCAACAAGATGGCGTTTTCCGCAGACTGGCTCAAGCCCCTCTCGTCGCGAGCCCCGGCGTGTCGGGCGAGTATGAGCAGCCCCACGAGCGTGTTGATCAGGTTCTTTCTGTGCATCTTGCGGCCCCCTGTGTATGTCTTCCCTTGCACGTTGTCCTGTGAACACGGCACCCTCGCCGCCACACGGAGTCAGCACCTCGGCCCACCGGTGAGGTTGGGCTCGTCCCGTCTCTTGGCTGCGGCTGTGTCACAATTCCACACCGATGCTATTTCTGTCGAACTTCCTCTCATCCTCCTGTGGACAAGACACTTCTTAACCTGCATGTGACCGGCTAAGCCTCTCAGCCACGAGAGCATCACCGGCACGGCCCGGGATCACGCGGCAGCCAGTGCCGCCGAGTGGGCAGCGAGGCGTCGGACGGCGCGGCTACAGCGATACCTGACCATGCCTGGGGTGGTCCGGTGCCGACCGGCTGCAGCCACGCCGGACAGACCCTCGGCGTAAACGCTCAGCAGAACGTCACGGGTGGCGATGTCGAGCAGCCCCAGTTGCTCAGCCGTTTCGATGACGCCCGTAGCCGTCAACGTGGTGGCCCCAGATGTCTGTGGCCCGAGTGCCGCGTGGTGCAGCCAGTCCACCAACCGCTCTGGCGGCAGCAGCGTCATGGTCACCCCGGGAGGACCCGTGACCCGCTCCCCGTGGACCGTCTTCAAGGCGTCCATAGCGAGGTTCGCCGCGATCCTGACCGGTCGATCCGCGAGAGGATAAGTGGCGATCCGGCACCACATGGCCACCACGTAGTCCTGCTCGTTGGCCTGAGTATCTCGTCGGGCCAGCACGACGACCTTGCCGAGCATGGCCTGCAGCACCACCCGCGCCGCTAAGTGGTCGCCGCTCCCGCTCCGAGTGAGCAAGGCGTACAAGACGGCGTCTGCGTCCGACCAGATCGAGACCAGCACCTCGTCGAGGTCTTCGCAGTGCGCCAAGACGGCGTGCCGCGCGGCCCAGCCGCGCACATCCTCACGGTGACGGGCAACCAACTCCTCCCACTCCGCGTTGAGTGCGGCGATGACGCGATAGTCCTGCTGGACAACAGCTCTCACGGTTCCCCCTCGGCTCGGTACGCGAGCGAGCCTGTCCGAGGGGTGTTGTCACAGGTGTTGTCCGGAACGCCGGAGCTGTTGTCTCCCTGACCCTGGTGTTGACAGCTGTCCGGCGGCCGTCCGCGTCACCGTTGAGGATCGGTTTCGACGGCCTCCTCCAAGACCTCGACCGGGTCACCCAGACGCAGCGACCCACCAGGGTTGTCGGCGATCAGGTTCACCGCGAACCAGGTCTTATGGTCCCACTTCCGGTGCCGGGCCAGACTGTAGAGCGGCTCCTTCGTCTTGCCTGCAGTCTCGGGATCGATCAGCGTGAGCACGCAGCGTTCACACGCCTTGACCGCCCGGAACGTGGTCGTCCCGATCCGCACTCGACGCCACCGATCTTCGGCCCAGGCGGGCGCACCGCCGACCACGAGGTTGGGCCTGAAGCGCGCCATCGGCAGCGGCCCGTCTCCGGCCCGGGCACCTTCGGCAATCCAGCCGTTGAGCTCGGCCAGCGACGACTCACTGGCCAGCAGCATCGGGTACCCGTCGGCGAACGAGACCACCTCACCCGGGCGGCTGCGCGCCGGGTCGATCGGACGCCGGGTGGGGTCGTCGAGAAACACCAGGCGCGCCGGTCGGCCAGCGACCTCGCTGAACCAGGCATGCGCCTCGGGTGCGGCGAGAGCCGCGTCGAACGACGTACCCCAGACGTTGACCGGCACCAGCGACCCGCCGGCTGGGGTGGCCACCGCGAGGTCGGCCATCCCTGGTGCGGTCAGCAACAGCCCCCTCTCGGTGATCTCCGCCACCACCAGCACCAGCGGAGCACTCTCCCGGGCGGTGAGCGTCACGCCGTCGGTGTCCACCAGCATCCATCGACGGTCGCCAGCCAGCCCCCACGGCTCGACGTACGCGGCCTCCAGCGCCTCGCCTCGACACGACTTCACCGGATAGCGAGTGATCCCCGTGAGGACGATCGGTGCAGCCGCAGCGTCGGGCGGGGTCGCGGTCACCGTGCCACTCTAGAGCGGCTCGCCGTGACGCAGTTCGGGATGCCGGTGGACGCTGTCAGGCATGCCGGTGAGCGACCACGGCATACAACGGGTCGCCGCGGTAGCGGCTTGTTGGCGTACGCAGCGACACCTGCGGCTCGTCGAAGCCGCCTGCGCGACGCAGGTACTCCACCACGATCGCGCCGCGGCCGGCGTCCTCGGTGGCCAGCCAGCCGGAGATCGCCTTGGTCGGGAAGCACCGGTTGGAGAAGGTGATCACCACCGGCGCACCGGGCCGCAGCACCCGCGCCACCTCAGCCAGCACCTCCACCGGACGGACCAGATAGTCCACCGACACGCAGCACAGCACCGCGTCGAAGCTGGCCTCGTCGAAGGGCAGCGACGGGTCGGCGTTGAGGTCCTGGACCACTCGCTCGGTGGCCATCGGGTTGGCCGCCAGCTCGGCCGCGTTGAGCCCCAGCACCACCAGTTCCTCAGGCGCGCGCTGCAGGTGCGACACCCACGATGACATCAGGTCCAGCACTCGGCGCGGCGCCTCGGCGGAACCGTCCACTCCGAGCTCGGCGTAGAGCTGCCGCACGGCGGCGAGTGCACCGTCGTCGATGTGGGTCACCAGCCGGGGCGGACCGTAGAACCGGGTGTCCGGCGACTGGTCCTCGCGGTCGAAGAACCAGGGTGGAAAAGGCTGGTCAGTGCTCACCCCTTCAGCGTGCCGCGCCTCGCCAATCTGTGGCGCCCCGTGTTCGCGTGGCCCGAAGAGGCAGGTGAGGTCTGGCAGACTATCCTCGCAGTTTGGCCACCAGGGCAGAACGCGGCAGACGAGGGGCGGGAGGCGACATGACGGCTACCCGCCGTGAGAGCGAGTCGGACTTCGACCCGGTTTACCACATGTACGGCCCGCACCGCGCCGGTTTGCCGCCATTGAGGAACTACTTCCGCGAGCTGTGGCATCGCCGTACGTTCGCGGCGGAGATGAGCAGGGCGAGCATGCGAGGCGCCAACACCTCCACCGTGTTCGGCCAGGCCTGGCTGGTGCTCAACCCGCTACTGCTGGCCGGGGTCTACTACCTGCTGGTCGCCATCCTCCGCCAAGAGCACGACTCGGCGTTGTTCACCCACCTGATGCTCTGCCTGTTCGTGTTCAACGTGGTGTCCACATCGGTGACCAGCGGCGCGACCTCGGTGACCAGTGCCGGCAAGCTGCTGATCAACACCGCATTTCCTCGATTGCTGATCCCCTTGGCCGCCGTCCGGACGTCCTTCTTCCGGTTCCTGCCCACGGTGCCGGTCTATCTCGCCTTCCACATCATCTTCGGCAACTCGTGGCACCCCCGCATGCTGCTGTCGCTGTATTTCCTCGGCACCATGGTGGTGTTCGGCATGGGACTGGCAGCGTTCTTCGCCACCCTGCAGATTTACTTCCGCGATACCTCCCAGTTCCTGCCCTACTTCGTCCGGATCTGGATGTATCTCTCGCCCGTGCTTTGGCTGCCCGAAAGCATCGCGGTCTTCGGGCGGGCCATCACCACGCTGGCGCAGCTGAATCCGATGTATTCGATGCTCGGCGGATACGCCGACCTCATCCAGGAGGGCCGCTTCCCGCCGGGCTACATGTGGTGGGCCTCCGCAGGCTGGGCGCTGGTCGCCGCCGTGCTGGGGTTCGTGTTCTTCATCTCCAGGGAGCGTGAGTTCGCTGTCCGTCTCGTCTAAGGACGCACCCACCGCGACTCGCAGCGACCTGGCCGTCCGGGTCGACGACGTGTCCATCACCTATCGGACGACGTTCGAGCGGAAGCCGACGCTGAAGCAGGCTCTGGTCCGTTTCGGCCGTGGGGAACGAGCCGTACGGGAGGTCAAGGCGCTCCAGAACGTCTCCTTCGAAGTCGCCAACGGCACCGCGATGGGCATCATCGGCGCCAACGGCGCGGGCAAGTCGACCCTGATGCGCGCCATGGCCGGCATCCTGCCGCCGACCACCGGCACCATTGAAGTGTGGGGCCGGGCCAGCACCCTGCTGGCTCTGGGCGTCGGCTTCAACCAGAGCCTCAGTGGCCGGGAGAACATCATCTTGGGCGGACTGGCTTCAGGCCTCAGCCGCAAACAGGTGGAGGAACGCGCCGACGACGTCGCCGAGTGGACCGAGCTGGGTGACTTCATTGACATGCCGATGCGTACCTACTCCTCCGGCATGTCGGCTCGGGTCGGCTTTTCGGTGGCCGTGCACATGCAGCCGGACATCTTGATGATCGACGAGGCGCTGTCGACAGGTGATGCCAAGTTCCGTGAAAAGGCCAACGCCAAGATGGCCGAGCTGCGCGAAAGCGCCCGGGCCATGTTCCTGGTCAGCCACGGCCTCAACAGCATCCGCGAGATGTGCAACGAGGCGATCTGGCTGGACCACGGCCAGCTGATGATGCGCGGCGACCCCAATGAGGTGATCGACGCCTACATGGCGTTCGTCAAGGTGAAGAAGTCCGCCACCAACCAAGAGGAAATCTAGCGTTACCCGCAGTGGGTACGGGCGGGAATTGGGCCCTCCACCACAAGGCTCGGGGCAACCATCCGCCCTCGCAAGCTCGGGCTCTCGCCAGACCCATCCACGCCCCTACGCCTTGTTGGTGGAGGGCCCAATTCCGGCCCTGGTCCTGCTCAGCCGTCGGACAACCGGGCGCGCAGGAACTCGGCGATGTCTCCGGTCTCGCCGTCGCGGCCGCCCTTGCCGACGATCAGTGGGGGCGGGGTGGGGGTGAGTTTCACGCCTCGCAGCCGCTCGGTCCAGCCGCCGGGGACCGTCAGGATGTAATAGGCCCCGTCGTCGCCGATGGCCACGCTCTGGTTCTTGCGCAGATACCAGCCGCGCTTGTCGGTTTTGACCGACTGCCCGGTGTACAGGGTCGCCTTGAGCGGTTCAGGAGCTATGCCGGCGGCCTGAGCGTCGGCGAGGAACTGCTCGATCAGCTGCTGCGCCTTGACCGACTCGGCACGTTCCTGCCCGGCGGCCAGCTCGACCCGGCGAGCCGCTTCTTCGGCACGTGACATGGCTGGCAGCGTACTCCGCGGTTGCGATGAGCAAGGGTGCTCGACCCGGCCCCGTAGACTTCTTCGGGCTCACTCGAGGTTAGGAACCACCGCACTCATGTCTCACCCGGCCGACGACGACTCCTCCGACCGGCCGCTGGGCGCGCCGGCTCTGAACCGGCGTGGGCTCTGGCGGAGGGGTCTGATCGCATTGGCCGCTCTCGTCGTGGTCGCTTTGGGAGCGGGCGGCACCTATCTCTACAAGATCGACCGCAGCGTCACCCAGAACATCACCCGGGCCGACCAGCTGCCCGCCGACACCCCGTCGGTCAACGGGCAGTCCGCGCGACCGACTCGCAATGCCCAGTTGACCGGCACCAAGAATTTCGTGCTGCTCGGCTCCGACAGCAGGGACCCCGACGGCAGCGGCAACGGCCGCAGCGACTCGATCATGGTCGTGCACCTCAACAACGCCCGCGACAAGGCATACGTGATCTCGTTCCCGCGCGATCTGTACGTCAAGATCCCCGGCCACGGCAAGAACAAGATCAACGCGGCCTACAGCTTCGGCGGCGCCAAGCTCACCGTGTCCACTCTGGAGGAGCTGCTGGGAGTACGGATGGACCACCTGGCCCTGATCGACTTCGAGGGTTTCATCCGACTGACCGAGGACCTCGGCGGGGTCACCGTGACCAACCGGCACCCGTTCAAGTCCCACGGGTTCACCTATCCCAAAGGGAAGATCACGATCAAGGGCGAGCAGGCGCTGTGGTTCGTCCGCGAGCGTTACGCGCTGCCTCGCGGTGACCTCGACCGAGCCGGGAACCAGCGCAACGTGATCAAGGCCATCGTGGACAAGGGCCTCAGCGCCGGGGCGTTGGCCGACCCCGCCGCCTACCTCAAGTTCGTGTCCGGCGTCGCTCAGCACCTGACGGTGGACGACAGCCTGACCAATGCCGAGATCCGCGAAACCGCCCTGTCGGTACGGCTCAGCGGCAGCGACATCGCCCTGCTGCAGGCCCCGATCGATGGCTACGGCACCTCGCCCGACGGCCAGAGCATCGACCGGGTCGACCAGTCCAAGCTGACGGAGCTGTCGGCGGCTCTCAAGAAGGACAGGCTCGCCGGCTACGTCAAGAAGTATCCGAAGGGCTAGCGGCGTGGAGTTCGTCCGCAGTCTCCGCCAGCTCTGGCGCCACCGGTATTTCCGGAGACTGCTGGCGGTCCGGGTAGCAACTCAGTCCTGTGACGGCCTGCTGCAGATCGCTCTCGCGTCGTACGTTCTGTTCAGTCCGGAGCGGCAGCCAGACGCCCGCGCAATCGCGGCCGTGCTGGCGCTCACTCTGTTGCCGTTCTCGGTGCTCGGGCCGTTCGTCAGTGTCGCCCTCGATCGCTGGTCGCGGCGGCAGATCCTGGTGGTCGTCGACCTGACCCGGGCCGGCGTCGCCCTCGGGCTCGCGGCGCTGGTCGCCACCGGGCTGCGTACCGACGGGATCGAGACCGCCTTCTACGGCGGTGTCTTGTTGGCCATGAGCCTCAACCGGTTCCTGCTGGCCGCGCTGTCCGCCGCGCTGCCGCACACCATCGACCCCGACGAATACATGGTGGCCAACTCGGTGGTCCCCACGATCGGCCCGGCCGGAGCGCTGATCGGCCTCGGTGTCGGCACCGGCCTGCGACTTGTCCTGGGCACTCGCCTGCCCGACTACACCGCCAACGCGATCCTGTTCGCCGTGGCCGCCGCCGGCTTCGTCGTCAGCGCGTCGCTGGCCCTGCGGATTCCCCGGCAGCTGCTCGGACCCGACGACGTGCCCCCCGCCCGCGCCCGCGACATCGCGGCAGGCTTGGGCGAGGCCCTTCGGCATCTGAACGTGCGTCGCCCCGCTGCGCTGGGGCTGCTGACCATCGGTGCGCATCGGGTCGTCTACGGGGTGTTCACGGTGGCGACCATCCTGGCCTATCGCAACTACTTCCACGACGTGGCCGACGTCGACGCCGCGATCGCCGACCTCGGCATTCTGGTTGCGGTGACCGGCGCCGGCTTCGTGCTGGCTGCGGCGGTGACTCCGCCGATGACGGCGCGGATCGGGGTTCGGGTCTGGATGATCGTCAGCCTGGTCGCCTCGGCCGTGCTGCAGGTGTTCCCTGGAGCCATCTACGCCAAGCCTGCGCTGCTGGTCGCGGCACTGCTGCTGGGCATCGCCGCTCAGAGCATCAAGATCTGCGTGGACACCCTGGTGCAAGCACATGTGCACGACGACTTCAAGGGCCGGGTCTTCGTGCTCTACGACATGATCTTCAACGTGGCCCTGGTGGGGGCGGCCGGCATCGGGGCGCTCATCTTGCCGACCAACGGCGTGTCGGTGCCCACTCTGGTGGCGCTCGCAGCGGCCTACTTCCTCACTGCGGTGGCGTTCACCATGCTGAGCCGGGGCCTCGACCTCGACGCCGGCACCGAGTCGCTGCACAACCCAGCGGCTCAGCCCGCCCCCGCCGGCTGACGGATTGGCCTGGCCGTCGCTGGCGATTGCCGCCCAGAAGCCACGTTGACCCCGTTCCTGCGACGTTGACCCCGATGCAAGAGGCGCAACGCTTACTTAACGGGGTCAACGTCACCCTCCGTCGCACGCCCTTGACCCTGTCAGACTCGGGCGGCCCACCAGCTCAGCAGCTCCTCGCGAGCCCGCTCCGCGCCCAGAGGTCCCTCCTCGATCCGCAGGTGAAGCAGGTGCTTGTACGCCTGACCCACCAGGGGCCCGGGCGGGATCTCCAGGATCTCCATGATCTGACTGCCGTCGAGGTCCGGACGCAGCGCTCCCAGCTCCTCCTGAGCGGCGAGGGCGGTGATGCGCATCTCCAGGCTGTCGTAGGCGGCTCGCAGCTGCGCCGCCTTGGTCTTGTTGCGGGTGGTGCAGTCGGCTCGGGTGAGCACGTGCAGCCGTCCCAGCTGCTCCCCGGCGTCGCGTACGTAGCGCCGGACCGCCGAGTCGGTCCACTCGCCCTTGCCGTAGCCGTGGAACCGCAGGTGCAACTCGACCAGATCCGACACGCCCTTGACCACCTCAGCGCTGTAGCGCAGGGCCTTCAGCCGGGCCCGGACCAGCTTGGCGCCGACTACGTCGTGGTGGTGGAAGGAAACCTTGCCGCCCGGCTCGAACCGCCGGGTCGCTGGTTTGCCGATGTCGTGCAGCAGCGCCGCCAGCCGGTTCGTCAGGTCCGGCGATTCCGGCAGTCGCCCTTCGAGCTCGATCGCCTGGTCCAGCACGGTCAGGCTGTGCTCGAAGACGTCCTTGTGCCGGTGGTGCTCGTCGCGCTCGAGGCGCAGCGCGGGCAGCTCGGGCAGCACCCGGTCGGCCAATCCGGTGCCCACTAGCAGCTGCAACCCCACCCGCGGGGAGTCGGTCAGCAACAGCTTGGACAGCTCGTCGCGCACCCGCTCGGCCGAGATGATGGCGATCCGATCGGCCATCGCGGTCATGGCCGCCACCACTTCCGACGCCGGCCGGAAGCCCAGTTGAGCGGTAAAGCGGACCGCACGCATCATCCGCAGCGGGTCGTCGCTGAACGACTGCTCTGGGGTGGCCGGCGTACGCAGCACTCCGGCGGCGAGGTCGGTCAACCCCCCATACGGGTCGCAGAACCTCCGGCCGGGCACGGACACCGCCATCGCGTTGACGGTGAAGTCGCGGCGCACGAGGTCGCCGTCGAGCGTGTCGCCGAAGTCAACCTGCGGCTTACGGCTGTCGCGGCGATAGACATCGGAGCGGAAGGTGGTCACCTCGACCACCCAGGTGGTCTCTCCGGTGGTCACCCGGCAGCCGATCGTGCCGAACTCCTTGCCGATCGTCCAAACCGCCGGCGACACCTGGCGGAGCAGCCACTCGATGTCGTCGGGCCGAGCCGAGGTGGTGAAGTCCAGGTCGTGGCCCAGCTCGCCGAGCAGGGCATCCCGCACGCTGCCTCCGACGAGATAGAGCTCGTGGCCTGCTCGCTCGAACAGCCCGCCGAGCACGCCCGCCACCGGCGCGATCCGCATCAGCTCGCTGACCGCGTTCGCCTGAGCCTCGTTTAAGCGGGCGCGCTCGGTGCTGGACACGCTGGCCCACTCTACCGGCCGGCTCCTCGCCACGGCTCTGTCCATAATCGGCGCCGATTCAGCCACAAGCCGATGGGGACCAGCCGAGTGGCGACCGTGGACCGCCGCCGAGCAGAACCCCGGAGACGGCGCCGCCGATTAGGATGGCCGAATGCAGGACGGGCACGCGTGAGGGCGCTGGGGGCGCTGCTCGCGACCCTGCTGCTGGCCGCCGGACTGCTGCTGGGTCTCCCCGTGGGCAGCCCGCTCGCCTCCGCTGAGGAGCCTGAGGCTTTGGTCAAAGTCACCTTGGACGCCTTGTCCCCGTCGCTGCCCCAGCGTACTTCCGAGATCACCGTCTCGGGCCGGGTGACCAACACTTCCAAGAAGCCGATCCTGCGTCCGCGAGCCTACTTCTGGCGCAACCAGGCGCCGATCAGCGACCGCGAGGGCTTCGACCAGGCGCTCGAGTCGGCCTCCAACGAGCCGCTGGGTGCCCGCAAGATCGCGTCCTTCGACAACCTCTACGAGTCTGCAGACGACCCCTTCCTGGCTGTCGGCGCTACGGCGGCGTTCCAGCTCCGGGTCAAGGTGTCCGACCTCGACCTCTCACCGACGTCGGGGATCTATCTGATGGGCGTGCACGTCCTGCAGAACGAGTCCTCGCCAGCCGTCGGGCGCGCGCGAGTCTTCGTACCGGTCCTCTCCGAGCCGCCGCGGAACACGGTCTCCATGACCTCCGTGGTGGCGTTGAACACCCGTCCGTCGCTGCTCTGCAGCAGCTGCAGCCCGTCCCGCAAGGGGGTCTTCGGCGACGACCACCTGGCCGCGGAGCTCGCCGCCGGCGGACGTCTGGACGCGTTGCTGACCGCCGCCGAGCAACCCGACATCAGCTTCGCCGTGGACCCCGCGCTCATCGAGGAGGTGTCCTCGATGAGCTCCGGCTATCAGATCAAGGGCGACAGTGGGGCGGTCGAGGACGGCCGCGGTCGCGCGGACGCCACCAGCTGGCTCGCGCGCTTCACCAGGCTGGTGCGCGACCAGGACGGCTACCGACTGCTATACGGCTCGGTCGACGTCGCCGCCGCCACCCACAACGCGCAACCCGAGATCCTGGCCGCCTCCGAGGCTGCGGCGAAGCGCGTCCCGCTGACCGCCGCACTGCCGCTGTTGGTCTGGCCGGGCAACGGGGCGGCCGACGACGCCACACTCGCGGCGACGGACCCGCTGAAGCCCGAGGCAGTGCTGCTGTCGGACAACTCGACCCGCACCAGGGCACCGCTGCTCAAGGGCCTGGGCGCGGCGCCGATCGTGAACTACACCGGCACCGCCTTCCAGGGCGGGCCGGGCCCCAAGCCCAGCGACACCCCGGTGCACCTGCAGCAGCGCCTGCTGGCCGAGAGCTGGCTGCAGGCGGCAACCGAGCCGGCGGGCACCACGCTGGGCCGCGTACGCGTGATCAGCACCGCCGCTCAGGCCGCCGGTGACGATGAGGCGATCAAGGCTCCTTGGGTACGCCAGACCACCCTGACCGAGCTGCTCGGCTCGACACCACGGAGCTGGTCGCAGACGCTGCACTATCCCGCTCGCATCCGCAACCGCGAGCTCAGCCCCGCTCTGCTGGGCTCAATCGACCGGCTCACAGAAAGCTGGGCGACCTGGCGCGACCTGCTCGCCGACCCCACCTCGGCCAGCGCCAGCGCCGACGCGGCCATCGCCCGAGCGGCCAGCGTGCGACGACGCCAGGACGGCCCGTCGCTGCGGGCCTATTTGGCTCCTCAACAAGAAGACCTCGACCGCCGGCTGGATGCGGTGGCGATCAGCGTGACGCCCTTGGTAGTCACGCCCCGCAGCGAGGTCTCCTTCCCGATCACCATCCGCAACCAGCTCCCCCGGCCGAACGACCCCACCGACACCTCCACCAACGCCGTCCGCGTGCGGCTCGACTTCGACTCCGCCAACCGACAGCGCCTCAACGTGGCGCCGCTGCCGCTGAAGGCCATCGAGGCGGGAGAGAATCTGCAACAGCGCGCATTCATCGACGCACGGGCCAACGGCACCGTGCGGGTCAATGCGCAGTTGCGCACCGCCTCCGGACTGCCGGTCGGTCCGCCGGTCGCCATCGACGTCCGAGCCACTCAGGCCGGCACCGTTGGCTGGTTCATCGCGATCGGCGCCGGGATCGTGCTGTTGGGGACCACGGCGCTGCGGATCCGCCAGGTGGCCCGGGAGGGGGCCCGAAAGGCGGCCACTCCGACGGCGAAGGCAACCGGCCCCGCCGGCCCGGTCCCTCACGTGGATGAGGCCGAGGTTCCGCCGGTTGTCCGCTCGGCGCCGGCCGAGGACACACCTCCGGCGGCCAGCTCCGCGAGCATCGATGTCTGATACCAGCACTCGCGAGCCCGAAGCAACCCCCAGCAGCACGTCCAAGCTGATCTCGGCCAGTGCCCTGATGGCGGCCGGCACGTTGGCCTCGCGGATCCTCGGCTTCGCCCGGTTGATGCTGCTGGTCGTGCTGTTCGGCAACGGCACCCGGCAGGCCGACATGTTCACCTTCGCCAACACCGTGCCGAACAGCATGTACATCCTGCTTGCTGGTGGCGTCCTCAACACGGTGCTGGTGCCGCAGATCGTCAGGGCGATCAAGGGCGACGCGGACCGCGGCGAGGCCTACACCAACCGGATCATGACGGCCGGCCTGATCGCCCTGGCGGCGATCACCGTGGCCCTCACCTTCGCGGCGCCGCTGATCATCCGGTTGTTCACGCCGCAGAGCTGGCACATCGCCAGCCGGGCGGCGCAGTTCGACTCGATGGTGTCTCTGGCCTACTACTGCCTGCCGCAGGTGTTCTTCTACGGCGTGTACGTGCTCTCGGGACAGGTGCTCAACGCCCGAGGCAGGTTCGGGCCGATGATGTGGGCACCGATCGCCAACAACGTGATCTCGATCCTGGTGCTGCTGGCCTACCTGGTGGTCTTCGGTCAAGGCGACCGCATCAGCGCCTTCACCAGCTCGCAGGAGCTGCTCCTCGGCCTGGGCTCGACCCTGGGAATCGCGGCGCAGGCGATCGTGCTGGTGCCCTTCCTGCGAGCCGCCGGCTATCGCTTCCAGCCGCGTCTCGACCTCAAGGACGCCGGCCTGGGGCATACCTTGGCGGTGGCCAAGTGGACGCTAGGTTTCGTGCTGGTCACCCAGGCCGCCTTGGTGGTGATCTATCGGCTGGCCGGTGAGGCCACGGCCGCGGGTCAGGGGGCCGGCCTCACCGTCTACACCAACGCGTATGCGGTCTGGATCTTGCCGCACTCGCTGATCACCGTGTCTCTGGCCACCGCGATGCTGCCCAACGCGTCACGGCTGGCGGCGGCCGGCGACCTCGACGGCGTGGCCACCGAGGCGATGCGGACGATGCGGCTGGCCGTCACCGCACTGCTGCCCACCGCGGTCGCCCTGTTCGCTCTCGGCCAGCCGATCGCTCAGCTGGCCTTCGGGTTCGGTCGCGGCGCCGTGGACGCCGACCTGGTCGGCCGGGCGCTGATGGCGCTCGCCTTCGGCCTGGTGCCCTTCACGCTGCAGTACGTCTGCCTGCGTGCCTACTACAGCCTTGAGGACACCCGCACCACGTTCTTCCTGCAGCTGCTGATCTCGGGGATGCACGTCGGGTTCGCTGTCGCGGTCGTCGCGCTGCTCAACCGCTCCGAGCTGGTCGCCACCGGTCTCGCCATCGGCTATGCCACGGCCTACGCGATTGGCGTGGTGGTGTCCTTCTCCGTGCTCCGGCGGCGACTGTCGAGCCTGCACGGCGGTCCGCTGGTTCGCCACTGCCTGCGGCTGCTGGCGGCGGCCATCCCGGCGGGACTGGCCGGCTATGCCGTCTCCTGGGCCTACGCGTCTTGGTCAGACTCCCGCGCCACCCAGCTCGTGGCCCTGGTCAGCGCCGGTCTGCTGGCCGTACCGGTCTTCCTGGGGATGTCCCGGCTGCTGCGCATCGACGAGGTGAACGAGATCGTGTCCACTCTGACCCGCCGGCGTCGTCGAGGCGGTCGCGCGTCGAGCGGCGGCCAGGACAGCGGTCTCGACCCGGCTGGCGAGGGTGACGACGCTGGCCCTCCCGGGGATGCGACCGCACGCCGAGCCAGCGCTGGGCCTACCATCGATCCAGTGTCTGCTACCGACCCTGGACAGACCACCAGGCCGGCTTCGCACCCGGATGGTTCCACGGAGACCCTAGACCTGATGCCCACCCAACCCGGCGCCACTGACCAGACCGGCGATTTTCGGACCACGGCCGCGGCGCCTGAGGAGGAGCTGCTCACCGTCCCTCGCCCAGTGGCCGCCGCGATCCCCGCCGGCACAGTGCTGGCGGCGCGCTATCGGCTGGAGGAGTTGCTCGCCGGCTCAGAGTCAACAGTCACCTGGCGGGCCTTCGACCAGGTGCTGTCCCGCTCGGTCCTGGTGCACCTGCTGCCCCCGCGCGACCCGGCTGCTGCAGATTTGCTCAGCGCCGCCCGAAGCGCCTCGGCCGCCACCGACTCGCGCTTCTTGCGGGTCCTCGACGCGGTCTACAGCGATGCCCCGGACCTCGGGTCCTACATCGTCTGCGAGTACGCCACCGGCCAGTCGCTGGAGATGATCCTCCGCCAGGGTCCGCTGTCGGGTCTCGAGGCCGCCTGGGTGGTCCGCGAGGTGGCCGACGCGCTGTCAGGAGTGCACCAGCAGCAGCTGTACCACTGCCGGATTGACCCCGGCACCGTCATCATCACCCCGACCGGCAACGTGAAGATCGTCGGCCTGATGATCGAGGCAGCACTGCGACCGCGTACTGCGCCGCTGCCGGGCGCCCGGACCCCTGAGCTCATCGACGTGCTCGACCTCGGTCGGTTGCTCTATGCCGCCCTGGTGGCCCGCTGGCCCGGTGGGCCCGGCTATTCCATGCCTGCCGCGCCTAGCGTGGGCCGCGGCTGGATGACCCCCCGCCAGGTGCGCGCCGGCGTCTCCCCGGCGCTGGACGCCATCACCGACCAGATCCTGGGCGACCCGCCCCGCCACCACGCTCCGCCGTTGCGGACGGCCAACGGCGTGCTGAACGCGTTGACCAAGCTCCTCGGGACCGCCGACGCCGCCAGCGACCTCGAGCGGCGGTTGCGCCAACCCGTACCGCAGATCTCGAACCGTCCCGCGCCCGTGTCGTCGCTGCTGACCTCCTCAACCACGCTCACCCAAAACATCGCCGAGCCCACGCCGCCCCGGCCGACGTCGAGTCCCGCAGGTGCCACCCCGGCGGCCCAGACCGAGGCCGGACAGACCACCGTGATGCACCGGCCGCCCGCTCCCGTGCGCGAGTCAGCCGGCGCCGCTCGACCCGGCCGGTTATCAGCGGTCGACCGGCAGCGCCGTCGGGTGCCTGCGTGGCTCCCGCTGCTGTTGTCCCTCGCCCTGCTCGCCGGACTGGCCGGGCTCGTTTTCGCGCTGATCCCTCGGCAACTGTCGTTGCCCGGGACCTCGTCCGGGTCTAGCGCCCCCGCAACTACAGCGCAAGAACCCACTGGCGAGCGCACGGTTTGGCCGATCGAGGAGGCCCGCGACTTCGACCCCCAGGGCGATCCCAATCGGGAGAACCCCAGTCAGGTCAAGTACGTCTACGACGGCAAGCCCAAGACCCGGTGGCAGACCGTGACCTACTACGGCAACCCCAGGCTCGGCGGCCTCAAACGGGGTGTCGGGGTGGTGCTGGATCTCGGTCAGGCGCAGCCGGTGGGCTCGGTCAAGGTGGCGTTGTCCGGCAGCGGCACCGCCGTCGAGGTGCGCGTGCCCGAAGACGATGCGGCCTCGCTCACTACTGCCCCGTTGAGCTCCGACGGACGGTGGCGGACCGTGACCGAGAAGCCGAAGGTCAAGAAGTCGGCCACCTTGGCCCTGCCCGAGCCGGTGAACACCCGGTTCGTGCTGGTCTATCTGACCTCGCTGCCCAAGGAAGGCTCGGGCTATCGGGGCGGAATCTATGAGGTTGAGGTCCGGTCGTGATCGCCTTGGCGGCGTGAGTGGCCCGGCACAGCCCGGTGAGCCGAGCGACCAAGAGCTGCTGAGGGCCCACGTGGGTGGCGACCCGAACGCGTTCGCCGAGCTCGTCACCCGTCACCAGGACCGCCTGTGGGCGATCGCGCTGAGGACCATGCGCAATCCCGAAGATGCGGCCGACGCTCTGCAGGATGCCTACATCTCCGCGTTCCGGCGGGCCGACAGCTTCCGGGGTGAGGCGCTGGTGACCACCTGGCTGCATCGCGTGGTGGTGAACGCATGTCTGGACCGCATCCGGGCCGGCAAGCTGCGGGCCGTCGAGCCGCTACCCGATGAGCGGCACCGGCCGGAACGCGGACCGGCGCCGGAGGACCCACTGGAGCAGCAGGAGGAACGGCGCTCTATCGCCGAAGCCCTCGGGCACCTCAACCCTGATCAGCGTGCCGCCTTGGTGTTGGTGGACATGGAGGGCTACTCCGTCGAGGAGGCGGCTCGGCTGCTGGGCTGCGCTCCCGGCACCATCAAGAGCAGGTGTGCCCGCGGCCGGGCCAAACTGGTGCCACTGCTCGAGCATCTGCGGATCAGCCAAGGCGTCGGGCCGCGAGAACCAACGTGACACCGGCCGGCCCCCGAGAGGACGCCTCACTCGACCCTTGTCGAGGCATACTCGTCGCACCGCCGCCTTGGTCGTACAAACCTCAAGTACATCTGGTGGCGGACGCGCACGTGTGAGTCCGTGCGCTGACTCTAGCTCGAAAGGAGAGGCATCGTGGCTGTGCACATCGAGATCGACGAGCTGGCCGATGCCGCCGCCGGCGGGCTCGATGATGGCCGGACGCAGGTGGTCGTGCAGCACGTCGAACGCTGTGCGTCCTGCCGTTCGACCTGGTCCTCGATCGCCGAGGTCAGCCGACAGCTGAGTGCAGAACCGCGCCCGCCCATGCCACCCGAGGTGGCGCGCCGCCTCAACGGGGTCGTCGCCGCCGAGAGCCGCGGGCGGTCCTCCACGAGGGACGAGTCTTCAGGTCCGTCCGAGTCCTGGCACAAGCCGGCTTTGGGCACATTCGAGCCAGACCTGCCGCGCAGGAACCGCAGACGTACGGTGGCTTCAGTGGTCGGCGCGTGCACCGCGGCGGCCGCCGTTGGATTTGCCGGCTTTATGACCAGCGTCACGGCCGGATTGGGTGAGCCGTCCCCGCACGCGCCTGCAGCGATCAGTGGCAGCCACCTCGCCGCGCAGGCCCAAGCCCTCAAGCAGGCCACCGACGTCAGCCCGCACCGTTTCTCCAAGGCCTGGCGCTGCGCCCGCGAGGTCACCCCGGGTCGGATTAGGGGCCTGACCTCGGTCACGGTCGACGGTCAGCCGGCCCTCCTGGTGTATTCGACGACGAACGAGTCCGGACGTGACGGGGTTTCCCTGGTGACTGTGGTGACAGGCTGCGCCAACGGCGAACCGACTGCCGGTGAATCGACCACCGTTCCTCGCTGACTCTCTCACCCGGCTCCCGAGTGAGCCTTTCGACCCCTCCCGACGGTGGAATAGCCCGACTGACGGGCGCGTTTGGGGCAAGTAGGGTGATCTCGGCGTACGTCGACCGGCCACCCTGCATCTGCCTCGAGCTTGTACAGAAGGGTCTTCATGAGCACAGCCGCCATCCCCGCCGAACTCCGCGACGTCATCATCGTCGGCAGTGGTCCGGCTGGCTACACAGCCGCCACCTACGCAGCTCGCGCCGACTTGAAGCCCCTGGTGTTCGAAGGCTCGGTCACCGCCGGGGGCGCGCTGATGAACACCACAGACGTGGAGAACTTCCCGGGCTTCCCCGAGGGGGTGATGGGCCCCGAGTTGATGGACCTGCTGCGTAGTCAGGCCGAGCGGTTCGGCGCCGAGCTGGTGGCCGAAGACATCGTGTCGATGGATCTCACCGGTTATGTCAAGACGGTGACCGACAGCTACGGCAACACCTTCGCCGCTCGCAGCGTGATCTTGGCCACCGGGTCGAACTACCGCAAGCTCGGGCTCCCCGACGAGGACCGGCTGTCCGGGCACGGGGTGTCCTGGTGTGCCACCTGTGACGGCTTCTTCTTCCGCGACAAGGACATCGCCGTGGTCGGTGGCGGCGACTCCGCTGTGGAGGAGGCTACCTTCCTCAGCCGTTTTGCCCGGTCGGTGACATTGATCCACCGCCGCGACCAACTGCGGGCCAGCAAGATCATGATCGCCCGGGCGGAAAACGACCCGAAGATCACTTTTGCCTGGAACTCTCAGATCACCGCGATCCATGGGAAGTCTTCGCTGACCGGGGTGACGCTGCGTGACACCATCACCGGCGTGGAGCGGCAGCTCGACATAGCCGGGCTCTTCATCGCCATTGGCCACGACCCTCGCTCTGAGCTGGTGGCCGGTCAGGTGGCGCTCGATGGCGAAGGCTACGTGCTGACCGAGGGCAAGGGGACCAAGACCAACATCGACGGCGTCTTCGCCTGCGGCGACCTGGTCGACCACACCTACCGCCAGGCCATCACCGCGGCCGGCACGGGGTGTGCTGCCGCGCTGGACGCCGAGCGCTACCTGGCCGACCTGCACGACCTGGCGCACCAGGAAGCGCTGCTGGCCGAAGCGCTGCCGGTCGCCTGACGACGCTCAGCTGGGAAACTGTCAGACCTTTGCAGCACGCTGAAACGCGATCTAGGCACCAGCCACCTCGGCGCGGCCGAGCCGAACGACAGGGAGTCACACATGAGTGCAGTCAGTGAAGTAACCGACGACACCTTCTCGGAGGTCGTCCTCAAGTCCGACATGCCGGTGGTGGTGGACTACTGGGCTGACTGGTGCGGGCCGTGCAAGCAGGTGGCCCCCATCCTGGAGGAGCTCGCTGGCAGCCACGGCGACAAGGTCCGGTTCGTCAAGATGGACACGAACACCAACCCGGTCACGCCGGCCAACAACCACGTGTTGGGTCTACCCACGATTCAGGTCTACGTCGGCGGTGAGTTGGTCAAGGCGTTCAAGGGGGCCAAGTCCAAGTCGGTGCTGCTCGGCGCCATCGAGGAATACCTCTGAGGCTCGGACTCAGTCGTCCGGGCGGGGGACCCTCCCGCAGGCCAAGTGACTAGACGGTGCTGGCATCGGTCCCGTCGGTCACGCTTCGCCTGATCGGCTCGAAGCCGGCCGGCTCCGGTGACGACGGCTGCGGCACCAAGGCAGCGAGCCGTTGCCAGGCGGCGCCGAAGCCCGGGCGCCAGCGCGCGGTGGTCTCGAGGTCCATCCGGAGGCGCGGCGTCAGGGGATGTGGCCGCACCACGGCGAAGCCGACCGACACCAGCCACGACGCGGGCAGCATGCACGACGGGCCCTCGCAGTAGCTGCCGATAGCCTCGAGTGCGCGGATGTCCCGACGGGCTACGAGCGACGCTGCTGACTGGACGAGTTGCTTGCCGACGCCCTTGCCCTGCCACTCTGGCAGCACCCGGGCAGACATCACCACCGCGGCGTCCGAACTGGTCGGGGTGGTGGAGAACGCACCGAGGCGCCGCACGTAGGCAGCAGGTGACAGCGTGAGGAAGCCGATGGTCTGACCGTTGCTGACCGCCATCACTCCGCAATAGCCCCAGCGGTCGGTGACTGCCTCGGCCCAGTCGAGTTTGGTCTGGATGCGGTCGCGGTGGTCCGACGACGTGGCCAGGTCACTGAGGCTGGTCTCCCAGAACGCGCAGGCCGAGCAGGGTCCCGGCAACACGGCCAGGTCGGCGGCCGTCATGGGTCGGAGTCGCCGAGCACTCATCGCATCTCCGTCCGATGGCGGCAGTCGGGAGTCGGCCAGGCGCGGCCGGCAGGCGACTTCCATCCCGCGGACAGGCCGATGATCACTTGAACCCTACTCCGCCGAACGTGTCGCCTCGGCCACCGGCCGCTCGCTGGCTGGCAGGTCCACCGCGGGGCCGCTGGCACCATGAGGCACTCTTAGAGGGTGAGCATGTCCGAGCCCGAGCGCGATGACCTGCAGCGCCTGCGTCGGCGCGACACCCGCCTGGACAACTACGTCGATCGCTACGCCGCCCGTACCCATGGGATGACCGCGTCCGCGATCCGCGCGCTGTTCGCCGTGGCCAACCGGCCGGAGGTGGTCTCCCTGGCGGGCGGAATGCCCAACATCGCCGACCTGCCGCTGGACGTGGTCGGGTCCATCCTCGACCGGCTGGTCACCAGCAATGGCCGGGTGGCCATGCAGTACGGCTCGGGCCAGGGCGAACCGATGATGCGTGAGGCCATCTGCGAGGTCATGCGGCTCGAGGGGATCTCCGCCCATCCCGACGACGTGACGGTCACCGTGGGCTCTCAGCAGGGTCTGGATTTGATCACCAAGATCTTCTGTGACCCCGGCGACGTCGTGCTCTGCGAGGCGCCCAGCTATGTCGGCGCCCTCGGGGTGTTCCGCTCCTACCAGACCGAGGTCGTGCACGTGGCCATGGACGACCAGGGCCTGGACCCGGTGGCCCTGCAGCAGGCCATCGCCGCGCTGACCGCGGCGGGCCGCACCATCAAGTTTCTCTACACCATCCCCAACTTCCACAACCCGGCCGGCGTCTCCCAGTCCCTCGACCGGCGGATGGCCATCTTGGAGGTGGCCAAGGCGGCCGATCTGCTGGTGGTGGAGGACAACCCGTACGGGCTGCTCGGCTTCGAGGGCGACCCCACCCCGGCCATCCGGTCACTAGACGCCGACACGGTGGTCTATCTGGGCTCGTTTTCCAAGACGTTCGCCCCTGGCTTCCGGATTGGCTGGGTGCTAGCGCCGCACGCCGTACGGGAAAAGCTGGTGCTCGCCCAGGAGTCTTCGACCCTGTGTCCGCCGGCCTTTTCGCAGTTCGCGGTCTCGGCCTACCTGAGCGAGCACGACTGGCGCGGGCAGATCAAGATCTTCGCCGAGATGTACCGCGAGCGGCGAGACGCGTTGCTGACCGGGCTGAGCGACCACATGCCGACCGGGACGTCGTGGACGGTGCCGACCGGGGGGTTCTTCGTCTGGCTCACCCTGCCGCCCGGACTGGACTCCCAGGCGATGCTCCCGCGCGCGGTCACCGCTCGGGTGGCCTACGTCCCCGGCACGGCCTTCTTCGCCGACGGTTTCGGCAGCCGGCACCTGCGGCTGTCGTACTGCTACCCCACTCCAGAGCGCATCATCGAGGGCACCCGTCGCCTGGGCGAGGTCCTGCACCACGAGACCTCGGTCAACGAGACCTTCGGCACTTCCCAGGTGTCGGAGTCCGGCCAGCACGCGTGGACCCTGCAACCGTACGAGGCTCCCGGTGCCAACCAGAGCTGAGGGGGCATCGCGGTCGGAGGGACCGCCGGACAGCACCGTGGTGGTGCTGGCGGGTGGCCTCTCCCACGAACGCGACGTGTCGCTGCGCTCGGGGCGGCGGGTGGCCCAGGCGCTGCGGGCCCGGGGCCTGGAGGTGATCGAGTCTGACGTGGACTCGGCCCTGGTCCCCCGGCTGGCCGAGCTCGCCGACGCCGTGGTCTTCCCTCTGCTGCACGGCGAGGCTGGGGAGGACGGAGCGCTGCGCGAGGTGTTGTCCCTGCTCGGCGTACCCTTCGTCGGATCCCTGGGTAGCGCCTGTCGAGTGGCGTTCGACAAGTCCATCGCGACCACGGTGGTGGCCGAGGCCGGCATCCTGACTCCACCCCAGGTCGCTCTGCCGCACGAGATCTTCCGCGAGCTCGGCGCGCAGGCGCTGGTTGCGGCCCTCGGCGACCAGATCGGTTTCCCGATGATGGTGAAGCCCTCGCGCGGCGGTTCGGCGCTCGGGTGCAGCAAGGTGTCGCGCGCCGAGGAGCTCCCAGCGGCGATGGTCGGCGCCTTCGCCTACGGTCCGGTCGCCGTGGTCGAGCGCTTCATCGAAGGCACCGAGGTGACCGTCGCCGTGGTCGACCGGGGAGCCGGACCGGTGGCACTGCCGGCGGTCGAGATCCGCCCGGACTCGGGCGTCTATGACTACAGCGCCCGCTACACCGCCGGCGAGACCCGCTTCTTGTGCCCGGCTGAGGTGACCGACGACGTGGCGTCGCGGTGTGCTGAGGTGGCGCTGGCGGTTCACCGGGTGCTGGGTATGGCCGACCTCTCGCGCACCGACATGATCGTCGGGGGCGATGGCCAGCCGGTGTTCCTCGAGGTGAACGTGGCGCCGGGCATGACCGAAACGTCGGCCGTGCCGCTGGCGATCGAGGCGGCAGGCTGGAGTTTAGGCAAGATGTGTGCCGATCTGGTCCGGATGGCCGCCCTGCGCGGTGGCCGGGTGACCGCGCCGGGCCCCACGCCGGTCCGGGCGTGACGGTCCTCAAACAGGTCCTGGTCGTGGTGGTGGGCCTGGGAGTGGCCGCCGTGATGGTGCTGCTGGGCAACTGGCAACTGGAGGCCTACCGGGCCTCCGGCAACCAGAGCGCCGAGGCTCGCGCCGCAGCGCCGCCGCTGGAGCTCCGCGAGGTGGCGCCGGCCGGGTCGGCTGTTCGTCAAGGCTTCGGTCGCTCGGTGCGGGCCCAGGGCCGGTACGACCCCGACCTGCAGCTGCTGGTGCCAGTCGGATCACCCGTGAGCCACTATCGGGTGTTGTCGGGTCTGCGGCAACCCGACGGGAGCATCGTGGCGGTGGTGCGGGGCATCGTGACCCAGCCGAGCGCGCCCACGCCACCCGCAGGAGTCTTCACGCAGGTGGGAGTGCTGCTGCCTTCGGAGGACAACGCACCTCCGGTGGCGACCCCAGCTGGCCAGATCGACGCGGTCCGACTGCCGGTCCTGGCGCAGCGCTGGCCCGGTCCGCTCGTTGCGGCCTATCTGACCCTGTCCGCCTCGGACGCTGGTGCTCAGCAGCTGACACCGGCGCCGCTGAACCTGCCCGAAGCCCGGGGCAGACTGCGCAACCTGGCCTACGCGTACCAGTGGTGGGTGTTCGCGGCGTTCACGGTGGCCATGGCCGTCAGGATCGTCCGTGACCTGCGCCGTCAGTCCCTCCCCGTGGCCGACACCTATGACGAAGTGCTGCCCAGCAGCGCGACATAGGCTGCTGGGTATGCGCTCTGCCCTGCTTCGCTACCGGATCATGGCCTACACGGTCGGCTGTCTCCTCGTGATTCTGGTCTGTGTCGGGCTCCCGATGAAGTACCTGTACGGGAACGGAACGGTGGTCACCTGGACGGCCATTCCGCACGGATACCTCTACATGCTGCTGCTCATCACTGCCGTCGATGTTGGCCGCCGTGCAAACTGGAGTTGGGGGCGGCTGCTCGCGATCGCACTGGCTGGCACTGTGCCGTTCTTGTCATTCGTAGCTGAGCGCTCGGCGACCCGCGACGTCCGCAACAAGCTAGGACTTCGCCCCGGCGAGCCCACGCTGACACCCACAGCCGCTTCGCCCGAGCTGAGCCCTCGCGACTAGAGCCGCGACAAGCGAAGCTATTGTAGCAACACAATCGACGGCGACAACCCTGCTGGGCAGCCGCGCTCAGCCGTCGGGCAGGGACCGACTCACCCCCATCACGGCCATGATGCGGTCCAGGTCTTCGCTGGAGGCGAACTCGATGGTGATCCGTCCCTTGGCCTTGCCCACCTCTACGCGTACCCGAGTGTCGAAGTGGTCGGACAGCCGCTGAGCCAACTCCCCGCCTCCCGCACCTGTGCCGATGACCGGCCTGCGCGGCCGGTGACTGGCCGAACCGGTCTCACCCAAGGTGACCAATTCTTCAAGTGCGCGCACCGACAGTCCCTCGGCGACCACACGCTGGGCCAACCTCTCCTGACCCGCCTGGTCATCCAACACCAGAAGTGCCCGGGCGTGGCCGGCGCTCAGCACGCCAGCCGCCACCCGTCGCTGCACCGTCGGCGGCAGGCGCAGCAGCCGGATGGTGTTCGAAATCTGCGGACGGGAGCGCCTGACCCGGACTGACAGCTCTTCCTGGGTACAACCGAAGTCGTCCAGCATCTGCTGGTAAGCCGCCGCCTCCTCAAGCGGATTGAGCTGTGCACGGTGCAGGTTCTCCAGCAGCGCGTCGCGCAACAGGTCCTCATCGCCGGTTTCGCGGACGATCGCGGGGATCGTTGACAGGTCGGCCAGCTGCGCTGCTCGCCACCGACGCTCGCCCATCACCAGCTCGAAGCGCTCTCCCCCCAGCGGTCGCACCACTATCGGCTGCAGCAGCCCAACTTCAGTGATCGACGCGACCAGCTCACTCAGCGCTTCCTCGTCGAACACAGTGCGCGGCTGCTTCGGGTTCGGCGTGATCGCGGTGACGGGAATGTTGGCGAAGTAGGACCCCTGAGGCACGGGCTGCTCGGCCGCCGAACTCGGGCCGATCTGGGCGTGGTTGACGCCGTCAGTCCGCTGGAACAGCTCCCCCAATCCGCGACCTAGTCCGCGACGTTCGGCCTGTACGCTCACGATGCCTCCTGGGCGGCGCCGCGGCGCGCGATCTCTTGGGCGGCGTGCAGATAGGACACTGCTCCCGCCGACTCTGGGTGGTAGGTCAGCACGGTCTGGCCATAGCTTGGCGCCTCGGAGATGCGCACCGAACGGGGGATCACCGTGGGCAGCGTCTCGGCTTCAAAGTGCGCGCGCACCTCCTCGGCCACCTGCGCGGCCAACCGGGTGCGGGCGTCGAACATGGTCAGCAGCACGGTGCTGACCTGCAGCCGGCTGTTCAGCTCACCCTTGACGAGGTTGATGGTGCGCATCAGCTGGGACACGCCTTCGAGTGCGTAGTACTCGCATTGGATGGGGATCAAGATCTCGGTGGCCGCCACCAGGGCGTTCAGGGTCAGAAGACCGAGCGAGGGAGGACAGTCCAGCAACACGTAGTCCACCGGACGCCCGGCCAGGTAAGCGGTCAGCGCGCGCAGCAGGCGGTTTTCCCGGGCGACGACCGATACCAGTTCGATCTCCGCCCCGGCGAGGTCGATGGTCGCGGGCAGGACCATCAAACCCGGCGCCTCGGTAGAGGCGACCACCAGGTCGGCGATGCTGCGGCCGGCGATCAGCACCTCGTACGTCCCGGGGGTGCCGACTCCGTGCTCCACACCTAGAGCCGTTGACGCGTTTCCCTGGGGGTCGAGGTCGACCACCAGCACCGACAACCCGCCCTGTGCCAGTGCTGCCGCGAGGTTCACCACGGAGGTGGTCTTCCCCACACCGCCCTTCTGGTTGGCTACGACAAAGGTCCGGGTCGCCGCAGGGCGGGGGAGTCCTGGCGGTGTTTCACGTGAAACGCTAAGTGCGGCCGGTCGCTCTTCCACGGTCGTCAGTGGTGCGAACTCTTCCTGGTCGAAGCGCGCTCGGCGTGGACCTGGTGCTCGAGGCCGCTCGGCCGCCCGCTCCAGCACCGCCACGCCAACGCCGTCGGCCCGAGCGGCCGTCGGGGGATGATGGGACGCTCGATCACCATGCGGTATTGCGCTGGCGTTCGAGCTTGCCGACGATGTGTTCGGGCTTGCCGATGATGTGACGTGTGACTGTGCCGATGCTTCGGATGCACGTGTGGTCCCACTGCTATCGGTCTCACGCCTCGTCGTCTCTCTGCATGTGGTCTCACCGAGAGCCAGCCGCAGCGGCGTTGATGTTTCACGTGAAACGGGCCAGCCCAACCCTGCTGACCAGCGGACGTCGCGTGGCCAACCAAGGCCGACCGTCACCCGGTCGCCCGTCGGTCCACCGCCGGACGAGCCGTTTCCCTGCTGGTGTGTCACGAGAGGTCACGCTACGCACCGGCACTGACAGATCGCCGCAGCCTCGCCGAGCCCGTGGCCAGGAGTTCCGATCACTAGGCCCCAGTGGCGGTCAGCCGGCGGTCAGCCGAATAACGGTTGTCGGCTCGGCCGCCAAGTGCGCCCTGACACTCAACACCGTCGCTGACAGGTGGTGCTCGGTCAGCAGTCGGGCGGCGGCGCGGACCTCATCGTTGGCAGACCGGCCCTTGAGGGCCAGGATCAGTCCTCGGGGTTCCCGGAGTGGGTCACACCAGGCCACCAGCCGTGGGAGGGGTGCGAGGGCCCGCGACACGACGACGTCGTAGGTCTCCCGGTGGTCTTCAGCCCGAGACCTCATCACACGGATTCGACCAGTTATCCCCAGGCCATCCACAGCCTGGGTAAGAAACGTGCTGCGTCGGAGCAGGGGCTCAATCAGTGTCACCTGGAGATCGGGTCGCAGGACCGCTAGAGGTATTCCGGGGAGCCCCGCCCCGCTGCCAACGTCGGCCACCGACGCCCCGAGGGGAATCAGCTCGTGCAGCGCGACCGAGTTCAGGATGTGACGCTCCCACAACCGATCAACCTCACGCGGGCCGATCAGCCCCCACTCCAGACCTCGAGTGGCGAGCAGCTCGACGTAGCGGCTGACGAGGGGGAAGTGATCGCCGAACAGCTCAGCAGCCGGGTCAGTCACGCCCGAGGCTGCACCACGACGTGCCGGTCGGGCTCGTCACCTTCAGAGGCGCTGGACAGCCCGGCAGCCGCCACGGCGTCGTGCACAATCTTGCGCTCGAACGGGTTCATCGCGGGCATCGGCACCGCCGCATTGGAGCTCTTGACCTGCTCGATGGCCTTGCCCGCGGCGGACAGCAACTGCTCGCGACGGCGTTCGCGGAAACCGGCCACGTCCAGCATTAGCCGGCTCCGGTCACCGGTCTCAGTCATTACCGCGAGTCGCGTGAGCTCCTGAAGAGCGTCAAGCACCTCGCCTCGGTCGCCGACCAGCACAGTGGACTCGCTGACGATGGACACGTGCGCCCGATCGCCCTCGATGTAGGTGTCGATGTCACCATCGAGGTCAGCAATGTCCAGAAGCTCCTCGAGGTAGTCGGCGGCGATCTCCGCCTCGCCTTCGAGGGTGTTCTCCACATCGTCCACGCTGTCGGCATCGTCCACGCTGTCGGCGCTCTCCGCGTCGGTCCCGTCGACGTCCGGTAATGCGACTGGTTGCGCGCCACCTCCGGCTCGACTGTCCGCGCTGCGCACCCGGGTCTCTTGGGACGACCGCTCGGCAGGCGCTGAGGCCCCTGCCGGCTCCTCGGGCGTCTCGGACGAATCCAGATGTGTTGACTGGTCGCGTGCGTCGCTCACGACATCCTCCTTCGAGGCTCGGGTTGCCTCGCTCGAACACCTGCGCCGGTCGTCAGCTGCAGTGTGGATGGAACTTGCTCCGGTTAAGCATCTCGCTCAGCACTAGAGCAGGGCTTTGGCTGGCTCGACACGTCTGGGTCGGCGCAGGTCAACTCCGGCGTTGGGACCGGGTCTGCTTCCGGGGCTGCTGTCGTACCACCCGCGGCGGTGCCGCCGGCTCGGGCTGTTCCACGGGCTCGGCCGCCCGTCCGTTCGCGACCGCCAGGGCTGGGCCCTTGGACATCTTCCGAGCCTCCCAGGCGTCGTACGCCGGGGTGCCGGGCGCCGGGTTGCGCCGGATGACGTAGAACTGCTGGCCCATGGTCCACAGGTTCGAGGCGAACCAGTAAATCAGCACACCGACCGGGAAGTTGATGCCGCCGATGGCGAAGAAGATGGGGAACAGATAAAGCATGATCTTCTGCTGCTGCGCGAACGGGCCGGTCAGCGCCTCGGGCGGCATGTTCTTGCGCATCAGCTGAAGCTGGGTGACGAATAGCGTGGCCGTCATGGCCAAGATCAACACGATGGTGACCACATGAATGCTGTTGATACCGCTCGCGAAGCCCGCCTTGATGAAGGTGTCGGAGATCCGGGCACCGAAGATCGTCGCGTCGTTGAGCGAGGACAGGAGCTCAGGATGGATCTTGAGCCAGTGTCCGCGGGCGATGTCGCGGGCCGCGCCGTCCAGCACGCGAAACAGGGCCAGGAAGATCGGCATCTGCAGCAGCAGCGGGAGGCACGACGACAGGGGGTTGGCGTTGTGCTCCTTGTAGAGCTTCATGGTCTCTTGACCGAGCTTCTCCCGGTCATGGCCATACTTCTTCTGCAGTTCGCGCACTTTCGGCTGCAGCATCTGCATCGCACGCGAGGACTTGATCTGCTTGACGAAAAGCGGAATCAGGGCCACCCGGATGATCACGGTGAGACAGACGATTGACAGCGACCACGTCCAGCCGCTGTCCACACCGAGCAGCGGCGACCACACCCGGTGGAACAGCACCAACAGGCCGGAGACCACCCAGTAGAGCGGCGTCATGATGGCGCTGCCTACGTAGATGAAGGGATCCCAGATGCTCATTCCCACCAGCATCGGCAACAAGCCTGTCACTTTCCACCTTCTCTGTGTGCCACCGCTACTACTTCCTCGTGCTCTCGATGTCCATGCCCGGTGCACCCGTCAGCTGGCGCGCTGCGCCCGGGCACTGCCCCCATTGTGGCCGCTGCGGCCCGCCGTTCGCGCATCTCCTCGTCGAATTCAGGGGTGCCCCTGACCGGGTCGTAGCCGCCGGCCGCCCAGGGGTGGCAGGAAAGCAGACGCCGGACCGTCAGCCACGAACCCTTGACGGCGCCGTGGTAGGAGACGGCGCGCAGCGCATAGGCCGAGCAGCTGGGGTAGTAGCGGCAGACGTTGCCGTACAGGGGACTGATCAGCAGGCGCCAGGCATGCAGCAGTCCCACTAGCAAATACTTCACAGCGACGAGGAGGCTGCAGGGCTCTGGCTGGTGGAGCGTCGATGGAGCCGCTGCAGCGTCTTTCCCCAAGCGGCCACGAAGTCCGCAGGCAGCTCAGCCGGGCGGCTCGCGGCCGGGGGCAGGGCCCTCACCACCACGGCCGTGCCGAGCGGCGTCGCGGCGAGCTGACCAAGGACCAGATGGCGCAGGCGGCGGCGGACACGATTGCGCATCACCGCGTTGCCCACCGCCTTGGGCACCACGAAGCCCACCTTGACTCCGTCAGCTGCGCTGGTAGCCGCGGCGTGAACGACGAGCGTCGACCGTCCAGTCCGCGCTCCTTGCCGTACGACGTGCCGAAACTCCTGCGGGCTCCGCATTCTGGCGGTCCGAGGGAGCACAGCGGGCCTCTCAGTACGGGTTGGCAGGACGGGCGGGAGGTCGGACAGAAGTGGCGGGTTAGGCAGACAGGGAGGCGCGGCCCTTGCGCCGACGAGCGGCGAGAATGGAGCGCCCGGCTCGAGTCCGCATCCGCAGACGGAAGCCGTGAGTGCGGCTGCGACGCCGGTTGCTGGGCTGGAAAGTGCGCTTGGTCACGGGAGAGCTCCCACATCTTGGAGGCGACGAGTGCTTCGCCCCTGGGCGGTCAACAACAGGGCGCCAAATAGATCAGCGACCCACTAACGGTACGGGGCACCGAGCACTGGGTCAAACCTAGCGCGGCCGATGAGCGCGGCGCGTGGACCGCGGTTCGGCCAGCGGTCCACGCAGCACCGGCGCGCCAGAGTCTCTGGTGGCGCAGGCCACCCGAGTTGTTTGCTCCACGGGGTTGCAGAAGCCGCAGCGGTGTTGCTAGCGTCGCCGCTGGCCTCTCACGAACTACTCGACGAGGGCAGCGTGGACTGCTTCCCGCCGGTGTCTTCGGTGACGGTCGGGAACCATGCACAAGGTGTGGATAAGTGTGTGGAGCACTAGGGTGTGGCTCCAGGCACGCCACCAGAACGAAGGCCCATTCACCCTGACGCAGCGCACCGTCGAGTTCGGCTCGAGGGTCTGGTGATTGTCACAGATTGTGTGCGGAGAACGAGTGAGCGAACCACCGGAGAGTGCGTCGGACTCCACGAAGCTCGCCTGGGAGCACCTGTACTCCGCGGCCGCGCCGGAGCTGAGGCGCTGGCTCGATATCGCCCGGCCCATCGCCCTGCACCAAGACGCCCTGATGGTCGCCGTCCCCAATACCTTCACCCGCAATCAGCTCGAGGGCCGGTTCCGGTCAGACATCGAAGCCATGCTGACCGCATTCTTCCAGCGGCAGGTGCAGTTCGCGGTGATCGTCGACGACACCCTCTCGCTGAGCGGCTTCGACGACTCAGCCTCCAGCCACGACAACTCGGAAGTGAATCGAGCAACCGGCAACAACGTGGCCCACAGCAACGGCGATCATGCGGCGGGCGGAGCCGACGGCTCCCGTGGCGCCGACGCTGATTACGCCGGCAGCCGGGATCGCGACCGATCCGAGAACTACCTGGACTTCCAGCACGGCGACACCAACCGCGGGGACCTGCGCTTTCGCGGTCCGTCGGCCGGCGACGACCCGACAGCAAGGGCCGATTCCGGATCGCCCGACGGTCGACCGCGTCGCGAAACCGAAGCCCGCCTCAACTCCAAGTACTCCTTTGAAACCTTCGTCATCGGCAGTTCCAACAGGTTTGCCCACGCCGCCGCCGTGGCAGTGGCAGAGAACCCGGGCAAGTCGTACAACCCGCTGACGATCTATGGCGAGTCCGGGCTTGGCAAGACCCATTTGCTGCACGCGTTGGGGCACTACGTACGCAACTATTCGGGACGCGTGCGCGTGCGGTATGTGTCCACCGAGGAGTTGACCAACGACTTCATCAACGCCATCAGCCAGAACAAGGGCGCCGAGTTCCGGCGGCGTTATCGCGACATCGACGTTCTGCTGATCGACGACATCCAGTTCCTGGAGGGCAAGGAGCAGACGCAGGAGGAGTTCTTCCACACGTTCAACACTCTGCACAATGCGCAGAAACAAATCGTGATGACCTCGGATCGGCCTCCCAAACTCCTGGAGAACCTGGAGCCCAGGCTGCGCAGCCGCTTCGGTTGGGGCCTGATCACCGACGTCCAGCCACCGGACCTCGAGACCCGAATCGCGATCCTTCGCAAAAAGGCAGCGCAGGAACGGCTGACGGCCGGTCCGGACGTGCTGGAGTTCATCGCCAGCAAGATCCAGACCAACATCCGCGAGCTGGAGGGGGCGTTGATCCGGGTGACGGCTTTCGCCAGCCTGAACCGCCAACAGGTCGACATGTCCTTGGCCGAGATCGTACTCAAGGACCTCATTCCCGAAGTCGGCGACACCCAAATCACCAGCGGCATGATCATGGCGCAGACCGCGGCCTACTTCTCACTGACCATTGACGACCTGTGTGGCCAGAGCCGTACGCACATGTTGGTGACGGCGCGTCAAATCGCCATGTATCTGTGTCGTGAGCTGACCGACCTGTCGCTGCCGAAGATTGGACAGCAGTTCGGCGGACGTGACCACACGACGGTGATGCACGCCAACCGGAAGATACGCACCTTGATGGCAGAACGGCGCAGCGTCTTCAACCAGGTCACCGAACTCACCAACCGCATCAAACAACAAGCCAACGAGCATTAGCCAAATTTGCTGCGCAACGGTCGGATAACACGCTGACCACAGCTGGGGACAAAGGTGTGGGTAACTGTGGAGGGCGGTCCCCATTTGCCGCTCGAGGGGGGGACAACTCTCCAACCGGGGTAGCGGCCACACAGATACTCCCCGTGTGATTTGAGCCTGTGCACAGCTGCGCTTCGCCTTCAAGCGGTCGCTGAGCAGGCCGAACACCACTTGTCCCCAGTGTCCACAGCACCTACGACTACGACGAGTAGTTACCTGTCTCCTTCAAGGACTTCATCCAGCCCAACGACGGGGTGTGGATAAGCCGCCGTCGGGGGTGCGAGCGATCACCGTTCAGAACTACGGTGGCACACGAGCGACGGCCCAGCCGGCAGATCCGAAGGAGACGCAGTGAGCTTGTTCAAGAAGATGTTCGGGCGCGGCGAGAGCGAGGCGACCGATGTCGAGGTCACCCTTGACAGCGAACGACGCAAGGCGCAGTTGAGCAGGCTGGAAGCGGCATTGGACGCCCTGGCAGCTGAGATGCGCGAGGAGCAGTCGATGGACAACCCTGGCTGGCGGGCGCGGGTGAACGAGTACAACCGCTTGGCCGGTGAGGCCATGGCGTTGCGACAGGGACCGCTGACCCGAGCGGCCGTCCTCGACCTGGTCTTCGAAGTGCGGCCCGTCTTCACGTCGACGATGCCGGAAGGAATGGAGCGCATCGGGCCCTTGCAGGACGAGGTGATGACGGCCGCCGACGACCTTCGGCAGTTGCTCCCAGGCGAGCGGGCATGACGCGTACTGGCCTGCCTCCGCGGCGTCTGTTCCCCTATGATCGTCGCGCGCCTACGAACAGAGGTGCGGCCTACGAGGACGTGTGCGCCGCTCGGTCGGAGATCCGGCTGAGACTTCGACGACACGTCCTGAGCTTGTCGAAGGAGGCACAGTGAAAATCCAGCTGGAGCGCGACGTCTTGGCTGAGGCGGTGCAATGGGCCGCGCGAAGCCTGCCGACGCGACCCAGTGTGCCCATCCTGGCGGGGCTGCTGGTGCGTGCCGACTCCCGAGGGATCACGTTCTCGAGCTTCGACTATGAGACTTCGGCGCAGATCACGGTGCGGGGGCAGGTGGCCGACGAGGGGGAGGCCCTGATCTCTGGGCGGCTGCTGGCCGATATCAGCCGCAGCCTGCCGGCCAAACCGGTGGACATCAGCGCCAGCGACTCCCGGATGGAGCTGGTCTGCGGCAGCGCCAGGTTCACCCTGCAGACGCTGCCCGTCGCTGACTATCCGACCTTGCCGGACATGCCCGAAGCCACCGGCGCGGTGCCCAGCGCCGCCTTCGCGCAGGCGGTCGGTCAAGTGGTCGTGGCCGCCGGGCGCGACGAGCTGCTGCCCGTCTTCACCGGGATCCGGATCGAGATCGAGGGGGACACGGTGTCACTGCTCGCCACCGACCGCTATCGGATGGCCCTGAAGGAGCTCACCTGGAACCCCGGCTCGACCCAGGCCTCAGCCACCGCCTTGGTCCCTGCCCGGGTGCTGGCCGAGACGGCGAAGTCGATGACTGCCGGCGAGCAAGTCACCCTCAGCCTGGCCAGCGGTTCCGCCGGCGACGGCATCATCGGGTTCGTGGGCGACGGGGCGGCGGGCCAGCGCCAGACCACCACGCGGCTGCTCGACGGGGAGTTTCCCAAGGTCCGGCACATCATGAACACCACGGCCGTGATGACCGTACGAGTCAGCACGAGCGAGGCGATCGCGGCCGCCAAACGGGTCGCGCTGGTGGCTGAACGCAACACGTCGCTACGGATGCTGATCGGTGAGGGCTACGTGACCCTGGAAGCGGCCACCGGTGACCAGGCTCACGCGTCGGAGTCGATCGAGGCGACCGTCGATCAACCCGGAGGTGGCGACCTCGCGGTCACCGCTGCAGGCTTCAACCCGACGTACCTGCTGGACGCGCTGAGTGTGTTCGACACTCCGTACGTCAACTTCGCGTTCACGGCGCCGAGCAAGCCGTGCCTGATGATGGGGCTGGCGGACCTCGACGGTGAACCGCTGACTGACTACCGGCACGTGATCATGCTGATGCGGCTGCCGACCTAGTTCCCTTTGGTGTCGTCTGCTGGTGGGCCAGGGGGTGCTGGGCTGAGGCAACCATCCGCCCCTTCGCCGCGGCTTCTGCGCCGGCTCGGTCTGCCGTTCACCACGGGCTGGGTTGGGGTGGCTGGGGCTAGAGTGCGGGTGTGTTCGTCGACCACCTGCAGCTGACTGATTTTCGGTCGTACGCGGGGGTAGATGTGGCGTTGGCGGCGGGGGTGACGACCTTTGTCGGGGCCAACGGGCAGGGGAAGACCAATCTCGTGGAGGGGGTCGAATACCTGTCGACATTGTCCTCGCACCGGGTGGCCTCGGACCTGCCGCTGGTCCGGGCCGGAGCCGAGCGGGCGGTCCTGCGGGCGCGGGTGCAGGCCGGGTTGGACGACCTGCGGCAGTTGCAGCTCGAGGTGGAGGTGACGCCGGGCAAGGCCAACCGGGCCAAGCTCAATCGGTCGCCGTTGCCGCGGGCCCGCGAGATCGTCGGCGTGCTGCGGACGGTCGTCTTTTCGCCCGACGACCTGGCCTTGGTCAAGGGCGATCCCAGCGAGCGGCGCCGGTTCCTCGATGACCTGGCGATGTCGCGGTGGCCGCGGATGGCGGCGGTCCGCGCCGACTACGAACGGGTGCTGCGACAGCGGAACACGCTGCTGAAATCGCTCACTGGCCGGGTCCGCAGCGCAGGTTCGGCGTCGGACGCCGCGGCAACTCTCGACGTCTGGGACGCCCATCTGGCCCGGGTCGGCGGCGAGATCCTGCAGTCTCGGCTGGCCACCTTGTCCGACCTGATGCCGCACACCAGCAAGGCCTACGCCGACATCGCCCCCAGCAACAACGACGCGGCCGCCGATTACAAGACCGGGCTGCCGCTGGCCGAGGCGGATCAGCACCACCAGACTCCGCGCGACGAGCTGACCGAGCTGCTGCTCGAGGCCATGCGTCAGCGGCGCTCGGAGGAGATCCAGCGTGGGGTCTCCCTGGTCGGACCGCACCGAGACGACGTGACCCTGTCCCTGGGCACACTGCCGGCCAAGGGCTACGCCAGCCACGGGGAGTCCTGGTCCTTCGCGCTGGCCCTCAAGCTGGGCAGCTTCCACCTACTCCGCTCCGACGGCGTGGAGCCGGTGCTGGTCCTCGACGACGTGTTCGCCGAGCTGGACGTCACCCGCCGCGAACGGCTGGCCGGTGGGGTCAGTGCGGCCGAGCAGGTCTTGGTCACCGCTGCAGTGGGTGCTGACGTGCCGGAGTCCTTGCGTGGGCGACGGTTCCGGGTCGCCGATCAGGCGGTGACCGCCGATGACTGAGCGAACCCCCGAAGACCCCGATCTGGAGCAGACGGCACACGAGCCCACCGGGCTTGACCTGGCCCGCGAGATTGCCAGGTCGGTCGGCACGTCGAGTCGCCGCCGCAAGACGCGACCCCGACAGGCCACCGAGCCGCAGTCATCCGGTTCGCGGCCTGACGATCGTGACCCTCAACTGCTGCGCCAGGCGATGGAGCGGCTGGTCGAGACCAAAGGGTGGTCGACCGACCTCAACGTGCACACCCTGCTGGGCCGGTGGCCGGTGCTGGTCGGCATTACCAACGCCGACCACTCGCATCCCGAGTCCTATACCGACGGCGTGCTGACAGTGCGGACGGACTCGACTGTCTGGGCCGCCTCCCTGCGCGCCATGGCGCCGCAGCTGGTGGCCATCCTCAACCACAAGCTGGGCAGCGGCACCGTACGGCAGGTCAAGATCCTCGGCCCCGACGCTCCTTCGTGGAAGAAGGGCCGGCTGTCGGTGCGCGACGGGCGAGGCCCCCGCGACACCTACGGCTGATCTCGGTCACCTCCGACACAGGTCTGTCCAGCCCTATCGGGCAGCACGGGCGCTCTGTTATGTTCTGGCTCGGCGGGCGCCTGGCTTGCCCCGGTGATGGGAGTTCTGGATGCAGTTGGGGATGATCGGTCTCGGCCGAATGGGTGCCAACATCGTGCGGCGTCTGATGCGCGACGGGCACGACTGCGTGGTCTATGACGTCAGCCCCGATTCAGTCAAGACGCTCGAGGGCGAGGGCGCGACCGGAGCGCCGACGATGGAGGAGTTCGTTACCAAGCTCACCCAGCCTCGGGTGTGCTGGGTGATGATCCCGGCCGGCATCACCGGTCGCACCGTCGAGCAGCTGGCTGCACTTCTGGACGAGGGCGACATCATCATCGACGGCGGCAACTCCAACTACCGCGACGACGTGCGGCGCGCGGCGAAGCTGCGCGAGCAGGGCATCCACTATGTCGACATCGGCACCAGCGGCGGTGTGTTCGGCCTGGAGCGTGGCTACTGCCTGATGGTGGGTGGTGACGAATCGGCCATCAGCACCATCGAGCCCATCTTGAAGACCATCGCACCTGGGCCGGGTGAGATCGAGCGGACCCCCGGCCGGGAAGGCGAGCTCGCCCAAGAGGAGCAGGGCTACCTGCACTGCGGGCCGTCGGGCGCCGGTCACTTCGTCAAGATGGTCCACAACGGCATCGAGTACGGGATCATGGCCGCCTTCGCTGAGGGCCTCAACATCCTGCACAATGCCGACGCCGGAATCACCTCCGGTGAGCACTCGGCCGAGGTCGCGCCGCTGGAGGAGCCGGAGTTCTACCAGTTCAACGTGGACACCGCCAAGGTGACCGAGCTCTGGCGACGCGGTTCGGTGATCTCCTCCTGGCTGCTCGACCTGACCGCCGCGGCACTCCAGGCCAACCCCAAGCTAGATGGCCTGGCCGGTCGCGTCTCGGACTCTGGTGAGGGCCGCTGGACGGTCAAGGCCGCCATCGACATCGGCGTACCGGTGCCCGTGCTGGCTTCCTCCTTGTTCGAGCGGTTCGCCTCCCGCGACGAGGATCACTTCGCCAACCAGGTGCTTTCGGCGATGCGGCAGCAGTTTGGCGGGCACAACGAGCTGCCGGCGGGCGACTCGCTGGAGGCCGGTGCGGCGAAGTCCGACCAGGTCAGCAGCAGCGGGCAGAGCACCACCACCTGATGGGCCGACGGCCGCCTGACAGGTGGCGCTGACCCGGGTCGTTTGCCGGCGACTGCTGCCTGTCGCAGGTGGCGGTTCGCCCGCTCTGGGGTTGACAAAGCTTCCGATGCGCGGCGTCAACGTCCTTGGGCAACGAGATCTGCATCTCGTGTTCGAGACCGGCCGTGCAAGCTGGTTGTCGTTCCTGGGACCGACCGCGGGCGCGACCCGGACACGGGTTCAAGAACCCCGGCCCACTTTCTCCCCCCGGATTGGCAACCCGACGGCAGTGCGTGGCGGCCTCAGGAGGCCCTAGCAACCCTCGGGTGCGTATCGGGAGTCGTGTCCGGCCCCTGCAACGGCACAGAAGTGGCTTCAAACGGCTAGAATAGGCAATCTGTCGTCCACAGCGGCCCCGCAGAATACCCGTTCTCGGGCAATGCCGCGCTAAGATGGACGTACAGCCAAACGGTCGAACTTGCTTCAACGGGACTGTTAACGGGACCGCCTCAACAAACGTCTTGAGCGGGGCAGTCTCAGCGGGAGCGCAGTTTCGACCTGGTGCCAACCAGTGCCGCCGGCTCCCTGCGACGTCGATGCGTACGTGGGCGAGATCTGGCGGCGCACGTGTGACAGGAGCCCCACAGCGGTGACGGACCCCATCTCCACGCCCGAGGACGACCAGTCGTTCGACCCGGAATCCCCCGGCGAGTTCGACCGCCCGGTTGACCAGAGCCCGCTGTCCTCTGACCCCTCCTCGCTTCCAGACCTGGGCTCAGCGCCGCCGCCGTCCGCCGAGCCGGGCTCGAGCACCATCGCGCCCGCCGTGTTGTCCTCCGACGGCGTGCCGGCCGACGGCGGCATCGCGCTGGACGCCGACGCCGCGACCAACTACGACCACACTCCCGGCGCCTACGACTCGGGGGACATCACCGTCTTGGAAGGGCTGGACGCTGTCCGCAAGCGCCCGGGGATGTATATCGGCTCGACCGGTGACCGGGGCCTACACCACCTCGTGCAGGAGGTCGTGGACAACGCGGTCGACGAGGCGCTCGCCGGTTTCTGCGACACCATCGCCGTGCAGATCCTGCCCGAGGGAGGCATCCGCGTGACGGACAACGGGCGTGGAATCCCGGTCAAGCTGCACCCCACCGAGGGCATCCCGGCCGTCACCGTCGCGCTCACGGTGCTGCACGCGGGAGGCAAGTTCGGCAACGGCGGATACAAGGTGTCCGGCGGCCTGCACGGAGTTGGCGTGTCTGTGGTCAACGCGCTCTCGACCCGGCTCAACGTCGAGGTCCATCGTGACGGATACCGCTGGAGCCAGGACTTTTCCCTCGGCAAGCCGGATGCACCGCTGCAGCGGCTGGAGGAGAGCGAGGCCACCGGCACCACGGTGACCTTCTATGCCAGCCCGGACATCTTCGAGGCCACGGTCTACAGCTTCGACACGCTGGCGACCCGGCTGCGGGAGATGGCCTTCCTCAACAAGGGTCTGACCATCAGCATCACCGATGAGCGACCCGACCACCTCGAGGACGACGGCACCACGCCGACGCGCACCTTCTGCTTCACCGACGGTCTGATCGACTACGTCAAATACCTCAACGGCAGCAAGGAGCCGGTGCACGGCTCGGTTATCGCCGTGGAGGCAGAGCGCCCGGAGTCCGGTGCCAGCCTCGAGGTGGCGATGCAGTGGAACACCTCCTATTCGGAGTCGGTGCACACTTTTGCCAACACCATCAACACTCACGAGGGCGGCACTCACGAGGAGGGCTTCCGGGCGGCGCTGACGTACACCGCCAACAAGTGGGGAGAGACCTGGGGCATGATCAAGAAGCCCGAGGACAAGCTGTCCGGTGACGATATCCGGGAAGGTTTGACGGCGATCATCTCGATCAAGCTGGCCGAGCCGCAGTTCGAGGGCCAGACCAAGACCAAGCTCGGCAACACCGAGGCTCGGTCGTTCGTGCAGCAGGTGGTCAACTCCAAGCTGGGCGACTGGTTCGAGAAGAACCCCAGCGAGGGCAAGCAGATCATCCGCAAGGGGCAGTCGGCGGCCATTGCCCGCATCGCCGCCCGCAAGGCCCGCGACGCCGCCCGCGACCGCAAGGGCCTGCTCGGGCGCAGCGGTCTGCCCGGCAAGCTCAGCGACTGCCAGTCCACCGACCCGCGCGAGTGCGAGGTGTTCATCGTTGAGGGCGACTCGGCCGGAGGCTCGGCCAAGGGCGGTCGCGACCCGCGGATCCAGGCGATCCTGCCCATTCGCGGCAAGATCCTCAACGTCGAGAAGGCGCGGATCGACCGGATCATGCAGAACAACGAGGTCCAGGCGATCATCTCCGCACTAGGCACCGGCGTGCACGACGACTTCGACATCGAGAAGCTGCGCTATCACAAGATCGTGATGATGGCTGACGCCGATGTGGACGGGGCGCACATCCGTACCCTGCTGCTGACGCTGATGTTCCGCTTTATGCGGCAACTGATCGAGGCCGGCCACGTCTACCTCGCTCAGCCGCCGCTGTTCCGCATCGGGTGGTCGAACTCCGCTCACGAGCTGGCCTACAGCGACGCCGAGCGGGACGCGCTGCTGCGCGACGGTTTAGACAACGGCAAGAGGCTGCCCAAGGAGAACGCGATCCAGCGCTACAAGGGGCTCGGGGAGATGAACCCCGATCAGCTGTGGGACACCACGATGGACCCGGACAACCGGATTCTGCTGCAGGTGACGTTGGACGATGCGGCGCGGGCGGACGAGATGTTCACGATCTTGATGGGGGAGGACGTGGACCAGCGCCGGTCGTTCATTCAGCGGAACGCGAAAGACGTCCGGTTCCTTGACATCTGAGCTCGCGTACGCGAGTGGTTGGGGTGGGGTCCTGGGGTCTTGCTTGGGGCAGCCATCCGCCCTCGCTCCGCTAGGGCTCCGGTCGGGCTCCCGCCAGGCCCATCCACGCCCCTGCGCAAGACCCCAGGATCCCAACCACTCACTCGCTGCCCATCGGTTTGGGACGCCTTGGCTGAACCGGTCGCGAACCGGATTGATCACCTGGGCCGGTCCGGCCCCAACACCGATGGCCGTCCTGCGGCCGCATCTGATTTCTGGAGTTGTCCATGACTGAATTGCCACCGGTTACGGATCGGCGGGAGCCGATCGACCTGCAGGACGAGATCCAGAAGTCTTACCTGGATTACGCGATGAGCGTCATCGTTGGGCGGGCGTTGCCGGACGTGCGGGATGGGTTGAAGCCGGTGCACCGGCGGATCCTGTACGGGATGTTCGACGGCGGCTACCGGCCAGACCGCGGGTGGAACAAGTGCGCCCGGGTGGTCGGTGAGGTGATGGGTCAATATCACCCGCACGGCGACGGCGCGATCTATGACACGCTCGTCCGGCTGGCGCAGCCGTGGGTGATGCGGGCGCCGCTGGTGTCGGGACAAGGCAACTTCGGCTCGGCGGGCAACGACAAGGCCGCGGCCATGCGGTACACGGAGTGCAAGATGGCGCCGCTGGCCATGGAGATGGTCCGCGACATCAACGAGAACACGGTCGACTTCAAGCCGAACTACGACGGCAAGGAGCAGGAGCCGGTCGTGCTGCCCAGCCGGTTCCCGAACCTGCTGGTCAACGGCTCGACCGGGATCGCGGTCGGCATGGCCACGAACATCCCCACCCACAACCTGCGGGAGGTGGCCTCGGCGGTGCAGTGGGCGCTGGAGCACCCCGAGGCCAGTGCGGAGGAGCTGCTTGAGGCGGCGATCGAGCGGATCAAGGGCCCGGACTTCCCCAATGGCGCGCTGATCGTGGGTCGTCGGGGCATCGAGGACGCCTATCGGACCGGGCGCGGATCGGTGATCACTCGGGCCGTGGTCGACCTCGAAGAGGACAAGGCCGGACGGGCCCTGCTGGTGGTCAACGAGCTGCCGCACATGGTCAACCCCGACAACCTGGCGGAGAAGATCGCCGAGCTGGTGAACAACGGCCGGCTGAGTGGTATCGCCGACATCCGCGACGACACCTCGGCCCGGACCGGCCAGCGCTTGGTGATCGTGCTCAAGCGTGACGCGCAGCCGCGGGTGGTGCTCAACAACCTCTACAAGCACACCCAGCTGCAGGACACGTTCGGCTGCAACATGCTCGCGTTGGTCGACGACGTGCCGCGGACGCTGCGACTCGACCAGTTCATCTCCTACTGGATCGCCCACCAGATCGAGGTCATCCAGCGTCGTACGCAGTATCGGCTCGACGACGCCGAGTCTCGCGCCCACATCTACCGTGGTTTGGTCAAGGCGCTGGACGCCCTCGACGAGGTGATCGCCCTCATCCGGCGGAGCCCGAATACCGAGGAGGCGCGCGAGGGCCTCAAGGAGCTGCTGGAGATCGACGACGTCCAAGCAGGCGCCATCCTCGACATGCAGCTGCGGCGGCTGGCGGCACTGGAGCGGCAGCGGATCATCGACCAGCTGGCCGACTTCGAGCGCATCATCGCCGATCTCAAGGACATCCTGGCCTCGCCGCAGCGGCAGCGGACCATCGTCTCGACCGAGCTGGCCGAAATAGTAGACAAATACGGCGACGACCGGCGGACCGAGATCATCTCCGCAGACGGCGACCTGTCCAACGAAGACCTGATCCCAGACTCCGACGTGGTGGTCACCATCACCCGCGGCGGATACGCGAAGCGGACCAACACCGACCTCTACCGGGTGCAGCGCCGCGGCGGGCGCGGGGTCAAGGGAGCCGCGCTGCGGACCGACGACGAGGTCGAGCATCTGTTCGCCACCACCAACCACCACTGGATCCTGTTCTTCACCAACAAGGGCCGGGTCTATCGGGCCAAGGTGTGGCAGCTGCCCGAGGCTGGGCGGGACGCCCGCGGCGGGCACGTGGCCGGGTTGTTGTCGTTCCTGCCCGAGGAGGAGATCGCGCAGGTGCTGGCGATCCGCGACTACGAGGCCTACCCCTATCTGCTGCTGGCCACCAAGCGAGGTCTGGTGAAGAAGACCGAGCTGTCGCTCTATGACTCGCCACGGATGGCCGGCATCATCGCGGTCAACTTCCGTGACGACGACGACGAGCTGATCGGGGCCGGGCTGTGCACGGCCGACGATGACGTGCTGCTGGTGTCCCGCAAGGGCCAGGCCATCCGGTTCGCCGCCGACGATCATCAGCTGCGCCCGATGGGGCGGGCCACCTCGGGCGTGTCCGGGATGAAGTTTCGGCCCGGCGACGACCTGTTGTCGATGTCGATCATCGGCGCCGAGATGGCCGAGGACGACCGGTTCGTGTTCACCGTCACTGACGGCGGGTTCGCCAAGCGGACCCCTGTGTCGGACTACCGCCAGCAGGGTCGTGGCGGTTACGGGATCAAGGCGATGAAGCTCAACGAGGACCGTGGCTCTCTGGTCGGTGGGCTGGTGGTGGCCGAGCTCGACGAGGTGATCGCCATCAAGGCCAGCGGCCAGATCACCCGAAGTGCGGTCAGCGAAGTGGCGGTCAAGGGCCGTGACACCATGGGGGTGCGGTTCGTGGGCGTACGCGACGACGACTCGGTGGTGGTGATCGCCCTCAACCCAGAGGCGACTGCGGCCGCCGTCGGGCTCAACGACGAGGTGTCCGCCGAGGACGTGACCGCGATCGACGCGGCAACTGTGTCAGTCTTGGGGAGTAGTGAGGCTCCCGACGCCGAGGCTGGGGACGTGTCGGACGGATCTGACCCAGTCGCCGGATCTGAGCTGGACGACGTAGCGGATGTGTACGACGAAGCGCCCGATGGCGCTGCAGGCGAGGAGGAAGACAGTGAGTGATGGCACGCGGGGACCCGATCCCCTCGGTAGGACGCCTCACCAGGCTGGCCCGGGCAACCGTACGGGCGCAACAGCGGTTCCTTCGCCGTCGCAGCAGCGGCCTCGTCCGACAGGTGCAGACAGCAACGGTTCGACCGGGTCTCGACCGGCAGGCGCAGAGCGGAGCCCGTGGGAGAAGAACGGGGCGACGCGCGATCCGGCTCCGGCCAGACCCAAGGCGGCACTGATGAAGGAGCGTTTGGGACTCACTGAGCGGGAGGGGCGGCCAGGCGAGGCGCGCCATGCAGCGCCAGGCGATTCCGCCCACAGCGAGGCGATGACCGACACCGCCATCATCCCGGCAGTGCCGGCGGGGACGGCTGGCCCCGCCGCTCAGGCCGGTCATCAGGAGAACGTATCGCGGCCCAAGCCCGGTCAGGCGCGTCGGACCCGCAAGGCCAGACTGCGGCTGGCGCGATTGGACCCGTGGTCGGTGATGAAGACCGCGTTCCTGTTCTCCATCGCCGCCGGGATCATGCTGGTGGTCGCGGTCTATGTGGTGTGGACCGTGATCGGCGCCTCCAGCCTCTTCGACTCCGTCAACGACATCGTCAAGAGCGTGGTGTCGACCCCGGGTGACACCACACCGTTCCGCATCCAGGAATACATCAACACCCAGAAGGTGATGGGTGTGGCCGCCCTGCTCGCCTGCCTTGACGTAGTGATCTTCACCGCGCTGGCCACGCTCGGCTCCTTCCTCTACAACCTGGCGGCGACCATGCTGGGCGGCCTCGAGGTCACCCTCGCCGAGGACTGAGCGGATTTGAAGGCGCCGCTCGCGATGGGCTAGCCTAGCCGTTCTGTGCCGTCAGGACTTGATCTCCCGATGCGTGCACGGGCCTATAGCTCAGACGGTTAGAGCGCTGCCCTGATAAGGCAGAGGTCAGTGGTTCAAGTCCACTTAGGCCCACCCACCCATTGTCCTGTTGACTATGTCATTCACTCGGATCGACAGTGCGGTCGGCGTCGCCTCCCGCCGCCGGGGACACCAGCGGGACACACAATCAGTCTTGGCGGTGGTTCGGTACGTCATCGGTGGTGGGGCCGACACCCCGATTCATCAGCCCGTCCAGGCGCTTGACGGCCGCGTCGGAGCTGTCCTCGAACAGGCACCGTAGCGCGTGAGCGTGAATGCGACGCTAAGCGCGATCTGGCGAGCGGTCCTCCACGACGCCTTGACGAGCCACTTGCATTTTGCAAGTATGGCTCCATGAGCCTTTTTATCACCTGCCCGGTCGAGAGCGTCGAGCGCGCGACCGCCTTCTACACCGCTCTCGGCTGGACTCTCAACGCCGAGATGTCAGATCACAATGTGTCGTGCTTCGCGATCGCGCCCGAGCAGTACGTCATGCTCGGCAGCTAAGAGATGTACGCAAGCGGCGGGGGCGTCGAGGAGCTGATCGGCGGACCTCAGACACCCTCGAAGGTCACGGTCTCGTTCGACCTGGGCAGCCGCCAGGCGGTCGACGAACTCACCGAACGCGCCGGCGCCGCCGGCGGGCGAATCGGTGACACCGACGACTACCCCTTCATGTACCAGCGCCAATTCGACGACCCCGACGGCTACCACTACTCACCGTTCTGCATGAAGGCGGACGCCGATCCGAGCGAGTGAGCGACCTCGCCGCGGCCCTCGACATCGTCGGAGCACGGTGGGCCCTGCTCATTGTGGAGCGGCTGCTCGATGGGCCGCAGCGTTACGGTGATCTGCAGCGCGACCTCGGTGTGCCGACGAACATGCTTGCGACACGCCTGCGCCAGCTCGAAGCGGCTGGCGTGCTGTCCCGTCTGCCCCTTCGACACAACACC
>DASQDG010000015.1:0-11802 GCA_035634295.1 Propionibacteriaceae bacterium | reverse complement strand
GTGGGGCGCGAGTCCATCTTGGCCACCATCGCTGGTGACGACACCATCTTGTTGATCACCCGCACCCACGACGGCGGTGCGGCCATCGCCGAGCAGTTCCTGCAGCTGAGCGCGGGCAAAGCCCACGCTGGACCCATCCCGGCCGCAGCAGCACGCGAATCAGATACCACCGAACTACAGCCCACCAAACTCAAGACCGAACCACAGACGAGGGAAGCATCGTGAGCGATCGGATCGTACTGGCCTATTCCGGGGGTCTCGACACCTCGGTCTGCATCGGCTGGCTGGCGGCGGAGACCGGCCAGGAGGTGGTCGCGGTGGCCGTCGACGTCGGCCAGGGCGGCGAGGACCTGGAGGTCATCCGTCAGCGGGCGCTGGACTGCGGAGCCGTCGAGTCGGTGGTGGTGGACGCCCGCGACGAGTTCGCCGAGGACTTCTGCCTGCCGGCCATGCGGGCCAATGCGCTCTACATGGACCGCTATCCGCTGGTCAGCGCCCTCTCGCGGCCGTTGATCGTCAAGCACCTGGTGGCGGCGGCCACCGAACACGGCGCCTCGGTGGTGTCCCACGGCTGCACCGGCAAGGGCAACGACCAGGTGCGCTTCGAGGTCGGCGTGATGGCGCTGGCTCCTCAGCTGAAGGTGATCGCTCCGGTCCGCGACTACGCCTGGACCCGGGAGAAGGCGATCGCCTACGCCGAGGAGCGGGGCCTGCCGATCAACCAGAGCAAGTCCTCGCCGTACTCCATCGACCAGAACGTCTGGGGTCGCGCGGTGGAGACCGGTTTTCTGGAGGACATCTGGAACGGACCCATCGAGGACGTCTACGACTACACCGCCGACCCCGGCGTGCCTCGGGAGCCCGACGAGGTAAGGCTGACCTTCGAGCGGGGCGTGCCGGTGGCGATCGACGACCAGAAGGTGTCCATGCTGGAGGCCATCCAGCAGTTGAACGCGCGCGCCGGAGCTCAGGGGGTCGGCCGCCTCGACATGGTGGAGGACCGGCTGGTGGGGATCAAGAGCCGCGAGATCTACGAGGCGCCCGGCGCCATCGCCTTGATCACTGCCCACATGGAGCTGGAGAACATCACGGTGGAGCGCGAGCTGGCCCGCTTCAAGCGCGGAGTGGACCAGCGCTGGGGGGAGCTGGTGTACGACGCCCAGTGGTTCTCCCCGCTCAAGAAGGCCCTGGACGCACTGATCGACTCGGCCCAGGAGTCGGTCTCCGGCGAGATCCGGATGATGCTGCACGGTGGCCGGGCGACGGTCACCGGGCGGCGGAGCGACGCCAGCCTCTACGACTTCAACCTGGCCACCTACGACGAAGGCGACACCTTCGACCAGTCCCAGGCCCGCGGTTTCATCGAGCTGTACGGCATGTCGAGCAAGATCGCCGCCCGGCGCGACGCCGGTCTTCGGTGACGGCCGAACCCGGGCGGCAGGGCCTTACGGACGCTCACCAGGGCCGGCTTTGGGGTGGCCGCTTCGGCGGCGGCCCGGCGGTGGCGATGGCGGCGCTCAGCAGGTCGACCCAGTTCGACTGGCGGCTGGCTGCGTACGACCTCGCCGGCTCCCGAGCCCACGCCCGAGCGCTGCACGTGGCCGAGCTGCTCACCGACGACGAGCTGACCGGCATGATTGCCGCCCTGGATGGGCTCGCCCAGGAGGTGCGTGACGGCACGTTCGCGCCGGCCGAGATCGACGAGGACGTCCACGGCGCCCTCGAACGGCGGCTGACCGAGATCGCGGGCGCGGAGCTGGCGGGTCGGCTGCGGGCGGGTCGGTCGCGCAATGACCAGATCGCCACGCTGATCCGGCTCTACCTCCGCGACGCCGTGCGGGCCGTGCTCGCCGGCGTCACCGACGTGATCGAGGCCCTGTCCGCCCAGGCGAGCGCCCACCTCGGCGTGGCCATGCCGGGCCGGACGCACCTTCAGCACGCCCAGCCCATCCTGCTGTCGCACCACCTGCTGGCGCACGCCTGGCCGCTGGTCCGCGGCGGCCAGCGAATCCGCGACCTCGACGCCCGGCTGAGCGTCAGCCCGTACGGATCGGGCGCTCTAGCCGGGACCTCGCTGGGACTGGACCCGCGGGCGGTCGCCGCCGAGCTGGGGTTCCTGGACAGTGCGGCCAACTCCATCGACGGCACCGCCGCCAGGGATCTGGTCGCCGAAGCCGCCTACGTGCTGGCCCAGATCGCGGTGGACCTGTCCCGACTCAGCGAGGACGTGATCATCTGGGTCACCCACGAGTTCGGCTTCGCGAGGCTCGACGACGCCTGGTCCACCGGGTCGTCGATCATGCCGCAGAAGAAGAACCCGGACGTGGCCGAGCTGACCCGCGGCAAAGCCGGGCGGCTGATCGGCAACCTCACCGGGCTGCTGGCCACCCTCAAGGGTCTACCGCTGGCCTACAACCGGGATCTGCAGGAAGACAAGGAGCCGGTCTTCGACGCCGTCGACCAGCTGTTGCTGCTGCTCCCCGCGGTGGCCGGCATGGTGTCCACACTCACCTTCGACCCCGAGCGGCTGGAGTCACTGGCACCCCGGGGCTTCTCGCTGGCCACCGACCTGGCCGACTGGCTGGTCCGACGGCGGGTGCCGTTCGCCGAGGCCCACCACCTGGCCGGAGCGGCCGTACGCCGCTGCGAGGCCGAGGGCATCGAGCTCGCCGACCTCACCCCGGCCGCCCTGACCGAGATTTCCGCGGCGCTGACGCCGGAGGTGCTGGGCGTACTGACCGTGGCCGGCTCGATCGGCAGCCGCACCGGTCGTGGCGGCACCGCGCCCGTACGGGTACGCGAGCAGCTAGTCGAGCTTGCTGAGGCCACAGACTCGTTGCGCACCTGGGCCACCACCGCACGTTGACCCCGTTGCTGTCACGCTGACCCTGCTGCAACGACCTCAACGTCGCGAAACGGGGTCAACCTGGCCTCTGACCAAGCAGCCGCGGTCAACGACCCACGTACGACATCACGTGCTTCACCCGGGTGTAGTCCTCGAAGGAGTACGCCGACAGGTCCTTGCCGTAGCCAGACTGCTTGAACCCGCCGTGCGGCATCTCAGCCGCCAACGGGATATGGCAGTTGATCCAGACCGTGCCGGCGTCGATCCCGGCCGAGGTCCGCAGGGCCCTAGCGTGGTGGTTGGTCCACACGCTGGCAGCCAGCCCGTAGTCGGTCTCGTTGGCCAGCCGGACCGCCTCGTCCTCGTCGGCGAAGGTCTCGACGGTGAGCACAGGGCCGAAGATCTCGGTCCGGATCAGCTCGTCGCCGGTCCGCAGCCCGTCGATCACCGTCGGTCGATAGAAGTAGCCCCGCTCACCCAACCGCTCGCCGCCCACCACGACCCGCGCGTGGCCCGGCAACCGGTCGACCAGCCCGGACACGTGCTCCAGCTGCGTCGGGTTGTTGATCGGCGGGATGTAGAACGTGTCGTCAGCACTGCTCGGGCTCCGGTCAGCCTCCTCGGTGGACGGCTTCACCGCCGCCGCCTGCTCGGCTAGCGCGGCGACCAGGTCGTCGCGGATGCGCTGGTGAACGATCAACCGGGTGGCGGCGGTGCAGTCCTGCCCGGCGTTGAAGTAGCCTGCTGCGGCGATCCCCTCCGCCGCCGCCGCCAGGTCGGCGTCGTCGAAGACCACCACTGCCGCCTTGCCGCCCAGCTCGAGGTGAGTGCGCTTGACGGTGTCGGCCGCGGCCCGCGCAACCGCCTTGCCGGCCCGGGTGCTCCCGGTGATGGAAACGATCGCCGGCGTGGGGTGGGAGGTCAGGGCGGCGCCGGTGGAGCGATCGCCACACAGCACGTTGAACACCCCGGGCGGCAGCAGGCCCGCGAACAGCTCCGCCAGCCGCACCGCGCTGGCCGGCGTCGTGTCGGACGGCTTGAGCACGATCGTGTTGCCGGCGGCCAGGGCGGGGGCGAACTTCCAGACCGCCATCATCATCGGGTAGTTCCAGGGAGCCACCGACCCGACCACGCCCAACGGCTCACGCCGGATGGTCGAGTGGTGGTCAGCCAGATACTCCGCGCTGGCGCGGCCCTCGAGATTGCGGGCCGCGCCGGCGAAGAACCGGATCTGATCGGCCATCACCGGCACCTCCTCGGTGCGGGTCAGCCCATACGGCTTGCCGGTGTTCCTCGCCTCCACCGCGATCAAGTCCTCGGTGTGCTCCTCGATCGCGTCGGCCATCGCGAGCAGCGCCTCCATCCGCTGCTTGGGCGTCGTCCGACCCCAGCCACCCGCAAAGGCCTCGGCTGCCGCGGCGCAGGCCCGGTCGACGTCGGCCTGCGTGGACAGCGGCGCGGTCGCGTACACCTCACCCGTGGTCGGGTCCAGCACGTCGGTATAGCTGCCTTCGGCCGGGCCGACGAACTCGCCGTTGATGAAGTTGGCTAACTGCTGCTTGTCGGATGTGACGTCGGCGATCAGCTCTTCGGTCGGCGGCTGTGGCGTCATCGGGTTCTCCTCGGGTGGGTACGAGCTCGCGGGTGGTGAACGTGCCAGACACTCAGGTCATCTCGCGCAGCTCCCACGGGCTGCCATAACCGGTGGGGGCCTCGGCGGCCAGCAGGTCAAGGAAGGGTACGGCGTCGAAGGCCTCCGGCCCCAGCACCCCGGCGCCGGCCCAAACCCCGGTCGCCAGCAGCTCCAGGGCGACGACGGGGTTGACCGCGGTCTGCCAGACCACGCACTGCGCGCCGTATTCGCGCATCGAGTCGTCGTTGTCGACCACGTGCGAGAGGTACACCTGCCGAGGGCGGCCGTCGCGGCCGGTGCCGCGTACGTAGAGTCCCGCACAGGTGGCGCCGTGCATCGCTTCGCCCAACGTGGCGGGGTCGGGCAGGCAGGCCGCGACCACGTCACGGGGGGAGACCAGCACGTCCGACAGCCCCTGCCCCACGCCCGGCTCCGGGTGGGCGACCCGGCCCTTGACCCGCACCGGCGACGTCTGGTCCATCCCGAGCAGGTGCAGCGTCTTGAGCACGTCGATGAACTCCGCGCCCAGGCCATATTTGAAAGTCACCCGGTCCGCGTCCAGCCAGCGGGGCATCATCAGCACCTCCTCGTGCTCGACGTGCACGCACTCCACCGGCCCGATGCCGCCCGGGAATTCGAACACCTCGGGCTCGCTGAACGGTTCGGTGGTGTACCAGCCGCGGTCACGCTGGTAGATCACGGGCGGGTTCAGGCACTCCTCGATCGTGGTCCAGATGGAGAACGAAGGGGCGAAGTCGTAGCCGTCGACGGTCAAATTGGAGCCGTCACGCGTGCCCAGTTCCTCGATGTGGTCGAACAGGTGGTCGGCGGCGTAGCGGGCGAACACGTTGGACAGACCGGGCTCCACGCCGATCCCCACCAGGGCCAGCCGGCCGGCGCGCTCCCAGTGCTCCGAAGCTGCAAACTGCTCGTCGCCCAGCTTGACTCCGGTCAGATCGTAGGGGCGCTCGGGGTGCGGGCGTGAAAGTGACATGGCCATGTCCAGGTAGTCGACCCCCGTCTCCTGGGCGGCCCGGAAGATCGGCATCACGAAGCGCGGGTCGACCGAGTTCATCACGTGGGTGGCCCCAGCGCGGGTGATGGCGGCCGCGACCGAGTCCTGGTCGGAGGCGTCCACTCGGTCGGCCGACAGCCGCTGCTCACCGGGATTCGCGGCCAACACGGCGGCCACGGTGCGTTCAGCGCGGGCGAGGTCGTAGTCACTGACCACCAGCGACTCGAAGAACGGCCGGCGCGCGGCGATCCGGGCGAAGGCATCACCCACTCCGCCGGATCCCACAAGCAAAATGCGCATTACATCGTCCTCTTTCGCCACGACCTCGGAATCCGAGTCCTAGACTGCCGCTCACGGGTGCGATCCGCAACAGACTCACACGAGGATGCACTCCAATCAGGGGTAGCTCAGACGGGGGTGGGGATGGCAACGGTCAGCAACGACCAGCAGGCGGCACCGGACAGGGCGGGGGCAGGGCAGAAGGGCCTCAAGGGCGGCACGCTGGGACTGGTCTCCAGCGTGGTGGTGGGGGTCGCGTCCACGGCTCCGGCCTACAGCCTCGCGGCCAGCTTGGGCTATGTCGTGCTGGTGACCAACGGCGAAGGCATCGTCGGCGTCAAGGCGCCGTCGATCATGCTGCTGGCATTCCTCCCGATGTACTTCATCGCGGTCGCCTACGCCGAGCTCAACAAGGCCGAGCCGGACTGTGGCACCACCTTCACCTGGGCGGCGCGCGCCTTCGGCCCCAAAGCCGGCTGGATGGGCGGTTGGGGCATCATCGTGGCCTGCGTGATCGTGATGGCCAACCTGGCCCAGATCGCCGGCTCATACACGTTCCTGCTGCTGGGCGCCGACTCGCTGGCCGAGAGCGTGTTCTGGAGCACGGTCGCCGGGGTCCTGTGGATCGCCGTGATGACCTACATCTGCTACCGCGGCCTGGAGCTGTCGGCGCGCATCCAGTACTGCCTGCTAGGGATCGAGCTGCTGGTGCTGATGTTCTTCGCCGGGTACGCCCTGGTCCGGGTGCTTGGGTCCAACCCGCCAGCAGGGTCCTTGCGCCCCAGCTTGGCCTGGCTGTGGCCCTCCGGAGTGAGCGTGTCGGCCTTGGTGAGCGCGCTGCTGATCGCCGTCTTCATCTATTGGGGCTGGGACTCAGCGGTCTCGATCAACGAGGAGACCAAAGACCCGACCCAGACCCCGGGCCGGGCCGCCGTGCTCTCCACCGTGCTGCTGCTGGCCACCTACGCCATCGTCTCGATCGCCATGGTGGCGTTCGCCGGCGTCGGGGAAGCGGGCGTCGGCCTTGGCAACGAGGAGAACGCCGACGACATCTTCGCCGCCATGGGCGCCGAAGTCTTCGGCAGCAGCACGTTCGGGCGGCTGATGGAGGTGCTGCTGGTGATCACCGTGCTCACCTCGGCCTCAGCCTCCACCCAGACCACCATCTTGCCCACGGCCCGGACCTCGCTGTCGATGGCGGCCTACCAGGCGTTTCCCAGACGGTTCGCCGGCATCCACCCGCGCTACCTGTCGCCCAGCACCTCCACGCTGTGGATGGGTGGGGTGTCGATCCTGTTCTACGTCGGCCTCACCCTGGTCAGCGAGAACATCCTCGCCGACACCATCGCCGCGGTGGGCCTGCTGATCGCGTTCTACTACGGCCTCACCGGCTTCGCCTGCGTCTGGTTCTACCGCCGCACCCTCACCAGCAGCGCGCGGAACTTCGTGATGCGAGGGCTGTTCCCGCTGCTCGGCGGACTCTCGCTGCTGGGGGCGTTCCTGATCGCCGCCTACCAGTACGCCGACCCGGAATACGGCTACACGTCGCTGGCCGGCATCGGCGGGGTGTTCGTGCTCGGCATCGGCTCCCTGCTGCTGGGCCTGATGCTGATGTTCGTGTGGCAGGCTCGCCACCCCGCCTATTTCCGGGGTGAGACGCTGCCCAAGCGGGCGGCCGATGAGCTCCTGCTGGCCGGGCACGACGCCGGACGTGACCGGGTAGGGCTGCCCGACTCGGGCGAGATGTCGACCGTGATCGCTCCGGACCTGTCCAACCTGCCGCCGGGGCGGCGAGCCGTACGCCCTGGCGAGGCCGGCGAGGACGAACGGCCATGAGCTCAGCAGTTGACGGGTAGGCCAGAATTGCCGCCATGGCCGGGGACCTCGCATGGCGGTGACGCCGAAGCTGCGCTCGACGTTGCTGGACGACACCGCCAAAGCCATTATCGAGATGTTGCAACGCGACGGTCGGCAGTCCTACTCTTCGATGGCCCAAGCCGTCGGGCTGTCCGAGGCGGCGGTTCGCCAGCGGGTGCAGCGCCTGGTGGATGCCCGGGTGATCGAGATCGTCGCGGTCACCGATCCGCTGCAGGTCGGTTTCACCCGACAGGCGATGGTCGGCGTACGCGTCGAGGGAGACGCGACGTCCTATATGGACGAGCTGGAGCAGCTCCCCGAGGTGGTGTACATCGTGATCACCGCTGGCTCCTTCGACCTGCTGGTAGAGGTGGTGTGCGAGAACGACGAGCACCTGCTGCAGTTGATCGGGCGGGTGCGACGGCTGCCCGGTGTCACCAGCACAGAGTCCTTTCTGTACCTGAAGCTGCACCGGCAGCGCTACGACTGGGGCACCCGATGACCGATGGCCGACCGACGCCCGAACACACCTGAGAGCAGACATGACGACCACGCCGCAAGACATCCGGAGCGACTCGACTCCCCAGGCGGAGCTGAGCACCACCCCTCTCGGCACCGACCGCGCGGTGGCCGCTCGGTCCCACCTGTGGAAGCACTTCACCCGCGAGTCCGCCTACGGCGTGGGCCACGAGGTGCCGATCATCGTGCGTGGAGACGGCGCCTACATCTACGACGACCACGGCCGGCGCTTCCTCGACGGGCTGGCCGGACTGTTCGTGGTCCAGGCCGGCCATGGACGGCGAAGTCTGGCCGAAGCGGCCGCGAAGCAGGCCGAGGAGCTGGCCTTCTTCCCGTTGTGGTCCTACGCCCACCCGGCCGCCATCGACCTGGCAGAAAGGCTTGCTCAGCACGCACCCGGTGACCTCAACCGGGTGTTCTTCACCACCGGTGGCGGCGAAGCGGTGGAGACGGCGTGGAAGCTTGCCAAGCAGTACTTCAAGCTCACCGGACGTCCCGGCAAGCACAAGGTCATCTCACGCTCGGTCGCCTACCACGGCACCACTCAAGGCGCCCTTTCGATCACCGGCATTCCGGCCCTGAAGCAGGCCTTCGAGCCGCTGGTGCCCGGCGGGTTTCGGGTGCCCAACACGAACAGCTACCGGGCTCCTGAACAGTTCCGCTCCGGCACCGACGAGATCGACGGCAAGGCCTTTGGCAGGTGGGCGGCGGACCGGGTCGAGGAGGCGATCCTCTTCGAGGGGCCCGACACGGTGGCGGCGGTCTTCCTCGAGCCGGTGCAGAACGCCGGCGGCTGCTTCCCGCCCCCGCCGGGCTATTTCGAACGCGTCCGCGAGATCTGTGACACCTACGACGTGCTGTTGGTGTCCGACGAGGTCATCTGCGCCTTCGGGCGCATCGGGTCAATGTTCGCCTGCGACGACTTCGGCTATCTGCCCGACATGATCACCTGCGCCAAGGGCATGACCTCGGGCTACTCCCCGATCGGCGCGATGATCGCCTCCGATCGACTGTTTGAGCCCTTCGCCACCGGCTCGGCGAGCTTCGCCCACGGCTACACCTTCGGCGGTCACCCGGTTTCCTCGGCGGTCGCGATGGCCAACCTCGACATCTTCGAGTCCGAGCACCTGCTCGAGCACGTCCAGAGCCAGGCACCGGCCTTCCGCACGACGCTGGAGAAGTTGCACGACCTGCCCATCGTCGGTGACGTCCGCGGCGCGGGCTTCTTCTACGGCATCGAGCTGGTCAAGGACAAGGCGACTCGGGAGACCTTCGACGACGACGAGTCTGAGCGGTTGCTACGAGGGTTCTTGTCCGGGGCCCTCTTCGAGGCCGGGCTCTATTGTCGCGCCGACGACCGCGGCGACCCGGTCATTCAGCTGGCACCGCCGCTGATCTGTCAGCAAGCACAGTTCGACGAGATGGAGCAGATCCTGCGGGCCGTACTGACCGAGGCTTGGTCGCGGCTGTGAGGCAGTAAGTTTTATCCGGCACCACCAGGGTGCCTCGCCGGTGGGCCGGCGAACTCGACGACCAAGGAGACTGCACGTGGCGAGCGTCCTGGAGGAGTTGAGGTGGCGCGGCCTGCTGGCCAACTCCACCGACGAGGCGGCCCTAGCGGCACACCTGAACGCCGGGCCGGTCACCTTCTATGTGGGCTTCGACCCGACCGCGCCCAGCATCCACTTCGGCAACCTGGTGCAGCTCATCGTTGCCCGGCACCTCCAGCGGGCCGGGCACCGCCCACTGATCCTGGTCGGCGGGTCCACCGGGCTGATCGGCGACCCCAAGGAGTCCAGCGAGCGGATCCTGAACCCCAAGGAGGTGGTGGCAGACTGGGTGGAGCGGATTCGCGCCCAGGTCGAGCGCTTCGTTGAGTTCGACGGTCCGGCGGCTGCTCTGGTGGTCAACAACCTCGATTGGACCGGGGAGTTGGCGACCTTGGACTTCCTGCGCGACGTGGGCAAGCACTTTCCGGTCAACCGGATGCTCGGCCGCGACGTGGTCAGGTCGCGGCTCGAGGACGGCATCTCCTACACGGAGTTTTCCTATGTCCTGTTGCAGGCCCTTGACTACCGCGAGCTGTTCCGGTCCTTCGGCTGCACCCTGCAGTTCGGCGGCAGCGATCAGTGGGGCAACATCACCGCCGGGGTCGAGCTGATCCGTCGCTCGGAGGGGGCTCGCGTACACGCGCTGGCGACGCCGTTGCTCACCAAGGCCGACGGCAGCAAGTTCGGCAAGACCGAGGGTGGCACCGTCTGGCTCGACCCGACCATGACGAGCCCGTACGCGTTCTACCAGTTCTTCCTGCAAGCCGAGGACGCCAAGGTGGTCGAATACCTCAAGGTCTTCAGCCCTCGCGACCGAGACGCCATCGACGAGTTGGCGCGGGAGACCGAGCTCCGGCCGCACCTGCGCCTGGCTCAGCGGGCGTTGGCCGATGACGTGACCGTGCTGGTGCACTCCCAGGCCGAGCGAGACGCCGCCGTCGCTGCCGGCGAGGCCTTGTTCGGCAACTCAGATCTCCGCGCCCTGAGTGAGTCGACGCTAAGGGGGATCGTGTCCGAGCTGCCGCACCACCTGATGCCTGCCGGCGATCCGGGGGCGACCGACGAATGGCAGCTGCCCACCGCGCTGGACGTGCTGTCCCTCAGCGGAGTGGCCGCCAGCAGGTCTGAGGCCCGACGGGCCATCGAGCAGGGTGGCGCCTATCTCAACAACCAGCGGGTGAGTGATCCTGAAGCACGTTTGGCTCCCGACGACCTGCTGCACGGCCGCTACGTGATCGCCCGCCGCGGCAAGAGAACCGTCGGCGCCGTCACCATCGACGCCCGGCCGACCGCGAGTGCAACCGGGTAGTCACGGCTGTGATCACCGACACGGGCGCCGTAGTTGACCGTCGTTGCTCCCCGTCGTAGTCTTCTACCTGCCTCGCCGAGCAGAGGGACGCTGACGGGAAACCGACGGTGGCCCACCGGCAGGAACAACCCAAGGAGTCTGGCCCAGAAGTTTCGCTCAGTTTGACCGGGTCAGTTCCGGCGGGTAACGTAGAGCAAGCCTTGAAGGAGCGGGACGCGCAAGCGGCCGGCCTGGATGGGAACCAACCACAAACACTTGCCGGGTTTGGTGCGCGTTCTGGAAAGAACCCACCGGAGTGCTCGGTCCAGTGGCATCGGCTGGTCAGGAGGGCAGAAGTTCCCAGTTTGACTCGGGAACGGCGGCCTCCTAGAGTAGGACAGGTTGCCCCAAGTAGTCGCTGACAAGCGGTTGCGCGGTGTGCGCCCGAAACTTGAGAACTCAACAGCGTGCTAAAAGTCAATGCCAAATATGCACTAAAGAACCCGTGCTTGGCACTTCGACTGTGATCCGGACCTTGTCCGGTGACTGTCGACGTCCAAGTCGGATTCCTTTGAGAGATTGATGAAGTTAGGTCCAGCAATGGATCTTGTCAGAGTCAAGCTCGTTGATGTGACGGTTAAACGAGAGCTGCTAGCGCAGTGATCGATCCGATAATTTTCAACGGAGAGTTTGATCCTGGCTCAGGACGAACGCTGGCGGCGTGCTTAACACATGCAAGTCGAACGGTAAGGCCCCTTCGGGGGTACACGAGTGGCGAACGGGTGAGTAACACGTGAGCAACCTGCCCTTGACACT
>DASQDG010000014.1:0-22184 GCA_035634295.1 Propionibacteriaceae bacterium | reverse complement strand
GGGAGTGTCCGATGAACGGTGTAAGTGGCGATTTTCATGATCAGCGTTCCTCGGCGGCCGGCATGCGGTCGGCGAAGGTGATGGCGAAGGCGTTCAGGGCTGGCTTCCACCGCACAGCCCATCGTGTCTGACCGGTCCCTTTCGGGTCTAGTGATCGGGTGACCAGGTACAGGCATTTCATTGCGGCCTGTTCGGTCGGGAAGTGGCCGCGGGCCTTGACTGCTCGCCGGTAGCGGGCGTTCAGGGACTCAATGGCGTTCGTGGAGCACAGCACTTTGCGGATCTCCAGGTCGTAGTCCAAGAAGGGGATGAACTCGGTCCAGGCGTTGCGCCACAACCGGATGATCGCTGGATACCGGGCACCCCACTTGGTTTCAAGGACGTCCAGGGCGGCTGCGGCAGCGTCGGCGTGGACCGCTTGGTAGATCGGTTTCAGATCAGCCGCCAGCTGGTCCCAGTACTTCCGGGAGGCGTAGCGGATGCTGCCCCGGATCAGGTGGATGATGCAGGTTTGCACGATGGTGGCCGGCCAGACCGCGGCGACGGAGTCGGGCAGACCTCTCAGGCCGTCGCAGACCAGGAAGAACACATCCGCAACGCCGCGGTTGCGGAGCTCGGTGAGGACCGCCATCCAACACTTCGCCGACTCCCCGCCGCCGTCGCCGAACCACATGCCGAGAATGTCTTTGTGGCCGTCGAGGTCGACTCCGATCGCAGCGTAGACGGGCCGGTTGCCGACCTGGCCGTCGCGGACCTTGACCATGTGAGGTCGGGCCGCAGCGCGGTGGTGACCTTTCGGTCAGCCCGTTTCTGCGGCCCGCCTCCCGAACCGGACGTGCGGCTTGCACCGCATCCGGCTCTCCATGGGTCCCTGCCAAGGTGGGGTGGTCCTCATGCTGCGGTCGGCCAGGGTGAGGGGATGCGTGTTCCCCGGTAGCGGTAGCGGGTGGTGCCCGCGTCCGTTGGGTTGAACAAGATCACCTCGCCGTCTCTGGGCCACCATCCACCGGCGCAGTAGCGGCGGCGGAGGTCTTTCCAGTTGATCCGGCGGTGTTTGCGGCGGAGCCGGTTCATCACCTGGCGCCAGGTGAACGCGCGCAGGTACTGGAACGTCGCAAACGACACTCCGGGCCTGAAGTAGGTGGTCCAGCCGCGCAGCGCCCGATTGAGCTGGTGCAGCACGGTGGCCAATGCCAGATTCGGGTCGTGCCGACAGATCGTCTTCACCTTGGCGACGATGGAGGCGAGGGCCTTCTTCGACGGGTAGGTGTAGACGAACTGACGGGTGTCTCCTGGACGTCGATGGCGCTGGATGCGCCAGCCGAGGAAGTCCAGGCCCTCGTCGATGTGCGTGATCAAGGTCTTGGCCTGCGACAGGCGCAGCCCCATCGGTGCCAAGATTGCTGCCGTCTTCTCCCGGAGTGCCTCGGCATGGTGACGGTCACCGCGGACCAAGATCACGAAGTCGTCGGCGTAGCGAACGAACCGCCACACTCCGAGTCCTTCGCGGCGGCGCCGTTCGCGTTGCCAGCGGCTCCACCCGGTCCACTCGCCGACGAAGTGGTCGTCGAGCACGGACAAGGCGATGTTCGACAGCAGCGGTGACAAGATCCCGCCCTGCGGGGTGCCGGCATGTGTCTCGCGCAGCCCGGTTTCCCGGCTGAGGATGCCTGCTTTGAGAAACGCCTTTACCAGCGCGAGCACCCGCTTGTCGGAGATCCGTTTCCGCACCCGCTCCATCAGCGCCGGATGCGAGATCTCGTCGAAGCAGGCCGTGATGTCGCCCTCCACCACCCACTCGTAGTTGCGCGGGTTGGAGGTGAAGTGGCGAACCTCGGCAACCGCGTCGTGCGCGCGCCGGTAGGGCCGGAAACCGTACGAGCACGGCTGAAAGTCCGCCTCGAAAATCGGCTCCAACACCAGCTTCAAGGACGCCTGGACGACACGGTCGGTCACGGTCGGGATGCCCAGCCGGCGACGGGTCCGCGTCCCCGGCTTCGGGATCATCCGTTCCTTGACCGGCAACGGGATGAAGGTGCCCGACCGCAACGCGGCCCGCACCTCACCCAAAAACGCCACCGTGCCGCGTTCAGTCTCGACGTAGTAGGCCGTCTGGCCATCCACGCCCGCTGAACGGGCCCCCTTGTTGCCCCGCACCCGAGCCCACGCCTCCAACAGAAACGCCGGGTCGGCCACGAGGTTGAACAGATCACCGAACCGGCGATCAGGATCACTCTTTGCCCACAGGTGCAGCTTGGCTTGGATCTTCAGTACCCGATCGCGCGCGGACCCGACATCATCGGGACCGCCCAGAAGCGAGGCGTCGGTGTTCACCCACGCATCTCCTGACATTCCACTCTCCTTCGCTGCTGACTCACTGGCCCCCTTCGCCCTGTGTCCGGCTTTCCCGGACTCCGACTACTACGAGGCCTCCGCCCCACCCCATGGCCGACGGTTCGGCGACGGACCTGCCCTCTCCCTGACCCGGCTGGTCAGGGAGAGGGCGACCACAAGGTGGTTCCCGCGTTCACTGCGCACCGATCGACAAGGGAGGCGCCCACCTGTTATCCCGGCAGCATCGCCACGACTACGCCGCAGACCTTCACCGTGGCCTCCGGCCCCGACGCTATCTGCCGAACCCGGAGTCGACCGCCCACCAACCCGGCGGTCGTGCACTGCATGCCGGCCCGCATCCACCAGGTTCGAGCCGGTTCATCGCTTACGGGACGTCTTCGATGGTTCCTTGCGTACGCCTTCTCGTCTTGCTAGCCGGACCCGCACCATCTGGCAGTACTGGCACGTCCCGTCGTTGTCAGGGCTGCTCCCACCTTCCCCGGCGTCCCCCGGACCAGGCTGCCCTCAGCTTCACCCAGCCGCTGCGACGGCCAGGCGGTGCAGGTCTCTCACCTCCACTCGGTAACACAGCGCCTCGCGGCGCACGATCGCGTCGATGAACACCGCGGCATAGACGCGCTCCAAGGGCCGGTTGGTCCAGGCCTGCATCTCCTCAATCACCCGGTCGGTGATCCGGGAGATGGTGTCCTTGGACACCTGGGCGTCATAGATCTCGGCAAAGTGGGCGGCGATGTCGCCGGTGGTCAACCCGCGGGCATACAACGACAACACGATCTCATCGATGCTGGACAACCGCCGTTGCCGCTTGGCCACGATCACCGGCTCAAAGGAGCCTTCCCGGTCCCGCGGCACCTCCACCGCAACCTCACCAGAGTCGGTGAACACCGTCTTGGCCCGTTTGCCGTTGCGGGAATTGCCGCGGTTCCGGCCGGCCGGATCATGCTTGTCATAGCCCAGATGCTCGGCCATCTCCTCATCCAAGGCGGCCTCGATCACCGTCTTGGTCAACGCTTTCAACAACCCGCCCGGCCCGGTCAGCGCAACGCCTTGGGCGCGGGCCTGCCGGACCAGCTCTCTGGCTGCGGCCAGCTCTTCGGTCGACAGCTGATCCGCCGGATCTCGTGATGGTGGACTCACAGCCACCAGTGTTTCGGTCATCGTGACCCTTTCCGCTGAGCTACCTCAGCGCGTTGGGCCACTTACACCGTTTTCCGGACAGTCCCTGAATGCGCACGACCATCACTGGTTCCGAGAACCGACCAAGGAGGTCGGGCCGAAGTTCGTTGCCGCACTAGATGTTCGCGCAGCTGATCTTTTTCATCGCGCTGCTGGGGCCGGCGATCATCGGTATCACGGTGAAGGTGCAGACGATCGTGCCCGATGAGCAGAAGACATCGGCAAAGGGTTTGGTGTTCAGCGTCGGCGCGCCGTTCGCCGTGGTCGGCAACGTGCTGTTCGGTCGGTTGTCCGATCGTACGACCTCGTGGTTGGGGCGCCGTCACCCGTGGATCGTCGCCTGCACGGTCGTGATGACTGTCGCTTCGTGACTTATCGCCGTGGGTCAAACCGTGGTGGTCGTCTTGGTGGATTGGTGTCTGGCGCAGCTGGGCGCGAACGCAACCTTGGCGCCGTTCATAGCCACGATCTCTGACCAGGTGCCCAAGTTTCAGCGCGGCAGCGTGTCAGCCCTGCTAGGCATCGCGCAGAGCATCGGCATCCTCGGCGGCACCTACCTCGCCGACATCTTCGCCGAACGGCTGGTAGTCCTGTTCGTCGTCCCGTCGCTTGTAGTCCCCGTCGTGGTGTGCGGAGACCGCCTACAAGGCCTCTACGACTTGGACCAGCAAGACTCGTCCGTGCGCTGGCTTCAGGACGTCGAACCCTTGTTTCCCGACCCCCGGTGCGGCTGCCCGAGAGTACGGTGTGATCGTGTCTGAGCCTGCCGTGCGCCTGCCCGAGGACTTCTTGTGGGGCGCGGCGACCGCCGCGCACCAGATCGAGGGCAATAACGTCAACGCCGACCTGTGGATGGCCGAGCAGGCGGGCACGCCGCCGTTCATTGAGCCCAGCGGGGATGCCTGCGACTCCTACCACCGCTACCGCGAAGACATCCACCTGCTGGCAGAGGCCGGTCTAAGGGCTTACCGGTTCAGCATCGAGTGGGCGCGTATCGAACCCACTCAGGGATGGATCAGCCGGGCGCAGCTGCTCCATTACCGAGACATGATCAACGCCTGCCACGAATTCGGCGTCACCCCGTTCGTGACGTTGCACCACTTCACCAGCCCACGCTGGTTTGCCCGAGAAGGTGGACTGCGCAGCCCGAACGCCGTCGACCGTTTCACCGCCTACGTCGAGGCGGCGTGTGAGATCCTCCATGACGTCGAATGGGTCGTCACCATCAACGAACCCAACATCTGGTGCCTCTTCGACGCGCTCACACCGACCGCCGCGGGCGCGGTGACCGTCGACATGGCCAGCCTGCCCGGCCCCGACCCAGACCTCGCCCAGATCATGGTCGCCATGCACAGGGCCGCCGTTCAGGTGATCCGAGCCCGGACGACGGCGAAGGTGGGTTGGGCCGTGGCCGCCCAGGCGTTCACCCCGACCGCGGGCAACGAAGCGGTTTTCGATCGAGTGTTTCAGCGCTGGGAGGGCGCTTTTTACGATGCTACCGACGGCGACGACTTCATCGGCATCCAGAGCTACACCAGCCAGCCTGTAGACGCGAACGGGCCCGTTCCGCATCCCGATGATCCCGACAACACCCTGACCGGCTGGGCCTACCGACCCGACGCACTGGGGATCAACCTCCGACGGGTCTGGCAGCTCAGAGGTGTGCCGCTGATGGTCACCGAGAACGGAATCGCCACCGACGACGACACCCGCCGGATTGCCTACACGCGAGATGCCCTCCTCGGCTTGAAGCAGGCCGCCGCCGCAGGCGTACAGGTTCTGGGTTATCTGCACTGGTCACTGCTGGACAACTACGAGTGGGGCAGCTACCGACCCACCTTCGGGCTGATCGCGGTCGACCGCGACCGCACGTTCGCCCGCACCCCTAAACCCAGCCTGGCCTGGCTCGGTCGGGTGGCCGCGTCCAACGCGGCGCGCCTGGAAGACGCATAACAACGCCGAGGGTCGGCGGGCGCGGCGACGGCAGTGACCTGGGTCAGTTCCTGGCCGCACATCCCTGCGCCTGCCCCGCGCCTGACCCGCCTGTTCCGGTGTACCAGGCAGTTCAGCGAAGGGCCTGCCAATGCTCAGCACTCGGATCAATCTACGCAGATGTCCCGAAGGCCTCGCCCGACTCGGTCTCCGCCGCCCGCTGAGCATGATCAGCCGCCCGAGCGCGACCAATGACATCGAGTTGAACAGGCGATCTGGCGCCTGCGCCTCAGGAATAGGGCTGTCGGGAAGTGGCTCTCAACCCTACTGCGGCGTTCTCGCCAGTTCCCCGTTCTCGTTTATCCGTCGCTGTCGCCACTGCTACCGGGGGGATCGAGGCAGTAAGTGATGCCGGAAGAACCGCCAGATTAGTTCGTTTGCCTTGATCTCGAATGTCAGCGGTCCAAGAACGGGTACCAGCGGCACGAAGGCTTCACTGCCGGGCCAGGTGTGCCCGCCGCCCTCGACGCGATAGAGCACGACGTTCGCATGGCGGCGGCAGACCGTATATTTGATCCGATCGACGTGTTCGGTCAGTGCCCTGATGTGCGGTCCGCGACGGCACCCGTTGATTTCCGCCCAGCGGGCGAGCGCGTCCTCAATGCCGTACTGCCAGTACGGTGCTCCGCCGCCAAAATACGGGTTGACGGGATCCGCGGTGCCGGCGAAGGTGATCACCGGAACGGGCCGTTGCGGGGTGCATGTCGCCGGGTCCGGCATGGGCCCGTCCGGTCCGGTGACCGGGTAGCCGGCGCGCACACCCGCAACGGGGGCAATAGCGGCCAACCGCTCTGGCGCATCGCAGGCGTACTGGGAAATCATTCGGCCGCCGCCTGAGTAGCCGGTGCCGTAGACCCGCTTCGCGTCCACGCAGAGGTTCGCCCGGAGATGGTCGATGACATCGCTGAGGTACTGCTCGTCGTTCGGTGGCTGCCCGGCGGGCAAGGTGACACCAGGCACGTTCCACCGGTAGCCGGGCGCGGCCGGGATATAGCCCTGCGGCGACGCGACGATGAAGTCGTAGCGCTCGGCGCTGGCGGGCAGCTCGCTGCGCTGCAGCTGCTCGACCGCGTCGCTCTGGCTGCCGTGGAGCGTCAGGACGAGCGGTAGTCGGTGCCGGCCGTCGTACGTCTCGGGCACGTATACCACCACCACGCGTTCCAGACCACCGGAGGTCAACGCGATCGTGTGCTGACCGGGTCTGAACGGCTGCCGACACCCGCCGTTCCCTCCGCCCGGGGCGGCGGTGGCGGTGGGGGCGGTGGCCAGCGTGAGGGTGGCCGTGGCCAGTCCGACGATGACGGCGAGCATCCGCATGAGTCGACGCATTCTCTGTCCCTTTCACCCGACGGTGGGTGACCGGAGCATTCCAACGTTCGCCGCGCGTCGTCAACCCGTTCGCTATGTCGAACCAGCCTCACGTCCGAGCTCGCCAACCTTCGCCACTGATGGGGTCGCCCCGCCTCAGCCGCACCCTTAAGAAGTGGCGGCGAATGTTCTCGCCTACCTCGACACCGCTGGCGCCTCCAACGGCGGCACCGAAGCGATCTGTGAGTTTGGTGGTGGCTGATCTGGGACTGGCTGGTGAGGATGGTTCTGGTCGTGTTGCCTGGCGTGTGAATCTCAAAACTATTGCCTGCCCCGGCGGGTGTCATTCGTTGAATTGTCCACGTCAGAGAACGCGGGCCGGGGCCGGTCCGGCCCCTCGGTGACCTGATCAAGAGACGGCCCAACCCCGCCGGGCTTGTGGCCCATGCAGATATGCCCCGACGTGACCGCTTCCGGACCGGCGCCGGCCGCTGGCGACCGTGCAACCCGTCCGATCAAGGAAAGGAGCGTCGGTTGGCCATGGCCATCGTCGCGCATATCCATCCGTTCATCGTCGGCGATTATGCCCACGCCCCGCGCACCCACACGTCGGCGATCTTGGCTGTCCTAGCGTTGAGGTCATCGATAAAGGACAGTTCCCAGCCACTGTCTCAGGACTGCAACGCGCTGCCGCCTGGGTCGGACTTCGCACCGGGCGGTGACACGGACGCGCTGTGGGTGACCGCGGGCGTGGGCACCTACGGGCCCCCTCAGCCCGTGCCGCAGCCGAAGCGGAATACTGCACCGTCGGCGCCGCCCGAGTGAACCCCCCGTGCCCATCGCGGCGTCGGCAAGTCCGACCCTCGACGCTCGCCTTGGTGTGCTTGACCAGCACCTCGGCGACGCTTTGGATCTGACGCTACGGAGGCGCTCAGCACAGAGGACGTGGCCGCGACGCTGTCGACGTCACCCCGACGGGCGACTCGACCACCAGTAGCGGCGATGGTGTGACCGTCGACGTCAGCACCGTCACCATCACCGCAGGCGGCAGGACTTTGACTCCAGAACAGGGCCGGGGAAGGGACAGTGGACGCTCCGCCCACCACCTCCTTAGGGCACGGGTACCGACGTAACCCCCATGATTTATCCGGGTTCAGTGAGAGTGTTGCCGCTTAGACGAGCAGCAGGAAGGCGTGACCCGTGATGACGACGAGGAAGGGACACACCGCCGAAGAGGTGGCCCGAAAGCTCACCCGGACGGACCGGCTCCTCCACAGGAAGGCAAGGATGTTGCCGGCGTCTGTCAGGAGTTGGAGGTGACGGAGCGGACGCACTACCGGTGGCGTAGACAGGGAGCGGACCGGTCGCTTCATGGGATCGAGATCGAGAAGCAGGTGGCCCAGGCGTTGCCTCTCGTGGACCTGCCCGGCAGTGTTGCCCTCCTCACTGGGGGTCAGTTTTGGCGCACTCTGTCTGTGAGTGTGGCTGGGCTTCGCCCGCTGGTGTTCTCCGACGGTGCTGCAGGTGTCCGGGGGGAGGTGTGGACCGCTGGGGATTCCTCGATGTGTTTCCCGTCGCCTGCCGCCCTCGGGTCGACATGGGACGTTGGCCTGATCGGCCGGCTTGCTAAGGAGGTGGCCGGGGAGGCCCGCCGCAAAGGCGTCGACGTGGTTCTCGCGCCCACGGTGAATCTTCAACGCTCTCCCCTGGCCGGTCGCCATTTCGAGTATCTGTCGGAAGACCCGCTGCTGGTGGGCCGCCTGGCCTCTGCCTATGTCGTCAACCTGCAACGGCATGGGGTGGCGGCCGCCGCGAAGCACTTCGTCGCCAATGATGCGGAAACCAACCGGTTCAGCGTTGATGTACAGGTCGATGAGCAAACTCTGCGAGAACTTTACCTGGCACCATTCGAGGAGCTGGTCACCTCAGCGGGCGTGTGGGTGGTGATGGCGGCCTACAACACGGTCAACGGCACGACGATGACGGAGAACCGACTGCTTCGGACTCCATTGCTCGAGGAGTGGGGCTTCGACGGTGTCGTCGTCTCAGACTGGTATGCGGTCCGCTCCACCGACGCATCGGCTCGGGGCGGTCTCACCCTGGTGATGCCTGGTCCTGAGGGCCCCTGGGGCCCGGCCCTCCTGGACGCCGTAAGAGCGGGGCGAGTGCCGAGGGCGACCATCAGCGACAAGGTGCGCAGACTGCTCCGGCTGGCCGCCCGGGTTGGAGCACTGACCACGCAGGACCGAGAACAGGTGAGCTCCACTCAGGGGTCGATCGCAGCCGGGCCCGCCCGAGAAGGGCTGGTGGAACTGCTGAGGGAGGCGGCCACCGCGAGCGTCGTGCTCGCCAAGAATGCCGGGCTGTTGCCACTCGATCCCGTCGCGATGCGACAGCTCGCCATTCTCGGGCCGAACGCAGCGGACCTGCCCATTCAAGGTGGGGGGAGCTGCGAGGTGGTCCCGCCCTACGCCGTGTCCGTCGTCGAGGCACTCAAGCTGGCGCTCGGCACAGGTGTCAGCGTCAACCATGCGGTGGGAGCAGTCATCCGCCACGGACTACGGCCGGTTCCGCAGGCGATCGCGACGTGCGTCTCCTGTCGGCTGCCGGGAGTGCACGTGCGCTATCTCGACGCTGAGGGTGGGGAGATCCGCAGCGAGCACCGCCCCGACGGCCGGCTGATCTGGTTTGGTCATCAGCTGCCGGCGGGAGCCACGGTCGAGGTGACGACCCGCATTCGGGCGGACGTGGCAGGCACCTGGCGACTCGGTGTAGCCGGCGTGGGGCACTGCCGGCTCGAGCTCAGCGGTCAGGTGGCGCTGGACGAGATGGTCCGCCCGGCCAGGGCCAGCTTCGCCAATAGCTTTCTCGACCCTCCCCAACGTTGGATTGATCGGGAGCTCGCGCTGGGCGAGCAGCTGAACGTTAGTTTGCTCCACCAACCTGAGCACGACGTCGACTTCGTCAAGGTTGTGTTGGGTTGTCGGCACCCGACAGTTGAGCCGGACTCGGAGTTGGCCAGGGCGGTCGCGTTAGCGGAGGCCGCCGAGGTTGCTCTCGTTGTGGTGGGAACCAACGAGGAGGTCGAGACCGAAGGCCGTGATCGGACGTCGATGGTGCTGCCCGGTCGTCAGGATGAGCTGGTGAGCGGAGTTGCGGAGGTCAACTCGCAGACGGTTGTGGTGGTGATCTCGGGTGCTCCAGTGGCCATGCCCTGGCGTAACAAGGTGGCTGCGGTCCTGCTGGCGCCGTTTGCGGGACAGGAAGCAGGCCACGCTCTCGCCGATGTGCTTCTCGGCGTGACAGAGCCGAGCGGCCGGCTGGCCACGACGTGGGGAGGCGAGGACGCCGACGTCCCGGTGTGGTCAACCCGACCGGTTGACGGTGTCATGCCCTATGACGAGAACCTCGATATCGGTTACCGCGCCTGGCTAAGGGCTGACAGACAGCCGGCTTTCTGGTTCGGCCATGGTCTGGGCTACACCAGCTGGACGTATGAACATCTGGACGCGCCAGCCGTCATCGTGGCTGATGAGGATGCCACAGTGCGGGTGAGAATAGCCAACGTCGGACGCCGGTCCGGCAAAGAGGTCGTTCAGGTGTACCTCTCCCGACCGGCGTCGTCTGTTAGGCGACCTCCTATCTGGCTTGCCGGTTTCGCATTGGTCACAGCAGGCCCGGGGGAGGTGTCAGAGGTCGCCGTCGAGATTGTTGCGCGAACGTTCCAGCACTGGTCGGTCGATGATAACGGCTGGCGTACAGAGTCAGGCATATTTCGTTTGACTGTGGGGCGCAGTGTCGGTGACCGCCCCCTGGCTGCTGACATCACCGTCCTGGCGACGGATCATTCAACAGGAGCGGATGACGCTTCCACAGCCTGACGAACGGTGCGGATGTAGTGGGCGAAAAGCCGCGCCATATCCATACGATCTGGGTCGAGCACCCACTGAACCTGCAACCCGTCCATCATGGCGATGACCTCCGCAGCGACGGCATCGACATCCGTATCGTGGCGAACTTCTCCCCTCTGGATGCCTTCTCGCAGAGCCCTGGCCAGGTTGTCGCGGCGGCGTGGATACCGCTCCTTGAACCACTCACGGGCCGGGTGATCCTCGGCGGCACTCTCTCCCATCAGCACGGTGAACGCCCGCACCAGCCCGGGTGTCGAAGCGTTCGCCTCAATCAGCTCCACGAGTGCATCAAGGACGTCCAAGCCCCGAAAATTTCGCAGCTGGAAGCGCTCCCCGTCTGCCCGGTCGCGCTCCTTCAGGACCGCGATCAACAATTCTTCTTTGCTGCGGAAGTGGTGCAGCAGCCCTGCGGTGGTGAGACCGGCGGCCGCCGCGATCCCCGCCAGCGACGATCCCGAGTAGCCATTCGTGGCGTATGCCCGCAATGCGGAGCGGACCACACGGTCGCGAGCGGCTGCACTCCGCGTCGCTCGGGGCCCACGCACCGGATCCTCCACAAACGCTCACTCCCATTGACACACCTACCGAGTGGTTAGTTAGTGTAGCCGCGGACCAAGGTCAAGGGTGTGGCGTGGTGGGCTCGCGCTCGCCGCTGGCCCGTTATCGACTCAAGCCACATTTTCACTGCTTCGCCGCGGCGGCAGTGGTCCTGCAATGAAGGAGGATTTCAATGAGCCAAGCTCCAGGTGGCAGCCCGTATGGCGACCTGCCGCCGACCGACGACGCAACCACTGGGCTGGACGTTCAAGACCCGCACGAGCACCACTGGTTCACTGAACCCACCAAGGAGGTCGGGCCGAAGTTCGTTGCTGGCCTGGTCTTCGCTCAGCTGATCTTCTTTATCGCCCTGCTGGGGCCGGCCATCATCGGCATCGCGGTGAAGGTGCAGACGATCGTCCCCGACGAGCAGAAGACGTCGGCCACGGGCCTGGTCTTCAGTGTCGGCGCGCTGTTCGCCGTGATCGGCAACGTGCTGTTCGGCCGGTTGTCCGATCGCACCACGTCGAGGTTCGGCCGCCGTCGCCCGTGGATCGTGGCGGGCACGGTGGTAATGACAATCGCCTTCGTGATCATCGCCTTGGGGCAGAGCGTGCCAGTGGTCTTGATCGGTTGGTGCCTGGCGCAGCTGGGCGCGAACGCCACCCTGGCGCCGTTCATCGCCACCATCTCCGATCAGGTACCAAGGTTCCAGCGGGGCAGCGTGTCGGCTTTGCTGGGCATCGCGCAGAACATCGGCATCCTCGGCGGCACTTTCCTCGCCCAAATCTTCGCCAAGCAGCTGGTGATCTTGTTCGTGGTGCCGTCGCTCTTCGCGATCGGGGCGATGCTGCTGTTCGCCTATATCCTGCCCGACCAGCATCTGAAGGTGAAGCCGGCGAAGATGACGGCCGGTGAGTGGATCACCACGTTGTGGACCAACCCGCGCAAGTACCCCGACTTCGCCTTCGCCTGGTGGTCTCGGTTCCTGATCACGCTGGCCACGTTCATGTTCACCGCGTTCCGGCTGTTCTACATGCAGGACCGGCTGGGTCTGTCGCTGGAGGACGCGCCGTCCGCCGTCACGGTCGGCGTGCTGATCTATACGATCGCTCTGGTGGCCTCGGGCTGGGTTGCCGGCAAGCTCTCTGACCGAATGGGTCGACGGAAGATCTTCGTGGCCGGGTCGACGCTGCTGTTCGCAGTAGGCACCATCATGCTGGCGTTCGTCGGCTCGGTGACCGGCTTCTACGTGGTGGAGGCGGTGCTGGGTGTGGCCTACGGCATCTATGTGGGCGTCGACTTGGCCTTGGTCGTCGATGTGCTGCCCAACCCCGACGACGCCGGTAAGGACCTGGGAGTGTTCAACATGGCCAACGCCCTGCCGCAGAGCGCAGCGCCCGGGCTCGGGGCGGCGCTGCTCGCCTTCAACAGCGCCAACAACCAGAACTACGACCTGCTGCTGTACTCAGCCGGCGCCGCCGCGGTGATCGGTGCCCTTGTCGTGCTGCCGATCAAGGGAGTGAGGTAAGCCGTGACTCTCGACATCGACCGCCTGATGACCGAGCTGACGTTGGAGGAGAAGGCGTCGCTGACCAGCGGCTCCGGCTTCTGGTACACCGCCCCGGTGGAGCGCCTCCGTATCCCGAAAATTATGGTCTCCGACGGGCCGCACGGGCTGCGGGCGCAACCAGGCGAGAGCGATCACCTCGGTCTCGGCGGGTCGCTGCCGGCGACTTGCTTCCCGACCGCATCGGCGGTCGCCTCGGCGTGGAGCCCGGACCTGCTGCGCCGGATCGGGGAGGCGCTGGCGCAGGAGGCCCGGGCCTGCAATCTGTCGGTGATCCTCGGACCCGGGATCAACATGAAGCGGTCGCCGCTGTGCGGGCGGAACTTCGAGTACTTCTCCGAAGACCCATTCCTGACCGGCGAGCTCGCCGTCGGCCACGTCAACGGCATCCAGTCCCAAGGGGTCGGCACCTCCGTCAAGCACTACGCCGCCAACAACCAGGAAACCGACCGGCTCCGGGTCGATGCTCAGGTGGACGAGCGGACCCTCCGTGAGATCTACCTGCCCGCGTTCGAACGCGTCGTCAAGGCCTCCCAGCCCTGGACGCTTATGTGCTCCTACAACAAGGTAAACGGGCAATCCGCCTCGGAGAACACCTGGCTGCTCACCACCGTGCTGCGCGAGGAGTGGGGCTTTGAGGGCCTGGTCGTCTCCGACTGGGGTGCGGTCTACCACCGTGCCCCCGCGTTGCTGGCCGGCCTGGACCTGGAGATGCCCCCGGCCCTGGGCCGCAGCCCGGAGGAGGTCGTCGCCGCCGTCCAGGCCGGCGAGGTGCCGACCGAGGTGCTCGACGCCCGGGTCCGCACCGTCCTCGACCTCGTCGCCAAGGGCATGCCGGTTCTGGACCTGGACGAGTCATTCGACCCCGACGCTCACCACGCCCTCGCACGAGAAGCGGCGGCTGAATCGGTGGTGCTGCTGAAGAACAACGGCCTGCTGCCGCTGCCAGCTGACGCGAAGATTGCGGTCGTTGGGGAGTTCGCCCATACCCCGCGGTTCCAGGGCGCCGGGTCGTCCCAGGTGAACCCCACCCGGGTCGACTCGCTGCTCGAGGAGCTTCGCGCGATCTATGGCGAGGTTCCGTTCGCGGCCGGCTACGGCATCGGCGAGACCAGCGGCGACGCGGATCTGCTCGCTGAGGCGGAGCGGGTGGCCGCTTCAGCCGACACGGTGGTGGTGATGATTGGGCTGCCGGGAGCTGATGAGTCCGAGGGCTTCGACCGCACGCACATGAACCTGCCAGCCAACCAGCTCGCGGTGCTGAAAGCGGTGGCGGCGGTGAACCCGAACGTTGTGGTGGTGCTGGTCAACGGCTCGACGGTGGTCCTCGGCGACGTCACCCCACACGCCAAGGCGCTGGTCGAGGCGTGGCTCGGTGGCCAGGCCGCGGGCGGGGCAGTCGTTGACGTGCTCACCGGGAAAGTCAACCCGTCCGGTCGGCTGGCGGAGACCATTCCGCACCGGCTGGAGGACAACTCGTCCTTCCTCAACTTCCCGGGCGACTCGCAGGTGGTGCGCTACGGGGAAGGGCTGTTCATTGGCTACCGCGGCTACGACAAGGGCCACCAGGACGTGGCGTTCCCGTTCGGGTTCGGGCTGTCCTACACCAGCTTTGCCCTGTCCGACCTGGCGGTCGACCTGCGGGGGTCGGTGGCCGAGGGCACCCTGGCGGCCACCGCGTCGGTGAGCGTGACCAACACCGGCGACCGAGAGGGTGCCGAGGTGGTGCAGGTCTATGTGCAGGACGTGGACTCCAGCGTCGCCCGCCCGGTGCGGGAGCTCAAAGGGTTCGCCAAGGTGGTTCTGGCTGCGGGGGCGTCGGTCACGGTGTCGGTCGAGCTGGACCAGCGGGCGTTCTCGTTCTGGTCCACCGAGTTCGGCCGGTGGGCGGTTGAGGCGGGCGACTTCGTCATCGGTGTCGGCCCGAACTCCCGGGACCTCCCGCTGACCGCGACCGTCACGGTCGAGGCTCCCCGCCTCGCCGTACCGCTGAACCGCGACTCGACCCTGCAGGAGTGGATGGCCGACCCGACCGGCAAAAACCTGATCGAACGCGAGGTGGCCAACGGACAGCCGGCCGCAGCCCTCGACCCCGAGCTGCTCGTCATCATCGGGACCATGCCGATGAGCACCCTGGCCAACTTCGGCGGCATGAGCCTCGACCACGACGCCATCGACCGGGTCGTGGAAGCCTGGCGCCAAGAATCCGAAACTCCCCGAACCAGATTGGAATCTTCCAAGCCATGAGCATCTGCGCCGCGGTTACCGACAATATGGAGGGCGCGGCAGCCCTCAAAGCCGCCGCCGACGAGGCAGCCAAGCTCGGCGTCCCGCTGTTGGCGATCAACCTCACCTCCTCCGACCTCGACACCTCAGAACTTGCCCAGGGGGTGAACCCCGAAGTGGTGGTGCCTGACAGCCCGACCCGCCTGGACGAGGTCGAGCAGGTACTGAAAGTGCTCGAGGACCACCCCGAAGTCACTCTGCTCGTCGTGGGTGTACGCCAGCGATCCCCGATCGGCAAGGTCGTCCTCGGCAGCATTCCCCAACGGCTCATTCTCGATGCGAGCGTGCCGGTGCTGTCGGTGAAGGCCCAGGACGCCTGATATCGGGGAGGGTACCTACCCGCTCGCTTCGGGACACGGGTTTTGGTCAGCCGGTGGTCCAGGGTGAGTCCCGGAGCGCCGAGGCGCAATCTCGATAAGCCCTGTGCAAAGGAGCACGAATGACAACGACACGCACCATTGCGGTGCTGGGCCCGATCCCGTTCGACCGAGTCACTACTCATCGCGGGGATGTGCTAGAGAAGTTTGGCTGCGCTCTCTACACCGTCGCCGCCCTGTCGGCCCTGCTAGGACCAGACGACCGAATCTGTCCGGTGGTGCACGTACGCAGGCAGGACGAGGCGAACATTCGTGAGCTGCTGTCCCAGTTCCCTCAGGTGGACCTGACTGGCGTACGGTCGACGCTCGACCGCGGAGACGTGGTTGAACTCGAGTATCTCGACCAGAACCGGCGTGCGGAGCGGCAGACGCATTTCATGGCGCCGATCCGCCCAGAAGATGTCGAGTTCGCACTGGATGCGGACGCGTTCGTGTGTGTGCCGATCACCGACTACCAGGTCAGCCAAGACACGTTGCGCTTCATTAGGCAGCACAGCTCGGGGACCATCTTGTTGGACGCGCACGGGCCGGCTGTGGCCTTGACCAAGGGCGGCGAGCGGGCCAACCGGCTCTGGATCGAGCGGGACGCCTGGCTGCCGTACATCGACATTTTGAAGATGAACCTTGAAGAGGCCGGCTGCAGCTGGTTCCCGAGTGGGGCTTCGCCGAACACCACGTCGGCCGAGCCGCTGGCAATGGAAGATCTGCCACGCTTCGCTGAGCACTGTTTGGATCGTGGGGTCAAAGGGGTCTGCGTGACTCTGGATGAACACGGGTGCGCCGTCTACTACCGCGACCTTGACGGGGTCATGCACGAGGACCTGGTCGACCGGCTCAAGGTCGCCCACGTCGTCGACACCACCGGCTGCGGCGACTCGTTCGCCGCCGGCATGGGTTACGGCTATCTGGCCACCCAAGACTTCGTGCAGGCCGCCCGCTACGGCAATGCGATGGGAGCTCAGCGCTGCTCCGGCACAGAACTGGCCGCCTACCTGCCACTGGCGGAGACCAACAGGCAGCTGGACGAGGCGTACGGAAAGGTCTTCAGTGTCTAACCTCTCTGGGTCTAACCTCTCCGGGTCTGACTCCGTAGTCTCCGTGGCCCAGGCCCGCGCGGGTTTGCGGGGTGAGCTGGGTGCGGCCGAGTGGCAGGTCATCGAGTCGGGCTTCAACGCCGAGCACGCCAACGATTTCGAGACGCTGTTCGTCGTCGGTAACGGTCGCCTGGGCACTCGTGGCTCGCTCGAGGAGGGGCACGTCGGTGAACGTTCGGGCACCTTTTTGAGCGGGGTGTACGACGGGTATCAGGTGCCGGTGATCGACCTGGTCAACGCGCCGGACTGGGTGTCGTTGGCCGTGGTGGTGAACGGCGTACGACTCGGTGTCCAGTCCTGCCGCGTGGTCGAGCACGAGCGCGCGTTGGACTTCCGGCACGGCGTGCTGTGGCGGCGCACCGTCTTCGCCGGTCCGGACGGTCGACAGACGCAGCTGGAGACCCTCCGGTTCGCCAGCTTTGCCGACCGCCGGCTGTGCGCACTGCGGGTCGAGGTCACCCCGCTCGGGCACGATGCTGAGGTGTCGGTGACCAGTGCGCTGGTCGGGCACCGGCGCAATCTGGAGCGGCTGCCGGTGTATCCGGCGGGGACGACGTTCGCGCCCGAGGTGAAGTGGGACAAGTGGGCCGAGGCCAAGCACCTGGTCGAGGTCAGCAAAGCCGAGCAGGCGGACGCGATCTATCTGGAGATGCGCACCATCGAGACCGGGGTCAGCCTCGGCTACGGCTCGGTGCTCCAACCCTTTCGGGAGCCGAACCGCCGGGCCGTGCAGCGCGGCTACGAGCGGATCGAGGAGCAGCAGCACTTCACCGTTGTCAGCGGCCAGACCCTGAAGCTGGACAAGTTGGTCAGCATCGCCACATCCCGCGACCAGGTCGAGGACATCGAGGCCTCCTGCCTGGAGAATCTGCAGAGCCACGCCGAGGTGGGGTTCGACGCCAGCCTGGAGCGCAGCCGTGAGGTGTGGGAGCAGATGTGGGCCGACTGTGACTGCGCAATCGATGGCGATCCGGAGGGCACCCGGGCGGTCCGGTTCGGGATCTACCAGCTGTTGATCGCTGCGAACGGCGATGACCCGACGGTGAACATCGGAGCCAAGTCGCTGTCCGGTGAGGGTTATCGGGGCCACGTCTTCTGGGACACCGAGGTCCTGATGTTGCCCTTCTTCATCTACACGCAGCCGAATACTGCCCGCAGCTTGCTTCGCTACCGCTACCACACCCTGCAGGCGGCTCGGGAGCTGGCACGGGAGAGCGGCGCGCGTGGGGCGAGGTATCCCTGGGAGTCGGCCGACACCGGCCGCGAAGAGTGCCCGATGTGGACGGTGGATGGGGCAAACCGATTCTGGACGCGCGACGAGGAGATCCACGTCTCGGCCGATGTCGCGTACGGGATCCTCACCTACGTCGAGGCCACCGGCGACACGCAGTTCCTGACCGAGTTCGGGGCGGAAATCCTGTTCGAGACCAGCCGGTTCTGGGTCGATCGAGCGACGTACGAGCCCGAAACCGACCAGTACTCGATCAAGCAGGTGATGGGTCCCGACGAGTTTCACTCTCACGTCGACAACAACGCCTTCACCAACCGGATGGCGCAGTGGGCGCTGACCCAGTCGGCCCAGGTCTATGTCGACCTCTCCGAGCAGCAGCCGGGCGCGCTAGAGGCCATCGCCAGCAAGATCGGGCTCAACCCCGAGGAGGCCGAGCAGTGGCGCAACGTCGCTGCCAAGATCGTCTATCACCTTGATCAGGACCGAGGCGTGCTCGAGCAGTTCGACGGCTACTTCGACCGGCTGGACGTGCCCATCACCGAGTGGGACCAGAACAACATGCCGCGCTATCCCGAGGGCTATCACCACTTCAACTGCGAGGACACTCAGCTGCTCAAGCAGCCCGACGTGGTGATGCTGATGCACGTGCTGCCCGACGAATTCAGCGAAGACGTCAAAAGGGCCAACTTCGAATACTACGAAGCTCGCACCCTTCACAAGTCCTCGCTCAGTCCGGCCATCCACGCGATCATGGGCATCGAGGTCGGTGACTCCACCCGGGCGCTGCAGTACTTCAAGCGCTCCGCTCTGGTCGACCTGACGAACAACCAGGGCAACACCGAAGAAGGCATCCACATCGCCTCCGCTGGCGGCACCTGGCAGATCCTGGTCAACGGGTTCGGCGGCTTCCGGGTCCGCCATCAACAGATGACCTTCAACCCCTGGCTGCCAGCCGGTTGGCAGGAGATCCGGTTCCGGCTGCGGTGGCGGGGCAACTCCGTCGCGGTGGCCATCAGCCAGACCGAGGCGACGTTCACCCTCGATGCCGCCGACGGCGCCACCGAGACCATCGTCGTGGTGGAGGAGGAGGTCACGCTCAGGGCGAACATCCCGGTGATTCTTCCGCTCGCGAAGCCGCCGGCACCGTCAGCGAGCTCTGCTGTCTCTTCGGCCCGAGCAGGTACACCAACACCCTGAACAGGCCGAAACCCATGCCACCGCACCAGAGCCGTGAAAAGCCCCATGCCACGAACGCACCTCTTCATAGATTGGACTCTTGACCATGGCTGTCACAACCGAAACGACCACGACCGACTATGCCGACCTGATCGGAACGCTTTCGCTGGTTGAGAAGGTGACTTTGCTGACTGGGTCCGCGGTGTTCACGATGGCTGGGCACGCCGGTATCGGCCTGACGCCGATGAATCTTTCCGACGGGCCGACGGGTGTCCGCGGGCTGAAGTTCTCCGGTGGCCGTGCGGTCACGCTGTTTCCCAACGCGACTCTGCTCTCCGCGTCGTGGAGTGTCGACACGGCCCGCGAGGTCGGCCGGCTGCTGGCCGAGGAGGCGCAGATCCAGGACATTCACGTGGTCCTCGGCCCGACGATCAACCTGCACCGCTCAGTGCTGGGGGGACGGCTGTTTGAGGCCTACTCCGAGGACCCGCTGCTCACCGGCGTGCTGGCCGCGGCGTACGTCGAGGGCTTGCAGGGCGCGGGGGTCGGCGCCTGTCTTAAGCACTTGGTGGCCAACGAGTCCGAGACGGACCGGAACTCGATGAACTCGATCGTCGACGAGGCGACCCTGCGGGAGCTGTACCTGCTGCCGTTCGAGATCGCGATCGAGGAGTCGAACCCGTGGTCGCTGATGGCGGCCTACAACGACGTGAACGGGCAGGCCGCGACGGAGCAGCAGCACGTCAACCTCGAGGTGGTCAAGGGCGAGTGGGGCTACGACGGCCTGCTGATGTCGGACTGGTTTGCCACCAAGACCACCGTCGCCTCGGTCAAAGGGGGTCTCGATCTGGTGATGCCCGGCCCGGACGGCCCGTGGGGCGAGGCGCTGGTCGGCTCCGTCGAGGCTGGTGAGGTGAACGAGTCGGTGGTCGACGACCACCTCGCTCGGATCCTGAGGCTGGCGGAGCGAGTGGGGGCGCTCGGTACCCCGCGCACCTTGCCGACTGATCTCCCGGCGCCAGACTCGGCGATCCGGCGGGAGCAGCTGACCCGGCTGGCCGCCTCCGGCATGACCGTGCTGAAGAACAGGGGCGTGCTGCCAATGGCCAGCGACCAGACCGTGGCGCTGGTCGGCCGGCACGCCGTAGAGACGACGAACATGGGCGGCGGCTCGGCACAGGTCAACCCGCCGTACCAGGTGTCGGTGGCGGAGGGCTTAGAAGCGGTCATCGGGGAGCGGTTGACCGTGTCCGACGGGGTGGAGGTGCGGACCCGGCCAGCCCCGGCGGCCGAGAAGATCCTCACCCATCCGGAGTCCGGAGAGCCCGGGGTGGCGATCGACATCTTCGCCGCGGACGGCACGCTGCTGGAGAGCCGGGTCGGTGGGTTGGCCCAGACGATGGTCGGCTTCGACGACGAGCTGCCGCAGCCTGCGGCCCGGGTCGTCTTCCGCGGCCGCACGAGTCTGCGCGGTGCGGTTGAGGTCGGCGGCATCGGCGTGGGGCGCTGGACTGTCACCGCCGGCGGGACGAGCAATCGCTTCGAGCTGGCGAGCAGCGGCGGCATCGGCGCCGAGATGCTTTCCCCGCCCGCCCAGGTGAGCCGGCTTGAGCTGAGCGACGACGCTGACCTCGTGGAGGCGATGGTCGAGCTCGGGGCCAAGACCGACGACAACCCTTTGGGCGGGGTGGGCATGTTCTCCCTGGTGCTCCGACCGGTCGCTCGCCCGGTCGAGGAGGTGCTCGAAGCAGCGGGTGCGGCGGCGGCCGGGGCCGACCTCACGATCGTGGTGGTCGGTCTGACGGAGGAGCAGGAGACCGAAGCGGTGGACAAGGCCACGATCGCGCTGCCCGGGGAGCAGGACGCGCTGGTTCGGGCCGTCGCGGCCGCGGCCCGACGGACGGTTGTCGTGGTCAACGCTGCCACTCCGGTGCTGATGCCGTGGGCGGACGAGGTCGACGCGATCCTCGTGGCCGGACTGCCGGGTCAGGAGGGCGGTCACGCTGTGGCCGCCGCCCTGCTCGGCACAATCGAGCCGGCTGGCCGGCTCGTCACCACCTTTCCTGCCGCGGACGGGGCGGCACCGGCTTGGGAGGTAGTGCCCACCGACGGCGATCTGCGCTACGAAGAGGGCACATTCATCGGGTACCGCGGGCACCACGCACAACTGGCGCCTGCCCCCGCTTTTTGGCTTGGTGAGGGCCTCGGCTACAGCACCTGGGACTACACCGAGGCCCAGCTCCTGCCCGGCGCGGCGAGCCCCACCGTCCGGGTCCGGCTCACCAACACCGGCGAACGGGACAGCCGGGAGGTCGTGCAGGTCTACTACGAGCCGCAAACTGACAGCGAGCCGATCCGCCTGGTCGGATGGGCGACCGCCCAGGTAGCCACCGGAGCCTCCACCACCCTTGACGTCAGCACCGACGCCCGACTGTGGCGCCGCTGGGACAGCCACGCGGGCAGCTGGGGCGAGCCCCTCACCGGTGGCCGTCTGCTCGTCGCCCGCGGACTCGGTGACATCCGGGCCGACCTGCCGCTGTGAGGCAACAACCTTTGGCGGCTGGGCGAGCCTGGTGTCAATCGTTTGTCGGTGTTCAGGTGAGAGTGCAAAACGTATAGGTCGAGGGCTACAGCGACCCAGCCCAGCTGAACGACAGGGCCAAGATACCGAGGGGATACGGGTTGGGCCCCCACTGAGGGGCGCGGGCCGTGTGGGACCGCCCCTTCCACTAGGCCACGATCTGCTCAGCCACGGAGGAGTGACAGCAACTGCCGGCCCTGGCGCTCGATCTCGGCAGGTTGAAGCGCCCCAGGTTTGATGCCGCTCCTGTTTGAGTCCAGGAGGATGAGTGCCATGCCGAAGAGATCGGTGAAGAGCTGAAGGCCAGGGCTGTGCGGCTGGTCAACGACCATCAGGGCGAGTACTCCTCGCTGACGGCCGCTGCGGCGGTCGTGGCCAGGCAGCTCGGTGTCGGGAAGGAGTCGGTGCGCCGCTGGGTGATCCAGTCCCAGGTCGACGACGGTCAGCGGCCGGGGGCCAGCAGCGAGGAGCTGGTCGAGATCAAGACGCTGAAGGCGAAGGTCCGCCGACTCGAGGAGGACAACGCGGTGCTGAAGGCGGCCACGGTTTTCTTCGCTGGGGAACTCGACCCCCGCAACCGCTGATCATGG
>DASQDG010000013.1:0-133627 GCA_035634295.1 Propionibacteriaceae bacterium | reverse complement strand
GTGATGCCGCGCTGACGCTCTTCAGGCGCCTTGTCGATCTGGTCGAACGCCGACGCCTGGTTCAGGGTCGGGTATTTGTCGTGCAGCACCTTGGTGATCGCCGCGGTCAGCGTGGTCTTGCCGTGGTCGATGTGCCCGATGGTGCCGATGTTGACGTGCGGCTTAGTCCGCTCGAACTTGGCCTTGGCCACTGAGGCTCCTTCTAGCTGTGTCGCCACGCGGTCGCGGGGCGTACTGGTGAACGTCTTCGAGTCTTGGTCCGGGTTTTTGTCCGGGCTAAGTGTTGTGTACTGGCAAGTCCTAGGTCAAACTCGCCACTGCCACATGCCTATTCCCCGCGAGCCTTCTGAATGATCTCGTCAGACACGCTCTTGGGGGTTTCGGCGTAGGCGTGGAACTCCATCGAGTACGACGCCTGGCCCGAGGTCTTGGACCGCAGGTCACCGACGTAGCCGAACATCTCCGACAGCGGCACGATGGCCGAGACGATCCGGTTGCCGTGCAACTCGTCCATCGACTGGATCTGACCGCGGCGGGAGTTGAGGTCACCGATCACGGTGCCCATGTATTCCTCCGGCGTGGTCACCTCGACGGCCATCACCGGCTCCAGCAGCGCGGGGTCGGCCCGCCGGGCAGCCTCCTTGAACACCATCGAGCCGGCGATCCGGAAGGCCAGCTCGGAGGAGTCGACGTCGTGGTAGGCGCCGTCCTGCAGCGTCACCTTGACGTCTTCCACCGCATAGCCGGCCAGTACGCCGAACTGCATGGCGTCCTGGATGCCCTCGTCGACGGCCGGGATGTATTCCCGGGGGATGCGACCACCGGTGACGGCGTTGACGAACTCGTAGCCCGCGCCCGCCTCCAGCGGCTCGAGGTCGATGATGACCTTGGCGTACTGCCCGGAACCACCGGACTGCTTCTTGTGCACGTAGTCGATCTTGGTCACGGGGCGGCGCAAGGTCTCTCGGTAGGCCACCTGCGGCTTGCCGATGTTGGCCTCGACCTTGAACTCGCGCTTCATCCGGTCGATCAGCACCTCCAGGTGCAACTCGCCCATGCCGCCGATGATGGTCTGGCCGGTCTCGTCGTCGGTGTGCACCCGGAAGGTCGGATCCTCCTCGGCCAACCGCTGGATCGCGGTGCCGAGCTTCTCCTGGTCGCTCTTGGTCTTGGGCTCGATGGCCTGCTCGATCACCGGCGCCGGGAAGTCCATGGACTCGAGCACCACCGGGTTGGCCTGCTCTGAGAGGGTTTCACCGGTAGTGGTGTCCTTGAGGCCCATCACCGCCACGATCTGACCGGCGCCAACGCTGGCGATCTCCTCACGCTTGTTGGCGTGCATCTGGTAGATCTTGCCGATCCGCTCCTTCTTGCTCTTGGTCGAGTTGAGCACCGTGGTGCCGGTCTCGAGCAGGCCGGAGTAGACGCGGATGTAGGTCAGCTTGCCCAGGTGAGGGTCGGCCGCAATCTTGAATGCCAGCGCCGAGAACGGGTCGCTGTTGTCAGGATGCCGGTCGATCTCGACCGACTCGTCGCCCGGCTTGAAGCCCTTGATGGCGGGTACGTCAAGCGGGGACGGCAGGTAGGCCAGCACCGCGTCGAGCAGCGGCTGGACGCCTTTGTTCTTGAACGCCGAACCACAGAGGACGGCGGTGATCGTGCTGGACAGCACTGCGCGCCGGATGCCCGCCTGCAACTGCTCCACCGTGGGCTCCTCCCCTTCGATGTACAGCTCCATCAGCGCGTCGTCGTGCTCGGCGATCAGCTCCACCAGGTCGGCGTGCGCCTGAGCGGCCTTCTCTGCCATGTCGGCCGGGATGTCCTCAACCGTGTAGTCCTCGCCGATGACGGTTTCCCCACGCCAGGTCAGCGCACGCATCTTGACCAGGTCGACAACGCCGAGAAAGTCACCCTCGGCGCCGATCGGCAGCTGCAGCACGGCCGGAGTCGCGTTCAGCCGGGTTTTGATGGTCTGCACGCAGAAGTCGAAGCTGGCACCGGTGCGGTCGAGCTTGTTGACGAAGCAGATGCGCGGCACGTTGTAGCGGTCGGCCTGGCGCCACACGGTCTGGCTCTGCGGCTCCACGCCCGCCACTCCGTCGAATACCGCGACAGCCCCGTCGAGGACGCGAAGCGAGCGCTCCACCTCGACCGTGAAGTCGACGTGCCCGGGGGTGTCGATGATGTTGATGGTGTGGTTCTTCCAGTGACAGGTCGTCGCGGCCGACGTGATGGTGATGCCGCGCTCCTGCTCCTGCTCCATCCAGTCCATGGTGGCCGCGCCGTCGTGGACCTCACCGATCTTGTAGTTGATGCCGGTGTAGAACAAGATGCGCTCGGTCGTGGTGGTCTTGCCGGCGTCGATGTGCGCCATGATCCCGATGTTGCGGACGGTAGCCAGGTCGGTCTTGATGTCGATAGCCATGGTGTGGCTTCAACCCTTCTGCAGTGGTGCCGGTGGGCCCGCTGCTGGTGAGACTTGGAAAGTCCTTGGGAGGACTCGGAGAACCTGCCGTGCCCGGCCCCGGTCAGGGGCCCTCAGCGGCAGGACAAGGTAGGACGCTGGGGTTACCAGCGGTAATGGGCGAAAGCCTTATTGGCTTCGGCCATCTTGTGGGTGTCCTCGCGCCGCTTCACCGCAGCGCCAAGCCCGTTCGAGGCGTCCAAGATCTCGTTCATCAGCCGGTCCGACATGGTCTTCTCGCGGCGCTGCCGGGAGAAGCTGACCAGCCAGCGCATGGCCAGTGTGTTAGCCCGAACGGGCTTGACCTCGACCGGGACCTGATAGGTGGCGCCACCGACGCGACGGCTCTTGACTTCCAGTGCTGGCCGGACGTTGTCCAGTGCACGCTTGAGCGTCTGCACCGGGTCCACGCCACTCTTGGTACGGGTGCCCTCGAGTGCGGTGTAGACGATGCCCTGGGCGATCGTCTTCTTGCCGTCGAGCAGCACCTTGCTGACCAGCTGGCTGACCAGTGGCGAGCCGTAGACCGGGTCTACGATGACGGGCCGCTTGGGAGCGGGTCCCTTGCGAGGCATTACTTCTCCTTCTTCGCGCCGTAGCGGCTGCGAGCCTGCTTGCGGTTCTTGACGCCCTGGGTGTCGAGCGAGCCGCGAATGATCTTGTAGCGAACGCCGGGCAGGTCCTTGACCCGGCCGCCGCGCACGAGCACCATCGAGTGCTCCTGCAGGTTGTGACCGACGCCGGGGATGTAAGCGGTCACCTCAACCCCGGACGACAGGCGGACGCGGGCCACCTTGCGCAACGCAGAGTTCGGCTTCTTCGGCGTCGTGGTGTACACCCGGGTGCACACGCCGCGGCGCTGAGGGGAACCTTTGAGCGCAGGGGTCTTGTTCTTGCTCACCTTGTCTGCGCGGCCCTTGCGGACCAACTGCTGGATTGTGGGCACCGCGTCGTATCTCTTTCCGTGGAGTTTGAGCCCGTGAGGTTCGGGCTCGTGGGTTCAAGCTGTGCGTGGCTCGCTGCGGGGGCATGCACGCAGCGTCGGGCAAGCCCGAGCACAAGTGCTTATGCTATCTCCTCGCCTCAGGGCGGTCAAAACTGTCAACCCGACCAAGCCGTACGGCTCAGGGAGTGACCGCTCGCCCGGCTATGTCGCTGAGTAGGCCCGGGCCGTCTGAGCCATTTCGTCGAGCAGATCATCGCCCGCGGCCAGCATGAGCGGGAGCAGCGACCGGTCGGTCATCAGGGCGCGAAACGACATCGCGATGGTCACGTCGTGGTCAGGACGGTGGACGACCTCGATCGGGTCACCGCGGCTGACCGAGCCCGGTGTCAAAATCTTGAGATAGGCACCCGGTCTCTCATCGGCGGTGAACCTCTTGAGCCATCCACGCTCCCCCATCTGCCCGCGGAAGGTCGCACAGGGCACTCGAGGGCTCCTGACCTGCACCACGACCTCGCTCCCGATCTGCCAGCGCTCACCCAGCCGGGCCTGGCTGACATCCAGCCCACGGGTGGTGAGGTTCTCGCCGAAAGAGCCCGGACCGAGCTCACGCCCCAGCATGCGCTCCCAGTCGTCCAGGTCCTCGCGAGCGAAGGCGTAGAGCGCCTGGTCGTCTCCCCCGTGGTGCTTGCCGTCGCCGACGTAGTCGCCCACCAGTCCGCTGCCCAACCCGGTCCTCTTGGCACCGGGCGCTCGGACCTCGACAGGCCCGAGTTGGGGCAGCTTCACAAACCCGGTCGACCGGGTGTCCTTGTACGGGTTGGGAACCGGATGTCCGAGGTTGACCGAGTCGAGGACAGGCACGGGTTCCACAGTAGGCGGGGCGCCGCGCCTGTCGACATCATCGGGTCTCAGGCCGGGTACACCGTGACGGCGTTGGCCTTGAGCGAGAAGTAGACAGCCACACCGGGTTCGAGCCCCAGCTCGGCGACCACCGGCAGTGTCACGTCGGCGCTGAGCAGCTGCCCGGAACCGGTGACAGCTCGCACACGCATCTGGTCCTCGCGGGGTTCGAGCTCGGTGATCGTCACCGCCAAGGTGTTGCGCGGGCTGCCGTACGGAGGGCTGGGGAAGACAGACACGGCGCTCGGGGCGAACACGGCGACCGCAGGTTCCCCGGGAACCAGCGGCGTCCGCGGGATGCCCTCCAGCACCAGACCGTCCCGTCGAACTCCACGCTCGGTGGCGGTGCCGGTCACCAGGTTGAGCCCGGCGATGCGAGCGGTGAATGTGGTCCGCGGGTGACGCAGGACCTGTGCCGTAGGACCGATCTCGGCCACCCGACCGGAGTCCAGCACCACCACCCGGTCGGCGAGGATCAGTGCGTCCAGCAGATCGTGGGTGACGATCACGGCGGCCCGGCTCGCTAGCACCCGACGCAGCACCTGACGCAGCAGTGGCGCGGCGCCGACATCGAGTGCCGACATCGGCTCGTCCAGCAGCACCAGCCGCGGATCACCTGCCAGTGCCCGGGCGATGGCCACCCGTTGGGCCTGGCCACCGGAGAGCTGGCCCGGTCGACTGTCGGCCAGGTCGAGGGCGTCGACCGAGTCCAGCCAGTCCCGGGCGACTCGCCGGGACAGCTGCCTTCGGCTGCCACGCGAGCGCGGGCCGAACGCCACGTTGTCGGCCACACTGAGGTGCGGGAAGAGCAGCGGGTCCTGAGCCATCAGTGCCACCCCGCGATCGTGCGGGGGCAGCCAGCTGCCGCGGCGGCCTGCAACGTCGAACAGCACCCGGCCGTCGAGCACGGCGCGACCTCGATCTGGTCGCACGAGTCCGGCTAGCACCGCCAAAACGCTGGACTTGCCTGCGCCGTTGGGCCCCAGGATCGCCACCCGCTCGCCGTCGGCCACCTCCAGCTCCACGTCGAGCTGCCGAGCGGGCAGCTGCGCCTGCAGGGTGAGCGTCACCGACGGTGCTCCCAGCCTCTGGAGAGCCCGACCAGGGCCATCGCGACCACGAGCAGTACCACCGACAGCGCGAGGGCCGCGTCGGGGTCGGATTCGCGTTGCAGATAGATCTCCAGCGGCAGCGTCCGGGTGACGCCCTGAAGGCTGCCGGCGAAGGTCAAGGTGGCGCCGAACTCGCCCAGCGCCCGGGCGAACGAGAGCAGTGCAGCCGAGAGCAGGCCCGGTAGCACCAACGGCAGGGTCACCCGGCGCAGTACGGTGGTCGGCCGCGCGCCCAGCGTGGCGGCGACGGCGTCGTAGCGCTGGCCGACGCTGCGCAGCGTCCCCTCGAGACTGACGACCAGAAAGGGCAGAGCCACAAAGGTCTGCGCGAGCACGACCGCGGTGGTGGAAAATGCGATCTGCACCCCCAGCACCTCGAGCGACTGCCCGAGCAGCCCTCGACGGCCGAAGGTGTAGAGCAGGGCGATCCCGCCGACCACCGGCGGCAGGACAAGCGGCAGCAGCAGCAGGCTGCGTATCAGCCGCTGACCGGCGAACGAGGTCCGGGCCAGCACCAGAGCCATCGGTACGCCGAACAGCACACAGCCGAGTGTGCTGGCCGCTGAGGTCTGCAGGCTGAGCCGCAGAGCCGCCACTGAGGACTCCGAGCTGACCAGGCTGAAGAACCGCGGCCAGGGAACGCGCAGCACGATGGCCACCAGCGGCAGCACAACCAGCACCGCACCCGCGGCGGCGGGCACGAACACCCAGCGGGGCAGGCCGGCGTAGCTCGACGCGGTCGCCATTCAGGGACGGCCGAAACCCGCGTCGCGCAGCACCTGCTGACCCTCGGGGCCGGTGACCAGGGCGACGAAGTCGCGAGCCAGGGCTTGCTGGGCGCCACCGGCCAGAGTGGCTATCGGGTAGGTGTTCACAGCTCGGCGCGCTTGCGGGATGGTGACCTCTGACACTGAATTGCCGGCACTGCCGACGTCGGTCCGATAGACGATCCCGGCGTCGGCCTCCCCGGTCGCCACCTTGTTGAGCACGTCGGCGACCGAGGACTCCTCGCTGACTGGTCTGAGCCGGACCCGCGCCAGTTGCTGGACGCGTGCGGTCGCCGCTCCGCAGGGCACAGCGGGGGCGCAGATCACCAGCTGAACGCCCGGCCGGGTGAGGTCGGCGAGCGAGTTGAGCTGCTGAGGGTTGCCCGGCTGCACGGCGAGGGTCAAGGTGTTGGTCGCAAAGGGAACCGGAGCGCCGGCGACCAGCTGGCTGTCCACCACGAGGTCCATGGTCTTGGTGTCGGCGGCGGCGAACACGTCAGCCGGGGCACCGTTTTGCAGCTGGGACACCAGGTCCGACGAGCCGGCGAAGCTGAAGGCGACCTTGGTCTCGGGATGGGTGACCTGAAATCGCTCGCCCAAACTGCTGAAGGTCTTGCGAAGAGAGGCCGCGGCAAACACGGTCAGCGTGCTGGGGTCTGGTGGGTTGTGAGCGCCCGAGCCGGTCGACGCGCAGCCGGCGGCGAGCAGCGCCAGCAGCAGGGCGGCGAAGCGGCGCTTCACGAGGACCCGCCCGGGGTCTCGATGATCACCGTCGTGGACTTGACCACCGCGACGGCCACCGAGCCGAGCTCGAGGCCGAGGTCGCGGACGGCCTCGCTGGACATCAGCGACACCACCCGGAAAGGCCCGCACTGCAGCTCCACCTGCGCCATCACGGTGTCGGTGATGATGTTGACCACCAGCCCGACGAAGCGGTTGCGGGCCGAACGCTGCACCTGGGATGGGTCTCGCATCGGCTCGGCCTGCTCGGCGGCGAACTTGGCCAGCTGATAGCCGTCGATGACCTTGCGATTGCTGTCGTCGGTCTCCACCGAGAGCAGCCCCTGGTCGACCCACCGACGGATGGTGTCGTCACTCACGTTGAGAAACGCGGCGGCATCGCGAATCCGTATCTTCGGCACGAATGTCAGTCTAGCTACTCGTCTGCGGCTCCAACTCCCCATTCCCGCAGTCGCTTGATGCCGTCGGCGGCTGCCCGGCGAGCGGCCGCCTCGCTGTTGCCCAGCAGTCGAGCCACCTCGGCGTAGGGCAGCCCTCCGACGTGGTGGTAGGCCACCGCAGCTCGCTGGGTAGGAGGCAGCGCGTCGAGGGCCCACCAGAGGGCGTCGTCGCGCTCGTCGGGTTGGCCTAGGCCTTGCTCTGGCACCTCGGCCATCGGCAGCGGTGTCCGCTGGCGCTGGCGGTGCTGGTCAATAGCCTTACGGGAGGCGATGGTCACCAGCCAAGCCCTCAGATTGGCGTCGTCGGGCAGTCGTGGATAGGCCAAGAGGGCGGCCAGGAAGGTTTCGGCCCACGCGTCCTCGGCCTCGGTCGGCCCCAACAGGGCGCGACAGACTCTGAGCACGGTCGCACCGTGCTCGGCTACCACTTGCTCAAACGGTTGTCGACCCACCACCGAGACGCTAGCGAGGGCGTCGCCTGGCGTCCTCGGGCCCCTGTCGGACAACCGGTGTTCAGCGGATACAAATTGGAAAAGAATGCCCTAATAAGTGAATTGTCTGTTAGGTGAATAGGTTTGTTATTCTTTAGAGGACTCGGGACTGGCGCTTATTTAGAAGAAAGTGAGCACCACGTTGCCGGAACTTCAACGTGCGCCCGACTGCCTAGACACCCTTCGTGAGGCGAAGGCGCGACATGAGTTCGTCCGCGTACATCGTCACATCCCAGGAGCCGACGACATAGTCGGCCACGTCGTGCTGGTGGGCTCGCAGTGGGTCCTCATCGGCGTCATCAGCGACGGTAGCCCCAACGGCTGGGTCGCGGTCCTAGTGGATGACATCGCCTCGGTCGACTCCGAGCCGGGCGGCCGATTCGTGCGTCGTGCCCTCGAGCACCAACAGTCCTGGCCGGCCCAAGGGCCCCTGGTGCCGCTGGTGCTGTCTGAGGGGGCGCGCGCCCTGATTGTCTCAGCCGCCTCGTACTTTCCCCTGGTGACGCTGTACGTCGAGCGCGAAGATCCCTTCCATTGCTTCGTGGGACGCCCGCACGACTGGACCGAGAACTCTCTGAGCTGGCAGGAGATGGATCTGGCGGCGACCTGGAGCCCGGAGCTATGCGAGTGGAATCCCGGCACCATTACCCGCGTCGACTTCGGCGGCCAGTATGAGACCGCCCTGGCGCGGGTGGCCGAGCTGCGCAGCGCCTCAGTCCTGTAGTGCCTGATTCCGACTGAGTCCGAGCGCGACGAAGGGGCGAGCTAACCAGCTCGCCCCTTCGTCGCTTTCTCATTGCCCTAGCGGTAGTCGCCGAGGTCGAACTCCTCCAGCGGCACCGCTGCGCCCGAGCCCGACCCGAAGTCGTAGTCGAACGGCTCGTAGCCGACCATCGAGTAGGCCTGCGCCTTGGCTTCGGCCGTCGGCTCGACCTTGATGTTGCGGTAACGGTCCAGCCCCGTGCCGGCAGGGATCAGTTTGCCCAGAATCACGTTCTCCTTCAGCCCGACCAGGCTGTCGGACTTGCCGTGGATCGCGGCGTCAGTGAGCACCTTCGTCGTCTCCTGGAAGGACGCAGCCGACAGCCACGACTCGGTGGCCAACGACGCCTTGGTGATACCCATCAACACCGGCCGGCCCGAGGCGGGGGTGCCGCCCTCGGCGACCACAAGGCGGTTCTGCGCCTCGTAGGTCAACCGGTCCACCAGATCGCCGGCCAGCAGGTCGGCATCGCCGGACTCGATCACGGTCACCCGGCGCAGCATCTGCCGGATGATGATCTCGATGTGCTTGTCGTGGATCGGCGCGCCCTGGGTCCGGTAGACCGACTGGACCTCGTCGACCAAGTGCTCCTGCACCTTGCGGACACCGAGCACCCGGAGGACGTCCTGCGGGTCCGGGGTGCCGGCCGTGAGCTGCTGGCCCACGTCGACCCGATCCCCGTCCTCCACCAGCAGGCGCGCGCGCCGGCTGACAGTGAACTCGGCCTGCTCGGAGCCGTCGTCCGGCACGACGATGATCTTCTTGAGCCGGTCCGAGTCCTCGATCTGCACCCGGCCAGCCGCCTCGGAGATTGGCGCCTTGCCCTTCGGCTGACGGGCCTCGAAGAGCTCGACCACGCGCGGCAGACCCTGGGTGATGTCGTCCCCGGCCACACCACCGGTGTGGAAGGTACGCATCGTCAGCTGGGTGCCCGGCTCACCGATGGACTGCGCGGCGACGATACCGACCGCCTCACCGACATCGACCAGCTTGCCGCTGGCCAGCGAACGGCCGTAGCACATCGAGCAGGTGCCGCTGACGGCCTCACAGGTGAGGACGCTGCGGACCTTGACCGTGGTCACGCCGGACTCGACCAACAGGTTGATGTTGACGTCGCCCAGGTCCACCCCAGCCGCGAGCAGCACCTGACCGTCGGAACCCAGCACGTCGGTGGCGAGCGTACGGGCGTAGACCGCCGTCTCCACCTTGTCATCCAACACACCGTCGGTGCCGATGGTCTTGGTCAGACCGCGCTCGGTGCCGCAGTCCTCTTCGCGGATGATCACGTCCTGGGAGACGTCCACCAGCCGTCGGGTCAGGTAGCCCGAGTCAGCCGTCCGCAACGCGGTGTCGGCCTGGCCCTTGCGCCCACCGTGAGTGGAGATGAAGTACTCCAGGACGCTCAGGCCCTCACGGAAGTTGGACTTGATGGGCCGCGCGATGATCTCGCCCTTCGGGTTGACCACCAGGCCACGCATGGCGGCGATCTGGCGCATCTGCACCATATTTCCGCGGGCCCCGGAGTGCACCATCATGTAGATCGGATTGGTCTTGGAGAAGTTGGCCTCCATCGCCGCACCGAGGCGAGACGTCGCGTCGGTCCAGATTTCGATCAGCTCCTGGCGACGCTCGTCGGAGGTGATCAGGCCGCGCTCGTACTGCTTGTCGATCTTGCTGGCCCGGTCCTCATAGCCGCTGAGGATCTGCGGCTTGTCGGCCGGCGTGGTGACGTCGCCGATAGACACGGTGACGCCGGAACGTGTGGCCCAGTGGAAGCCGAGGTCCTTGAGGGCGTCGAGGCAGTAGGCCACCTCGATCTTCGGGTAGCGCTCCGCGAGATCGTTGACGATCTGACCCAGCTGCTTCTTGCCCACTTCGTAGTCGGCGTACGGGTAGTCCGCCGGCAACGCCTCGTTGAACAGAGCGCGGCCCAACGTGGTCTCGAGCACGATCATCCCGCGGTCGTTGAGACCGAAGCCCTCCGGCGCCACGATGTTGCTGAGCCGGAGCTTGATCTTGGCCTGCACCGAGAGCTCGCCGCGGTCAAAGGCCATCAACGCCTCCGGCACACTGCCGAACGAGCGACCCTCGCCGAGGGCTCCGTCGGTCTGCATGGTGAGGAAGTAGTGACCAATGATCATGTCCTGGGTGGGCATGGTCACGGGTCGACCGTCGGCCGGCTTCAAGATGTTGTTGGTGCTCAGCATCAGGATGCGCGCCTCGGCCTGGGCCTCCGCGCTCAGCGGCAGGTGCACCGCCATCTGGTCACCGTCGAAGTCGGCGTTAAACGCCGTGCAGACGAGCGGGTGGATCTGGATGGCCTTGCCCTCGATCAGCTGCGGCTCGAACGCCTGGATGCCCAGCCGGTGCAGGGTGGGTGCCCGGTTCAACAGCACTGGGTGCTCGGCGATGACCTCTTCCAGCACGTCCCAGACGACGGGGCGCTGACGCTCCACCATCCGCTTGGCGGACTTGATGTTCTGGGCGTGGTTGAGGTCGTCAAGCCGCTTCATCACAAAGGGCTTGAACAGCTCTAGCGCCATCGCCTTGGGCAGGCCGCACTGGTGCAGCTTGAGCTGCGGTCCCACCACGATCACGGACCGGCCCGAGTAGTCGACGCGCTTCCCGAGCAGGTTCTGACGGAACCGGCCCTGCTTGCCCTTGAGCATGTCCGAGATGGACTTCAGGGGCCGGTTGCCTGGGCCGGTGACCGGACGGCCGCGACGGCCGTTGTCGAACAGCGAGTCCACGGCTTCCTGCAGCATCCGCTTCTCGTTGTTCACGATGATCTCCGGCGCGCCCAGATCGAGTAGCCGCTTGAGCCGGTTGTTGCGGTTGATCACCCGGCGGTAGAGGTCGTTCAGGTCCGACGTCGCGAACCGGCCACCGTCCAGCTGCACCATCGGGCGCAGGTCCGGCGGGATGACCGGAACACAGTCCAGGACCATGCCGTCGGGGCTGTTCTTGGTGGTCAAGAAGGCTGAGACCACCTTGAGCCGCTTCAGCGCGCGAGTCTTCCGCTGACCCTTGCCGTTGGTGATGATGTCCTTGAGCGAGGCCGCCTCGGCGTCCAGGTCAAAGGACTGCAGCCGCTTCTGGATCGCGTCGGCGCCCATCGAGCCGGCGAAGTACTTGCCGAAGCGAGTCTTCATCTCCCGGTAGAGAATCTCGTCGCCCTCGAGGTCTTGCACCTTGAGGTTCTTGAACCGGCTCCAGACCGCGTCCAACCTGTCCAGCTCGCGCTGGGCGCGGTCGCGGACCTGCTTGACCTCACGCTCAGCGCCCTCGCGCACCTTGCGCTTCTGATCGGCCTTAGCGCCCTCGGACTCCAGGGTGGCGGTGTCATCCTCGAGCTTCTTCATCCGACTCTCGATGTCGGCGTCTCGCCGGTTCTCGAGCTGGCGTCGCTCCACGTCGATCTTGGCCTCGAGAGAGGAGAGGTCGCGGTGGCGGGCCTCCTCCTCGACGCTGGTGATCATGTACGCCGCGAAGTAGATGACCTTCTCCAGGTCCTTCGGAGCGATGTCTAGCAGGTAGCCCAAGCGCGAGGGGACGCCCTTGAAGTACCAGATGTGGGTCACCGGAGCGGCGAGCTCGATGTGGCCCATCCGCTCGCGACGCACCTTGGAGCGGGTGACCTCGACGCCACACCGCTCGCAGATGATGCCCTTGAAGCGCACCCGCTTGTACTTGCCGCAGTAGCACTCCCAGTCCCGGGTGGGACCGAAGATCTTCTCGCAGAAGAGTCCGTCACGCTCGGGCTTGAGCGTGCGGTAGTTGATGGTCTCCGGCTTCTTGACCTCACCATGGGACCACTGACGAATCTCGTCGGCTGTCGCCAGACCGATGCGGATCTCGTCGAAGAAGTTCACGTCGAGCACGTTTGATGTCTTCTCTCTTTTGGAACTCGTGGTTGTTGCTTGATGACCGAGCTGCGCGCCTGAGCCCGCTTGGACTCAGGCGCGCAGGTGCTCTCACACTTCTTCTACTCCGAGGGACTCACCGGGGCGGCGGGAGAGGTCGATGCCGAACTCGTCTGACGACCGGTAGTTGTCATCATCGGAGTCCCGCAGCTCGACCTCGGAGCCGTCGGAGGACAGAATCTCCACGTTGAGGCAGAGCGACTTCATCTCCTTGACCAGCACCTTGAACGACTCCGGGATGCCGGGCTCGGGGATGTTCTCGCCCTTGACGATGGCCTCGTAGACCTTCACGCGACCTGGCACGTCGTCGGACTTGATGGTCAACAGCTCCTGCAGCGCCCACGCGGCGCCGTAGGCCTCCAGGGCCCACACCTCCATCTCGCCGAACCGCTGGCCGCCGAACTGGGCCTTACCGCCCAGCGGCTGCTGCGTGATCATCGAGTACGGACCCGTGGAGCGGGCGTGGATCTTGTCGTCGACCAGGTGGTGGAGCTTCAGCATGTAGATGTAGCCCACTCCCACCGGCTCCGGGAACGGCTCGCCGGAGCGACCGTCATACATGGTCGCCTTGCCGTCGCTGTTGACCAGCCGCTGACCGTCGCGGGTCGGCAGGGTGCTGCCCAGCAGGCCAGTGATCTCCTCCTCGGTCGCGCCGTCGAAAACCGGCGTGGCGAGATTGGTGTCGCCGTTGACCTGGCCGAGATCGACCGATCGCAGTCGATCAGCCCAGGCGCCTTCAACGCCGTTGAGGTCCCAGCCGGTCTTGGCCACCCATCCGAGGTGGGTCTCCAGCACCTGACCGACGTTCATCCGGCTCGGCACGCCGAGCGGGTTGAGCACGATGTCGACCGGGGTGCCGTCCTCCATGAACGGCATGTCCTCGACGGGCAGGATCTTGGAGATCACGCCCTTGTTGCCGTGCCGTCCGGCGAGCTTGTCGCCGTCCTGGATCTTTCGCTTCTGGGCCACGTAGACACGGACCAGCTGGTTGACACCCGGGCTCAGCTCGTCGTCGCCGTCACGGTCGAAGACCCTGACGCCGATCACCGTGCCAGACTCACCGTGCGGCACCTTGAGCGAGGTGTCGCGCACCTCGCGCGCCTTCTCGCCGAAGATCGCGCGCAGCAGCCGCTCCTCCGGAGTCAGCTCGGTCTCGCCCTTGGGTGTGACCTTTCCGACCAGGATGTCTCCGGTGCTGACTTCGGCGCCGATGCGGATGATCCCGCGCTCGTCGAGGTCGGCCAGCATCTCCTCGCTGACGTTCGGGATGTCGCGGGTGATCTCCTCGGCACCGAGCTTGGTGTCGCGGGCGTCCACCTCGTGCTCCTCGATGTGGATCGAGGTCAGCAGGTCGTCTTGGACCACCCGCTGGCTGAGGATGATGGCGTCCTCGTAGTTGTGACCCTCCCAAGGCATGAACGCCACCAGCAGGTTGCGTCCGAGCGCCATCTCGCCCTCGTCGGTGCAGGGACCGTCGGCCAGCGGGCTGCCGACCTCGACCCGCTGCCCCAGGCTGACCAGCGGGCGCTGGTTGATGCAGGTTCCCTGGTTAGAGCGACGGAACTTCAGCATCCGGTACGTCTTGTGCGTGCCGTCGTCCTGGGCGATCTCGATCAGGTCGGCGCTGACGCCAGTGACCACGCCGGCCTGAACGGCCACCGTCACATCTCCAGCGTCGACCGCCCCGCGATATTCCATCCCGGTGCCCACAAAGGGAGCCTCGGAGCGGATCAGCGGCACCGCCTGGCGCTGCATGTTGGCCCCCATCAGGGCGCGTGATGCGTCGTCGTGCTCGAGGAACGGGATCATGGCCGTGGCGACCGACACCATTTGGCGCGGCGAGACGTCCATGTACTGCACGTCCTCGGGGGCGACGTTGTCCACGTCGGCCCGGCGGCGCACGAGCACCCGCTCCTCGGAGAACCGGCCGTTCTCGTCCAGCTTGGCGTTGGCCTGCGCCAGCACGTAGCGGTCCTCGACGTCGGCGGTCAGGTAGTCGATCTGGTCGGTCACCTGGCCGTTCTCGACCTTGCGGTATGGCGTCTCGACGAAGCCGAAGGCATTCACCCGGGCGAACGATGCGAGGGAGCCGATCAGGCCGATGTTCGGACCTTCCGGCGTCTCGATCGGGCACATCCGGCCGTAGTGCGAGGGGTGGACGTCGCGCACCTCCATGCCGGCGCGGTCGCGGGAAAGGCCGCCCGGGCCGAGGGCCGACAGCCGCCGCTTGTGCGTCAGGCCGGCGATCGGGTTGGTCTGGTCCATGAACTGGCTCAGCTGCGAGGTCCCGAAGAACTCCTTCAGCGCCGCTACCACAGGCCGGATGTTGATCAGCGTCTGCGGGGTGATCGCCTCGACGTCCTGGGTCGTCATCCGGTCGCGCACCACGCGCTCCATCCGACCAAGTCCGGTGCGCAGCTGGTTCTGGATCAGCTCGCCGACCGTACGCAGCCGCCGGTTGCCGAAGTGGTCAATGTCGTCCTCTTCGACCAGCAGCTCGCCGCGCGGGGCCTCCAGAGTTTCCTTGCCCTCGTGCATGGCCACCACGTAACGGATCGCGGCGACGATGTCCTCGATGGTCAGGACCTGGGTGTCGAACGGCAGCTCGAGACCGAGCTTCTTGTTGATCTTGTAGCGACCGACCTTGGCCAGGTCATAGCGCTTGGGGTTGAAGTAGTAGTTCTCCAACAGCGCCTGCGCGGCCTCACGGGTCGGCGGCTCGCCCGGACGGAGCTTGCGATAGATGTCGAGCAGCGCCTCGTCCTGGGTGGCGGTGTGGTCCTTCTCCAAGGTCAGCCGGATGGACTCGTAGTCGCCAAACTCCTCGAGGATCTGCGCGTCGGTCCAGCCCAGCGCCTTGAGCAGCACGGTGACGTTCTGCTTGCGCTTGCGGTCCAGTCGGACGCCCACCATGTCACGCTTGTCGATCTCGAACTCAAGCCACGCACCCCGAGACGGGATGATCTTGCAGGTGAAGATGTCCTTGTCCGAGGTCTTGTCGGTGGTCTGCTCGAAGTAGACACCGGGAGAGCGCACGAGCTGGGAGACCACAACACGCTCGGTGCCGTTGATGACGAAGGTGCCCTTGTCGGTCATCAGCGGGAAGTCACCCATGAACACGGTCTGGCTCTTGATCTCGCCGGTCTCGTTGTTCATGAACTCAGCGGTCACGAACAGCGGCGCGGCGTAGGTGACGTCGCGCTCCTTGCAGTCGTCGACGGAGTTCTTCGGCGGCTCGAAGCGGTGATCGCGAAACGAGAGCGACATCGTGCCGGAGAAGTCCTCAATCGGCGAGATCTCCTCGAAGATCTCCTCGAGTCCAGACTTGGTGTTGATGTCAGTGCGGCCCTCGGCGAGGGCGGCTTCGACCCGGTTGCGCCAGATCTCATTGCCGACCAGCCAGTCAAAGGAGTCGATCTGGAGGTCCAGCAGGTCCGGGACCTCCATCGGCTCGGCGATCTTGGCAAAGCTGATTCGACCGGTGGACGACACGACGTCGGTGTTCAAGGCGGTGCTGGTGTGCGTGAGGCTGCTGTCAGATGTGCTGTTCTGAGGAGTTGCGCTGTTCTTCGGGGCGGTGCGCGAGGCGGCCAAAGTGGTCCTTCCGAGGCTCGCGGGTGGTTGATGCGTGCTTCGTAATGGGCAGGAACGCATGCCGAACGACCCGCGTCAAACGAAACGGGTCGACAGGTTGCGAGGGCAAACCCCAACTATAGGCATCTGGGGGCGAGAAGTAAAGCCCCGAAGGCAGCAGGAACCAGAGCGAAACAAGGCCTGCTGTGTCACTTAGCAGAAGAGCGTACTCCGCTTCCGTCACCTGGCAAGCACTTGCGGCAGGTTTTGTGCGCAGCGCCGCCCCGAGAGTGGTCCAGATTGACTCAGAATCCGTGCTGACCGACGGCGGACGGGCTGGCTCGTGGGCTGGCGGTAGCCTCCCCACAACAGCTGTGTCGAGACGGGAGCGCGATGAAGTACGCCAGGGTGGGTCCGCGGGGGCAGGAGCGGCCGGTGATCCTTCACGACGAGGCCGCCTGGGACCTCGCCGGCGTCACCGACGACATCGATGCCGCGTTCTTGGCTTCCGGCGGCCTCACCCGGGCCGCCGATGCGCTGGCGGCCGGCACGCTGGATCGGTTTGACATCGACGGGCTCCGCCCCGGCCCGTGCGTGCGGCCGGGCGGTGCGGTGATCTGCATCGGCTTGAACTACGCCGCCCATGCCGCCGAGTCCGGAGCCGCTTCCCCTGAGCTTCCGGTGATCTTCCTGAAGACGCCGAACACGGTCAGCGGACCTGACGATCCGGTGCAGATTCCCCGTGACAGCGTCCGTACCGACTGGGAGGTGGAGCTCGCCTTGGTGATCGGCTCGCGCGCCAGCTATCTCGACTCCCCAGATCAGAGCATCGACCACATCGCCGGCTTCACCGTCGCCGACGACCTGTCGGAGCGAACCTTCCAGCTCGAGCGCTCCGGCGGCCAGTGGAGCAAGGGCAAATGCTGCGCCGGCTTCACCCCGACCGGCCCGTGGCTGGTCACCCCCGACGAGGTGGACTACGCCGACCTGCGGCTGCGCAGCTGGGTGAACGGCGAGCCCCGCCAGGACTCCTCCACCGCTGACCTCATCTTCGACGTCGACTACCTGGTCTGGCATCTCAGCCAGTATCTGGTGCTGGAGCCCGGTGACCTCGTGCTCACCGGCACACCGGAGGGAGTCGCGCTGTCGGGTCGCTTCCCCTACCTCAAGGCAGGCGACGTGGTCGAGGTCGAGATCGAGGGCCTGGGCCGACAGACCCATCACTTCGTGCCGTGGCAACCAGCGGCGGCGGTGGCCCGGTGAGCGCGCAGAGCAACGCTGAGTTCGAAGGGCTGGTTGCCGTGGTCAGCGGCGGCGCCTCAGGCATCGGCGCGGCCATCGCCGCCCGGCTTGCTGCCGGCGGGGCTCAGGTGGCGGCCTTGGACCTTGAGCCCGGGTCCGTTGCCGCCGACCTGCTGGCGGTGGCCGCCGACGTAGCCGATGACGCTTCCGTCCGCTCGGCCACGGCGCAGGTCATGGAGCACTTCGGTCGCCTGGACATCGTGATCAACAATGCTGGAATCGGAGCCCAAGGCACTGTCGAGGACAACGATGACGCCGAGTGGCACCGAGTGTTCAATATCAACGTCTTCGGCATGGTGCGGCTGTCCCGGGCGGCGATGCCTTTCCTGCGGCAATCCCCTTCGGCGGCAATCGTCAACACCTGCTCCGTCGCCGCCACCGCCGGGCTGCCGCAACGGGCGCTCTACAGCGCCAGCAAGGGGGCGGTGATGTCGCTGACCCGAGCGATGGCCGCCGACCACGTACGGGAAGGGATCCGGGTCAACTGCGTCTGCCCGGGCACGGTCGACACCCCTTGGGTGGGCAGGCTGCTGGGCGCCGCGGAGGATCCCGACGCGGAGCGCGCCGCTCTGGAGGCCCGACAACCCCACGGCCGGCTGGTGAGTGCCGAGGAGGTGGCGGGGGCGGTGGCCTATCTCGCCAGCCCGCTCTCGTCCTCGACGACCGGCACAGCGCTGGCCGTAGACGGCGGAATGCAGGAGCTGCGGCTGCGGCCGCGGGGGTGACACGAAGCCTCAGGGTCCGGCCCCAGAACCCGACCAGTGCGCTGGGCGCTCGATCATGTCCGGCAGGCCGGTGCCGGCGTCGCCACGGGCGGCGTTGACCTGCATCTGGGTCAGAAAGAGTGCGCGTGACAGGTCGGCGCTGCGGACGTCGGCGCGGCGGAGGTCAGCGCCGAGCAGGTCGGCCAAGGCGAAGTCGACACCCCGGAGGTCGGCGCCCAGCAGGTACGCGCCGCGGAGGTCGGCGCGTTGTAGCCGCCTGAGTCGCAGATCACGGCCCATCAGGTCCGCACCGGGGAAATCCAGCGGGTCCGTGGCTCGGCGTCGGCGACGCTCCCGTAGGCCTGTCGACGTGGATCGGGCCGCGGTGCTCACCTGTCGCAGCACCTCGTTGACCTGGGTCCGATGCGCGCCAACGTCAAGCACAGTCAGCAGTCCTGCTGGCTCGTACGTCAGCCGCTCGGTCTCCTGGAGCAAGCTGCTAAGCCGGGCTTGATAAGGCTCGGCCGCGGGGTAGCCGAGTGCCGCCGAGAGATACCAGAGCAGCTCGTGCAGTTGGCGGGTCACCGTAAAGGCGCCGAACAGGCCTCTGCGCTGCCCGCGAGCGAGATGGGTGACCTTCTGACCTGCTCCGAAACAGTCATAGACGGTGCAGCCAGCGAAGCCCCGTTCACGCAGCTGGCCGTGGATGGTGCAGCCGAAGTCCGTGCCGAGGTGAGGGCACGGCTGTCCGGCCGGCTTGTCGATGGCAAAGTCGGCGGAGGCGGCGAAACCCGGCACGACGCAACACAGGCCGACGCAGCGAGTGCAATCAGCACGCAGGTCGAGCTGCGCACGATCAGCTCCTGCCGGCTCCGAACTGGAGTCACCCATGTCTTGCCTCGCTCATCCCCCGGGGGCGCAAACCTAAGCCGCCTGATGCCAAGGCACCACCCAACACCAAGCCGCACCCGCCCGGAAGTAAGCGCTCGATGTGCGAAATCCGGTTAAACCCTCCTGGTCTCGCGTTCGAGCGCTTAGCCCTGTGCGGCGCTCCCCCGCCATCGTCCGCCCCCATTCGCCGGAAACAGTGCTCGGCGGCACCCACGAGGGGTACCGCCGAGCAGCTCAGACACGCGACCCTCAAGGTCAGAGCCGGAGCCGGATTGGTTCTTGGCTATGGATCGCCAGCGAACCGCCGCTACTACTTGTAGGAGACGGAGGCTCCGGCGCCTTCCAGGGCAGCCTTGGCCTTGTCCGCGGTCTCCTTGGTGACCTTCTCCAGGACGGCCTTGGGAGCCGCCTCGACCAAGTCCTTGGCCTCCTTGAGGCCGAGGCTGGTCAGAGTGCGCACCTCCTTGATGACCTGGATCTTCTTCTCGCCGGCGGCCTCGAGGATGACGTCGACCTCGTCGCTCGCCTCCTCCTCGACCGGGGCAGCTTCGCCGCCGCCGGCGCCGGGAGCCGCAGCCATGGCCACCGGGGCGGCGGCGGTCACGCCGAAGGTGTCCTCGAACTGCTTGACGAACTCGCTGAGCTCGATCAGGGTCAACTCCTTGAAGGCGTCCAGGAGTTCGTCGGTGCTGAGCTTTGCCATGATGGCGGTCCCTTCTCAGTTGTCTTCCGCAGCGACAGCCGCGGTGGTGGGTTCTTCTGCAGCGGCTGCTGCAGCGGTGATGTCAGCAGCGGGTGCTGCCTCGGTGTTGTCAGCAGCCGGTGCTGCCTCGGTGGTGTCAGCAGCCGGGTCCGCCTCGGTGGTGTCAGCGACGACGGCCACTGATTCTGCGGCCGCGGAGTCATCGGCGACCCCCTGAGCGAGCAACGCGGGGTTGTCGACGGCAGCAGTCTCCAGGGCGGCGAGCGTGCGGGCGGCCTTGGACAACGGCGCCGCGAACAGGCTGACCGCCTGCTGCAGCACGCCCTGCAGGCCACCGGCGACCTTGGCGAGCAGCACCTCGCGCGACTCGAGGTCGGCCAGCCGGCGAATGTCGTCGGGCGACAGGACCTTGCCATCCAAGATCCCGCCCTTGATCACCAGCAGCGGATTGCCCCTGCTGAAGTCGCGCAAGCCCTTGGCCACGGTGACCGGGTCGCCGTCGATGAAGGCGATGGCGGTCGGGCCGACGAGGTGCTCGTCAAGCCCCGCGATACCGGCTTGCCGGGCGGCGATCGTGGTCAGCGTATTCTTGGACACGGCATAGGTGGCGTCCTCCCCCAGTGAGCGGCGCAGGTCCTTGAGCGCCTTCACCGTGAGTCCGCGGTAATCAGTCAGCACGGCGCCCGCGGAGTTGGTGAACTTGTCCTGCAACTCCGCGACTGCGGCTGCCTTGTCTGGCCTCGCCATCGTCTCCTCCGCTTCCTTGCACATCTGGGATCTTCGCTGCTACGGATGTAGCGCCGCAGGCGTGGTCACTTCGCAGGAAATCGTCGGAGCAGCGCCGAGTTCGGCGGGCCCGACCAGGAGCTGAAACACAACAGCCCCGGCGCACAGGCGTCACGGGGCAGGCAGCAGACAACGTCTGCAACTTTTCTCGATCACCTGCGCGGGCTTCCTTACGGAATGTTCAGGTCGAGCACGGACTGCTTGCGCACCGGCTCACCAACCAGCGGTCTTTGGCTTCGTCTCACTCTACGGGCATCGGTTGGACGGACAAAATCAGCGCGGCGCCGGAGCCTTGTCGTGACCTGATCGCTGCTGAACCGTGACCCGAAGCCGGACGAAACGCCGGGTTGTCGCTGAGAAATTCACAGACAACCGCGGAAGGTTGAGATTTCGTCAAGATTGTGGCTAATGTCTCGATTTGATAACGTACGCCAGCCGGCCGGGAAGCCGGCGCAACGAGCGGGTCCCGACACCGATGTCTGGACCAGTCCCAAGTTCGCCAGCTTCCAAGGGGAGACAGCATGCAGAAGTTCACCAGAGCCGCAGTGTCGGTGATGTCCGGCGTTGCACTGACCGCGACGGTCACCTTAGCGGCGGAGATGCCCGCCAGCGCCGCGGGTTGCGACACAACATTCAGCCGTTACGGCACGGTCAAGGTCGGCAGTTCCGGCACCCAGGCCAGGGGAGCCCAGTGCCTGCTGGACCGGGCCGGCTACGCGGTGCGGGCCGACGGCAGCTTTTCCTCTCGCGACGCCTCGCAGCTGAAGAGGTTCCAGGGCCGCCACAGCATCAGCCGTACGGGCAAGGTCGACGCGCGCTCCTGGACGGCGCTGCTGGCTCGGGGGACCACGCCCACCCTGCACGTTGGGAGCCGCGGCGCCGCTGTGAAGCGACTACAGAAGGCGCTGACCGCCTCCGGCCGTCCGGTGCCCGCGACCGGCTACTTCGGGCCCATCACCAAGGCTGCGGTGAAGTCCGTACAACGGGCCAAGGGCCTACGGGCCACCGGCACCGCCACCAAGGCGGTGTGGCGCGCCCTGCAGAAGGGCAGCGCCGTCGGCAAGGCTCCGTCCAGGGCGGCCGCCAAGCCTGCGGCCAACAGGGTCGTGCGGGCCTCGGTGAGCTCGTCGAGGTCCGGCAGCAAGGGCGCCCGCGCGTTGGCGTACGCCAAGCGTCAGTTGGGCGACCGCTATGTCTTCGGCGCCACCGGTCCTCATTCGTGGGACTGCTCCGGCCTGACCATGAAGGCGTGGAAGTCGGTCGGAGTCAACCTGCCGCACAGCTCCCGGCAGCAGTTCAAACGCGGCAAGAGCGTTTCGAGGTCGCAGCTGCGTCCTGGCGACCTGGTGTTCTTCTACAGCCCCATCAGCCACGTGGCCATCTACGCCGGTGGCGGCAAGGTCGTCCATGCTTCGCGCCGGGGACGGCCCGTCAACGTCGGCAAGATCAGCCACATGCCCTACCGAGGTGCCCGCCGGATGGGGTGACCACTCCCGTGCACCACTGCAGAACCGCCCCAACCTCGTGGGTTGGGGCGGTTCTGTGCGTCTGCGCTTCGTAGGCTGTCGCGATGACCACGGCAGAACCACGACGACTACACCCAGCGGTGCGCACGGCACGGCCTGAGGACGTCGCCCGGATCCTCGAGCTGATCGTTGACCTGGCCACCTACGAGCGAGCCGCAGACCAGGTGCACGCGACCCTCGACCAGCTGCGGACGGCGCTCTTCGGTCCACAGCCTGCCGTCTTCGCGCTGGTGGCCTGTGCGCGCTCGGCTGAGGTCGTGGGCTTCGCGCTCTATTTCTGCAACTTCTCCACCTGGGAAGGAGTGCACGGCATCTACCTCGAGGATCTCTACGTCGCTCCCGAGGCCCGCGGGCTCGGGCTCGGCAAGGCGTTACTGCAATCCCTGGCCGCGACCGCCGTCGACCGGGGATACGCCCGTTTCGAGTGGTCGGTGCTGAACTGGAACCAGCCGTCGATCGACTTCTACCGCGCGATGGGCGCGGAACCGATGACTGAGTGGACGACGTTCCGGTTGACCGGCAGCGCGCTGGAAGCTGCGGCGGCCACATTGACAGAGCCAGGACCAGTCATCGCCGAGTCGCCGACGTCAGCGGCGGCGGATGGACACTCTGGCCCGTAACGGGGCAGCAGTAGTTCCGATGGATGGGCAGCACTTCCTCGGCCGCCCGATCAGGCTCGGCGGACTCGACTGTCTGGGCGGCGTACGGAGGCGCACCCACGCCGAACCAGGACACCAATGCGGCCACCAGAAGCAGGGCAACGCCGACCAACATCGCCTGGTCGAATCCGCGGTCCAGGGCCGCGGCGTCGTTGATCCCGCTGCCTGACAAACCTGCCGCTGCGGGGATGACGGCGACGGCCAGCAAGCCTGCGGATCTGGCGGTGGCATTGTTGATGCCGGAAGCTGCTCCGGCCAGGTGCACCGGTGCAGCCGCAAGAACGGCGGCTGTCAGTGGGGCCACCGCGCAGGCCAGGCCGAGCCCCAACACGAGGGCGACCGGCAGCACGTCGCGAACGTAGTCCGCCTGGGCGCCGATGCGCAGCGCCAGCGCCAGCGCGGCTGCTGCGAGCAGGCAACCCACGCTCATCAACGACCGCGCACCGACGCGTTGGGACAGCTCCCCGAACCGGGCCGACAGCAGCAGCATGGCGACTGTGGTCGGCAGCAGTGCCAGGCCGGCTGCGAGTGGTGACCAGCCGGCGACCACCTGAAGCTGCAACACGAGCAGGAAGAAGACGATGGAGAGTGCGGCGTAGAGAAAGACGGTGACGACGTTCGTGGCAGTGAACACCCGGAAGCCGAACATCTCCAGCGGGATCAGGGGTGCGGCGGTTCGCCGTTCGATCAGCACGAACAGCGCGCCGAACACCACACCGAGCACAGCGAATGCGATTACCGAGAGGGTCCAACCCTGTTGCCCGGCCGCCGTCAGCGCGTACGTCACGGCACTCAGGGCGACCACGACGCAGGCGGCACCTGGCAGGTCGACGCGCCGGCTGGAGCCCTGCAACGAGTCGTCGCGTGTTTCGGGTACGTGGCGGAGCGCGACGGCCACAATGACGACGGCCAGCGGCAGGTTGATCACGAACACCAGTCGCCAGCTCACCTCGACCAGCCAACCGCCGAGAAAGGGCCCGACCGCGGTAGCGATGGCACCGAGCCCGGACCAGGCGCCGATGGCCCTGGCGCGGTCGTTGGGAGCGAAGGTGGCCGAGATGATGGCCAGGCTGCCTGGCGTGAGCAGCGCCGCGCCGACGCCCTGCAGCGCGCGCGCGACGATCAGCATCAACTCTCCGGTGCTGGCCGCACACAACGCGGAGGCCAGGGCGAACCAAACCGTGCCGACAACGAAGACGCGCCGGCGGCCGTATCGGTCGCCCAAAACGCCACCGAGCAGGATGAACGCGGCCAGCGTCAATGTGTAGCCGTTGGAGATCCACTGCAGCGCCGAGAACCGGGCGCCGAAGTCCTGACCGATGCGCGCCAGCGCGACGTTGACCACGGTCGCATCCAACGAGGCCAGCCCCGAGCCGGCGATGGTGGCCGCCAGCACCCAGCGAGCGCGGGCGGTGCCCATCTCCAGGCCAGCGCTCACACCGCGAAGCGTAGCCTCCGGGACAACCCGCGCGCTGCCCGTTGACGGGGGCTCAGCGGATGGAGGACCTACTCGGCGTCGGGCTTGACCCGGTTCACGTCGACCGGCACTCCGGGGCCCATGGTGGTGGACACGGTGATCTTGCGCAGATAGCGGCCCTTGGAGGCGTTCGGCTTCAGCCGGAGGATCTCCTCCAGCGCCGCGAAGTAGTTCTGCGACAGCTGGTCGGTGGAGAACGATGCCTTGCCGATGATGAAGTGCAGGTTGGCGTGCCGGTCCACCCGGAACTCGATCTTGCCGCCCTTGATGTCGGTGACCGCCTTGGCCACGTCGACTGTCACGGTGCCCGTCTTGGGGTTGGGCATCAGGCCGCGGGGACCGAGCACCCGGCCCAGCCGGCCGACCTTGCCCATCATGTCTGGAGTGGCGACGACCGCGTCGAAATCGAGATAGCCACCGGCCACCTTCTCGATCAGTTCGTCGGCGCCGACCTCGTCGGCCCCCGCTGCTCGCGCCGACTCTGCCCGGTCTCCGGTGGCGAACACCAGGACTCTCGCCGTCTTGCCCGTACCGTTGGGCAGGTTTACGGTGCCGCGCACCATCTGGTCGGCCTTGCGCGGGTCGACCCCGAGCCGCATCGACACGTCGACGGTCTCGTCGAACTTCGCCTTGGCGCCTGACTTGGCCACCGTCAAGGCCTCGACCGGCGGGTACAGAGTGCTGTCGTCGACCTTGGCGGCCGCCTCGACATAGGACTTGCTGCGCTTCATGATCTGGTTCCTTCCATCAGTGAGAGCCACGATGACTCCCCTACCAGTTCTGGTACGGACCGCGCCGGCCCTCCCAGGCTTACCTGTTTGCAACTTTCGTGAAGCCTCCCCCGGCAGAGGAATCGCGCCAAGCGATTCCGACAGCGAAGCGGAGCGGGCTAATTAGAGACCGTGACGCCCATGGATCGGGCGGTGCCCTCGACGATCTTCATCGCGGAGTCGACGTCGTTGGCGTTGAGGTCCGGCAGCTTGGTGGTGGCAATCTCGCGGACCTGGTCCTTGGAGATCTTGCCGACCTTGCTGGTATGCGGGGTCGCCGAGCCCTTGGTCAGTCCCGCGGCCTTCTTGATCAGCTCAGCCGCCGGCGGCGTCTTGGTGACGAAGGTGAACGAGCGGTCTTCGTAGATGGTGATCTCGACGGGGATGACGTTGCCGCGCATGGGCTCGGTAGCAGCGTTGTACTGCTTGCAGAACTCCATGATGTTCACGCCGTGCGGGCCGAGGGCAGTACCCACCGGCGGGGCTGGGGTGGCGGAACCGGCGTTGAGAGCGACCTTAACCAGCGCCGCTACTTTCTTCTTCGGAGGCATACTTCGGGAGTCCTTGCTGTGGCGGATCGACGAGAGCGAACTGCTCAAGCCGAGGAGTGGGTGACGTGCGACCTTCGATTCTAAACCTTCTGGATCTGCGGGAAGGTCAGGTCGACCGGGGTCTCTCGGCCGAGGATCTCGACCAGTGCCTTCAGTCGCTGATTATTGATGTTGATTTCGGTGATCGTGGCGTGCACCCCCGCGAACGGACCGTCCACTACCATCACCGAGTCACCGACCGCGAAGTCGGCTACCTCGACCTTCTTGGTCTTGCGCTTGGGGTTGTCCGAGGCGGCGTTGGCGGCGGCCAGCACGGCCGGCGCAAGCATCTTCTCCACCTCGTCCAGGCTGAGCGGCACCGGCTGGTTGGAGTGGCCGACGAAACCGGTGACGGACGGCGTATGGCGCACGGTCGACCAGGACTCGTCGGTCAGGTCCATCCGGACCAGCACATAGCCCGGCAGCACGGTGCGCTTGATCTGCTTGCGCTGACCGTTGCGAATCTCGGTGACTTCCTCGGTGGGCACGATGATCTCGTAGATGTAGTCCTCCATGTTGAGCGAGGACACCCGGTTCTCGAGGTTCTGCAGCACCCGATTCTCCATGCCGGAGTAGGTATGCACGACATACCAGTCGCCCACCTTGCCCCGCAGCTCGGTCCGAAACGCCTCCAGCGCATCCTTGCCCTCGGCCGACTCCTCCTCCTCGTCGTCTTCCTCTGCCTCTGGTTCGTCGGGGACGCTCGGCTCCCCAAAGTTGAGGTTGATGTCGTCGTCCTCGACGACCGGCGCTGGGCCTGAGTCGAAGTCGAGGTTGATGTCCACGTCGTCCTCGCGGGACGGTGTGTAGTCGCTGCCGAGGTCGATGTCGAAATCGTCGCTCGAGTCCTGCTGCCCGTCAGGGGCGGACTCCAGCGGCTTGTCGGCTTCCTGCTGAGCAGCAGCCGAAACGGGGTCTGACACGTAAGTATCTCCGTAAGTTGGGTGATCAGTGGCCATCAGCTGAACACTGCGAGGATCGCCTTGCCGAAAGCGAAGTCCAGCGCAGTGACGATGGCGATGATGAACAGCACGAAGATCAGCACGACGACGAAGTAGTTGACCAGCTGCTGGCCGGTCGGATAGACGACCTTCTGCAGCTCGCTGACCGACTCCCGCAGGAACGTGATCGGCCCCGTGCGTCGCTCCTGCTCTGCCACCTGCTTCTGCTTCGGAGTGGCCTTCGCCTTCTTGTCGCGCTTGTCCCCGCGCGCCACGACACTGCCGTCGATGTCGGCGTTCGCTTCCTGCGGGCGACCGGCGGCGCCAACCGCCACCAGCTGCTTGTCCTCAGGGTCCTCGAGGGGGCCTTCGTGGTCTCGAGCACCGTCATCGGAGGCGCCTAGGGCGTGAGATCCGCTGCGGCGACCAGTCGGCGTGTCGGCGTCGTCGGTCGGGCGGTCGGCAGGTGCGGCGCCCGACTCGTTGGTCGAGTCGGCATCGTCGGTATCTGCCACGCCATCATCCTTTGCCTTCGACTGATCCCCGCTGCTCCGCTCTCGGGGCGATCCGCAGGGCAAGAGGGACTTGAACCCCCAACCTTCGGTGTTGGAGACCGATGCTCTGCCAGTTGAGCTATTGCCCTTCGATGTCGCTCCCCCTGGCCAGCGCCAGGGCGCGGACCATCAGTGGAGTCTCACCAAGGCAAGAAGTGTACTGAGGATAACGAATGGAGTCGAACCGGTGGAGCCAGTCGAGCTGCGACGAGCGACTACGCGGCTAGGCGCTGCTCCACCGCAGCCAGCAGCACACAGGTGGCCAGCCCGTCCATCGCCGCGGCCACATCCTCGGTCGACGGGAAGGATGGCGCGATTCGGATGTTGCGGTCGCGCGGGTCCCGGCCGTACGGGAACGCGGCACCTGCGGCGGTCATCGCTATCCCGGCGTCCTTGGCCAGCGCGACCACTCTGCTCGCGGTGCCGTCGGCCACGTCGAGGCTGATGAAGTAGCCCCCGTCCGGGTCGGTCCACTCGGCAGCGTCGTAGGGCCCGAGTCGCTTGCTCAGGATCGAGGTGACCAGCTCGAACTTGGGCGCCAGGATCTCCCGGTGTCGGCTCATCAGCGCGCGCACCCCGTCGGCGTCGCGGAGATAGCGCGTGTGCCGGAGGTGGTTGACCTTGTCAGGGCCGATCGTCCGCTTGCCGAGGTGCTTCAGATACCACGTCACGTTGGCCGGCGAGGAGGCGAAGAACGAGATGCCGCTGCCGGCGAAGGTGATCTTGGAGGTGGATGCGAAGACGAACACCCGATTGGGGTGACCAGCCGCCTCGGCCATGCCCAACACGTCCCACGCGGGCGCTTCGGCGTCGACGAGGTGGTGCACCGCGTAGGCGTTGTCCCAGAAGATGCGGAAGTCAGGGGCGGCGGTGGGCATCGAGACCAGCGCCTCGGTCACCTCCCGGCTGTAGATCGTGCCGCTCGGGTTGGCGTAGGTGGGCACCACCCAGATGCCACGTACGGCCGGGTCGGCGACCAGCTCGCGCACCTGGTCGAGGTCGGGTCCGTCGGCGTTCAGCGGGACCGGCAGCATCTCAATCCCGTATTGCTCGCAGAGGGCGAAATGGCGGTCGTAGCCCGGCACCGGGCAGAGGAACTTGATCGGCTCCCGACTCCACGGCGCCCCCCCGTCCACGGCACCGAGCAGCAGCGCGAAGACCAGAGCGTCGTGCATCACCGCAAGGCTGGCGTTGTCACCCGCCACCAGCTGCTCGGGCCGCACGTTGAGCAGCTCGGCGAAGATCCCTCGGATCTCCGGAAGCCCCTGCAGGCCCTGGTAGTTGCGGCAGTCCGTGCCGTCCGCGCTTCGATAGTCACCGTCACCGGGCAGGCTGAGCAGTGCGTTGGACAGGTCGAGCTGCTCAGGCGACGGCTTGCCGCGCGTGAGATCGAGCTTCAGGCCGGTGGCCACCAGGTGCCGATAGGCGGCGGCCATCTCGGCGTGCAGTGACGTCAGCTCGTGGTGGCTGAGCTCGGACAGGGCCATCGGGCATCCTCGGTGGGCTGAGATCAAGGCGAACCTCGTGGAGTCTAGCGACCGGCGCCACCCTAGGGTTGGGCCATGACCGGCTCTAGAGACACCCGAGGACACGAACCCCGCGAAGGTGACACCTCAGGGAACATCGCCTCCTGGCTCCTCGACCGGGCCCAGAGTGACCCCGACCTCCCCGCGATCAAGCAGGGGGAAGTGGTCCTCTCCTACGCTGCGCTGGACGAGATGTCGGCCCGGTGTGCCAGCCTGCTCGCCAGCCTTGGCGTACGGGCCGGGGACCGGGTGGCGCTGACCATGCCCAACGTCGTCTATTTCCCGGTCGCCTACTTCGCGATCCTGCGTCTCGGGGCCGTGGTTGTTCCGATGAACCCGCTGCTGAAGTCCGGCGAGATAGCTCACACCTGGAGCGACTCCGGCGCCCAAGTGGCGGTTGTGTTCGCCTCCTTCCTGGCCGAGGCCGAGCTTTCGGCCAGCACCACCGGCACCCAGGTGGTGGCGGTTACTCCCGGCCAGTTTGACACGCTACTGGCCGAACAGGAGCCACAGGCCGGGTTGGTGGAGCGCTCCGCGCAAGACACCGCTGTCCTCCTCTACACCTCCGGCACCACTGGAGCCCCTAAAGGGGCCGAGCTGTCGCACGCCAATCTCCGCAGCAACGTCACCACCACGATCGAGACTTTGATCCCGATGGCTCCCGGTGACGTGGTCTTCGGTGGCCTGCCGCTTTTTCACTCGTTTGGTCAGACGGTCGGGCTGAACGCCGCGATCGCCGGCGGCGCCTGCCTGACCCTGCTGCCTAGGTTTGACGGCGAGCAGGCTTTGGAAATCGTCCAGCGGGACAGGGTCACCACTTTTCTGGGGGTGCCCACGATGTATACGGGCCTGCTCGCCGTACCTGACCCGGATCGGTTTGACACCAGCGCGCTGCGGCAGGCGGTCTCCGGCGGCGCCTCGCTGCCCGTCGAGGTGCTGCGCAGTGTGCAGGAGAGGTTTGGCGTCCAGCTGCTCGAGGGCTACGGGTTGTCCGAGACCTCACCCGTTGCGTCGTTCAACCACCCCGACCGGCCGAGCAAGCCCGGCTCGGTGGGTACGCCGATCCGCGGCGTCGAGTTTGACCTCCGCAACGCCCAAGACCAGACCGTGCTCGAAGGGGAGGTGGGCGAGATCGTCATCCGCGGCGAGAACGTGATGAAGGGCTACTGGCAGAACGCAGAGGCGACCGCCGAGGCGATCCGCGACGGCTGGTTCCACACCGGCGACTTGGCCACCCGAGATAGCGACGGCTACTACTTCATCGTTGACCGGCTGAAAGACATGATCAACCGAAGCGGCTTCAACGTCTACCCGCGCGAGGTCGAGGAGATCCTCTATTCCCATCCGGCCGTCGCCGAGGCCGCCGTCCTCGCCGTGCCGGACCCACGTCACGGTGAGGAGGTGGCCGCCATGGTCACCCTCAAGGACGGCGCGACCGCCACCGAGGACGAGCTTCGGGACTTCGTCAAGGGCCAAATCGCGGCGTACAAGTATCCCCGGGTCCTGCGCTTCGGAGTGCTGCCCAAGGGCCCAACCGGCAAGATTTTGAAACGCGAGATCACCTTCGACAGCGAAGTCGAGGGCAGCGGCGCTAGTCCTGCTTCTCCGAGGTCTCCAGCGGCTGGATCTTCAACATCACCCGCTCGCTCTTAACCTTGGTTTGGTAGGCCCGCCCCTCGTACTTCTGCGACAGCTCATCGATGTGCGCCCGCGGCTCGGCGCCTTCGACCACCTCGACCACCGTGCCCCGGACCTCGACGTAGGAGTACGGGTCGTCACGGTCAATGATCGTCACGGTGACGCGGGGGTCAGCCTCGACGTTTCGGAACTTGCGCCGGTGCTTCTCGGTGTTGATCAGCACGTAGTTATCGTCGGCGTCCACCCACATCGGCTGACTCACCGGATGGCCGTCGGGGCGAAGGGTGGTGAAGACGGCGTAGTTCTTGGCGCGCGCAAAGGCGGCGACCTTGGGATCCAGGCTCATGCTGGAATCGTACGGCCGCCTCAAACGGTAGGCGGACCTGCCACTGTGCCAGCTCGGGCCAGCATGGACTGCCGCACCCAGTCGGCGTTCAGGCAGGCAAGGTCAGGTATGCGGAGGTGGAGGCCGTACCGAGCAGCTCCAGCCGACCGCCGTCGGACAGATAACGTCGTCCGGCGCGCTCCACCCCGGGCCAAGCCGGGTCCCCGAAGTCGTCCATGACCACGATGCCGCCCGCTGTGACCAGGTTTTCGACCCACCACAGGTCGGCATAGACGCCCTCCTCGGAATGGTCGCCGTCGATCACCACGACGTCGTACCGGCGGTCGGCCACCTCCTCTTGCCGGACCGGGTCGGTGGAGAAACCCCGGACGATCCGGAACTCGCCCTCGGCGAGGCCGAACTGCTCGAAGTTCCGTTGCAGCGTGAGAGAGGTGACCGGAGTGCCGGTCGGGTCGGAGTTGCTGCCGACCAGCTCCGGTTGGATCTGGATGCCTTCGAGCGGGTCGATGACCGTCAGCTCGGGATACTGCCCCACCCGTCGGAACTGACGGATCAGTGCCGGCGAGAACAGCCCGAACAGCGTGCCGATCTCCAGCACCTGGCCCGCGGCGGGCTGCAGCAGGACCGGCACCACGAGCTTGCCGATGATGTTGTACGTGGAGCCGGCGATCCGCCCCAGGCCACGGCTCTCGTGGTCCAAGAGCGAGCGGTACGCCTGCCGCATCGGCCACTCCAGCGACGTGACGCCGGTCAGTTCGGTGATCTCGGCGGCCAGGCTGCGATAACGGGACGGCGTCAGCATTCGGTCGTAGCGGCTCTGGGCACCGAAGAAGACGTCGGTGGTGAAGTCGCGGTTGATCCGACGTTGGTCGGGCGCCGGGCGCTGCTGGGCGAGCTGGCGGGCCACCTCGTCCGCGATCAACGCCTGAGCGCTCGTGCTGCGCAACGCTTGCTCGAGGAGGCGTTCGTGCTCACCGACTCTCGCGGTGACCTGGTGGCGTACCCGCCGGTCGATCGACGCCTTGACCCTGCGGCCCACCACCCGGTCGAGCAGGCCGGTGGCACCGGAGGAGAGCGCGGGCAGCAGCGAGATCGGGGCCCCGGCACTGGTCATGGGGCGAACGATATTGAGCCCAGGCGAACACCAGATGTCGTCGAGTTGGCCGGCAGTGGAAGCGTGCGCTAGTCGTCGGCGATGACTGGGCTCGCCACGATCAGCGCGCTGTAGGCCTGCAGCCGAGCGGAGCCTGCCGACTCACTCGTGTGCCCGACGCTGAGCAGCGTCTCCACCGGCCGTTGGAGGTCGACCTCGACCTCCTCGCCACCGAAGTTGACCACAATGGTGAGGTCGCCGCGGTCAACGGCGAACCACTGCTGAGCCTCGTCATAGCGGGCACGGACGGACGAGAACCGTGGATCGGTCAGATCGGGGTGGGTGCGCCGCAGCTCGATCAGCCGCCGGTTGAGAGCGAGCATGTCGGCGTGGCTCTGCTCGCCCAACTCTGACCAGTCGAGCTTCGAGCGGAGAAAGGTTTCGGGGTCTTGTGGGTTCGGGACCGCGGAGGGGTCCCAATTCATCTCGGCGAACTCCGCCAGCCGTCCCTGAGCGACGAGGTCGGCCAGCTCGGGCTCGGGGTGGGAGCTGAAGAACTGCCAGGGCGTCGAGGCTCCCCACTCCTCGCCCATGAAGATCATCGGAGTGAACTGGCTGAGCAGGGTCAGCACCGCGGCCAGCTTGAGCTGAGCGGCGGTGGCACGCGAGGACAGCCGGTCACCGGCGGCGCGGTTGCCGATCTGGTCGTGGTTGTCGGAGAACACGACCAGCCGCCACGACGGCGTGCGCAGGGTGTCGATCGGACGACCGTGGCGGCGGCCGCGGAACGTGGACAGCGTGCCGTCATGGAAGAAGCCCCGCTCGAACACCTTGGCGAGCGCCGACAGGGACTTGAAGTCTGCGTAGTAGCCGGTGGTCTCACCGGTGAGGTTGGCGTTGAGCGCGTGATGGAAGTCGTCACTCCACTGCCCGGCCAGGCCGTAACCCCCGGCCTCCCGAGGGGTGATCAGCCGCGGGTCGTTGAGGTCGGACTCCGCGATCAGAGTCAGCGGCCGCCCGACGAAGGCGCTCAGGGCGTCCGCCTCGACGGCGAACTCCTCCAAGATGTGCACCGCGGTGTGGTCGACCAGCGCGTGCACGGCATCCAGCCGCAGCCCGTCGACGTGATAGTCGCGCAGCCACATCAGCACGTTGTCCACCAGAAAGCGGCGGACCTCGTCGGCGTGCTCGCCGTCGAGGTTGACCGAAGATCCCCAGGTGTTGCTGGAGCCCTCCAGCAGATAAGGGCCGAAGAGCGGCAGGTAGTTGCCGCTCGGCCCGAGGTGGTTGTAGACCACGTCCTGAATCACACCCAACCCGCGCTGGTGGCAGGCGTCGACGAACTGCTGGTAAGCCTCCGGGCCGCCGTAGATCTCGTGCACGGCATACCAGAGCACGCCGTCGTAGCCCCAGTTGTGGGTGCCGTTGAAAGCGTTGACCGGCATCACCTCGACGAAGTCCACGCCCAGCCCAACCAGGTGGTCCAACTTGTCGACGGCGGACAGCAGCGTGCCTTCGGGGGTGAACGTGCCGACGTGCATCTCATAGACCACCCCACCGGGCAGCTGGCGACCGGTCCAGGCGTCGTCGCCCCAGCTGTAGGCACCGGGGTCGTAGGTCCGCGAGAGCCCGTGTACGCCATCCGGCTGCCGCCGCGAACGCGGGTCGGGCAGGACCTTGTCGTCATCACCGAGACGGAATCCGTAGTCGAGGACCGCATCTGGCAGCGGCTCATCAGGGTGCCACCAGCCGTGCTCGTCGCGGTGCATCGACACGTCCCGGCGGGGTGAACCGTCGGACTCGAACACAAGGGTCACCCGGTCCGGAGTGGGGGCCCATACGGAGATCTGCTGTGGTGACGTCATAGTGTGCAATTCACTAGGAGGGGCTCGGGGACGAGAGTGATGCCGACGGCCGACTCGACGCCGTCGCGCACCTGCCGGGCCAGCGCCAGCAGGTCAGTCGCGCGGGCGGAACCGCGGTTGGTCAAAGCCAGGGTGTGCTTGGTGGACAGGGTGGCGGCGCCATCGCCGAACCCTTTTCCGAAGCCGGCGTGCTCGATCAGCCAGGCCGCACTGGTCTTGACCCGGCCGTCTGGCTGCTCCCAGCGAGGCGCCGCCGGCGGTAGCAGGTCGGCCTGCCCTGACGTCAGGAGGGGGTTGGTGAAAAAGGAGCCGGCGCTCCAGGTGTCGCGGTCGGCGTCGTCGAGCACCATGCCCTTGCGGCGACGTAGCTCCAACACCGCCTGACGGACCTCAGCCGCCGGCACCCGCGCGCCGACCTTCACCCCCAGCGCCCGAGCCAGCTCGGCGTAGCGGACGGGCGCGGACAGCGACCCCAGCCGCAGTTGGAAGTCCACCGACAACACCACATAGCGGCCGGGCTCGGTCTTGAACCGCGACGTGCGGTAGCCGAAGCCGCAGTCTGCGGCGGCGAACGTCGCCCGCTGCCCGGTCCCGCGGTCCCAAGTGGCAACTGAGGCGATGGTCTGACTGACGTCGGCGCCGTAGGCCCCGATGTTCTGGATCGGGCTGGCGCCGGTCGACCCTGGGATGCCGGACAGCGCCTCCAGCCCGCTCCACTCCTCAGCGACCGTACGGGCGACCAGCGCCTCCCAGCCCTCACCGGCGGCGACCCGAACGACAGCGCCGGAGCAGGCGGAGACCTCCGCCTTCAGACCGCGGGTGCGGACCAGGACCACGCTGCCGTCGAAGCCGGCATCGCTGATCAGCACATTGGACCCACCGCCGAGGATCAGCAACGGCTCGCCCGCGTGGTCAAGGTCGCAAACCGCCGACACCAACTCGGACTCGGTGGTCGCCACGATCAGTCGGCGGGCCGGTCCGCCGACCCGGAAAGTTGTCAGGGCGGCCAGCTCGACGCCGGCCCTTTGCTCGATCACCGCCATCTCATCCTCGAAGCACGACCTCGGCGCGGGCCGCACCCAGCACCTTGTCACCGCCGCAGAGCGCCTCCAGAGCCACCGTGACGACCACGCCGTCGACTGCAGTGACCGTGCCCGAGCAGGTCAGCTCGGCACCCTGATCGTCGTCGGGCACGACTACGGGCTTGGTGAATCGTGCGGAGTAGGACTGCACGCAGGCCAGGTCGCCCACCCAGTCGGTCAACACGCGCAGGGCGATGGCCATCGTGAGCATGCCGTGGGCCACCACCCCCGGCAGGCCGACCTGGCCGGCGAACCGCTCGGAGTAGTGGATGGGGTTGAAGTCCGTCGAGGCGCCGGCGTAGCGCACCAGATCGGCGCGGGTCAGGCGTACGGTCAGCGAGGGGAGCGCGTCCCCCACTCCGACGTCGGCGGCCTCCAGGGCGCTCACTTCTCCACCTCACGCGAGTGCACAAAGGTCGCACTGGCCACGCACACCAGCTCACCGCCCGCATCCACGACCCGGACCGACGAGGAGATCATGTCCACGCTGCCCCGGACGCGAACCTTGTCGATGGTCAGCGCGGCGGTGACCCGGTCGCCGGCGCGCAGGGGTCGCTGAAAGCTGAACCGCTGGTCGCCATGGACCACCCGACGCAGGGCGAGGTCAAGCTCGGGGTCTTCGAACATCGACTGCCAGGCGGTCGAAGAGATCACCGCGACGAAGGTCGGCGGGGCTAGCGGCGAGTCGCCGGCGTAGACCGGATTGTCGTCGCCGATGGCGCGAGCGAACTCGGCGATCTTGGCGGCGGACACCTCATACGGCGGGGTCTCAGGGTAGGTACGCCCGGCGTGGGTGTCGTCGATGGCCATAGCCCTCACGCTAATCGAGCTCACGAGCGTGGCTTACGCCCGTCCGCCGACGTGCCTGCAGGGCTTGTCGGTAGCGGTCGACCACCACCGGCGCGGCCAGCGTCCCCAGCGGCGCGGCCATCGTCATGCCCCGCTCGGCCGCCAGCGCCACCAACGGATCCAACAGCAGCCCCGGCGACAAGAACAGCGGCACGATGGCCACCGGCTCGGCCAGTCGGGGCGCGACGTCAGCCACCCGAGGGCTCCGAGTGCCGAAGGCGGCCGCCACCTGGCCGCTGCGACCCCGGCGCAGACGCTCGGCGAAGGCGTAGACGGCGTCGTTGGCCGCCGCGGTCGAGGACCCGACCGAGATCAGCAGCACGGAGTGCTCGGGCCCGATGCCGGCCTGATGCATGCTCTGTTGCACAACCTGCAGGACGTCATCGCCGGTGCCGAGGATGTCGCTGACCAGGAGATCGACGCCGCTGGCCGCCGACGCTTCGGCGACTGCCTGGGGCACGTCCACGGTGGCGTGAAAGGCCTCAGTGAACAGCAGCGGGGTGACCACGGCGCGACGGTGGCCGTCAGCCGCCAGCCGCCTCGCCACCGCGGTCAGGTCAGGCTCGACCAAGTCGAGATAGGCCCCGACGGCGGGCATCCCGCCCCCCGCGGAGGCGGCCCGCATCAGGGCGTCGATCGATGCACGTACGCCAGAGTGCCGGCTCCCGTGCGCCAATCCGACCAGCGGCCAACCAGATGAGCCCTCCGCTGCAGCGGACGGCTCGAAAACGGGCCGCCCGCCCATTCCAGCTGCGGTCAGCGGGTTTCGCGATGCGCGGTGTGGCTGTGACAGCGCGGGCAGAACTTCTTCAGCTCCATGCGGTCGGGGTCGTTGCGCCGGTTCTTCTTGGTGATGTAGTTACGCTCTTTGCACACGGTGCAGGCAAGCGTGATCTTCGGCCGCACATCTGTGGTCTTGGCCATGACTTGTCCTCAATCTGGTCGGCGCTGCTTGCGGGGCGAATCTCGCTGCTGTGAGGTCTATCTCGGTCGAACTGGCGGTGCTGCGGTGGTAGCGGGAGCGGGACTCGAACCCGCGACACAGCGATTATGAGCCGCTTGCTCTACCACCTGAGCTATCCCGCTGCAGCGTCCGGTCCCTCGTTCCACTGGACCGGCTACAGGGCCGGCGGCAGAACTTCGTCAGTGCGCGGTTGCACCGACCCAGACGTCCGAGCCCCCATGCGGATTCGAACCGCAGACCTTCTCCTTACCATGGAGATGCTCTACCGACTGAGCTATAGGGGCCGAGCGCGAGGGCCGAGACCCGTGACGCCGACGCACAAAGATACACAGTCCGCCTGCCGGAGCGCGAATCGGAACGACCCGCGAACCGGACCCCGTGCGGACCGGCGCTGCGGCCAGGAAGGATCCTCAGCCTCCCTGCACGGGCTGACTGCCCACGCCCGGGGACTACCAGGCGGCCAACACCCTGGCTGGCCCACCCGAGCCCTTCTTGAAGGGAATGACGCCGACGGTGATCTCGCCGCCGGTGGCGGGGAGGTGGCGAAGGCGGGCGAGGTTCTCGATGCCGTAGCGTTCGGCGCCGTTCAATATCTTGTGGGCGTCGAAGGAGGCTGAGTTGCCCGGGTCGATGCTCAGGGTGTCGACGCCGAGGGCGCAGATCTGACGGCGTCGGATCAGCCACTCGGTCGCATCGGCACTGAAACCGGGAAAGTGCAGGACGCCGCGGCCGTCAGCGCCGCGGTAGGCAGCGGGATTGGAGACCTTGGCGCCCCAGCCGGAGTACATCAAGACGGCTGCCCGCTCCTCGATGCGGCCGTGCCGGCGTTCGTGCTTGCGGAGATCGGCGATGGTGACCACGGAGTCGGGGTCGGCGGCGGCCCGGCGGGCGATATTGATCACCACAGCGGGCACCATCAGCTCTTCAGCGGTGAGCTCGCTGGCGTAGCGGCCGTTCGGGTTGAAGTGGGCCGGAGCGTCGACATGGGTGCCGGTGTGCTCGTAGATGTCCCAGCGCTGCTGGTAGTAGCCGTTGGCCGCGATGGTGGTACCCGGCCTGCGGACCGCCTTCTCACCGGGGGTGTAGGCGGGGAAGTACTCGCCCAGGGTGTAGGTGAGGTCGCGCCGTCCGTGCCGCGGTCGACCGCCGCGGTCCTCGGCGGCAGCGGGCAGCGCAGCTGAAACCGAGAACGCTGTCGAGGTGGCCAGACCCGCCGCCGCCAGGAGCGCCGTACGCCGCGCGACCTGACTGCCGGCTGGCTGTTCGATGGCCGGGGCGCCGACAGCGGTCTGCGGCGAAGGCAGTTCGGTGCACATGGTTTCTCCTGGTGGTGTCGGCGCCCTTCAGGGGGCACGTGGCGGTGGGCGGTCCGTCATGACGCTAGGGCACTTGGTACGACTCCGGCAGGGGTCAAGCGCTTTCACGGACGAGGTGCGTCAACGGATCGCGTCGGCGTCCAACGTGAGGGACCCATGATCTGACGCTTCGATGAGCGCGGCGCGGCTGACGAGAGCGGCGGCTGAACGAGAGCGCCGGATGCCCTCAAGAGGACATCCGGCGTCTGGCGTGGCAGGTGTTGGGTTCGAACCAACGTAGGCTGAGCCGGCAGATTTACAGTCTGCTCCCTTTGGCCACTCGGGCAACCTGCCAGGTGCGCCGCAATAGGCGGCGGGAGAACAATAGCAAGACGTGTCCCTAGCGCCCAACCGCGTGCCGACGACATTGGGCAGAATGAGACCGGTCGGAGCGCTAGCCCGACCAGGAACTCCCAGCACCGCCCGAGAACGGAGACGACATGGCCGCCGACAGCTCATTCGACATTGTCAGCAAAGTTGACCGCCAGGAGGTAGACAACGCGCTGAACCAGGCGGCCAAGGAGGTGCACCAGCGCTTCGACTTCAAGAACACCGACGCCTCGATCCGCTGGTCCGGCGAGTCCATCGAGATGGAGGCCAACTCCGAGGAGCGGGTCAAGGCGGTGCTGGACGTTTTCCAGACCAAACTGGTCAAGCGGGGCGTCAGCCTCAAGGCGCTGGATGCGGGCGAGCCACGGCTCTCGGGCAAGCTGTTCAAGATCACTGCCACCACCGCCGAAGGCATCACACAGGAGAACGCCAAGAAGGTCACCAAGCTGATTCGTGACGAGGGACCCAAGGGAGTCAAAGCGCAGATCCAGGGCGATGAACTCCGGGTCAGCAGCAAGAGCCGCGACGACCTTCAGGCCGTGCAAACGCTGATCAAGGGCCAGGACTACGACTTCGCGGTGCAGTTCACCAATTACCGCTGACGAGCAGTGGTCCACTCGCTACAGGCTGGACTGGCCGTTCAGAAGCCTCAGGCTTTCCCGACGCGCAACCCGCCGCCACCGTGTTCAGTAGTGTGTGCCCAAGCGGCTCTTCTGGGGAGTCGCCCTAGAGGGGGTTGAGGATTCATGAACAGAGGCACTATCAGTCTCATCATCGGTGTGCTCGTCATCATCGTTTTGGTGCTTGTGATCATGCGCATGACCTGATCCGGCGGTTGCTCCTGACGCTGCGGCCGGGCCTGAGGCTCGGCTGCAGCAGGTCGGCAGCACACATCATTCGGGACAAACAACGATCGATCCAACAGTCACCAGTCAACCGTGCGTGAGTGCACCAATGAACGCTGAGGTGTGGAACGTCGCATGAGCGTCGACTTCGAGGCCGAGGCGCGGAGCCTGCTGCCCGAGCACGCCACGGCGTACTTCTCGGCTGCCGCCGGCAGCGGGACCAGTCTGGCCGAGGGCATTGCGGACTGGGCGGCGCTGCGACTGCGACCGCGGGTGCTGCGCAACCTCAGCCGGATCGACTCCTCGACCACCGTCTTGGGCACGGAGGTGTCTTCGCCGATCCTGGTGGCGCCGATGGCTCAGCAGGTGGCCGCCAACCCGGAGGCGGAACGGGCCATGGGCCGCGCGGTAGCGGCCTCTAACGGACTGCTAGGGGTGTCCACAAACGCGGCCGTGCCCTTCGCGGAGATTTCCCAGACGGGCGCTCCGTGGTGGTTTCAGGTCTACGTGACCAAGGACCGCTCGCTGACCGAGCTGCTGGTCGACAGGGCGGTCGGCGCCGGCGCCCGCGCCCTCATGCTGACCGTGGACATGATGGCCCTGCTCCCGCCGGACGTGAACCCCCGCAACTGGCCCGACGTGCCGGGTCGGGAACGGATGACCAACCTGACCGCGAAGGAGAGGGCCACCGACGACGGGCACGCGGTTGAGATGGACTTCAACGTCACCTTCGACGACATCGGCTGGCTCAGCCGGATCAGCGGGCTGCCGGTACTCGTCAAGGGGGTCCTGCGTGGCGACGACGCGGCCGCCTGCCTCGATGCCGGGGCCGCAGGCGTCGTGGTGTCCACCCACGGTGGCCGTCGGCTCGGGTCCTCGATCTCGGCGGCTCGGGCCCTGCCCGAGGTGGTGGCTGCGGTCGGCGACCGGAGCGAGGTGTATGTGGACAGCGGGATCCGCAGCGGGGAGCACGTAGCAGCGGCACTGGCCATGGGCGCCCGCGGGGTGTTCGTCGGCCGGCCACTGCTCTGGGCGCTGTCGGCGCGCGGCGAGGAGGGAGTGGCGGCGGTGCTGGCCGCCCTGACTACCGACCTCCGCCAGGTGATGCTGCAGTTGGGGTGCCCGACGATCGCCGACCTGACACCGGACCTGGTAGCGGCTTGACCGGCCCCGGACACCAACCCCGCCCCTCTGCACACGCCTAGGCTGACCGGGTGCTGCGGATCGCCACCTTCAACGTCAACGGGATTCGAGCCGCAAGCCGGCGAGGGTTCGACGGCTGGCTGGCCGGCCGGGGCTGCGACGTGGTGGGGCTGCAGGAGGTGCGCTGCCCGGCCGAGGACCTGCCGACAACCGCCTTCGGGGACTACCTGGTGACGTACTTCGCGGGCAACCTGGCCGGGCGCAACGGGGTGGCAATCCTGACTCGGACGCCACCGACCGCCGTCCGTACCGGGTTCGGGAGCCGGACGTTCGACGCCGAGGGGCGCTACCTCGAGGTGGATCTCGACCCGGGCAAGGGACGACCGGCCCTGACCGTCGGCTCGCTGTACCTGCCCAAGGGCGGAGCGCCCAGCGAGGGACCGGACGAGCTGAAGCGCTATCGGCGCAAGATGCGATTCCTCGCCTCCTACGGGCGCGCTCTCACCCGGGCCAGGCGGGTAGCAGCAGCGGCTGGCCGCGAGTTTGTGGTGATGGGTGACTTCAACATCGCGCACGCGCCGCTGGACGTGACCAACTGGCGCTCCAGTCGGCAGTCCGCCGGCTTTCTGCCCGAGGAACGTCAGTGGTTCGACTCGATCCTGGGCCCGAGGACGTTGCTGGACGTGGTGCGCCGACAGCACCCCGAGACGCCGGGGCCCTACAGCTGGTGGGCTTGGCGCGAGCCCGCCTTTGTGGCCGACACAGGCTGGCGGGTGGACTATCAGCTGGCCAGTCCGGGGCTGGCCAGAGCCGCTGTCAGGGCCGGCACGGACAAGGAGACCAGCTATGCCGCCCGGATCAGCGACCATTCGCCGGTCGTGGTGGACTACGACCTGTGAGTCCTGGGCGGCGGCCAGGACGGAGACTCAGCCCACTTCAGTTCAGCGTGGGGAACGACATCAGTTACGCGAGCCGTCGGAGCGCGGTTAGTCTCCTCGGGTGCGCTACCCCGCCGGACTCGTCCAGGCCAAACGCAAGTTCAACCCGATCATCGACACCACGATGACGAGGTTGCGGCGGTCGGCGGGCGAGCGCGCCTTCGTCGAGGCTGTCCGGCAAGCCAGCGCCAGCGGACCGGTGCGGGTCAACATCGGCAGCGGCGGAAAGCCGCTGCCCGGCTGGGTCAACTCCGACGTGGTCTGGCGGGTCCCCCTCTACCTCGACGCCACCCGTGCGTGGCCGGTCCCTGACGAGTCGGTGGACTTCGTCTACGCCGACAATGTGATCGAGCACATCCCGCTGCAGCTAGGTCGTCAGCTGTTCGCGCACACGTTTCGCGCGATGAAACCGGGCGGGGTCTTCCGGTTGGCCACTCCCGACGTGGAGGCCGTCGCCCGGCAGTATCTGGAGAACGGCGAGTTGGCGCAACTCGGCCTGGAGCGTCACCGAGAGCGCGGCCGCGACTTGCAATACCCGGTGCAGCTCATCCAGAACGTGTTCGTCGGCGCCAAGCACTATCTGGGCTTCTGCTACGACTACGCTTCGCTGAGCGCGGAGATGGAGGCGGCCGGCTTTCAGACCAGCCGACAGCTGGCCGGCGAGAGTGACTACCCAGACCTGAGGCGCCTGGAGACTCGAGTGCATCCGGCCGAGAAGGCCACCGAGCTGATTGTGGAGGGTTGCAAGCCGCGCTGATGAGGGTGGCGCAGCTGGGAATCAGCGGTCGAGGGCGGCGACCGAGGTGAACCGCAGCAGAATCTGAGGCTGGTAGCGTGGCGCCCATCCGGTCCTGATCGGGGACAAGCCGGAGTGTGAACTGCATACCGTCTGCTCGATTCACCTACCTGACTGTCCGCCGGAACCGGTAAGGATCATGACCATCAACCTCCCCTCGATGCGCTCACGGCTGGGCGCCGAATTCCTCGGCACGTTCTGGCTGGTGCTGGTCGGCTGTGGCAGTGCGGTGCTGGCCGCTCGCTTCCTGATCCCGGACCAGACTTCGCTCGGCATCGGTTTCGTCGGGGTCTCGTTGAGCTTCGGGTTGGCCGTTCTCACGATGGCTTACGCCGTGGGCCACATCTCGGGCGGCCACTTCAACCCGGCTGTGACCGTGGGCCTCGCCTTGGCGAAGCGGGTCGAATGGAAAGCAGTCGGCCCCTACATCGCCACCCAGGTGGTCGCCGCGACCGCCGCCGGCCTGGTGTTGTTGGTCATTGCCTCCGGCAAGGCCGACTTCAACGCGGTCACCGGACGGTTCGCCAGCAACGGCTACGGCGCGCGGTCGCCGGGCGGCTACACACTGTTGGCCTGCCTGGTCACCGAAGTCGTGCTGACCGCATTCTTCCTCTACGTCATCCTGGGCGTGACCGACGACCGGGCTCCCAAAGGATTCGGTCCGCTCGCCATCGGGCTGGCGTTGACCGCCATCCATCTGGTCAGCATCCCGGTCACCAACACCTCGGTGAACCCGGCCCGCTCGCTGGGCGTGGCCTGGTTCGCCGGGCCGTCAGCGCTGGGACAGGTGTGGCTGTTTATCCTCGCTCCGTTGCTGGGCGCTGCCATCGCCGGCCTGACCTATCGGGCGATCACCGGCAACGCCAGCATGGGGGCCGAGCCACAGGAACAGGAGTTGATCAAGGGTTGAGCCGTCTCCACCTCGTACCGCAACCCCAATCGGCCCAGGACCGCCCAGGCAGCTATTCGCTGGCTGCCGACCTCGGGGTCGACGCGCCGACGGCATGGGCCGCGATCGCTCGACGGCTGCTGGCTCCCGGAACCGGCCTCGACCTGCTGCCGGCGAAGGACGGACAGCTTCGGATCCGAGTTGATGCGGCGCTGCCCGAGGAGGCGTATCGGCTGACGGTGCACGAGGCGGGCATCGAAATCGCCGCAGCGAGCGACCGGGGCGTCAACTGGGCCGTGCAGACCCTCCGCCAACTGCTGCCGCCCGACGTGCTCCGGCCCGCCCCCAGCGGCGTCGCCCTGGAGCTGCCACTGGTCACCATCACCGACCAGCCGCGGTTCGGTTGGCGCGGGGTGATGCTAGACGTCGGGCGGCATTTCCAGCCGCTGCACGACCTGTTCGGTTTGGTCGACCTGCTGGCGCTGCACAAGTACAACGTGCTGCACCTGCACCTGACCGACGATCAGGGGTGGCGGTTCGAGTCGCGCCGCCATCCCCGGCTGACCCAGCTGGGCAGCTGGCGTAGCGAGACCCAGAAGCACTTCGACGAGCACGGCGACGGCTCGCCACACGGCGGGTTCTACACCCAGGACCAGCTGCGCTCCCTGGCCACCTACGCAGACCAGCGCGGGATCACCGTCGTGCCGGAGATCGACCTGCCCGGACACGCGCTGGCTCTGCTGTCGGCCTATCCGGAGTACGGGGTGCACCCCGAGCAGGGCCACCGCCCGGCCAGTGGGTTCGGCATCTTCGACGACGTGCTGCAGCTGAGCGACGCCACGGTGGCCTTTGTCTTCGACCTCTACGATGAGCTGCTGGACGTTTTCCCCAGCCGATACGTCCACGTCGGCGGGGATGAAACGCCCCGCACCCAGTGGCTGGCCAGCCCGGTGGCGCACGCGTTGGCCGCCGAGCGGGGGCTGCCGAGCGCCCGCCATCTGCAGCGCTGGTTCACCGAGCAGTTGCGGGACTTCCTCGCCGCGCGGGGTCGCCAGCTGGTCGGCTGGGACGAGATCTGCGACGAAGGGCCGCTCGAGGGGGCGGTCGCCATGGCCTGGCGAGGTCCGGAGTACGGGGTGGCGGCCGCCGAAGCCGGGCTGGACGTGGTGATGGCCCCGGTGACGGCCACCTACTTCGACTACTACCCCAGCGACCAGCCCGAGGAGCGCTACGCCATCGGCGGTCTGACCACCACCGAACATGCGTACGCATTTGACCCGCTCGACCAGATGCCGCCCGCCGCGCAGTCTCGGGTGCTCGGCACCCAATGCCAGCTCTGGACCGAGTACGCACCCGACATGCGTCGGATCGAGTATCTGCTGTTCCCTCGGGCTTGTGCCCACAGTGAGCTCGCCTGGTCAGCGCCGGCCGGTCGCTCCTTCAACGAGTTCGGAACGCGGCTGTCGACTCATCTGGGACGCCTCGACGCCTTGGGGGTCAACTATCGCCCCGAAGCCGGACCTCATCCCTGGCAGCAGGGTGGCACCAAAACGCTGCGTCGGCCCGACGCGCACCGCCCACGCGAGGATCAGGCCGGTGTGCCGCGCGGGCTAGACCATCCCGAGATCCCGACCGACATCTAGGCATCCAGACCGGGCCTGGGGTAGGAACAGAGCACAAGCCGTCGGCACGGGGCCGACGTCGCGTAAAGGAGCACACCCATGCCGCGATCTCCCTGGCGACTTCTCGCCGCCTCATTTCTCGGGCTGGCCCTGGTCGTACCCCTCGCCGGCCCTGCCCAGGCCACCCCTGCCCAGGCCGCCACCGCGGGACCCAGCCGGATCGAGCTCCCCGACGGGTTTCTCCCCGAAGGCATCGCCATCGGCGCCCGCCACCAGGCCTACTTTGGCTCCCGCGCCGACGGCGACATCTACCAGGCCGACCTGCGCACCGGCCGGGGACGGGTGATCAGCCAGGGCCCAGGCACTCCCTCTGTGGGACTCAAGGTACGTGGCAACCGGCTCTTCGTGGCCGGCGGCCCAGCCGGCACCGGTCGGGTGGTCAGCACCCGGACCGGCCAGATCCTGCGCACCTATCGGTTCACTACGCAGCAGAACACTTTCGTCAACGACGTGGTGCTGACCCGGACGGCCGCCTGGTTCACCGACTCGCGGCAGGCCCAGCTGTACCGCGTGCCGCTCAGCCGCTCCGGCCGGCCGGCTCCGGCGGACCGGGTTCGGACCGTTCCGCTGACCGGCGACTGGGTGCAGGACACCACTCCCATGGTGAACAACGCCAACGGCATCAGCACCTCCCCCAACGGTCGGGCCCTGCTGGTCGTACAGTCCAACACCGGTTTCCTGTTCCGGGTGAACCCGCGCACGGGGCGGGCTCTTCGAGTGGACCTCGGCGGTGTGCTGCTCACCAACGGCGACGGCCTGCTGCGACAGGGCCGGATCCTGTACGTGGTGCAGAACCGGCTCAACAAAGTCGCGGTGCTCAAGCTGGACGCCGGCGGCACCCGTGGCCGCCTGATCGATGAGCTGACCAGTCCGGACTTTGACGTGCCCACCACCATCGCCGCGGATGGCCGCTACCTCTACCTGCCCAACGCACGTTTCACCACGCCCGGGACGCCGACAACCGACTACTGGGTCACCCGGATTTCCCGCCCCGGCTGCTGACGTCCGGTCGACCGGTCACGTCGGTCCCTAGCCACCGACGCCCGTCGCGCCCTGACTACCGGTCAGGGCGCGATCTGGCGTGGCGCCAGATGGATTTTCCCCAGGGGGAAGAAGGGGACCCTTATCATGGTTGTACGTCGTGCGACCGTCCGCGCGTGCGGTCACCGACTCCCCGTATTACCGCCAAGGGGACAGCTACGCCAGGAAGAAGGCCCACCGCTGTGACTCAGGTCCAGACCCTCGACCGTGTGGTGATCCGTTTCGCCGGTGACTCCGGCGACGGTATGCAACTGACCGGTGACCGGTTCACCAGCGACTCTGCCGTCTTCGGCAACGATATCTCGACACTTCCTAACTTTCCGGCCGAGATTCGGGCGCCCGCCGGCACACTGCCGGGGGTCTCGAGCTTCCAGCTGCACTTCGCGAACTACGACATCATGACTCCGGGCGACCGCCCCGACGTGCTGGTCGCCATGAACCCGGCCGCCCTCAAGGCCAACATCACCGACCTCCCTCGCGGCGGTCTGATCATCGCCGACACTGCCGACTTCACCAAACGCAATCTGGCCAAGGTCGGCTACGACAGCAACCCGCTGGAGGATGGCAGCCTCGAGGGCTACCAGTTGCACGCGCTCGACCTGACCGGCATGACCGTCGAGGCCGTCAAGGGGTTCGGGCTGAGCCGCAAGGACGCGTCCCGGGCCAAGAACATGTTCGCCCTTGGTCTGCTGTCGTGGCTCTATCACCGGCCAACCGAGGGCACTCTGGCCTTTCTGAGCACCAAGTTCGCCAAGAAGCCCGACATCCGTGACGCCAACCTGACCGCGTTCAAGACCGGCTACGCCTTCGGCGAGACCACCGAGGTTTTTGCGGTCACCTATCAGGTGGCGCCGGCGCCGATGCCCACCGGCCGCTACCGGCAGATCTCGGGCAATCTGGCGCTGGCGTACGGGCTGATCACCGGCGCCCGGAAGGCCGGGCTGCCGTTATTCCTCGGCTCTTACCCGATCACACCGGCCTCCGACGTGCTGCACGAGCTGAGCAAGCAGAAGCGCTTCGACGTGACCACCTTCCAGGCCGAGGACGAGATCGCAGGAGTGGGAGCGGCCCTGGGCGCCAGCTTCGCCGGCCACCTCGGTGTCACCACCACCTCCGGTCCTGGTGTGGCGCTGAAGTCCGAGACCATCGGTCTGGGCGTGATGACCGAGCTGCCGCTGGTCATCTGCAATGTGCAGCGCGCCGGCCCCAGCACCGGAATGCCGACCAAGACAGAGCAGGCGGACCTCCTCCAGGTGATGTACGGCCGCAACGGCGAGGCGCCGGTGCCGGTGGTCGCCCCGCAGTCGCCGGCGGACTGCTTCGACACAGCGATCGAGGCCATCGGCATCGCCGTCAAATACCGCACGCCGGTGTTCATCCTCTCCGACGGCTACATCGCCAACGGGGCCGAACCGTGGGCGGTGCCAGACATCTCCTCGATCCCGGCGATCGACCCGGGCTTTGCCACCGAAACCAACGGCACCGACGCAGCCGGTAACCCCACCTACTACCCCTACCGGCGCGACCCGGAGACGCTGGCGCGGCCCTGGGCTATTCCCGGAACCGCTGGTCTGCAGCACCGGATCGGCGGAATCGAGAAGGCTCGTGATACCGGCGCGGTGTCGTATGACCCGGCCAACCACGAGGAGATGGTGCTGACCCGTCAGGCCAAGATCGACGGAATCGTCCGTGACATCCCCGACCTGGTTGTGGACGACCCGGCCGAGCCGGTTGGCAGTGGAGCCGAAGGCCGTCACGCTCGGGTGCTGGTCCTGGGCTGGGGTTCCACCTACGGGCCGATCACCGCCGCCGTACGACGGGTCCGCAAGAACGGCCGCCAGGTCGCCCAGACCCATCTGCGCCACCTGAACCCGTTCCCGGCCAATCTCGGGCACATCCTGCGGTCCTACGACCGGGTGATCGTGCCGGAGATGAACCTCGGGCAGCTGGCGATGATGCTGCGGGCGAAATACCTGGTCGACGTGCAGACCTACTCCCGGGTTCGTGGGTTGCCGATCTCGCTGAGCGAGCTGGCATTGGACCTCGAATCAGAGATCGACTCACTCGGATTGACCTCAACAGAAGGAGCGCGGTCGTGACCGCCGTCGACATACCAGGAACCGCAGCGATCGGCTCAACGTTCAAGGGCTTGGCCGGCGTTCCGCTGTCGCTGGAGCCGCTGACTCGCAAGGACTTCACCAGCGACCAAGAGGTCCGCTGGTGCCCCGGTTGCGGTGACTACGCCGTGCTGGCCGCGTTCCAGGGCTTTATGCCCGAGCTCGGCATCACGAAAGAGAATACGGTGATCGTGTCCGGGATCGGCTGCTCGTCGCGGTTCCCGTACTACGTCGACTCCTACGGCCTGCACTCGATCCACGGGCGCGCAACCGCCATCGCCACCGGCGTGGCCACGGCCCGGCCCGACGTCGGCGTGTTCGTCATCACCGGTGACGGCGATGCGCTCTCCATTGGTGGCAACCACCTGATCCACGTGCTGCGCCGCAACGTCAACCTGACCATCCTGCTGTTCAACAACCGGATCTACGGACTGACCAAGGGGCAGTACTCCCCCACGTCGGAGATCGGCAAGGTCACCAAGTCGACGCCGATGGGCTCACTGGACAACCCGTTCAATCCCGTGTCCCTGGCGCTGGGCGCCGAGGCCACTTTCGTGGCCCGGACCATCGACTCCGACCGCAAGCATCTGACGTCGGTGCTCCGGGCTGCGGCCGCGCACCGAGGCACCTCGCTGGTGGAGATCTACCAGAACTGCCCGATCTTCAACGACGGCGCCTTCGACGCCATCAAGGACCGCACTACCTCAGCCGACGCGATCATCCCGCTGGTGCACGGCGAGCCGATCCGTTTCGGCGTGGACGGTCGTCTCGGGGTGGTGCAGAACTCGAGCGGCGAGATGGCAGTGGTGGAGGTCGCCGAGGTAGGAGTCGAGGCGCTCGTCGTTCACGACGCCCACCGGCAAGATCCCACCTACGCCTTCGCGCTGTCCCGGCTGACCGACGCCGGTGTGCTGCACCGCTCACCGATCGGCATCTTTCGCGACGTGGACGCCCCAGCCTATGACGATCTCGCCCGCGAACAGGTCTCGCTGGCGGCGACCGGTGGCGGCGCCCCGAGCAGCGATGACGACGCGCTGCAGGCGATGGTCGCAGGTGGCGACACCTGGGACGTCGCAGCCTCCCGGTGAGCTTGACCCAGTCCGACGAGGAGGCCCGCGGGCGGCGAGGGGTTGTCTACGGCCTGGCCGCATACGGGTTGTGGGGCATCGTTCCCCTCTTCTGGCCGTTGGTGGCCCGGGCCAGTGCCTTGGAGCTGCTGGCCCAGAGGGTGATCTGGGGGCTCGTGGTCACCCTGGTGCTGCTGGTGACCACCGTGCCGCGGGGCTGGTGGGGCCGGTTGGGCTCGGCGCGAAACCTGGGCATGCTGGCGCTGGCCGCAGCCGTCATCTCGGTGAACTGGGGTCTCTACATCTGGGGCGTCAACCACGGGCACGTGGTCGAAACCGCCCTCGGTTACTACATCAACCCGATCCTGTCGATCCTGCTCGGCGTGATCGTGCTGGGGGAGCGCCTGGCCGCTGTGCAATGGGTCGCGGTCGGGCTGGCCGCTTTGGCGGTGGTGGTGCTGACGGTGGACTACGGCCGTCCGCCCTGGATAGCGCTCACCCTTGCCGTCAGCTTCGCGACCTACGGGTTCTTGAAGAAGAAGGTGAACGGCGGCGCGGTGGAGACCCAGACTGTCGAGTCGGCGATCCTCCTGCTGCCCGCGCTGGCTTATCTGGGCTACCTGCAGTCTGCAAGCCAGCTCACGTTCGGGCACCTGGGAGCCACTCACACGGTGCTGCTGATGGCGACCGGCCTGATCACGGCAGTGCCGCTGTTGTTCTTCGCCGCCGCCTCCACCCGGGTGCCGTTGAGCACGCTGGGCCTGATCCAGTACGTCGCACCCACGGCCCAGTTCCTCCTTGGCGTGCTGTATTTCGACGAGGTGATGTCGCCGGCCCGCTGGATCGGCTTCGCCTTCGTCTGGGCTGCCCTGATGCTGCTCACCGGCTATGGCTTGGTGCAGTCGGGCGCCAACCGACGGGCCCGGGCCCGGGCGCTGGCAACCGAACCGGTCTAGCCCTCACAGCACCCCGGGGCCCTGCCGGTGTGCTTCGCCTGGTCGGCGGCAGTTGAGTCTCCTGAAGTCAATTATGCTCGCGTGCACATATTCTTTGTGAGAAATTGACCTAGCATATGCATAGTGTGGGCAACCGTTTTGACCATCTGACCCACAGATCTCCAGGAGCACACAGATGAGCCCACACCCGACCGGTCCGGGTCCCCATCAGTCGGAGCCCGGCCACCCCGGCTTCGGTCAGCCGAGCGGGCCAGCCTATGGGGGCCCCGGCGGCTACCCGGGCCAAGGCGGCGAGGCTTACGGCCCGATTCCGCCCGGACAGGTTCAGCCCAACCATCCCGGTCCGTACGGACCCGGTGCGCCCGGACAGCCGATGGGGCCGTACGGTCCGCTGGCCCCAGGGCAAGGCCCCGGCGGCCCGATGGGCCCGGGTGGGCCGTTGGGTGGCGGCGGGGCGGGCCCGTCGGGCACGCCCAACTCCAAGCTGCTGCTGGTCGTTAGCGCGGCCGTGCTCGCCTTCGTGGTGCTGGCAGCCGGAGCCGTCGCCTTGGTCAGTCGTGGCAGCACCGCTACGGCCGGCGGCTCCACCGACCCGGGCGGCTCCGGGGCCCAGACCTCGGCGCCCGCGGCACCCCAGGCGAACGCCAGCGCGCCGGCTGACGCGGTCCGTTCCTATCTTGAGGCTCTTGCCGCGGGTCAGGCCAGCACCGCACTCGCGCTGAGCTCTGAGCAACCCGCCGACAAGACGTTCCTCACCGACGCTGTGTTGGCCGACTCCAATGCCCGTGCTCCGATCACCAAGATCAACGTCCCCCCGGTGAGCGGTGACTACGTCTACAGCGTGGACGCGACCTACAACCTTGGCGACGAGGCAGTGACTGACGAGTTCAACGTGACCAAGGTGGGCAATGCGTGGAAGATTCGCCAGGGCTACGTCGATCTCGACCTCAAGTACGTGCGGAACAAGACCCTGCCGCTGAACGTCAACAAGGTGCCGGTCAAGACCGACAAGATCCGGCTGTTCCCCGGCTCCTACAACCTGACGTCCGGCAGCTCCTACATCACCTACGGCTCCTCTCCGCTGCTGATCAAGAGCCCGTCGGCCTACGCCTCGGCGCTGGATTCAAAGCCGACGCTGACCCAGGCTGGCGAGGATGTATTCGTCAAGGCGGTGGTCAGCAAGCTAACAAGCTGCGCCAAGAGCAGGGAGATGGACCCCTCGGGTTGCCCCAACCGGATCCAGCCCTACCCGTACCAGAAGGTCGACAAGTCCACGGTCAAGTGGAGTCTGAACAAGGACTCGATCGCCAACCTCAAGCCCGAGCTGGACTACGACAACCCAGCCGTCGCCGAGGTGCGCGTGTCGCCGGAATACGAGTTCGCCGCCAAGGGCACGAACTTCGGTCGGAAGGCCACCTTCACCCGGACGCTGACGCAGTTCGGCACGGCCAAGACCAATCTGACCGAGGAGCCGCTCAGGCTCACGTTCAGCCGCTGAGTCCTCGAGCAGATCACCGGTGGGGGCGGGCGCTCCGGGCCGCCTCCACCACCTGCTCGAGCACGGCCTGCACCACGGCCAGCTCGGCCATGGAGAATCGGCTCAGCGCGTCGTCCAACGCCTGCGCCAGCGGTGCGAAGATCTGGTAGCCGACCTGCTGGGCGTGGTCGGTGGTGGATACCGTCACCACCCGACGGTCCGCGCTGTCCCGGCTGCGGACGACATGTCCGGCTGCCTCGAGCCGGTCAAGCATCGACGTCGTCGCCGACGGGCTGAGTCCCATCCGCGCGGCCAGTTCACCGGGGGTCATCCGGGTGCCGCTGGCGGTGGCGTCCATGGCGTGCGAGAGGGCGGTCAGGTCCGTCCGGTGGATAGCAGCTGTGCCGCTGGCGGCGCTGATGTACTGCTCCACCTCCACGGAGAAGGCGCGCAACGACTCTGACACCGCCGCCTGCACGTCGGCCTTTTCCGTCACCGCTCCCCCTTGCCTCAGCCTCGCCAGCATCATACTCTTTCGATCGTGACATCTTTCGATAATCGAAACGTCGGCAACGTCCAAGGCCGCAAAGTCGGCGACTGGATCGCCCTGCTGGCCGGTCGCCGGTCCAAGTGGGTCACCCTCGTGGTCGCCCTCGCCGTGTCCGCCGCCGCGCTGGTGTTGGTTGGTGCCGCCGCCAACGCGACCTCGCCGACCGCGGGTTTGCCGCCCGAGGCCGACTCAACCGCCGTGGTCGCCCTCCAGCAAGGAATGCCGCGCAGCAAGGTGGATCCGGTCTTCGTTGTCCTCCGCGCCGACTCCGGCCAGCTGAGCCGGGCGCACTCCGAGCAGGTGGCGGCACTGTCCCGACAGCTGGGCGCCGATGTGGGCGCCCCGGTGCCACCGCCGACAGTGTCACGAGACGCCAGCACCGCGCTGATGATCGTCCCGCTGCCGGCCGACCTGTCCGACAGCGCGTCGCGGACCGCTGTCGAGGAGGTCCGGGCGACGGTGCGCAGCAGCCTGCCGCCTGGGCTCACCGCCCAGGTGACGGGTGGTCCGGCCTTTCAGGTCGATATCGCCTCGGCCTTTGACGGCGCCAACGTGACCTTGCTGATCACCACAGCGAGCGTGGTCGCGGTGCTGTTGCTGATCACCTATCGCAGCCCGTGGTTATGGCTGGTGCCGCTGACCGTCGTGGGCGTCGCGGACCGGGTCGCCACCCAGGCGGTGGCCGCAGCCACACAGCTGACCAGCCTGCGGGTGAACGAGTCGACCGTCGGCATCGTCTCGGTGCTGGTGTTCGGCGCCGGCACCAACTACGCACTGCTGCTGATCGCGCGCTATCGCGAAGAGTTGCGGACGTCGCAGGACCGGCACCGGGCCATGGCCGGTGCCCTGCGGCAAGCTGCGCCTGCGGTGCTGGCCAGCTCGGGGACCGTCACCTTGGCTCTGTTGACCCTCGGGGTGGCCGGCACGCCGAACAACCAGACACTGGGTTACGCCGGCGCGATCGGCATCATCACTGCTGTTGTCTACGCGCTGGGCGTGCTGCCGGCGGCACTCGTGCTGTTCGGCCGTCGACTGTTCTGGCCCTTCGTCCCTCGGGTGGGCCAACCCAACCCGGCACGGTCGGGCCTGTGGGCTCGGGCCGGTCAGCTGGTGGTGCGCCGGCCGGCTCTGGTGGCTGCGAGCTCGGTGGTGCTGCTTGCCGCGCTGGCCGCCGGCGCCTTCGGAGTCAAGGTCGGGCTGTCCCAGACCGAGCAGTTCACCACTAAGCCCGAGTCCGTGCTCGGGCAGGAGAACCTCGCCCGAGCCTTCCCGGCCGGCATCAGTCGGCCGGCGGCCATCCTGGCACCGGTTGCCGACCGGGTCGCGGTGGAGGATGCGGCCCGTGCCGTACCAGGGGTCAGCCGGGTCAGCGTGGGTGACACCAGCAGAGACCTGGTGCAGCTCGATGCGGTGATGGACCCACCACCCGGCACGACGGCGAGCTTCGACACGGTCCGGGCGCTCCGGCAGTCCGTCGCCGCGGCCTCCTCTGGTCGGGCGCTGGTGGGTGGCAGTGAGGCGCTGGACCTCGACTCCCGGGAGGCGGCGGCGGCCGAGCAACGGCTCGTGATCCCCCTCATCCTGGCCGTGGTGGTGCTGATCCTGCTGGCCGTGCTGCGCTCAGTGGTGGCGGCCGGCCTGCTGATCCTCACGGTGGTGCTGTCCTACGCCGCCGCCCTGGGGGTGAGCTGGCTGATCTTCGACCGCCTGACCACTATGCCGGCCCTTGACCTCGGCATCCCGCTGCTCAGCTTCCTCTTCCTCGTCGCCTTGGGCGTGGACTACAACATCTTCCTGGCCACCCGAGCCCGGGAGGAAGCGCAGACGCTGCCCACGGCTGAGGCCATGGTCAACGCGCTGTCGGTCACCGGCGGCGTGATCACCAGCGCCGGCATCTTGCTCGCCGCCGTCTTCGCCGTGCTCGGCGTGCTGCCCGTGATCGCCCTCACCCAGCTCGGCGTGATCGTCGGCGTCGGCGTGCTGCTCGACACTCTGCTCGTCCGCACCCTGCTCGTGCCTGCGCTGGCAGCGCTCACCGGCGCCGCCTTCTGGTGGCCAGGTGATCCCCAGCACCGGCCGTACGAACCTCGCCGGGCGCTGCGCTCGGTGGCAACGCCGGTGTGACCGCTGGGGAGGGGGAGGCACAAACAGGCCGTGGTCGCTCGCCTGGCTGAGTAGCATCGCTGCGTGACGAACCGCAGTGGCCCAGCTCTGGACTTCTCCACCTTCGACCAAGGCGTGCGCATCCAGGATGACCTGTTCCGGCACGTGAACGGGACCTGGCTGCGGGAGGCGGAGATCGACGAGGACAAGCCGTCGGCGGGCGCCTTCGTGGTGCTGCGCGACCAGGCCGAGGCCGCCGTACGCGACATCATCACCGGCGTGGACGGGTCCCACCCCGGCACCGACGAGGCCAAGATCGCCGACCTCTACGCCAGCTTCATGGACTCGGAGACGATCGAGGCGGCGGGCGCGAGCCCGCTCGGCCCACCGCTGCGCCGGATCGACGCGGTGACCACGCCGGCGGAGCTGATGCGGCTGCTGGGCGGTCTGGCTCGGCGCTCGGTGGACGGCCTGATCGGTCTCGGCGCCGAGTCCGACCCAGGCGACCCCTCGCGCTATGTCATGTTCGTCGGCCAGAGCGGCCTTGGGTTGCCCGACGAGGAGTACTACCGGCTGGACAGCTACGCCGAGATCCGACAGCAGTACGTGGAGCACGTCAGCCGCTCCTTGACGCTGGCCGGCGTGGCCGATCCGGACCAGCAGGCGCAGCAGGTGGTCGATTTGGAAACCGAGATCGCCGCCCGGCACTGGGACAAGGTCACCTGCCGCGACCTGCGGCTGATGTACAACCTGACCTCGCTGCAGGACTTCAAGGCGAGCAACCCCGGCCTGCACTGGCGGGAGTTCCTCGCCGGGGCCGACATCGACGAGCAGACCATGGCCGAGCTGGTGGTGGAGCAGCCGTCGTTCTTCTCCGACGTCGCCGAGCTGCTGATTGAGGAGCGACTGCCCGCCTGGCGGTCCTGGGCCCGCTGGAAGCTGGTGTCGTCGTTCTCGCCGTACCTCTCGGGCGCGTTCGTCGACGAGCGCTTCCACTTCTACGGCACGGTGCTCTCAGGGACTCCGGTGCTACGCGAGCGCTGGAAGCGCGGGGTAGGCCTGGTGGAGGGCGTGCTCGGCGAGGCGGTAGGGAAGGTCTATGTCGAGCGGCACTTCTCGCCCACCGCGAAGGCCCGGATGGACGCCCTCGTGCAGAACTTGGTCGAGGCCTACCGGGTGTCCATCAGTGAGCTGGACTGGATGACCGAGAAGACCAAGGCACGGGCGCTGGACAAGCTGGCCAAGTTCCGCCCGCACATCGGCTACCCCTCGAAGTGGCGGGACTACTCGTCGCTGGAGATCCGGTCGGACGACCTGCTGGGCAACGTCATGCGCGCCGCGAGCTTTGAGTTCAACCGCTCCCTCACCAAGATCGGCCAGCCCGTAGACCGCGACGAGTGGCTGATGACGCCGCAGACGGTGAACGCCTATTACCACCCGCTCAAGAACGAGATCGTCTTTCCCGCAGCCATCTTGCAGCCACCGTTCTTCTCCGAGGACGCCGACGACGCGGTGAACTACGGCGGGATCGGGTCGGTGATCGGCCACGAGATCGGTCACGGGTTCGACGACCAAGGCTCCACCTGCGACGGTGACGGCAAACTCGAGAACTGGTGGACCGATCTCGACCGAGCCGCGTTCGAGGAACGCACCCGAGCGTTGATCCACCAGTACGACACGCTGGAGCCGGCGCAAACGCCGGGGCACCGCGTCAACGGCGAGCTGACGATCGGGGAGAACATCGGCGACCTGGGCGGGCTGACCATCGCCTATCGGGCCTACGAGCTGGCCAGCAGCGGGCAGGAGGTGGCTCCGCTCGACGGCTACTCCGACCTGCAGCGGCTTTTCTTGAGCTGGGCCACCATCTGGCGCGCCAAGAGCCGCACCGAGATGGTGCTGCAGCGGCTGTCCACCGACCCACACTCGCCGCCTGAGTTCCGCTGCAACCAGATTGTGCGCAACCTACCGGCGTTCTACGACGCGTTCGACGTGGCCGACAGCGATGCCTTGTGGCTCGAGCCGGACAAGCGGGTGAAGATCTGGTGACGCTTACAGCGCCCTGGCGGGGCGGCTGGCAGGTGCTCAACTGGGACGTGTTCGCCGGCCGGCTGGCGGCGGGGGCGGCGGCGGGATCGGCGGGTCCGGGACCGCGCCTGATCGCGGTGGACGGGCACAGCGCGAGCGGCAAGACCACGCTGGCCGAACGGCTGGCCGGGTGCCTGCCGATGGCGGCGGTGCTGCACAGCGACGACCTGGCCTGGCATCACTCCGTGTTCGACTGGCGGCCGCTGCTGGTCGACGGTGTCCTGGCGCCGCTGCGGGCCGGTCGACCGGTGAACTATCGACCGCCGGCCTGGGAGGAGCGGGGCCGCCCCGGAGCCATCGAGCTGCCCGCCGGCCTCGAGCTGCTGATCCTCGAGGGGGTGGGTGCCAGCCGCAGTGACCTGAGCGACTTGATCGCCGCCTCGGTCTGGGTGGAGACCGACGAGCCCGAGCGGGTGCGGCGAGACGACGAGCGGATCGCCGCCGGGGAGGTGACTCGGGAGATCTACGACAGCTGGATGGCGGTGGAAAACCCGTTCATCTCGGCCGACCGCCCGTGGTCACGCGCCGACGCAGTCGTGGCGGGCAACTCTGCGGTGCCGCACGATCCGCTCGCCGAAGTCGTCGTCCGGTGGCGGGCCGGTTAAGGCACGCGGCGGCCGCTGCGGCGGCCAGAGGCTGGCGCGCCTCGGCGCCGGTCCTAGACTGACCGTGCCCGGTCCGCCGGCCACCGCGTGCCCGCCGACACCTTGAGAGAGGACCCCCATGAGCGAGACCCCTGACCTGGACGAGGGTGCCATCACGGCCCCGGACCCGGCCGACCACAAGATCGAGGAGATTGCCCGGGCGCATCCCTCTGCGGGTGGCGATGAAGCCCAAGGCGTGGAGCAGGGCGGCAATGCCGAGGGGGACGCACACGCGGCCGCCGGGGGCTCAGGCGCCGGGGAAGACTACGCCGGCAGCGGGCTCTGAGCGAACGCCCTCGGCACCGGCAGGTCGTTTCCCGCCCTCACCTCAGACGGTTCGGTGCGTGACAGAGTCGCAGAGCTCCTCCAGGGCCGCCCGAGCCGGGCCCACGGGAAGCGGCGCCAGCAGCAGCCGAGCCTTCTCCGCTCGCCGCTGCACCTCGGCGCGGGCCTGGTCGATCGAGGGGTGCTGGCGTAGCAGCTGCAGCACCTCGGCCAGGGAGGAGTCGGCGCTGAGATCGGACTGCAGGAGCTCGAGCAGCCGACTGTCGGCCGGGTCGGTGGACTGCCGGGCCAGCAGCGTGGGAAGTGTAGGCACACCTTCACGCAGGTCCGTGCCCGGGGTCTTGCCGGTTTCGTCGCTGGTGATGTCGATGATGTCGTCGCTGAGTTGGAAGACCGTTCCGATCTCCTCACCGAACGCAGCCAAAGTCTGCTGCACCACCGGAGATGCGCCGGCGATCTTGGAGCCGAACACGGCCGAGGTCGCGATCAGCGCGCCGGTCTTGTCCGATATCACCTGCAGGTAGTGCTCCACGGCGTCCTGCCCCGGCTGCGGCCCCACGGTCTCTGCGATCTGGCCCTGGACGAGCCGCGCAAAAGTGCGCGCCTGCATCGAGACGAAGTCCGGGCCGAGTTCGGAGACGATGTCGGAGGCCCGGGCGAAAAGGAAGTCACCCACCAAGATCGCCAAGGTGTTGCCCCAGCGGTTGTTGGCGCTCGGCGAACCGCGGCGCATCTCCGCGTCGTCCATCACGTCATCGTGGTACAGGCTGGCCACGTGAGTCAGCTCGACGACAACGGCGGCCTTGACGACATCGTCAGGCGCCGACAGCGGGCCGAGGAACGACGTCAGCACCACCAGTTGCGGCCGGAACCGCTTGCCTCCCGCGGAGATGATGTGCTGAGCGACTTCGGTCACCATCGGGGTGGCTGCTTCGGCGGACTTCAGCAGTGCGGTCTCGACGGCGTCCAGCTGAGCGCGGACGGAGTCGGCAACCTCATCCGGCGTCTGTTGTGCAAGCACATGTCTCCTTGAGCGCCGGCTCAGCGCAAGAACTCGCCCGCCTGCTGGGCGAGGTCGAGCAGCGGTCCAGGGTAGATCCCTAGAGCCACAGTAGCCACCACCCCAACTGACACGGCGGTGAGCGTGGTCCAGCCGGGACGGACCACATCGGGTTCGGGACGCAGCGGGTCGGACCGCACAGGATCGGAGAAGAACATCAAGACGATGACGCGGATATAGAAGAAGGCCGCGATCACGCTCATCAACACGGCGACCACTACCAGCCAGCGCGCGCCGCCCGTCCAAGCCGAGGCGAACACTGCCCACTTGCCGATGAACCCGCTGGTCAGCGGGATGCCGGCGAAGCTAAGGAGAAACACCGAGAACGTCAGGGCCACGGTCGGTGACCTCCGGCCCAGTCCAGTCCAGCTGGACAGCAGTGTGGCCTCGCCACCGGAGTCGCGAACCGTGGTCAGCAGGGCGAAAGCGCCGATGGTCGCTGCTCCGTAGGCCACCAAGTAGAACATCACCGACGACACACTGGTCAGTGAGCCGGCCGGTTTGCCGGTGCCAGCCTGCGAGGCGCCGACCAGAGCCGTCATCAGGAACCCGGCGTGCGCGATCGAGGAGTAGGCCAGCATCCGCTTGATCTCGGTCTGGGTGATGGCCAGCACCGAACCTACAGCCATGGTGAGCACAGCGACGATGGCCATCAGGGGCTGCCAGTCCCACCGGTCGGCGCCGAGCGCGACGTAGAAGACCCGCAGCAGCGCGCCGATGGCGGCGATCTTGGTGCAGGAGGCCATGAATCCGGTGACCGGGGTGGGAGCGCCGGCGTAGACGTCTGGAGTCCAGGAGTGGAAGGGCACCGCCCCAAACTTGAAGAGCAGACCGACACCCAACAGCGCCATGCCTCCGAGCAGCAGACCGAAGCTCTGGCCCCCGGTGCGTAGGGCTGCGTCGATCGCGGCCAGTTCGAAGGACCCCGAGTAGCCGTACAGCAGCGCCGCGCCGTAGAGGAAGAAGGCCGAGGACAGCGCCCCCAGCAGGAAGTATTTGAGGGCCGCCTCCTGAGACAGCAGCCGCCGGCGCCGCGCCAGCCCGCACATCAGGTAGAGGGGCAGCGACAGCACCTCGAGCGCCACGAACATGGTGATCAGATCGTTGGACGCTGGGAACAACATCATGCCCGACAGGGCGAACAGCCCGAGCGGGAACACCTCGGTGTGCTCGACGCGGGCCGCGATGGCCTCGCGCTCGGCCGCGGTGCCGGGTACGGCGGCGGCCTGGGCAGCGAAGACGCTCTCGCCGCCGCTCACCTTGCGCTCGGCGAACACCAGGAAGGACAAACCGCCGAAGACCAGCAGGAGCACCCACATGAAGTACGTCGGGCCGTCGATCGCCACCGATCGGACGGCGGTGATCGCCGGCGCCTCGCCGGCCCAGTTGCGGACCGTCAGCACCAGGGCCACGACGATGGCGGCGAACGTGACCAGCAGCTCCGCGGTCAGCCGCGACCGCCGGGGCACCACCGCCTCGACCAGCACGCCGACGCAGGCGCCGACGAAGATGACGATGAAGGGCATCAGCAGCCCGTACTCGAGGACGGGCGCGGTGATCTCCAGTGGGGCCAGCTCCAGCAGCACGCTCATCACCGACCACCTTCCGCACTGACCTTGGGTTGCGGGTCGGTGACCCCGACCTGCGTCATGGTCGCCCGCACCGCGGGCTCGATCACCGACAGCATCGGCCGCGGAAAGACCCCCAGCGCCAGGATCAGCAGCACCAGCGGGACCATCGCCAGCCGTTCACGGCCGTTGAGGTCGGTGGTCACCGTGCGCTCCACCTGCGGCGTGACCGGTCCGGTCATGGTGCGCTGGTACATGATCAAGATGTAGAGGGCGGCCAGCACGATTCCCAGCGTCGAGATGCTGGCGTAGACGGGGTGTCGGCTGAACGTGCCGGCCAGCACCATGAACTCGGAGACGAAGCTGGACAGGCCCGGCAGCGACAACGTGGACAGGCCGGCGAACAGCAACAGACCGGCCAGCACCGGTGCGACCTTCTGGACTCCGCCGAAGTCGTTGATGTCGCGGGAGCCGCGCCGACGGATCAGGTAGCCGGCCACCAGGAACAGCGCGGCCGTGGACAGCCCGTGGTTAAGCATATAGAGCGTCGACCCGGTCAGGCTCTGGCTGGTGAAGGCGAAGATGCCCAGCACGATGAAGCCGAAGTGGCTGATGGAGGTATAGGCGACGAAGCGCATCAGGTCGCGGCTGCCGATGGCCAGAATGGCGCCATAGAGGATCGACACCGTCGCCAAGATGAGCACGACTGGGGTGGCCCACTGGCTGGCCTCAGGAAACAAGTTGAGGCAGAACCGGATCATGCCGAAGGTGCCGATCTTGTCCATGACGCCGACCATCATGGTGGCGCCGCCGGGGCTGGACTCCTGCGCAGCGTCGGGCAGCCAGGTGTGCAGCGGCACGAGAGGCGCCTTGATGGCGAAGGCGAACATGAAACCGACGAACAGCCAGCGCCCGGTGCCGGTGGCGATGTCCAGCTGGCTGAGGTCCGACAGCAGGTAGCTGGGCGCGCCCGCCCGGGCCGACAGCACGTAGAGGCCGATGACCGAAGCCAGCATCACGAAACCGCCGAGGAGGCCGAAGATCAAGAACTTGCTAGCTGCATAGGCGCGGCGGACACCCCCGAAGCCGCCGATCAGGAAGTACATCGGGATGAGGATGACCTCGAAGAAGACGTAGAACAAGAAGACGTCGATGGCCAAGAACAGATAGAGCGCGCAGGTCTCGACCGCCAGCACGAGAGCGAAGAACAACCGCGCGTCATACTTCGGCGCCAGTCCGACCCCGCCGGGAGCGTCCCCGCCGACCTCGAGCACGGTGTGCGAGCCGGATGGGCTGGCACCACCGCCCGTCGCGGCGCCCGCCGCGACACGCTCCCGCTTGGAGGCGTGGGGCTTCTCGTCCAGGTCGTGCCAGCTGGCCAGGATCACCACCGGGGTGACGATCACCACCAGCAGCACCAAAGTGAGCCCGATGCCGTCCAGGCCCAGCGCGTAGTAGACCCCGAGTGGCTTGATCCAGGGCACCTGCTCAACCAGTTGCATCCCGCCACCCACGCGATAGCGGGCCGCAATCAGCACCGCGACCAGCAACGTCAGCAGCGAGAACGCGAGTGCGGTCTGCTTGGCCAGCGCACCCCTCAGGAAGATCAGGGCCAGGCTGCCGACCAGGGGCAGCAGGGCGAGCACGGTCAACCACGGCATGTCGACTCCCCTCAGCCCAGCCGACCGAGGGCCACCACGGCGCCGACCACGGCTGCCCCGGCGACCATGGTGAGCGCATAGGTGCGGACAAAACCGGTCTGCGCCCGCCGCAGCCGGGTGGAAGCGCCGGCAATCACCGAGGCCGTGCCGTTGACCGCGCCGTCGATGCCGAACGTGTCCAGCCTGGTCAGGTCACGGGTCATCTGCTGACCAGGTCGCATGAAAACCGCCTCGTTGAACGTGTCACCGTACAGGTCGTTGCGGCCGATCCGCGTGAACGGTGACCGGCTGGCCGGTTGGCGCACGGGGATGTCCTTGCTGGGACCGAAGAACAGCACACTGAGCGCCACCCCGAGCGCCACCACAACCAGCGTCGCCAGACCGATGAGCGAGAAGTGCAGCAGGCCGGCCTCCTTCTCTCCGGCGTGCGCCCCTCCAGTGGCCGGATCCAGCCAGCCGCTGATCCAGTTGTTCAGCACCAGTCCGCCAAACACCGACGCGATGCCCAGCAGGATCAACGGGACGGTCATCACCAGCGGGGACTCATGCGGATGCACCCCGGCCGTCCAGCGCTTCTCACCGAAGAAGGCCATCAGCATCAGCCGGGTCATGTAGAACGCCGTCACGCCCGCGCCGGCCAGGGCCAGCACACCGACCAGGGTGTTGTGCTCGAAGGCGGCCTCGATGATGTGGTCCTTGGAGTAATAGCCGGCGAAGAACGGGAAGCCGATGATGGCCAGATATCCGGCGGCGAAGGTGGCGAAGGTGATCGGCATCAACCGGCGCAGACCGCCGTAGTGCCGCAGGTTCACATCGTCGTTCATCCCGTGCATCACCGAGCCTGCGCCCAGGAACATGTTGGCCTTGAAGAAGCCGTGGGTGAGCAGGTGGAAGATGGCGAAGGCGTAGCCGGCCGGCCCGATGCCCGCGGCCAGCATCATGTAGCCGATCTGGGACATGGTGGAGCCGGCCAGCACCTTCTTGATGTCGTCCTTGGCGCAGCCGATCCAGGCCCCAGCGAGCAGGGTCACCGTGCCGACGATCACCACGGCGGTGCTGGCCGCCGGGGTCTCGGCGAAGACGGCGTTGCTGCGGACGATGAGATAAACGCCGGCGGTCACCATGGTGGCGGCGTGGATTAGGGCCGACACCGGCGTCGGGCCCTCCATGGCGTCCAGCAGCCAGGACTGCAGCGGCACCTGAGCCGACTTGCCACAGGCGCCCAGCAGCAGCAGCAGGCCGAGCACTGTGGCCCGGCTGTCTCCCATCGCCGGGGCGCCGGCGTTCACCGCCTGGAACGACGACGAGCCGAAGGTGGCCAGCATCAGCATGATCGCGATCGACATGCCGAGGTCGCCGACCCGGTTGACCACAAAGGCCTTCTTGGCGGCAGTGGCTGCCGTCGGCTTGTACTGCCAGAAGCCGATCAGCAGGTATGAGGCCAGCCCGACACCCTCCCAGCCCACGAAGAGCACCAGGTAGTTGTCGGCTAGCACCAGCAGCAGCATGGCCGCGATGAACAGGTTGAGGTAGGCGAAGAATCGGCGGCGGCGCTCGTCGTGAGCCATGTAGCCGATGGAGTAGACGTGGATCAGCCCACCCACGCCGGTGATCAGCAGCGTGAACAGGATGGACAGCTGGTCGATCTGCAACCCGACGTTGATGTCCCAGCCGCCGGTCGGGATGAAGCTGTAAAGACTGACCGCGACCGAGCGGGTCTCCTCGGGACGTCCCAACAGGTCAAGGAACAGGGCCACCGCGAGCACGAACGAGACGATCGGAGCCAGAGTGCCCAGGAAGTGGCCCCAGGCGTCCCCCGCGCGGCCTATCAGCAGCAGCACGGCTGCACTCAGCGCTGGGATGACGATCAGCAGCCACGCGTAGCCATAGAGGCCGGTGGCCGCCACCGGCGTGACCGTTTCCAACACGTTCATCGTCTGCGTAGTCCCGTCAGAACTTCAGTAGGTTCGCGTCGTCAACCGAGGCCGAGCGCCGAGTCCGGAAGATGGTGACGATGATCGCCAGGCCCACCACCACCTCGGCTGCGGCCACGACCATAACGAAGAACGCCGCGATCTGCCCGTCCAACGTCCCGTGCACCCGAGAGAAGGTGACCAGCGCGAGGTTCGAGGCGTTGAGCATCAGCTCCACGCACATGAAAGCCACGATGGCGTTGCGACGCACCAGGAAGCCGACGGCGCCGATGGTGAACAGGATCGCCGAAAGCACGATGTAGTGGTCTGGGTTCACTGTCGACCCACCTCCGCATCAGGGGCCGGACGCACGTTCGAGCCCGACACCGACCGGGAAGGCGTACCGCGGTCCTCCGCGCCGGCCCCGTCCTCGGGGATGGACGTGTGCACCTGGTCGGAGGTGACGGTGCGCACGGTCTCGTCGGTGGGCCGGACCAGCTCGTGGCTGTCGAGCACCGTGCCGCGAGCCCGCAGGGTGGCCGAGATCGATCGCTCCGCGACACTGCCGTCAGGCAGCAGCGCGGGCGTGTCCACGGCGTTGTGCCGGGCGAAGACACCCGGGGTCGGCAGCGGACCCGGATGTTCGCCGGTCTCGGCGTAGCGCCGCATCCGCTGCTCAGCCAGATCGCCCTGGGTCAGGCGCTTGGTCAGCCGCTCGCGATGGGCCAGCACCATGGCGCCGACGGCAGCCGTGATCAGCAGCGCAGAGGTGGCCTCGAAGGCGAGTACATAGCGGTTGAAGATGAGACCGGCGAGACCCTGGACGTTGCCTCCGTTGGCGGAGTTGGCACTCGCCAGCCCCAACGGCTGGCCGACGATGCCGTTGCCCACCGCGAACACGAGCAGCGCACCGAACCCGAGGCCAGCCAGGATGGCCAGCGGTCGCTGGCCCTTGATCGTCTCGACCAGGGAGTCCGACGCGTCCACCCCGACCAGCATCAAGACGAACAGGAACAGCATCAAGATGGCACCGGTGTAGACGATGATCTGGACCGCAAACAGGAATGGCGCGTCCTGGGCGGCGTACTGCACGGCCAGCGAGATCATCACCGTGGCGAGGCAGAGGGCCGAATGCACCGGCTTGCGCGACAAGATCATGCCCACCGCGGCCAGGATCATCACCGGGGCCAACAGCCAGAAGGCGACCGAGGCGGCGGTCACCAGAGGCACCGTCATCGTTTCATCCCCTGGTTGATCAGCTTCGGCTTGGCCTCGCTGATGTCGCCGGCGCGGTCGTCGGGGCGCCCGCTGGCCGGCAGACCGAGGAAGTAGGACTGCTCATCGGGGCCGAGGTGCCGATCGTGCGGCGGCTGCTCCATGCCGGGCAGCAGCGGAGCCAGCAGATCGGACTTCTCGTAGATGAGCTTGGCGCGGGTAGTGTCGGCCAGCTCGAACTCATTGGTCATGGTCAGCGCCCGGGTGGGGCACGCCTCGATGCAGAGTCCACACAGGATGCATCGCAAGTAGTTGATCTGGTAGACGCGGCCGTAGCGCTCGCCAGGGGAGAATCGCGCGTCGTCGGTGTTCTGCGCCCCTTCGACATAGATGGCGTCGGCCGGACAGGCCCACGCGCACAGTTCGCATCCGACGCATTTCTCTAGGCCGTCAGGCCAGCGGTTCAGCTGGTGACGTCCGTGGAAGCGCGGAGCGGTCACTCGGGGCTTGCGCGGGTAGTCCTCGGTGAATGTCTTACGGAACATCGTCTTGAATGTGACGCCAAAACCGGCTACGGGGTCGAAGAATCCCATCAGGTCTGCGCTCCTCGGGTCGTCTCTGCCGCGTCGTCCTCGGCGGTCGCGGGCACCACACCGGCCAGCTCGGGTAGCTGCTGCCCGGGCATCGGCGGCACCGGGTAGCCCCCGGCGAAAGCGTCGAACTCCCCTTCGGGTACGGCGGTTTTGGGCTTGTTGTCGTCTGGGCCACCGAAGAAGGACAGTGCCAGCAGGACGGCGAAGATGAGGCCCGCGACGATCCAAAAGGCGCGGGTGCTGAACCAACCCTCGACGTTGCCCACCCGGAAGGTGGCCACGGCGATGATCCAGACCAGGGAGATCGGGATCAGCCAGCGCCAACCGAACCGCATGAACTGGTCGTATCGCATCCGAGGCAACGTGCCGCGCAGCCACACGAACACGAAGAGCATCGCCACCACCTTGAGGGTGAACCAAAGCAGGCCCCACCAGCCATGGTCCCAGCCCAGCAGGTTGAACGGCAGCGGTGCGTGGTAGCCACCGAGGAACAACGTGGCGGCCAACGCCGAGACGGTGATCATGTTCATGTACTCGGCCATGAAGAACATGGCGAACCGCATCGAGGAGTATTCGGTGTGGAAGCCGCCAACCAGCTCGCCCTCGGCCTCCGGCAGGTCAAACGGGGCCCGGTTGGTCTCGCCCACCATGGAGATCAAGTAGATGACGAACGACGGGATCAAGACCACGGCATACCAGCTGGGCAGCGGGATCTCGAGTCCGCCGACACTGGCGTACTGCACGATCTGCTGCTTGGCCACGATCTCCGAGGTCGACATCGAACCGGCGTACAGGAAGACCGCCACCAGGGCCAGCCCCATCGCGACCTCGTAGCTGATCACCTGGGCACTGGAACGCAAAGCACCGAGCAGAGCGTACGTCGAGCCCGAGGACCAGCCGGCGAGCACGATGCCGTAGACGCCGATCGAGGCCACGGCCACAATGAACAGCACCGAGACCGGCAGGTCGCTGACTTGCAATGGGGTGACGATGTCGGTGAACGGCACCCTCACCGGCCCGGCGATCGGGATCACTGCGAAGGCTGTGATCGCCGGCACGGCAGTGATGAACGGTGCCAGCGTGAAGACCACCTTCTCCGCGGCCTTGGGGGTGAAGTCCTCCTTGAACATCAGCTTCATGCCGTCGGCCAGGGACTGCAGCAGACCGAACGGACCGTTCATGTTGGGGCCCTTGCGGTGCTGCATCAGGGCGACCACACGTCGCTCGAACCAGATCGTGAACAGCGTCATCACCAGCAGGAACACCAACGCGAAGACGGCTTTGAGCAGCACCACCCACCATCGGTCGGCGAGGAACAGACTGAGGTCGAGCGGGCTGATACTGGTCATCCGCCCACTCCTTCGGTGACTGCCGGATAGGTCATCTGATTGGCGTGCTGGTCGACGGCGCTGGATCCGGGACCAATGTGGACCGGGTCGCCAGCGGTCACCGCCAGATATTCGAAGACTCCGTGCTCAGGCGCCCGGGTGGGCACCCAGACCACACCGTCCATCATGTCGGGCACGATCTCGACCGGGAAAGTCAGCGCGCCGCGGTCGGTGGACAATCTCACCGAGCCCGCCACGTCAGCGGCCGCCGCCGTGGCCGCGCTCATTCTGGCCACCGGCCGGCGAGCACTGGCCGACAGGTGTGGCTCACCGTCCAAGGCGCGACTGGCGTCCAGGTGCAGCCGCCAGGTGGACAGCACGGGGTAGTCGTCCCTCGGCCGGCTGGGCCGGCCCGGTCCGATCTGCGGGTCGGCGGCCCGCTGACCTTCCCACAGCCCCAGCTCGCTCAGCTCGGCTCGCGCCTGAGAAGGCGTACTGATCCCGAGGTTGTGCCCCAGCGTTTCGGCCAGCGCGGCGAGCACCCGAAGGTCGGACATGGTGTTGGGCCGCTCGATCACCACCCCGAACGAGCGGTCGCGGCCCTCCCAGTTGAAGAAGGTGCCGGAGCGCTCCTCGACCAAGGACACCGGCAGCACCACGTCGGCCCGTTCGGTCACCAACGACGACCGGGACTCGAGGCTGACCACGAAGCCGATGTTCTCCAGACCGGCCAGCGCCGCCTGCGGATCGAGCATGTCGAGCGGGTCGACGCCGGCCACCACCACGGCTGAGAGCTCCTGGTCGGCCGCCGACATCAGCATCTCGTCGGCGTCTCGCCCCACTAGAGCGGGCAGCGTCGCCACCCCCCAGGTGGTGGCGGTGTCCACTCGGGCGGTGGGATCGGTGACTGGACGCCCCCCCGGCAGCAGGTTGGGCAGGCACCCGGCCTCCACCGATCCGCGGTCGCCCGCGCGTCGTGGCACCCAGGCGATGCGGGCGCCCGTACGGCGGCTGAGCGCGAGCACCGCCGTGAGCGCGCCGGAGGACTGTGCCGCCCGTTCGCCGACGAGAATCACCGCGCCGCGGTCCAGCTCCACCTCGGCGGGCAGGTCCTGGAGCACCGAAGCCTCCGCGCCTGGAAGGGTGGGAATCAGGGTGGCGCCCATCTTGAAGGCGCCGTTGCTCAGGTAGGGCGCCAGCGTGAACGACTTCAGCCCGTTCTTGCGGTGAGCCTTGCGCAAGCGCAGGAACAAGACGCCGGCCTCCTCCTCGGGCTCCAGCGCCACCAGCAGCACCGATGAGGCACCTTCGAGGTCGGCGTAGGTGACGCCGCGGCCCGTGCCGGCGACGGCAGCGGCCAAGAACTCAGCCTCCTCAGCCGAATGCGGGCGAGAGCGGAAGTCGATGTTGTTCGTTCCCAGCACCATCCGAGCGAATTTGGAGTAGCTGTAGGCGTCCTCCACGGTGAGCCGTCCGCCGGTGAGCACCCCCACCGAGCGGCCTGCGCGTCGCAGACCCTGCGCGGCCACGTCCAGCGCCTCGGGCCAAGATGCCGGCCGCAACACACTGCCGTCGCGCACTAGCGGCCGGGTGATCCGGTCGTTGAGCTGACCGTAACGGAAGGCGAAGCGGTCCTTGTCGCTGATCCACTCCTCGTTGACCTCCGGGTCGTCACCGGCCAGCCGGCGCATCACCAGCCCCCGACGGTGGTCCACCCGGATGGCCGAGCCGCTGGCGTCGTGCTCGGAGATCGACGGCGTGCTGACCAGGTCGAAGGGTCGGGCGCGGAACCGGTAGGCAGTGCTGGTCAGCGCCCCCACCGGGCAGATCTGGATGGTGTTGCCGGAGAAGTAGGACTCGTACGGCTCCTTCTCGTAAATGGCCACCTGCTGGAGGGCGCCGCGCTCGACGAGGGTGATGAACGGGTCGCCGGCGATCTGCTCGGAGAACCGGGTGCAGCGAGCACACAGCACGCAGCGCTCGCGGTCGAGCAGGATCTGCGGCGAGATGTTGATCGGCTTGGGGTAGGTCCGCTTGACGCCCTCGAAGCGCGACTCCCCGCGGCCGCGGGTCATCGCCTGATTTTGCAGCGGGCACTCCCCGCCCTTGTCGCAGATCGGGCAGTCCAACGGGTGGTTGATCAGCAGGAACTCCATCTGACCGCCCTGGGCCTTGTCGGCGACCTCTGAGGACTCCTGGGTCTTGATCTTCATCCCCGCGGCCACCTCAATCGTGCAGGAGGCCTGCGGCTTGGGCATGCCCCGGCCGTTGCCGGCGTCGGTGACCTCGACCAGGCACTGCCGGCAGGCGCCCACAGGATCCAACAGCGGGTGGTCGCAGAACCTCGGGATGGCCACCCCGATCAGCTCGGCGGCGCGGATCACCAGCGTGCCCTTGGGTACGGAGACCTCGACGTCGTCTATGGTCAGCGTGACCAGATCTTCCCGCTGAGCGACCTCGTTACCGGCGCCTGTCGAAGTGCTTGTCGTTACCGTCATGACCAGGCTCCTGCTGCCGTGGCCGGCTCGCGGACGAAGTTGGTGGAAAGCTCATAGGGAAAGAGCTCCCAGGCGGGGGTGTGCATGGCCGCCTCGAACTCCTCTCGAAAGAACTGGATGGCCGACGTGATCGGGGAGGTGGCGCCGTCGCCCAGTGCGCAGAAGGAGCGCCCCAAGATGTTGTCACACAGGTCCAGCAGCTTCTCGATGTCGCCCGGCTGACCGTGCCCGGCTTCCATCCGCTGCAGGATCTGCACCAGCCACCAGGTGCCCTCGCGGCATGGGGTGCACTTGCCGCACGACTCGTGCTTGTAGAACTCGGTCCAGCGCAGCACCGTGCGGACCACTGAGGTGGTTTCGTCGAAGCACTGCAAGGCCTTGGTGCCCAGCATGGACTTGGCCGCGGTGACGCCCTCGTAGTCCAGCGGAACATCGAGGTGCTCGGTGGTCAGGATCGGGGTGGACGATCCGCCAGGGGTCCAGAACTTCAGCGTGTGACCCTCCCGGATCCCGCCGGCCAGCTCGAGCAGCTGGCGCAGCGTGATGCCGAGTGGGGCCTCGAATTGCCCGGGGTTGGCGACGTGGCCCGACAACGAATAGATGGTCATGCCCTTGGACTTCTCGGTGCCCATGGAGGAGAACCAGTCCGCGCCACGAGCAAGAATGCTGGGCACCGACGCGATGGACTCGACGTTGTTGATCACGGTCGGGCTGGCGTAGAGCCCGGCGACCGCCGGGAACGGCGGCCGCAGCCGAGGCTGACCGCGGCGACCTTCCAGTGAGTCGAGCAACGCGGTCTCCTCGCCGCAGATGTACGCGCCGGCACCGGCGTGGACCACGATGTCCAGGTCGTAGCCGCTGCCCAAAATGTTGCGCCCCGCGTAGCCGGCGTCGTACGCCTCGCGAACGGCTTGCTGGACCCGGCGGACGACGTGCAGCACCTCGCCGCGGACGTAGATGAATGCGGTGTGGGCCCGGATGGCGTAGGAGGAGATGATGACCCCCTCGACCAGCGTGTGCGGGCTGGCCATCATCAGCGGGATGTCCTTGCAGGTGCCCGGCTCTGACTCGTCGGCGTTGACCACCAGGTATTTCGGCTTCGGGTTGTCTTGCGGGATGAAGCTCCACTTCATTCCGGTAGGAAACCCGGCACCGCCACGGCCGCGCAGACCGGAGTCCTTGACCGCCGCCACCACATCGGCGGGCTCCAGCTTGAGCGCACGGCGCAGTCCGTCGTAGCCGCCGCGTGTCTCGTAGTTGACCAGCTGCCAAGCCCGGTTGTCTCCCCAGTTGGCGGTCAGCACGGGTGTCAGCACGCTGGGGCCCGAGCTCGTGGGAGGGGTCAGTTCCGCGCTCGTGATCGGGTGGCTCATGAATCCTCCTTGGACTCGGGGTCGCCTTGAGGCGGCGCAGGCGCCGACCAGCCGCGCTTGCGGGCGATGTCTAGGCCCAGCCGGCTGGCCGGTCCTGAAGTCGGGCCCTCGTCGGCGCGGCCGTCGGGATAACCGGCGAGCACCCGCTCGGCTTGGGTCCAAGTCACGACCCGGGCGCCGCGGGTGGCGGTCACCTCATCGCCCGCACGCAACCGGTCCACGACTGCACAGGCCGACTCCGGGGTCATGTTGTCGAAGAACTCCCAGTTGACCATCATCACCGGGGCGTAGTCGCAGGCGGCGTTGCACTCCAAGTGCTCCAGCGTGATGGTGCCGTCCTCGGTGGTCTCGTCGTTGCCGACCCCGAGATGACTCTGCAGCCGCTCGAACACCTGGTCCCCGCCGACGATCGCGCACAGAGCCGTGGTGCAGACGCCGACGTGGTAGGTGCCGACGGGCTTGCGCTTGTACATCGTGTAGAAGGTCGCGACCCCGCTGACATCGGCGTTGGAGATGCCCAGGATGGTCGAGCACGCCTCGATCCCCGCCGGCGTGATGCGCCCCTCAACACTCTGCACCAGGTGCAGCATCGGCAACAGCGCCGACCGCGGCTGCGGGTAGCGACCGGCAATCTCGCGCAGCTCGCCCAGGGTCACGTCCGTGATCTTGGTGTCCTGGGCCGAGAAGTCGATGCTGGGCTCGTCGAAGTGCGTCTTCGGCTGCCCGTGGCCCCCCAACGGCTCGTCCCCGACGCTGCCTTGGGCGTGCCCGTTGCTCCCGTACGGGATCGGCTCCAGTGCACTCATCAGCAGCCACCCCCGAGCGCATGATCGGCCATGGTGGTTGGGAAACTGCGGAGCCGGGGGCGAGGGCGCGCGACCTGGCTGGTCCGGAGCGTGGATGGGTCTGGCGGGAGCCCGAGCCTGCGAGGGCGGATGGTTGCGAGGGACCAGTCAGGTCGCGCGTCTTCGGACCTGGCGCTCATCGGTCCACGCCTGCCTTCTGGGCGCGGACCCAATTCGCTGGCGCTCATCGGTCCACGCCTCCCATCACCGGATCGAGACTCGCCACCGCCACCACGACGTCAGACACCATGCCGCCCTCGCACAGGGCCGGCATCGCCTGCAGGTTGGTGAAGCTCGGGTCGCGGAAGTGCACCCGGAACGGCTTGGTGCCACCGTCGGACACCACGTGCGCGCCCAGCTCCCCGCGGGGGCTCTCGATCGGCACGTACGCCTGTCCGGCCGGCACCCGAAAACCTTCGGTGACCAGCTTGAAGTGGTGGATCAGCGCCTCCATCGACTGGCCCATGATGTGCTTGATGTGCTCGTTGGAGTTGCCCATCCCGTCTGAGCCGATAGCCAGTTGCGAGGGCCAGGCGATCTTGGTGTCCTCCACCATCACCGGTTGGCCCTTCATCTTCTCCAGCCGGTCTACGCACTGCTCGACGATCTTCAGGCTCTCCCACATCTCATTGAGCCGGATGCGAAACCGGCCGTAGGCGTCCGGGGCGTCCCAGGTCTGCACCTCGAAGTCGTAGGTCTCGTAGCCGCAGTAGGGCTGCTTCTTGCGCAGGTCCCAGTCGTATCCGGTGGAGCGCAACGGCGGACCGGTGACCCCCAGGGCCAGGCAGCCGGCCAGCTCGAGTCGTCCGACGCCTTCCAGGCGACCGCGGAAGATTGGGTTCTCGTTGCAGAACGCCGCGTATTCCGGCAGGTGCTTCTTCATCCAGGCGACCAGGTCGCGGACGTGGTCCAGTGCGTTGTCGGGCAGGTCCTGGGCCACCCCTCCCGGTCGGATGTAGGAGTGGTTCATGCGAAGACCGGTGATCAGCTCAAAGGCGTCCAGCACCTTCTCGCGCTCGCGGAAGCCGATCGTCATCACGGTCAGCGCGCCGATCTCCATGCCGCCGGTCGCGATGCAGACCAGGTGCGACGAGATGCGGTTGAGCTCCATCATCATCACCCGCAGCACGTTGGCCTTCTCGGGGATCTGATCCTCGATGTCCAACAGCCGCTCGACCCCCAGGCTGTAGGTGGTCTCGTTGAACAGGGGTGCCAGATAGTCCATCCGGGTGACGAACGTGACGCCCTGGACCCAGGAGCGGTATTCGGCGTTCTTCTCGATGCCAGTATGCAGATAGCCGATGCCGCAGCGAGCCTCGTGGATGGTCTCGCCCTCCATCTCCAGAATGAGCCGGAGAACGCCATGCGTCGAGGGATGCTGCGGGCCCATGTTGACCACGATCCGCTCGTCGCCGCGCTCAGCCTGGTCGGCCACGATCGAGTCCCAGTCCTGCCCGGTGACGGTGTAGACGTGGCCCTCGGCGGCGTCCGCTGCCGCGCCGTACGGGTCTTCGCTGGTCTGGGCGCGAGCCGCGTGCGAGCCGCTGGTGGGCCTCCTCGCCTCCGAGGTCGCCTCGCCGGAGTCAAAAGTGGTGCTCATCAGCTGTAGCTCCTCCGCTGCTCGGGGGGCGCAACCGTCGCTCCCTTGTATTCCACCGGGATGCCGCCGAGTGGATAGTCCTTGCGCTGCGGGTGGCCGGGCCAGTCGTCGGGCATCAGGATCCGGGTTAGCGCCGGGTGGCCGTCGAAGATGATGCCGAACATGTCGTACGTCTCACGCTCGTGCCAGTCAGCCGTGGGGTACGTCGCCACCACTGACGGGATGTGCGGGTCCGCATCCGGCACGGACACTTCAAGCCGGAGCCGGCGGTTGTGGGTCATCGACTGCAGGTGGTAGACGGCGTGCAGCTCGCGACCCTGGTCGGCGGGGTAGTTCACCCCAGACACGCTGCTGCAGAACTCGAACCGCAGCAGAGCGTCGTCGCGGAGGTGCCGGACCAGCGCGGGCAGGTGCTCCCGAGCGACGTGGAAGGTGATCTCGCCGCGGTGGATGACCACCTTGGTGATCACGTCCCCGTGGTTCGGCATCAGCGCGTCCGGCGGTCCAAGAGGGTCGCCCCCCTCGCCGTTGAAGAGGCTTCCGATGCGCTCGTAAACGGCGTCCCACCAGCCCCCGAAGGGCGGAGCGGACGAGGCCGGGAACTCCACAGTCCGGTTGAGCCCACCGAAGCCGGAGGTGTCGCCGGTGCCTTGGACGCCGAACATGCCCTTGCGGACCGCCAGCACCTCGGTGGTGCGGGCGGCGGCGGCCACGTCGACCTCTGCCCGCTGCGACTCCTGGGTCTCGGTGGCCTCAGCCTCTGACGACACAGCCGGCTGAGAACCCCCCAAGGTCTCGGCCCTGGTGCCGGCGTCCGGTGCCTTCTCGCCCTCGGGCACGGCCCCTTTGACCCGGGCTCTGGCGTCGGACTCCTCGTTGACCCCTTCGGTCATCGCAGCAGCCCCTTCATCTCGTGCGTCGGCGTCGCCGCCAGCTGCAGGCGCTCGAGCTCGGCGTCGGCGATCAGCGCGTTCTGGCCGATGGGGGTGTGCCGCACCTGCTCGCGGAGCTTGAACATCGCGTCGATCAGCATCTCGGGACGCGGTGGGCAACCGGGCAGGTAGATGTCGACCGGCACGATGTGGTCCACACCCTGGACGATGGAGTAGTTGTTGAACATCCCGCCGGAGCTGGCGCAGACGCCCATCGCCAGCACCCACTTCGGGTTGGGCATCTGGTCATAGATCTGGCGGAGCACCGGCGCCATCTTCTGGCTGACGCGACCGGCGACGATCATCAGGTCGGACTGCCGCGGCGAGGCGCGGAACACCTCTTGGCCCCAGCGACCGGAGTCATAGCGGGGCGCGCCGTACGTCATCATCTCGATGGCGCAGCACGCCAGACCGAAGGTGGCCGGCCAGAAGGAAGCGCTGCGCATATAGCCGAACAGGTTTTCCACTGTGGTCAGCAGCACACCGGTGGGTAGCTTCTCTTCTGCGTTGGGCATATCTGTGCTCAATCCTGGAGGTCGGAGTCGTTGGGTTTAGGCGCCGAGCCGTCAGTCCCAGTCCAGCCCGCCGCGGCGGAGGACATAGAAGTAGGCGATGAACACCGTGGCGATAAACAAGATCATCTCCACCAGCGCAAATGTGCCCATCTGGTCGAAGGACACCGCCCAGGGATAAAGGAAGACGATCTCGATGTCGAACACAATGAACAACATGGCGGTGATGTAGTACTTCACCGGAAACCGGCCGCCGCCCACCGGCTGGGGAGTGGGCTCGATGCCACACTCGTAGGAGTCGTATTTGGCGCGGTTGTAGCGGCCAGGGCCCACCACCATGCCGGTGATGATGGTCCCGGCCACGAAACCGGCGGCGATCACCAGCAGAATGACGATCCCGAGGTAGGGGCTCACCGGTCAACCTTTCTGCGCGGACGACGACGTCCAGACGACGGTCCAGCGAACACTGTGCCACGGTCCAGTGACAAATCTCGAGAACCGTGCTGCTGCCTGGTCATCGGTTAGGCCGCCGGCGCGATCTTGACCAACGAGTTGATCAGCTTGTCCATGGCGTCGCCGTCGTGACTGTCGGTCAAGTTGGCCAGCAGCTTGAGCGTGAACTGCATCAGCGTCTTGCGCGGCAACCCGTACTTCGTGCAGGCGCGCATCACGTGCGGATTGCCGATCAGCTTCACGAAGACCCGGCCAAGGCTGTAGTAGCCACCCAGGTCGGCCTTGAGTTGAACGGGATAGGCCCGGAGCGCCTTTTCCGCGCTCGCGCTGCCGACGCCGCGGTAGTGCGCCTCGGCGATCGCGGTAGCCGCCAGTTCGGCGGACTCCATGGCGTAGGCGATGCCCTCGCCGTTGAACGGGTTGACCATGCCTCCTGCGTCCCCGACCAGGACCAGACCCGAGCGGTAGTGCGGCTGGCGGTTGAACCCCATCGGCAGGGCGGCCCCCCGCACCGGCGTCGTCTGGTTGTGGTCTCGAAACCCCCACTCGGCCGGGGTGTTGTCCAGCCAGCGCTTCAGCAGGTCCTTGTAGTCGGTCTTGCCGAACGCGCTCGAGGTGTTCAGGATGCCGAGCCCGACGTTGCAGGTGCCGTCCCCCATGCCGAAGATCCAGCCGTATCCGGGCAGCAGTGCGCTCGCCCCAGGCTTGCCCTCCCACAGCTCCAGCCAGGACTCCAGATAGTCGTCGTGGGTTCGAGGGCTGGTGTAGTACGTGCGAACAGCCACCCCCATCGGCCGGTCATCACGCCGGTTGATGCCCAAGGCGAGGCTCAGCCGAGTGGAGTTGCCGTCGGCAGCCACCACCAACGGCGCGGTGAACCGGCGACCGTCCTTGGTGAGCACGCCGGTGATTCGCCCGGTGCGGTCGTCCAGCACCGGGGAGGTGACGTTGGCCAGCTCGTAGAGCTTGGCGCCGGCGGCTTGGGCGTTGCGGACCAGCAGGTCGTCGAAGTCGGCGCGGGGGCGCACCAGTCCGTACGGCGGGAAGTCGGCGAGGTCCGGCCAGTCGAGCTGGAAAGGCCGATCACCGCCGTAGATCCGCAGTCCCTTGTTGTGCAGCCAACCCGCCTCGGTCGAGGTGTCGATGCCCAGCCGGATGAGCTGACGGGTCGCCCGAGGCGTCAACCCGTCGCCGCAGACCTTCTCGCGCGGGAACTGTGACTTCTCCAGCAACGAGACACACAGCCCCCGGCGCGCCAGATGGGTGGCGGTGGCCGACCCGGCCGGACCCGCGCCCACGACGATGACGTCGGACTCGATGGCCCCTGCAGGAGAGGAGTCCCCAAGGCGCGGGCGGGGCCCGCTCGAGGTGACTGACATTGTCTCTCCTGGTCTTCCCACGGCGCCGGTGAGGCGTCCCCACGGCACGAGCCGAGGCGCTCGTGAATTGCTTCACATACTTTCGGGTGTGAGTCTACGACTTCTTTCGGACGAGCGGTAAGAGGGCTTGGACTCCTCGACGTGCCCCGCTGACCACCTGATCAGCTACCTGCGTGACCGGTCAGTCCATTCGCGGAGCTGCACCGGTGTGTCGATGTCGAAGGAAGCCTCGCGCGGCAGCCGGCAGCGCATCGCAGGAGGGTCCAGCTGGTTAACCAGCGCCCGGGCCGAAGCTCCGTTCCCGCCCTCGGCGCCGGCCGCCGAAATCAGCGCGTCCGCGGCGAACGGCAGCAGCGCCAACTGCAGCGGTTGGTCGAACCCGCTGGCGTCGGTGCCCACGACGGCGCTCACCCGCGGCGCCCCGGTAAGTGCGTCCATCAGCAGCCGGGCGGCCTGGCCAGCCCGCGGCGCGTCACCAGGCAGCACCACGATCTGGCTCGCCCCGGCCGCCAGCGCCGCCGCCAGCCCGGTCACCATCGCTGCCGCCGGCCCGCCGCCCGCTGGATGCTCGCGCAGAAACCGCACGGGTCGAGACAGCGAGCGCGCGGGACCGACCACCAGCACAGTCATGCCCTGGGGCAGATCCGCGATCGCCTGGTCGAGCAGCGGTCTACCCTCGACCGGCGCCGCCAGCTTGTCGGCCCCGAACCGTCTGGACTCTCCCCCGGCCAGCACCACGGCGTACCGCGAGTGCTGCGGCCCGGCCGCGGCAGCCACGCCTCACTCACCCAGGGCGTCGCGCATCGGCACCAGCTTGGCGTTGGACTCCGCCAGCTCGGCCTCGGGATCGGAGCCGGCCACGATGCCACAGCCGGCGAACAGGCGGATCTGACGCGGGTCGGTCGCGGAGATCTGGCCGCAGCGCAGCGCGATCCCCCACTCGCCGTCGCCGCGGGCGTCGATCCAGCCGACCGGCCCGGTGTAACGCTCCCGGTCGAGTTGCTCGATCTCGCGGATGGTTTCCCGGGCCGCCTCGGTCGGCGTACCGCAGACCGCAGCGCTCGGGTGCAGCGCCGCGGCCAGGGCTAGCGAGCTGGGGTCCTTGGCGACGGCGGTGACGTCGGTAGCGAGATGCAAGACGTTCGGCAGCTCGAGCACGTAGGGCGATTCGGGGACGTGCATTCCGGAACAGAACGGCGCCAGCGCCCGGGCTACGGAAGCCACCGCGTATTCGTGCTCCTCGAGGTCCTTGCTGGACTGCGCCAGCGCGGCTGCCAGGGCGAGGTCGCGCCGGTCATCGCCGGTCCGGCGGATGGTGCCGGCCAGCACCCGGGAGGTGGCCAACCCTCCCTCGCGCCGGATCAGCATCTCCGGCGTCGCGCCGACCAGCCCGTCCACCAGATAGGTCCAGCAGCGCGAGTAGTCGGCGGCCAACCGGGCGACCAACCAGCGAGGGTCGAGGTCGGCGTCGGCCTCGGCGAGCAAGTCCCGGGCCAGCACCACTTTGTCCAGATCATAGCCACCGGCCGCCCCGCCGGCGTTGATCCGGCGTACGGCCTCGGCCACCACCGCCTCCCACTCGGGCCCGCTCAACTCTCCGTCGGCGAACGAGACGCTGCGAGGCGGCACGAGCGGCAAGCGGGTGGGCGACCAGGGCGTGTTCGGCGAGGTGCCGATGGTCGTCACCCAGGCGCGGCCCGCCGCGCGGCCGATCACCCGCTCCGGCACGATCAACGCCGACTGCGCTGAGGTGTTCGCCGGGTCGAACACGAAGCTGCCGAATGCCATCAGACCGGCACCGGCGGGCGGGCGGCTGAGCTCGCAGTCCTCGACCACCCCCGCACAGAGCTCGCGCCACCACTCCTCGGCCTCGTCGATGGTGGTGGCCTTGTGGCGCACCACCTCTCCCCAGCCGACCATGCCGTCGCCGTGGCGGAGCCAGGCGTACGAGCCCGCCGACGGCATCAGCTCAGGAAGGTAGCCCGGGTCGGCGATCTCCACCGTGCGCGCATGCAGCCTGGGAGGGATCGGGTCCTCGGTCACCGCCACAGGGTAGTAGTGGGTGCCGCAGCACCAATCCGTTGGGCCACCGCGCAACGAACCCTCGCCGTGACTTCCGATCTTGGGCTCGACCGTCCCGCGGCACCGCCGGCAGCTGGCTGGCGGATCCTGGCCGGCATCGTGTCGGCGCTGGCCGCAGTGGGCGTCGGGCACGGAGTGGCCGCTCTGATCAACCCCAACGCCTCGCCGATCATCGCCATCGGCTCCACCATGATCGACGCCGCGCCCACTCCGGCGAAGGAGTTCGCGGTCAGGACCTTCGGCACCTATGACAAGCCCATCCTGATCGGCGGGATCGGCTTGGTGCTGCTGGTCTTCGCGGGGCTGCTCGGTTTTCTCGCTTGGCGGCGCCAGGTGCTCGCACTGGCCGGCATCTCGCTGCTGGGCATCGCCGGAGTGATCGCGGCGGTCTATCGGGGGGAGGCGGTCGACGGCGTGCCGTCCCTGGTGGCGGGCGCGGTCGGGATGGTCATCCTTCGGCTGTTGACCACGCTCAAGTCCGTGCCGGCCGGTGGTGCTCCGGCGGGAGCGGCGCATGTCGTCGGCGGCGGAGCGAACCGGCGGACCTTCTTGCTCGGGATCACCGGCGCCGCCCTGCTGGCGGCCATCGGGGGCGGCGGCGGCATCTTGATGGACCGGGCGCGGCAGACTGCAGCGGCGGCTCGCCGGATGGTGGGTCTACCGGCACCCGCGTCGCCGGCCACAGCGATCCCGGCCGCGGCACAGCTGCCCGGCATGACGCCGTTCACCACCTCGAACGGGAAGTTCTATCGGGTCGACATCGCGTTGGTGACACCGTCCATCGACGCCGAAGCGTGGACCCTGACGATCGACGGGATGGTCGACAACCCGATCACCTTGACTTATGACGATTTGCTGCAGATGCCGATGATCGAGCGCAACATCACCCTCACCTGCGTCTCCAACGAGGTCGGCGGCCCGTACGTCGGCAACGCCAAGTGGCTGGGGGTCCCGTTCAGCGAGATCATCAAGCGGGTCGGCGTGCAGGCAGGTGTTGAACAGGTCTATTCCTATTCCGAGGATGGCGGATATACCTGCTCCACGCCCTATCAGGCGGTCAGTGACGGTCGGGACGCGATGATCGTGGTGGGCATGAACGGGGCGCCGCTGCCGGACAGCCACGGCTACCCGGCACGGATGTTGGTCCCCGGCCTGTTTGGGTTCGTCTCCGCCACCAAGTGGCTGAAGCGGATCGAGTTCACCACCTACGCCGCCCGCTCGGCCTATTGGACGGACCGCGAGTGGGCCACCGACGCCCCGATCCTGACCCAGAGCCGGATCGACCTGCCGGCATCGCTGGGCACACTGCCCAAGAACAAGCCGGTGATCGCTGGCGTCGCCTGGGCGCAGCACCGCGGCATCGACAAGGTCGAGATCCGCATCGACGGCGGCGAATGGCGCGAGACCAAGCTGGCCGCTGACGCCGGTGTGGACCTGTGGCGGCAGTGGTCCTACGTCTACGACGGGCCCGCCGGACGGCACAGCGCCCAGGTGCGGGCTACCGACCTCAGCGGAGAGACCCAGCCCGAGAAGCGGACCAAGGTGTTCCCGTCGGGCGCCCGCGGCTGGCACGAGATCCAGTTCACCGTCGAGTAAGGACACCTCCGGCGCTACGGCGACCATGGCATCCGCCTCAGCGCGCCTACGACGAGATCGGCTTTGGCAGCGAACCTAGCGCTTGCGCTGCTTGTGCACCATCGCCTCCGCCTCCCGCTGCCGCTTCTGCTCCGCCAACAGCTTCTGCTGCTCGGCCTGCCGCTCCCGCAGCGACTCGGCGTCCCAGGAGTTGAGCAGGATCATCGCGGCGATGGCGGCCAGCAGCAGTGACCACACCGGCGACACCCCGAGCAGCAGTGGCGCGGTGATCAACAGGCAGACGTCGAAGCCGCGGAACAAGTTGGTCATCAGCCCGGGCGGGAAGGCGCCGGCCTGGGTGGAGATCATCGGCGCTCCGAAGTCCACACCCTTGGCCTGGATCCAGCGGATCGCCCCGAGCAGCCCGGCGGCCGCGGTGGCCAGCGCCATCAGGGAGGCGTCGGGGATGCTGCGCTGCACCGCCCCGTCGCCGAATCCTCGGTAGGCCGCAGTGGTCGCGGCGGCCCAGACCAAGGCGATGATCGCCGGCACCACGATCGAGGCGAGCTTAATCTGGGACACCGAGAACGGCAGGCAGCGCGCGAGGCCTCCGGAGCGGGTCAGCACCCTGAGCCCGCCCAGCAGCGGGATGGTGGCCCCGAACAGCGCGAGCCCGGCGAACACCGGCGTCAGGGTGCTCATCCCGAGGGCGTCGGCGGCGTACGGCACCACGACCGTCGCGGCCACGATCAGCAGCGGCTGCGGAAAACGGGTCAGCCGCTGCCACTCTCGCCAGGTGATCGCCTGCAAGCCCAGCCCCTTGCCCCGCCGGGGGGTGACGTGGCCGATCTCCACCGCCCGTCGCTCCACCACGATGTCGCGGGCCAAGCCGATGTCGAGGGCGAAGAAAGCCCCGGAGATGCCGCTCACCAGCGCTCCGCCACTGAGCAGCCGGGTGCGGCGGATCCGGCTCAACCGGGCCCGGGCCAGCGCGAAGCTGCCCAGCAGCACCAGGCTGGAGAACCCGACCAGCACCAGTCCGAGGGCGTCCCCGGTGTCACCGGCCAGTCCCAGCGTCAGCCAGCCGGCGGCCACCGAGACCACCAGCATCAGAGCGGCAACGCCGAGCACGCCGAAGAAATAGCTGAAGACCCGGGTCAGGCGGTGATGCTCCGCGCCCTGCTGGGCGGCGGCAAAGGCCACGGCAGCGGCCGCGGACAGGCCGGTCGCCGCTGCCCAGATGACCACCGAGGCCCACCCTCCACCGGTTAGCGCCGTCACGCCCGCGCCCACCAACAGCCCGCCGAGGAGGGCGGCGGCCACCGCGCCGAAGAGCCGTGCCCCCAGCAGCTTGGCCCGTTGGATGGGAGCGTCGAGCAGCCAGAAGCCTTCGGCCGCCGAAGCCAGCACAGGCCCGAACAGCCGGCTGATGGCTAGGGCGGAGGCGGCCGCGGCAGCCAACGCGGCCCAGGGCAGCACGGTACGGGCGGAGAGACAGGTGGCGGTGTCGCACTGAGACACGGTCTGCTGGGCGTTGAGTATGACGTTGACCAGCATCGCCCCGAGCATCAGCGCGCCGATCAGCACCACGTACGCGTCGTGGAACGCCTCCCACAGGTTCTTGGTGGCCCGGCCGGCCCGCCAGTCGCGGATCAGCCGCTTGAGCTCGCGCGGGGTGGCCGGGGTCAGCGGGGCCGGTTCGGGATCCTCGTCGAAGACGTCGGCGTCGGCGGCGTCCAGAGTGCTCATCCGCGTGCTGCCCCCAGTTCGACGGTGCGGGTGGCTACCGTCTCGACCAGGCTGGGCTCGTGGCTGGCGAACACGATGGCCAGGCCCTGCTGACGCTCGCTCTTCAGCCGACCGGCCAGCCAGGCCACGCCTTCGGTGTCCAGCCGCTGCTCCGGCTCGTCTAGGACCAGCAGCTTGCGGGGCCGTACGAACGCCGTGGCCAGGGCCAGCCGGCGCCGCTGACCGGAGGACAACGTGCCCGGCAGCTGACCCGACTGGGGCACCAGCTGCACCTCCTCGAGGACCTCGTCCACCACCTCGTCCGGGTCCTCGATGCCGTGTGCGCGGGCCAGCAGGTCGAGGTGCTCGACCACACTCAGGTCGGGGAAGAAGTCAAGGTCGTCGATCACCGTGGCCACGTCGCGGCGGATCTGCGGCGAGGTCTCGGCCATGCGGTTGCCGCAGACCTCGACCGTGCCGTCGTCGGGACGGTCGGCACCGATCAGGCAGCGCAGCAGGGTCGACTTGCCGGCGCCGTTGCGTCCGGTCAGCGCGATCGCTTCGCCCCTACGCACCTCGAGGTTGAAGTTGTCGAAGATCGTCTGAGGTCCAAAGGCGCGGCGGAGCCCCGCGACTTTCAAGATGGTGGTGCGTTTGGCCATGGTGGCGATTCTGCCCGCCGGTCGGGCAATAACCCGCATTTGCCTGGCAGGCGCTGCCTGTCGTGACGACCTCACCAATCCAGCGCGCAGAGCGCACCGAACTGTTGGCGAGAGACGACAGACCCTCTGTCGGGAACAGCCCTCCAGGAGGAGACTCAGCATGACCACCAACTTCCGCTTCACCAAGATCGCCGCCCTCAGCGCCGCGATTGCCTTCCCGCTGACGCTGGCCGCTTGTGGCGGCGGAGCGTCGGCCGATCCTGCGAGCTCAGGCGCTCCTTCGGCCGCGGCTTCCAGCAGCGCCCCGTCGATGTCGGCCTCACCCTCGATGTCGGAGTCGCCGTCGATGTCGGCGTCACCTTCGGCCAGCATGGCCGGCCAGAACTTCGGTCCCGGCTGCGCGGCCGTCCCGAAGACCGGCAAGGGCTCCTTCGACGGCATGTCGCAGGACCCGGTGGCCACGGCCGCCAGCAACAACCCTGCCCTCAGCACCCTGGTCACCGCTGTCAAGGCAGCCGGCCTCGTGGACACGCTGAACAACGCCAAGGACATCACCGTCTTCGCGCCGGCCGACAGCGCCTTCAAGGCCATGGACCAGAAGACGCTGAAGACGGCTCTGGGCCAGCCCAAGGGTCTGCTCACCGACGTACTGACCGCGCACGTGGTCGGTGGCCGGCTCAGCCCGGAGAAGCTCGCCGGGACTCACCAGTCGCTGAACAAGAAGCAGAAGGTCACCGTCAAGGGCTCCGGCGAGAAGTTCACGGTGAACGGTCAGGCCATGGTCGTCTGCGGCAACGTGCAGACCGCCAATGCCACCGTCTACATCATCGACAACGTTCTGCTGCCGAAGTCCTGAACGAGGCTCCGCCCACTAAGGCCGCCTAGGATATTGCGCAGATGAACATCTCCGCGGTACCGCCCGGCTGGGGAGGCGACTCCTCAGCCGGGCAACCGGAGCCTTCCTCTGGGCGTGAAGCTGAAAACCAACGGCTCGCCGCTCTCGTCAGCAAGGCTTCTCGCGGTCACGAGGACGCGTTTGCCGAGCTGTACGACCTGACCTCCGGCCGGATTCACGGCGTCGTGCTGCGGGTGCTGCGCTCAGCCGATCACGCCGCCGAGGTCACCCAAGAGGTGTACGTCGAGATCTGGCGACAGTCTGCTCGCTATGCCCCCGACAGGGGCAGTGTGATCGGCTGGATGACCACCATGGCGCACCGCCGTGCGGTAGACAGGGTGCGCTCAGTCACCAGCGACGTCGCCCGGGACGAGAAGTATGCCGTCAAGAGCGCGGGCCGGGAGACCGACGTCGTCTGGGACGGCGTTGAACAGAAATTGGACGTTGAACGGGTACGCAAGGGAATGGCCTCACTGACCGCGATTCAGCGGGAGGCACTGACCCTGGCCTACTTCGGGGGTTATACCCAAAGCCAGGTGGCGACGTTGTTGAAGCTGCCCCTGGGCACAGTGAAGACTCGGATTCGAGACGGGCTGATCGGCCTGCGGGACGCATTGGGGGTGGAGGCGTGAGCGAGATTCACGGAGCAGTCGGCTCCTATGTCGTCAACGCACTCGACCTCGCCGAGAAGAATGAGTTCGAAGCACACTTGGCGGGCTGCGAGACCTGCCGGCGCGAGGTGGTCGAGTTCTCCGAGACCGCGGCCCAGTTGGGCAGCTTGGTCGAGACCGCCCCACCGCCGGAGCTGCGCGCCTCGGTGCTGGCAGCCATCCGCGAGGTCAGGCCACTGCCGCCCCAGGTCGACGATGCCGGCCCCAGGCCCGATGTCGCGCCGGAGCCCCTCTCGATCTCGCCGACACCTCGCCGAGCGGCAGCGGCTCCTGTGGTCGACGAGCTGGCCCAACGGCGGCAACGCCGCGCGACCCGGCTGCTGTCCTTGGCCGTCGCCGCGGCGATGGTGATCGCCCTGTCCGTGGGCGGCTGGGCGATCAACCTGGTCCAGGACCGTCAGGCCCAGGTGGCCGAGGCCGGGCTGTTGACCGAGTTGATGACGGCGCCCGACCGCAAGGACTACACCAAGAACCTCAACGGGACGCCCGTGGTGTTCGTGGTGTCCAAGGATCTCAACAAGGCGATCATGCTCGCCCGGGACGTGCCCACGCCGGGAGCGGACAAGACCTACCAGCTGTGGACCCTCCAGGGCAGCGAGGCCATCCCGGACAACACCTTCGGGGCAGCGGAGACCCAGCAGACCTGGCTGTCCGGTGACATCCACCAAGCAGACGGCATTGCGGTGACCATCGAGCAAGACGGCGGCGCCGAGAAGCCGACGACGCGGCCGATTACCCAGATCTTGTTCTGAGTGGTTGCACGAGAACTCACCCGAGTCGAGAACCGGGACGACTGCGGAACCGTTTTCCGCCGTCTCGGGTGAGGTTTCGTGCAGGTGTGCCACCCTGGGCGGGTGCCAGACCTCGATCAGACCCGAGCCACGCTGGCCAAGCGGCGCACCGACGTGGCCGCCATGTTCGACCGGGTGGCGCCGCGCTATGACCTGGCCAATGACGTCCTGTCGCTCGGTCAGGACCGGGCTTGGCGCCGTCTGGTGTTGGCCGCCGTCGCCCCCCAACCCGGTGAGCGGGTCCTCGACCTGGCCGCCGGCACCGGCACGTCCAGTGAGCCATTCGCCCGAGCCGGCGCCCAGGTCTTTCCCACTGACCTGTCGCTGGGCATGCTCACAGTCGGCCGACGCCGTTCCCCGCAGCTGAGCTTCGTGGCCGGTGACGCGCTCGCCCTGCCCTACGCCGACGCCAGCTTCGATGCGGTGACCATCTCGTTCGGGCTGCGCAACGTGGAAGAGTCCCCGGTCGCGCTGGCGGAGATGCGCCGGGTGACCAAGCCCGGCGGACGGCTGGTGGTCTGTGAGTTCTCGACCCCGCTGTGGAAGCCGTTTCGGGTGGTCTACGCCAACTACCTGGTCGCCGCGATCCCGAAGATCGCGGGCCTGATCTCCTCCAACCCGGCCGCCTACTCCTACCTCGCCGAGTCCATTCAGGCCTGGCCCGACCAGGCCGGGCTGGCTGCCGTGATCGCCGACTCGGGCTGGCGCGACGTGGAGTGGCGCAACCTGTCCGGCGGCATCGTTGCCCTGCACCGGGCCCGCGCCTAGGCCCTGCCTCCGAGATCGCGGACCGGCGAGGTGGTCACACCGTGGTGGCCAGCCGGCTGATCTCGACGTGCAGCGTCCGGCGGTGTGCCCGGTCGACCACGGCCTCCACCACCTCAAGCCCCAGCGGTGGCTCGTCCAGCACCTCCTCGACCTCGTCCACCGCCTCGATCCGCCGGTACGCCGCCCCACAGGCCCGGGCCAGCGCTTCGAGGTCGACGCCGTGCGGGGTGCCGAAGATCCGCTCGAAGGCCCCCATGTGGGCCGGCAGCCCGTGCTCCAAGGTGGCGAAGATGCTGCCGCCGTTGTCGTTGGCGACCACGATCCGCAGGTTGGGCCGCGGCTCGGCCGGCCCGATGATCAAGCCGTTGGAGTCGTGCAGGAAGGTCAGGTCCCCGAGCAGGGCGTGGGTGGGCCGCTCGCTGGCCAGAGCCACTCCCACTGCCGTGGACACCGACCCGTCGATGCCCGACAGGCCGCGGTTGGCATACACCGTGGCGGGGTGGGCGGAGATCGGCGCCAGGTCAAGGTCGCGGACCGGGTTGGAGGACCCGACGAGCAACGAGTCGGCCGGCCCCAAGGCCTGCCACAGCCGCGCAGCCAGACCCGGTCCGGTCAGCCTCTCCTGCTGGGCTAGCAGCGCCTCCAGCGAGGCCCGTACGGAGTCCTCCGCGTCGCGCCAGCGCTGAAGCCAGTCCGCCGGCCCGGCCTGGAGCGCGACCGCGCCGGTCACCAGCGAGGCTCGGGCGCCGGGGTCCACCCAGTCGGCGTACTCCGACACCACCACCAGCTCCACGTCGTCGCGTTGCAGCAGCCGGGCTATCGGCCGGGAGAGCGTGGGGTGCCCGAAGACGATGACCCGCTCGACGTCCTCGGCCAAACCTGACTGCAACAGCACCCGATAGGTCGACATCGCCTGTTCGCCGCGCCGGGCGTTGCTCGACGGCTCGGCGAGCAACGGCACACCTGCCCTCGCGGCCAGCTTGACGGCGGCGGCGCCGGTGGCCACCGAGGAGTCCCCGGCCACGATCACCGTCTGCGCTCCACCCTCCAGTCGGGTCGGCGTCGGGGGCTCGGCCAGCGGCTGCACGACCAGGTCGGGATGGGACGGGACGAGCTCGGTACCGGGCGACAACGGCTCGGAGAAGGCGACGTTGAGGTGCACCGGACCGGGCAGCCGGCTGCGCGACCCGGTGGCCGCGGTCAGCAGCCGGGCGAGGTGGAACCGCCAGACGTGCGGTCCGCCGCTGGCGTCGTCCAAGTGGGCCTCGGCTCGGACGTGCTCGGCGAACAGGTGGCGCTGGGCGGTGGTCTGGTTGGCTCCGGTGTGGTGCAGGTGCTGAGGACGGTCGGCGGTGAGCAGCAGCAGCGGGACGTGGCTGTGGGCCGCCTCCAGCACCGCCGGATGCAAGTTGGCCACGGCCGTGCCCGACGTGGTCACGATCGGCACCGGCAGCGAGGTCACCTTGGCCAGGCCGAGGGCGAGAAAACCCGCGCTCCGTTCGTCGATGCGTACGTGCAGGGTGAGCAGCCCGATCTTGTCGGCCTCGAACAGCTCGTAGGCCAGCGGGGCACTGCGCGAGCCTGGTGCCAGCACGACGTCACGAACGCCGCGGGTGATCAGCTCCTCCACGATCACCCGCGCGCAGCGGGTCGCCTCACCCACCGGTGGCCCTCATCAAGAGTGCGGCCTGGTCTCGTCGCGCCTGCATGAGTCGAGCCTGCCAGAACTCCGCCCGATCGCCATCGGCTCGGCAACGCTGCAGCCCCTCGCGCTGCACCTCGAGGGCACCGACCGCCAGCTCGCCACCGCTGGCCACCAGGGGGTCGGCCACCACGTCGTCGGTGAGCAGGGTCACCGTGTTGAGCCCGCAGGCGAACGGCAGCTCGGGCAGGCAGGCCGCCAACGCCAGGCCGGCTCGAATGCCGACGGAGGTCTCCAGGGCGCTCGAGACAACCACCGGCAACCCGATGTGCTCGGCGATCTCCACACAGGCGCGCACTCCGCCCAGGGGCTGCACCTTGAGCACGGCCACGTCCGCCGCCGCCAACCGGGCCACCCGGTAGGGGTCGTCAGCTCGGCGGATCGACTCGTCGGCGGCGATCAGCACGTCGAGGCCCGCCCGGGTCAGCCTCCGGCGGAGGTCGGCCAGCTCCTCGACGGTGCGGCAGGGCTGCTCGACGTACTCCAGGTCGTGCCGGGCCAGCGTGCTGATCGCGGCCAGGGCGTCCTGCACCGACCAGCCGCCGTTGGCGTCGATCCGCAGTCGACCGGAAGGGCCCAGGGCTGCTCGCACGCCCGACACTCGGGCCACGTCCTCGGGTAGCGACTGTCCCGGCTCGGCCACCTTCACCTTGGCCGTGCGGCAGCCGGAGGCCAGCACCAGCGCCGCGGCCTGGCCGGGATCGACCGCGGGCACGGTGCAGTTGACCGGCACGCGCTTCCGGACAGGGTCCGGCCAGCCCAGCTCGGCAGACTCCTCCGCAGCTGCGAGCCACGGCACGATCTCGTCGCCGGCGTAGTCCAGGAACGGGCTCCACTCGGCCCAGCCTGCCGAGCCGCGCCACAGCAGGCCCTCACGGCGAGTGATGCCCCGGAAGCGCGTCCGCATGGCGATGGAGTAGACGTGCGCACGCTCGGGCATCGTCCCAGTGTCCCCGACGACCCCCTGGATGTGCGTTGCGCAGATCCTGGGAGGGGCGACATCTCGCCTAGAGTTGCTGCGTGACGGAGTCGGGCGGCGGTCTTGCTCGGCTGCGCCCAGTGTCAACATCATCGATGCCCGGGGCGCTGGCCACGGCGCTGCACGGGGGCGCCCCGATCGCTCCACTCCCTCCACCCGGTGCGGAGTTGGACCTCATCGCGGACGCGCTCGGCCTCGACGCGCCGGTCACCGAGCCGGACGTAGCGGCCGTGGTGGCCACCTCGGGGTCGACCGGGCAACCCAAGGCTGTCGTGCTGTCCCGGGCCGCGATCACCGCCGCGGTGGCAGCCACCCACGCCAGGCTGGGTGGACCGGGCGACTGGGTGCTGGCGCTGCCCACGCACCACGTGGCCGGTTTGATGGTGGTAGCTCGTGCTGTGCTCGGCGGGACCAGGGTTCACCCGCTCCCGAGCGATCTGACCGGGCTTGCGGAAACCGAATCCCGGATGTCCGGCCGACGCTATCTCGCCTTGGTCCCCACCCAGCTGTGGCGGGCCTGCCGCCAGCCGGTACTGGCTACGGCCCTGGCGGACTTCGACGCCGTGCTACTGGGCGGTGCCGCCGCAGACCCTCAGCTGCTGGCCGAGGCCCGTCGACACTCGATCACAGTGGTCACCACGTACGGAATGAGTGAGACCTGTGGAGGATGCGTCTACGACGGCGTACCGCTGCAAGGAGTCGAGGTCGACATCGAGCCCCGGAGCGGCCAGATCGTGCTGGGTGGGTCGATGCTGTTCTCCGGCTACCGTCTCCGGCCGGACCTGAGCCGAGCGGCCGTACGCGCAGGGCGGCTGGTCACCGCAGACCGCGGGGAGTGGCGCAGCGGTCGGCTGCACGTGCTCGGCCGAACCGACGACGTGGTGATCTCAGGCGGCAGCAACGTGGATCTCGCCGAGATCGAGCGGGCCGCTCGGACCTGGCCCGGCCTCGCCGGCAGCGAGGTGGCCGTGCTGGGGGTGCCCGACCGGGAGTGGGGCACGAAGGTGGTGGTAGTCACCGAGGCCGACGCGCCGCCGGCCGGGCTGCGCAGCTATCTGGCTGAGCGGCTACCACCGCACGCCGTACCGCGCGAGGTGACCTCGATGGCGGCACTCCCCCGCACTACCAGTGGCAAGATCGACCGACGGCGGCTGGCCCGGCTGGCCGCGCCCACCCCTGACCGCATCAACCCCGACAACGGCAAGGAGCCTGGGTGAGCCCCGACTTGCAGCGGCGGCCGACGCCCTCGCAGTGGCTGCAGGGCGCCCGCCCTCGCACGCTTCCCGCGGCCGTGGCACCCGTCCTGGTCGGCTCGGCGGTCGCCCTGTTCGCCGGCGGCTTCTCCGCCTCCCGGGCTCTGCTGGCGATGATGGTCAGTCTCGCCCTCCAGATCGGGGTGAACTACGCCAACGACTATTCCGACGGCATCCGCGGCACCGACGCCGACCGTGTCGGCCCGCTGCGGCTGGTGGGCTCTGGCCTGGCTCGCCCGGCTTCGGTCAAAGCGGCCGCGTTCGCCTGCTTCGCGGTGGCGGCGCTGGCCGGACTGATCCTGGTGCTGCTGACGGGCCATTGGTGGCTGCTTGCGGTAGGCGCCGCCTCCATCGCCGCGGCCTGGTACTACACCGGCGGCAAGCGACCCTACGGCTACGCCGGGCTCGGTGAGGTCTTCGTCTTCGTCTTCTTCGGGCTGGTCGCGGTCTGCGGCACGACACTGGTGCAGTTGGGCCGGATCACCACCCCTGCCGTGCTGGGCGGCGTCGGCGTCGGGGCGCTGGCGTGTGCACTGCTGGTCGCCAACAACCTGCGCGACATCCGCGGGGACCTGCTGGTGGGCAAGCGCACCCTGGCCACCCGACTCGGCCCGCACGGCACCCGGGCGCTCTACCTGGGCCTGATCCTGGTTGCCGGGGCTGTGCTGGTCGGGCTCGCCGCCATGACCACCCCGTGGGCACTGCTCGGCCTGGTGGGGTCGATCTGGGCCGTGCCCGCACTCCGTGCGGTGCTCCGGGGGGCGACTGGCCCGGCTCTGATCGCAGTGCTCCGGGCCACCGGCACGGCCGAGCTGGCCTACTCGGTGGGCATTCTGGCGGGGCTGGCGGTCGGCACTTTTTGACCTCTGCTCGGTGTCCACGGACGACTCGCCGACGTTTGACGCCATCGCGAAGCCGCGACCATAATGAGCCTTTTAGTGCCCTGCTAGGGATGGGACAAGCGCGAGAGTGCTTGTTGGTGGTTCCTCTACTGGCGCACTTGGCAAGACGGCGGGGCGCTCGGGGGCGCCCTGTCCGAAGTCTACGGCGCGGGCCGCCTTGTGCTGAGCAAGATCTGGTCGAGCCCGATCGTTGGCTGGCTAGATCAGCGGCGGATGGCCCGCTCGGCCCATCCGCCATACGGTGTGCCAGCTGATCGGCCGCCGATCACCACACGGCAACGTCATGCCCTGCAGATAGCCGCGCAGCGTTTCCCACAAAGCCCACCACGACCGCAGCCGGACACCGCCTACCGCAGCCCAGTTGAGCACATAGAGCGGAGCGATCGGGAACGGCAGGTTGCGTCGCGCCAACCAGACCCGGTTGCGCGCCTGCAGCCGATAGAACTCGGCATGCCTCGTCGGCTGGATCGCCGGATGATGCACCTCGATCTCCCCGTCATAGCGCACGTGGAAGCCGCCGTCCCACACGCGCCAGGCCAGCTCGATGCCCTCGTGGGCATACCAGAACTCCTCCGGCCAGCCGCCACTGAACTCAAACGCCGGCCGGGTCAGCGCCACCGCTCCCTCCCACACCGACATGGCCGGACTGCTCCGGCCCGGGTCGCCGACGCGCAGCCGCGGAGTCCACCGGCGGGGCGCGGGCCGACCGTCGGGGTCCACCACCCGCGGCTGGATCAGCCCGAGCTCGGGATCGTTCGCGAACTGGGTCGCCATCTGGACCAGCACCGTGTCGCTCGGCAGCGAGGCGTCGTCATCGAGGAAGAACAGCAACTGCCCGCCGACCAGCGGCACGCCCGCGTTGCGACCGGCCGGGATGCCCAGGTTCTGCGGCAACCCGAATCCGCGCACCCCCGGCGGCAGCCCCACCGGTTGCCAGCCGTTGCCGACCACCACCACGTCCAGGTCGACACCGCGCTGCCCGAGCAATGAGGCGAGCCCACGGCTCAGGTCCGCCGGCCGCCCGCCCTGGGTCAGCACGACCACGCCGAAGCTGGGGCGCGGAAGCTCGGGCTCGATGCCGGTCGGCGACGGCTGGAGACTCACTTCAGTCTCGACGACGCCAGCACTGCGGCCAAGTGCCCGACCACGGTCACCGACGCCGCAACCACCAGTCCGATCAGCAGCCCCCGGGTGGCCAGGCCGTCCGCGCCAACCGCGTCGACGACGGCGGCGACGAGCACGAGCATCGACAGTTCGACGGAGTGGAAGACCCGGTGGAACGGCACCAGCCGGGCGGCCTTGCGCAGCGTACGCAGCAGCCCGCCGCTGGGCACCCTCACGTCCTCGGCGTCGCGCACCTGGGGCAGCGAAGCGTAGGCCCTCGCCACGTGCACCAGGTCGTTCTCCACCTTGTTCAGCGCAACCAGAAGCCCGAGCAGCAGGCCCAGGCTGACGTACGGGCTGCCGAGCTGGACCGCCCCGGTCGCCCGGACCCCCAGCGCAACCGCGATGCCGCACTCGGCGACATAGTGGCCCACGCGGTCGAGATAGACCCCCAGCGGTGAGGACGTCTGGCGCCAGCGCGCGACCTCGCCGTCGCTGCAGTCCAGCAGCATCTGCAGCTGCACCAGCAGCACGACGACGATGGCCGACACCAGCCCCGGCCAGCCCGTGACCACGGCCGCCAGCCCGGCCACCACGATCATCAACCAGGTGACTCCGTTGGCGGAGAACCCGGCCCGCAGCAGCACCCGGGTCAAATAAGGGGAGACGTCGCGAAGATAGGCCGAAGCCACCCAGTGCTCGGCCCCAGCCCGGGTGCGCACACTCTCGGGTTGGGTCACCTCGCGCAGCTGAGGTATCGAGGGCCGCACCGGTCGCTGCTGGGGACCGGCGGCCGGGTCGGTCACCTGCCAGCCCACCAGGCGTCGCCGGACGTTCTCGGAGCGGGCATTGACATAGCCTAGCGGCGGGTTGTGAGGACCTCGGGCAACACGCATACTGGCTCCATGGGCCGCTATCTGCCGTTGATCATCGTGGCGCTGCTCACCATCTACTGCGTGGTCGAGGTCGCTCAGGCGCAGCCGTTCGCCGTCCGCCGGATGCCCCGCTGGCTGTGGGCCACCGCAATCATCTGCCTGCCGCTGGTCGGTGCCTTGTGCTGGCTGTTCCTGGGACGACCGACCGCGGAGTCATCGGGCAAGCGCCGGCGAAACCTGAGACCGAGCGCACCAGACGACGACGTGGACTTCCTCCGCGGGCTCTAGCCGCCTTCAACGCAGCTGACCTTCAGCAAGCCCCTCAGCGAGCACTCGGTCGACGGACTCAGCCACCGTCAGGGCCGAGGTGTCCAACCACCAGCCCAGGCCCGCGAGCTCCCGCCTCAGCTCGGCGTCCATGTGCGCGAACTGTGCGGCCACCTGCTTCTCGGTGCGGGTACGGTCCCCGCTCCAGCGCGACCGTCAAGGCGGGCGCCAGCACCACCAGGGAGACCGGCACGTCACCCATCTCCGACGCGAAGCGTTCCACCCAGCTGCGCCGCGACGCCGCGTGCTCGACCACCACGCTGAAACCCGTTCGCCAGAAGTTCCGGGCCAGGGCGGCACAGTTGTCCCACCGAAGCTCGAGCTGCCGGGTTGACTCCTCGGCCGGCAGTCCGCCCGGGCCCACCAGCCCGTTGACCGTGAAGTGGTGCTGGACCAGGTCACCCTCGATGCAGGCCGAGCGGGGCAGCCGTTCGGCCAGCGCCCGGGCGACGGTGGTCTTGCCCGCGCCGGGAACGCCGACTATCAGTACCACCAACGGTTCCACAGTCACCAATGCACCTCACATACTTGAGCGCGGCAGCCGCCGGGTGTCCAGGCGGTATTCGACCGCCGTGCCATTGCCCGCGGGATCGACGCGGTAGGCCGCCTTGCCGTCCTCCTCGGCGACCGCTTCGACGAGTTCGGTACCGCGGTAGAGCAGACCGACGCCGTCATCGGTAGCGAACCCGGGCGGCAGCGTGCCGGAGCCGATGAGACTGTGGAACAGCGGCCGGCGCTGCTCCTCGGAGTCGTAGTGCACAGCGTTGGCGTAGGGCAGCAGCCCCAGCCCATCGGTCACCGGACGCAACTGCGGCCCGTAGGAGTCGGTGCTGCCGCCGACGTGCCAGCAAATGGACCCCGCCGAGATGCCGGTCAACACCACGCCGGCCCGCCAGGCTGCCGCGAGCGCCTCGTCGTAGCCGTGCAGCCGCCACATGGCGAGCAGGCCGGCGACACTGCCGCCCATCACCCAGACCACGTCGCAGTCGAGCAGGTGGGCAGCGGGGTCGGCGACATTGGGCATCGAGAAAGCGTTCAGGTGGAAGGCGTGCAGCCCGCGAAGCAAGGCGGCCTCATAGAGCCAGGTCAGCACCGCCGGGTTGTCGCCAGAGGCCGTGGCCAGGAAGCACACCTTCGGCGGCCGACCCGAGACACCGGCCAGCTCCACCGCGTAGTCGGTCAGGGCCGAGAACTCATACCGCGTCCGGGTGCCGGCCACGATGCCGCCCGAGGTGGCCAAGATGGTCGGCCCGTCCGCAGTCACCCAGCGAGCCTAGAGCAGGGCGCGCCTCTGCGGCGGAACGACTGAGGTCTAGGTTTCGCCGCTGACCGCCTGCTCGATCGCCGCCTGGAACCGACGGGTGCTCGCTCGGCCCGTGGTGTCGCCGAAGTAGTAGGTGGTCAGCTCGGCCAGGCCCAGCGTCGGCTCATCGCGGTCGACCGCGGCCTTGTTGTCCTCGAGCCGGGACACCACCTGCCCCGCCTGGTCAGCACCCAACAGCCGGAGCGAGTCCAGCAGCAGGGAGGGCGGGCGGTCCGCGCGCGGGTTGACCGGCTCGGTCACCACCAGCGGCTTGCCGGTGGCGAGCCAGTCATAGGCCACCGCGGAGATGTCGGTGATGCAGGCATCGGCGAAGGCCCACTGCCAACCGTAGGGACCCTGATCGACCAGATGCCGCCCGCCCGCGCCCAGCAGCAGCGTCCTGATCTGCCGATCCGCCTCGGCGTAGGCCGCCGACGTCTGGTTGGTTCGCGGGTGCGGCCGGTAGATCACCCGCAGCCCCGGCTCGCCGACCAGCTGTCTCACCATCGCGACGCCGTGACTGACCAGCGAGCCGTAGGCGATGCTAGGCCGGTCACCCTCCCAGGTCGGGGCGTAAAGCACCCGGCGACCGGAGCCGGGCGGCCAGTCGGGGGCGCCTGCGTAGGTGTGGTCGAGCTGCGGACGCCCAATGCCGATGGCGCGCTCGCGGCCAAACCCCCGCAGCGCCTTGACCAGCCGTTCCCGACCCGCCTCGCCCCCGACGAACACCAGGTCATAGGCCTTGTGCTGGTTGGACACGCTGGAGGCTTTGTCGCTCTCGCCATGGCCAATCTGGATGTGCACCGGCGCGGCGAAGCGCAGCATCCGAAAGTTGGCCTCGACCTGGTTGCAATAGAGCACCACCCGTACGTCGCGGTCGGCGACCAGCTGCTCCAAGGCCGCGCTGCCGCGGGCGAAGGCGATAGGCAGGGTGGTGACCTGCTGCAGGAGGCGGCCGGTGTCGGGCCGGTCCACCACCACGAACACCCCGATGCGCCCAGCAAGCTCTTCCAACGGCAGCCGCCACTGCTCGAACTGGTAGGCGTTGTCCGGTCCGGTGGCGAAGAACAGGGCGACGCCGCCCGACGGCAGCGAGCCACTGGCCAGTTCGCGGGCAAACCGACGAGCCCCCAACTGGTTGCGGACCCGGGCCACCGCGTGCCGACCGAGTCGGGCGTAGCCGACAGCCACGCGCGCCACCCTTCCTCAGTTGACCTTCTCTGCCGAATCCGCCAACGTGTCAGCCTTCTGGCCCTCCTGACCAACGAGCTGCTCACGCTTGAAGGCCGGGTCAACGTTGCTTTCGCTCCGATCCCCGGTCCACTCGGTGTGGTAGATGCCCTCGGTGTCGACTCGGTGGTAGGTGTGCGCCCCGAAGAAGTCGCGCTGGGCCTGGATCAAGGCGGCGGGCAACCTCTCGGCGCGGATCCCGTCGTAGTAGGCCAGCGAGGACGAGAAGGCCGGCACCGGGATCCCGTTTTGAGCGGCACCCGCGACCACCCGGCGCCAGGCCGGCAGGTTGGTGGACAGCGCCTCGGCGAAGTAGTCGTCGGCGAGCAGCAGCGGCAGCTCCGGTTCGCGTTCGTAGGCCTCGGTGATCCGGTTGAGGAACCGCGCACGGATGATGCAGCCGCCCCGCCAGATCCGGGCCATGGCGCCCCGGTCGATGTCCCACTGATACTGCGTGCTGGCGGCGGCGATCTGGTCGAAGCCCTGCGAGTAGGCCACCACCTTGGAGGCGTAAAGGGCCTGGCGGACGTCCTCGACGAACTGCTCACGGTCCTGCACCTGCCACTCGGCGGCATGGCCGGCCAGCTTCGCCCGGGCCGCCTCGCGCTGGGGCACCGACCCCGACAGCGCACGGGCGAAGGTCGCTTCGGCAATCCCCGTGATCGGAACGCCGAGGTCGAGCGCGTTCTGCACCGTCCAACGTCCGGTGCCCTTCTGCTCGGCCTGGTCGAGCACGATGTCCACGAACGCACCGCCGGTCTCGGCGTCGACGTGAGCCAATACGTCGGCCGTGATCTCGATCAGGAACGACTCCAGGTCGCCCTTGTTCCAGCTGGCGAAGATGGCGGCGATTTCGGCGGCGGAGGCACCCGTGCCTTGGCGGATCAGGTCGTAGGCCTCGGCGATCAGCTGCATGTCGGCGTACTCGATGCCGTTGTGAACCATCTTGACGTAGTGGCCTGCGCCGTTCGGCCCCACGTAGGTGCAGCAGGGGGTGCCGTCGACCTTGGCCGAGATGTCCTCCAACAGGGGGCCGAGGGACTCGTAGGACTCCCGCGAGCCACCGGGCATGATGGCGGGACCGTTGAGTGCCCCCTCCTCGCCACCGGACACCCCGGTACCGACAAAGTGCAGCCCGCGGGCCTGCAGCTCGGCCTCGCGACGGATGGTGTCGGGGAAGTGCGCGTTGCCGGCGTCGATGAGGATGTCCCCGTCCTCCATCAGCGGCACCAGCTCATCGATCACCGCGTCGGTCGGCTCGCCGGCTTTGACCATGATGATCACCCGCCGCGGGCGCTCGAGCGATGCGACGAAGTCGGCCATCGTCGCCGAGGCGACGAACGTCCCCTCGTGGCCCGCCTCGGCGACCAAGGACTCGGTCCGCGCGTAGCTCCTGTTGTGGATAGCCACCCGGTGACCGTGCCGGGCGAAGTTGCGGGCCAGGTTGCGACCCATCACCGCCAGCCCCGTCACCCCGATCTGTGCTAGCTCTGCCATCGTCAAGCTCCCCTTCGATGTCTGGGCGATTTCGTCACCACCGAGCATGCCGGTCCCCTGCTGTGGGCGAGACAGCGGCCCCAGTTTGCTCCAAGGCGGTCCCGGGTTAGCCTTTCCCAGGCATAATTCCATTCACAATCCGCACCACGGTCGGATAAATCGGGGGATCAATATGCTCCAGCCACTCGGAATTAGTCCCGAAGCCGAAGCGCTTTACGTCGTACTGGCACCGTTGGAGTCCGCCACCGTTCCGGAGCTGGCCAATCTGGCTTCGGCCCGACCGGAGCACGTGGACAAGCAGCTCGAGGAGCTCCGCCAGCTGGGGTTGGCCGCAGAGCTCTCCCCAGACCTGTGGCAGGCGCTCCCGTTGCTCGACGTGGTGAACGCTCTGCGTGCCCGTCGGCTGTCCGAGCTGGAGATGGCCACCGTCGCGGCCGAGTCGTTGCACAGCCACCTGTTGGCGGCCAGCGAGTCCCAGGCCGACCACATCAAGATCGTGGTCGGGCGCGAGGCGATATTGGCGGCCCGGCGCGACCTCTGCAACGCGGCCAAGAAGGAAATCTGCGCCTTTGACAAACCGCCGTATGTGCAGGGCCGGCCCAACGCCACCCCGGAGGACCTCAGCGAAATCGCGCCCGAGTGGCAGGCGCTGGAGCGGGGCCTGAGCCTGCGCTGCGTCTACCACCCGGGGTTCGACAGCGATCGGCTCTCCGAGCTCGCGCTGTTCGCCACCAAGGGCGAGAAGTCCCGCACCGCTCCGGTCCCGATGAAGCTGATCGTGGTCGACTCCCAGGTGGCCATCATCCCGTCGATGCGCTCCTACAGTCCCGGGCACGAGCTGGCGGTGTCCATCACCAAGCATCCGATGCTTGTCGAGGCTCTGCAGTGGCTGTTCGAGACGGTTTACGACACGGCGGTGCCCATCATCACTACGGGGTACGCCGAGAACGACCCACGGCGCAAGATGCTGATTTCGCTGCTGATGACCGGCTCGACCGACAGTGCCATCGCCACCCAACTGGGGATCAACGTGCGCTCTGTTCGGCGCTGGATCTCCGAGCTGATGGACGAGCTCGGCGTGGCCACCCGGCTACAGCTCGGTGCGGCTCTGGTGCGAGCTGATGGGCTCCGCCAAGCGTCCGGCAGCTAGGGGTTGCGCATTATCGAAGGCGCGGGCAGGTCCTCCAACACGAAGCAGCGCCCGCGGTCCTGGGGGGACCGCGGGCGTCGCCCAGGGGGAGGAGATCCGCGCTAGACCTCGGGGAAAGTCTGCGCAGACTTACTGCTGTGGCTAAGCGGCGCTCACATCGCCGCCAACCCCGGGAACGTCAGGTATCCCGGCTTCCTTGCGGAAGTTCTGGGTGGAGCGAGCTGCCCTGACGCAGCTGTTGGTCGGCTAGAGGCCATTGGCCCTCGTACGCTTGACGCTGTCGAACCTGAAGCCGTAACCCACACGCAAGCCGTTGGCGACCCTGTACTGATGATCATCTGCGGCGTAGACTCCGCTGTAGTGAGTCGAGGAGGACGTTTCAGCTGCCGCTGAACTGGTTGTCAGCGCGCCTGCGGACAGTGCACCGGTCACGGCGACCGCCCCCAGCAGTCTCACCGCCCGGCGTGCAGGATGTCGTCGGAGCATGATGTTCCCTTTCGGTTGGCCCTGCAGGACTTGCAGCCCCTGCAACTGGCCCCTGACGTTTCACCCTGAACTTATGCAAGATCACGTAATAAAGCACTAGATACACGTGTCCGGTTGCTGACATGTCCTCAAGAGGACAGCACGGACCTGCTGAGAATGAGACGCGCGCGTCAAAACTGTCACACCGCACGGTCAATCTGCTAGTCACCTGGCACTTGCGTCTTTCCTCGGGAGGCTCCGATGCGCTGCACCTTCATCCCGCCCTACCTGCTCCGGCGACTGGCCGAGGGGGGCAACGCGACCGACCACCACACGCTGAGACTCGACGAGGAGCTACGCCAGCGCCGGATCGCGCCCGTGCCCACCTTCCGGACCGGCACTCGCATCGGCTCGAGCACCCGGGTGATCTACGACGCACACAACGACGAAAAGCTCCCCGGCACGGTCGCTCGCCAGGGCGACCCCGCCACCGGTGATCCTGCCGTCGACGAGGCGTGGGACCACGCCGGGCTGGTGTGGCAGCTGTTTGACGAGGAGTTCCAGCGACGGTCGGTGGACGACCAAGCGACCCCGCTCAGGATCAGCGTGCACTACGGCGACCACTACGACAACGCCTTTTGGGACGGTCGCCAACTGGTGTTCGGTGATGGCGACGGCCAGATCTTCGACCGCTTCACCAAACCCGTGGACGTGCTGGCCCACGAGTTCACTCATGGCGTCATCCAGCACACCGCCGCGCTGGCTTACCAAGGGCAGTCCGGTGCTCTCAACGAGAGCGTCTGCGACGTCTTCGCCTGCCTGACCAAACAGCGCCATCTCGGCCAGACGGCCACAGCGGCTGACTGGTTGATCGGCGACGGCATCTTCCTGCCGGGCGTAAGGGCTCGTGCCCTGCGCTCGATGACCGCTCCCGGCACCGCCTATGACGACCCGCGGCTGGGTGTCGACCCGCAGGTGGGGTCGATGGCCGACTATGTGGAAACCGACGCTGACAACGGTGGCGTGCACCTCAACAGCGGCATCCCCAACCGCGCCTTTGCGCTGGCAGCGATCGCCCTAGGCGGTCACAGCTGGGAGCGTGCCGGCAGACTTTGGTACGACGCGTTGACCCGCGGCGAGGTGGGTCCGCAGACGGACTTTCGTGGGTTCGCCGAGGCGACCGTGCACTCCGCTGAGCGGCTGTTCCCCGACGACGAGCTGGTCGCGGCCGCGGTGCACAACGGCTGGCAGACCGTCGGAGTGTTGAGCTGGCCTGCCATGCCTGCTCCCGTGGCGCCAGCGCAGGAGCCGCCACCTGCTCCGCTGGCTCACCGGGTCGCCGTACGCCGCTTCGGCGGTTACGCGGGCGTACTGCAGACCGGGGAGCTCGACCTCGATGACGACGAGCCTCGAGTCGTGGAGGTGCGGAACCTGCTGACCACGGTGGACCCGCAGGCGATCCGGAGCACCCCACCGGCTCCGGACCGGTTCAGCTACACCCTGGAATACGGGCCGCACACGCTAAGGGTGTCCGAGCCGGACCTCACCCCCGAGCTGTACCGAGTGGTGCAGATCGTCCTCGGGCAGTGAGTCCTCCATCGGCCACCCGGCTGCCTAGCCGCCGGCTGCCGCCGGGCTGAGGGCATACGGGTTGGCGGGCGGCAGCGTCAGCCGGACCCGGTCAGCCTCCGGGCGTCCCGCCCGGTCGTCGAGGGCGACCACCAGCCAGCCGGCATGGGTCTGCTTCGTCACCTGGGCGAGGCTGACCCGAACGGGGACGGTCGCGCTCGCGCCGGGCGCCACGTTGACCCGAGCGCCCTGGGAAAGCGCCGGGGTGTAGGCGTCGAACGTGGCCTTGCCCACCATGGCGTCGCCCCGGGTGTTGGTGACGGTGCTGAAGCCGATCCCCTCAATGCTGATCGGACCACTCGTGGGATTCACCTTGATCCTGCTGGCCAGCACCGGGATCTGCACCGTGGAGCCGTTGGCCGGCGCTACCGCCGTCCAGGCGTCGACCACCTCGTCGGCGCGGATGTCGAGGGTGAAGGCCGTCACCGTGCCGTCTGCCTCCCCGCCGAGGAAGAGCCCGGTGTCGACCGTGAAGGTCACGTAGTCGTCCCACCCGTCGGAGTTGGTGTCGAGGTAGAGATCCACCTCGTGGGTGGCCTGGGTCGAGGTGCCCCTCGCGGTGGCCGCGGCGAAGACCAGCAGCCGGTCGCCGGCGCTCGCACCGGCGGCCGTGCCCGGCAGCGACTGCACCCCCAGGTCCGTCAGGTCGGCCACCTCGGCATCGATTGCGTCACCGGCGGGGTCTGACAGCAGCCAGTTGTAGACCTCTGCGGTGCCGGCGTGCACCCCAGTGTTGCTGACCTTGATCGAGCCGGTTGCTGAGGTCCCACTCGAGCGGGCTGCCACGGTGGCGCTCGACTGCACGTTGGACAGCGGGACAGGGACGCAGAGAAAGGCGATCCGAAGCGGCCCAGCACCTGCGCTTGAGCGGCGTGGCGTGGCTACCACCAGTCCGCGGACGGCGACCAGCTGCGGGCCTTGAGAGGCCCTGGCGCCGGGAAGCTTCGCCACGGCGGAGGAGGTCAAGCTGAGTCGGACTGACACTGTCCGGGTCCTGCGAGCCCTAACCGTGACCACCGACGGTGTGATCTTCACGTTCGCGCCCAACCGGCTCGAGCTGAACCGCGCCGCCAGGTCATAGGTCACGGTCTTTGAGGACCGGTTCGTGATGGTGAACTTCTCGGTACGGCGATAGCTCCCCGACAGTTGGGGCGCACCGAAACGGAGACTGTTTCGACCGCTCTTGGTGCCGGCGAAGGTCTGCGTGGCCGCAGCACGTCGGGGCTGGACCAGGCCGGTGCCGATGCGGCGGCTGTCGAACCCGGCCACCTTGGCCGGGCTGGCGGTCGACATGATGGCCGCCTTGACGGCCAGCGGTGACCAGCTGGGGTGGGCCTGGCGGACCAGGGCCGCCACACCGGCCACGTGCGGGCTCGCCATGGACGTGCCCGACATCGCCGTTGAAGCGCTGCCGGTGCCAACGGCCACCGACGGAATAAGCACGCCCGGCGCGGCCACGTCCGGCTTCTGGGCGCTGTCGAAGCGACGCGGGCCGTTCGAGCTGCTGTCGGCGACACCGCCGTAGCCGGGGTTCGCGATCGAGCTGCGGGTCCTGATGGTCACCTGCTTGCCGGAGGCGGACCGCAGGGCCGGGCCACTGGAGGTGCCTACTCCCAGCAAAGGGATGGTGACTCCCGGAATGGCACCCTCCTGAGGCGGCCAGCCCGCTGAGGTGTTGATCAACACGACGGCTCGCGCTCCCGACTGCTGGCCCAGCACGGCCCGGGTGGCGCGGTCGCAGGTTCCGCGGGTCGTCACCGCGATCTTGCCGCGGGTCCCCGCATAGTCCGAAGCCGCACACCCGAGACCGACGTCTTGCAGCGCGCCGGTGATCGGCGCGGCCAGTCGTGCCCGGTTGAGCACGACGGCGGTGTCGCGAACGGCTCCGCTGATCGCGGCCGCGGCGAAGCGCGTCACCTGAGCGTCCACCGAGGCGACCGACAGTGCCGCATCGGCAGTGGCCGGTGTCCCCACCACATAAGGGCCGGCGCCTGAGTTGCCGGCAGCCACCACCACCAGCACGCCCGCCCGGGTGGCGGCGGTGATCGCTTGGGTCTGAAGATCATCGGCGGTGCCGAAGGAGGAGCCCAGGGAGATGTTGAGCACGTCAACTCGGTCGCGGGCGGCGCGGTCGATGGCGGCCACGATCACGTCGTCGCTGGCACCGCCGTCGCAGCCGAACACCTTGTAGGCCCGCAGCTTGGCTTGCGGCGCGACGCCGGGCTGCACGGCGAAGGACTTGGCCAGCGCCGCCTTGTTGTACGGCCCGCGATAGGGCTTACGGGCGCTGGTGACTCCCTGGCCGGCGGCAGTGCCGGCCACATGCGAGCCGTGCCCGTCGCAGTCCAGCGGGTCGCTGTCGGGGCGCGGCAGGGCGCCTGCGCTGGTGATCCCGCCGTCGTAGCTGTCCCCGACGAAGTCGTGACCGCCGACCACCTTCGTAGTCGGGAAGCTGCCGCGCTCGATCACGGTCGCCTTGTTGGCCCGATAGGCCGCCGCCGTGCCCGGGCCGCCGAAGCCGGCGTGGGTGTAGTCGATTCCGGTGTCGATCACGCCGATCGTGCGTTTGCTGCCGGTGAGCCGCAGATCCTGCCAGGTCTTGTCGACACCGGTGAACCGCGCCGCCTGGCTGTTGTGGGGATGCACCAGCCGGGAGACCTGCACGCTCTTCACACCGGGCACGGCGGCGACGTCAGCGAGGTCGCGGACCTTGACCCGCACCTGCACGGCGTTCAGCACGGTATTCAGCCGCCCGTAGGCCTGGGCGCCAGCGGTGGCAATCCCCGGCAGTGCCGCGTCCTGGCTCCTTCGGACGCTCTGCTGCGCGGCCGCCTGGTTGAAGTCTTCGGGATCCTTGTCCTGCTGTACGGCCACCGGGTCGGCCTCGAGCTGCACCAGCGCATTCACCGTCTTGTCCTGCTGAAGCCCCTGCGGACGGTTGCGGACCTTGGCGAAGTCCGACACGTCAAACTGTCGGAAACCACCGGCGGACCGATCAGGGGAGTCCACCGGCTCAGCGCCAGCCGGCAGGGCGAGGGCGGCGAGAACGGCGAGAGTGAGCCCTCCCACGGTGAAGCGACGAGACAAGACGAGCTCCTTGCGAGGCTGTGAGGTGCAAAGGTCCGTGCAGTCCCGAGCACCCCGATATGGGGGCTGGTAGGAGATTAACCGAGGGACGGACGCGACACAAAAAGGTTGCCACGAACAGCGGCGGCCACGTGCTGGCGGGACTACTGCGTGGCGCTGCTGAGCACCGAGGAGGAGTTGATCTTCAGCACGCCGTCGTCGTTGACCAGCCGGTAGGACGTCCGCTCGCGCACCACCCTGCCACTGCGATAGACGTACGTCACGGTGGCCACGACCCGATTCGGCGGCGTGCCCGCGACGTTCGTCACCGAGACCCGCTCGATGCCGCCCCAGAACCGGTTGTACGAGCGACGCCCGTTGGCCCGTCCCCCCTGGTAGGACGAGGTGAGCCGTGACCAGCCTCGGTCTGTGTTCTGGGGCATCCCCGCGTAATAGCTGGTGACGGCGCGGGCCAGCTCGCGAGCCGTGGGGTCGCCGTCGTCACCTTGCTCCTCGTCCTTGTCCTCGTCTTCGTTCTCCTGCTGGCTGTCGTCGGCCGAAGGACTCCGCGACGCAGCAGATGACTCGGTGCGGGACGGCGTCGGGGTCTCAGACTCGGTCTGCGAGGGGGCGGGCGACTCGGACGGGGTCTGGGATGCAGACGGCGATGTGGTCGTCGCAGACGGCGACTCACGCGTGGCCGAAGGCGATGAGCTCGAGGCCGGAGAGGGGCTGGCGGCCGGAGGGTCAAGCGTCGCCCCTGTGACTCCGCCGGCACCCGCGGGCCCGGTGATCAGGCCGTACGCCAGCACCGAGAGCCCTAGCAGAGCCGCGATCGCGATTGTGACCCAGAGCAGCGGCCGCGCTCGGCGAGCCGGCGACCCGGCGACCGGTACCGAGGGTGGCGGGAGCGGTGGGGGCGTCGAACGCGACGCGTTGGCGGCGGGCACGGCGGGCGCCACCGCCGTTTCGCCGGCCGTTGCCGGGCCGCCCCACGGTCGTTCGACGACGGGTTTCGACGGTGCGCCCGACGCTGATCCCGGCGGCAATCGTGTCGGTTGGGTCGCCACATCCGCCTCGGCGAACTTGAGCGTGTCGGGCTCGGCTCCGCTGTCGACGGCCAGGGTGGTCAGCGACCGGGCCACCTCTGTCATGTCCGGTCGGTCACCCGGGTCCGGGGACAACATCTGCAGCACCAAGGGAGTCAGGGTGCCGCTTTGTGTCGGCGGGGTGAAGTTGCCGGAGGCCACTCGATAGAGCAGCGCGATCGAGTTCTGGTCCTTGCCGAACGGCGGCTCGCCCTCGCGGGCGGTGTAGAGGGTCGCCCCCAACCCGAACACGTCACTGGCGAAGGTGGAGTCGCCTCCGCGGGCCACCTCGGGAGCAAGATAGGCCGGCGTCCCGTGCACCATCCCGGTGGCGGTCAGTGTGGAGTCACCATGGGCATGGGAGATGCCGAAGTCGCTGATTCGAGCCGTCTGGTCCGCGGCGATCAGCACGTTCCCCGGCTTGACGTCGCGGTGCACGATGCCGGCGCGGTGGGCCGCCGCCAGGGCCGAGGCGATCTGGGCTCCGATCCGGGCGGTCTCGGTCAGCGACAGAGTGTGTCGCTCGCGCAGCACCTCCGACAGCGGCGTGCTGGGCAGGAACTGCATGATCAGGCACGGCTGCCCCTCGTGTTCAACCACGTCGAACACCGGTACGGCGTGCGGATGGTCCAGCCGAGCGGTGATCCGGGCCTCTCGCATCGCCCGCAGATTGCCCAGCTCGGCCTCGGCCTCACTCAGCCCGGGCTGAGGATGCAGCTGCTTGACAGCGACCCGACGGTGCAGTCTCTCGTCCCAGGCTTCCCAGACCACGCCCATGCCACCGCGGCCGACCCGGTTCACCAAGCGATAGCGCCCAGCGATGAGCTCGTCCGGCGCACTCATCGCCACCCCCGTCCCTGCCGCTGCCCCTAGTCGAACGGTTGAGCCTACGGCACCGCCGGACTACCGGCGAATAGTCAGCCGACGTGCCGAGCCAGCAGGCTGAGGTCGGCCGGGCCTAGTCGATCCGAAGATGTGTTGGCGTGGTGCCAATACGGATAGAGCAACGGCTGGGCGCTCACCTCATCCAGTTTCGACACGTCATCGGCGCTCAACTGCAGCTCAGCCGAGGCCAGGTTGTCGGCCAGCTGCTCCTCGGTTCGGGCGCCGACGATCACCGAGGTGACGGCTGGCTTGCCCAAGATGTAGGCCAAGGCGACCTGTGCGGCTGAGACGCCACGGGCCTGCCCGATCTCGACCAGCAACTCGATGGTGTCATAGAGCTTGCCCTCGTCGTGGATCGGCGGCTCGCTCCAGTCGCCCAGGTGCCGACTGCCCGCCGGCGCTTCCACGCCGCGTCGATACTTGCCGGACAGTAGGCCACCGGCGATCGGACTCCACACCAGAATGCCCAGTCCTTGGTCGATCGCCACCGGAACCAGTTCGGTCTCGGCGTCACGGGCTTGCAAGGAGTAGTAGATCTGCTGGCTGACGAAGCGCTGGTAGTTGTGTCGTTCCGACGTCCACAGTGCCTTCATCAGATGCCAGGCGGCGTAGTTCGAGGCACCGATGTAGCGCACCTTGCCGGACTGGACCAAGGCGTCGAGCGCGCTCAGGGTCTCCTCCAGGGGAGTCTGCCCGTCCCACTCGTGCACCTGGTAGAGGTCGATGTAGTCCGTTCCCAGCCGTCGGAGGCTGTCCTCGCAGCCGCGGATGATGTGGTGGCGCGACAGCCCGGCGTCGTTCGGACCCTCCCCCATCGGCATCCGCACCTTGGTGGCCAACAACACGTCGGTGCGGTCGGCGCCGAGCGCCTGACCGACGATCTCCTCCGACGTCCCGTTGGAGTAGACGTCCGCGGTGTCGATCAGATTGACGCCCGCGTCTCGCGCCAGGTTGATCTGGCGACGGGCACCCTCCACGTCGATCTGTCCGACAGCGCTGGCCCAGCCGGTCCCCCCGAAGCCCATGGTGCCCAACGTGATCTCGGAGACCCTGAGCCCTGACCGTCCCAGTTGTCGATATTCCATGCGCCGGATTCTAGGGCGCTCTCGCCTCCACCGACTCTTCGGCCTGCTGCAGTCGATGCAGCGTGGACTGTGCCGGCACGGCCACCACCGGGCATTCGGCATGGCTGAGGCAGTAGTGGCTGGTCGACCCGATCAGCAGCCGGCCGAGACCGACATGCTCTCCTCGGCCGAGCACCAACAGCGCAGCGGGCTGAGCCAGCTCGACCAGCAGCCTGCCCACCTGCCCCTGGCTGAACTCCAGCTGCCAGCTCGCTTCCGGGCTGACCTTGTCGAATAACCGTGCCATGGTGTTGCGCACCGCGGGAGTGACCTTCCCGGGGTCGACCGACAGCGAGGAGTCCAACCCGGGAGTGGCTCCTGAGTCGGTCAGCAGCGGCGGGTCAATCACATGGACAACCCGCAGTGGCCCACCTGTCGTCCGCGCCTGCTCGGCCGCCCACTCCAACGCCGCCCTCGCCGCCTGCGAGTCGTCGAGACCGACCACAATGTCGGAAGAGGTCATCGCAACGTCCTTTGGTCACACGTGGGTTACCAGACTGGACGCCACCCGCAGGTGCCGTCCATCACCCTTGGTCCGCGACAACCGGGCCAAAGGTCCCCTCCTACCGGGCAAATAAGCGGATTCCTCGGGTGTGGAGACCCGGCCGCTCGTTTGGCCCCACGCCCGCCGGGAACAATGTAGAGGTCTGCTTCGCGTTTCGCCACGCCCAATCGACAGGAAGTCCTGACATGCTGTTGCGGCCCAGCCCCTTCTGCCCGACCACGAGCATGCCGTGACCGGCGGTGCCCGGGCCGTGATCAACCTTGACGTGACGGGCGCGCACATCAGCCGGCACATCTACGGCCACTTCGCAGAACACCTCGGCCGCTGCATCTACGAGGGCATCTGGGTTGGCGAGGACAGCGACATCCCCAACGACCGCGGCATACGGCTGGACGTGGTTGAGGCGCTCAAGGCCCTGCACATTCCCAATCTGCGCTGGCCGGGCGGCTGTTTCGCCGACGAATACCACTGGAAGGACGGCATCGGACCAAAAGCGGCACGACCCCGGATGGTGAACACGCACTGGGGAAACGTCGAGGAGAACAATCACTTCGGTACCCACGAATTCATGCTGCTGTGTGAGTTGCTAGAAACCGAGCCGTACATCAGCGGCAACGTCGGCTCCGGCACGGTGGAGGAGATGAGCCAGTGGGTGGAATACCTGACCCGTGACGGCGACAGTCCGATGGTGGCGCTGCGCAAGGCCAACGGCCGCGACACCCCCTGGGGCATCAAGTTCTGGGGCATCGGCAACGAGACCTGGGGTTGCGGCGGCCACATGCGCCCGGAGTTCTACGCCGACCTGGCCCGGCAGTACAGCACCTACTGCCGCAACCACGGGGACAACAAGCTGTACCGGATCGCCTCGGGCGCCAACATCGACGACTACGCCTGGACCGAGGCGCTGATGAAAACCCTTGGCGACTTCGGCACCGGTGACCACCCGCGCAACCTGATGCAGGCCCTCTCACTGCACTACTACACCCACGGAGAGAGCTGGACTGAAAAGGGCAGCGCAACAGAGTTCGGCGACGACGACTACTACCTGAGCATGCTCCGGGCCCAGCGGATGGATGAGCTGCTCACCCGGCACATCAACATCATGGACGTTTACGACCCCGGCCAGCGGATCGGTCTGGTGGTGGACGAGTGGGGCACTTGGTGGAACGTCGAGCCGGGCACCAACCCGGGCTTCCTCTACCAGCAGAACACGATGCGCGACGCTCTGGTCGCCAGCCTCACCTTCGACATCTTCCACGCCCATGCGCACCGCGTGGTGATGACCAACATCGCTCAGACGGTGAACGTCCTGCAGGCAGTACTGCTCACCGAGGAAAACCAGCTCATCTTGACGCCGACGTACCACGTGTTCGAGATGAACAAGGACCACCACGACGCCGCGCTGCTGCCGGTATCGCTGTCGGCACCGAACGCCACCCGGACCGTACGCGAACAGCCGCTCCGGACCCTGTCGGTGTCTGCCAGCACCAAGAACGGGCAGGCGCTGGTGTCGGTGACCAACCTCGATGCCGAAGCCGGGGAGCGGGTCGAGCTCGACCTGCGCGGCCTGGACTACGAGGTCACCGACGCTCGAGTGCTGACCGCACCCCGGCTGCAGGACCACAACACCGCCGCTGCGCCGGCTGCGGTCACCCCGACTACCTTTGATCGCTACACCCGGTCCGGCCGTCGGCTGACTCTCGAGCTGCCCCCGCACTCGTTCGTCACGGTGAAGATGCACGTCGGGAATCCCGACGACCTGTGATGACCACCTGTGATTCTGGGCGTGTCCGAGGGATCATAGGGCGAGGAAGCCGGAGCAAGAGCAGCAAGCACCAGAGGGATGGTGAGCCTCATGACTGAGCCAGAGGATCACGCGCTGAGAGCGGAGCTGGTCGACGAGATCACCGAGGCGGTGGTTACGCCCACCGACCCGCGGGTCCGGGCCAAGGTCATCAGCGAGCTGGTGCATGAGGTGGATGAGGCCGTCAAGTGGCGACACCAACGCCATCCCCACGGCCAGGAGGAGCGCAGCCTGGGCGGGTTGGTCGACGCCGCTGAGGCCCACCAGGAACGCATGCAGACCCTCGGCGAGAGCCTCCACGAGGACAACCTCGACGGCGACACCGTCCTTCAGGAGGAGACTGAGCTGCCTCGCCGAGGCATTTCCAAGGGCGGCGCCACCGCCATCTGAGTTTGCGCAGGAACGGCGTTTTGGAATAATCGCGGTTCCGGCTCACACTGGTGTCACAACTGGCCGGGGCCAGGCCAAACGCACGTCGGGGCCGATTCGAGGAGCACCCGATGCCGCCACTTGACACGACGGTGGCCACTTTCGGGGGGCAGCCGGCGACCGCCAGCCAAGATCCGCAGTTGACTTCCTGGGTGGTGAGCTTAAGCCAGGGCGATCTCGAGGCCTTTGCCGCCTTCTACGACGCCACCAGCGGCTTCGTCTATGGCTTGGTGGTGACGGTGCTGCGTTGCCCCGCATCGGCGGCCCGTCTCACCCAGGAGATCTACGTGGAGGTGTGGCGCGACCCGAACCAGCTGATCCACCGCCAAGTCACCGTATTGGCGGTCCTGGTCGCCATGGCTCATCGTCGCGCTGTGCAAGTCGCCCGCAGCAGCGACCGCAGCAGTCCTGACAACGGCTATCGTCGACATCGGCTTTCACTGCCACGGGTCACCCGCCTCGACCGGGCCGTGCTGACCCCGCTGCAGCAGGAGATCGTGGTGCTCGCCTATCTGGGCGGTTACACCGTTCGGCAGGTGTCAGCACTGCTCGGCGTCACCCCGACCAACGTGCGTGCCGCACTCACTGGCGCACTGACCGGACTGCGCGAGGCGAACTTGGCGACGACCTGACCGACGTCGCCGGCCGGGAATGTCACCATGAGACGTGATGATGACCCTGCGGCTGATCGTGCCGGCAGACCGTACGGCCCTGGTGACGCGGCAGCTCGAGTCCGACGTCCGGATCACCAACCTCGTCGTGCTCCCGGGCACCGCGATCCGTCCGCCCGGCGACGTGGTGAGCTGCGAGGTCACCCGGGAAGCCGCCTCCGATGTGCTCGGCTGGCTGCGGGCTGAAGGGATCTACGACGAGGGCTCGGTCGTGCTGACCGAAGTGGCGTCGGCGCCCTCGAAGAACGCCCGGCTGACCGAGGCTGCCGCACCCGGATCTCCCGACGACGCCGTGATCTGGGATGCGGTGCTGGATCGGGCCTACGGTGAGGTCCAGGGATCGTGGTCGTTCTACGCCTTCCTGACACTGGCCACCGCCATCGCTGCGGTTGCGGTGGTCACCGACTCCTCGATCCTCGTAGTCGGCGCCATGGTCGTCGGCCCCGAGTTCGCCGCCGTGGCCGCCCTCGCCCTGGGTCTGGTGGCCGGCCGGTTCGATCTGATCGGCCGGGCCGCACGGCTGCTGGTTCAGGGGTTCGCGTTCGCCATCGCGGTGACCGTGGTGCTGGCGCTGCTCGCCCGAGCGGCAGGCTGGATCGAGCTGGCCGACGTCACCGGTGATCGCCCGCTGACCGGGTTCATCTGGCGCCCTGACAAGTGGTCGGCGGTGGTCGCCGTGCTGGCCGGTTGCGCCGGCGTGCTGTCGCAGACCGCTGGCCGGTCCAACGCGCTGGTCGGCGTGTTCATCTCCGTCACCACGGTGCCAGCAGCCGGCGACTTCGCGCTCTCCTTGGCGCTGGGTTCGGTTGAGCAGCTGGCGGGCTCGGCGGCTCAGCTCGGCATCAACCTCTTGGGGATCACGGTCGCCGGCGTGCTCACCATGCTGGCTCAGCGCGGCCTCTGGCGGCTCATCCGGCCCCCTCGGCGCACGGGCGCCGACGCTGCAGACTGACTTTGGATGCCGCTAGTGATTGCTGCCGGAGGTTGCGGGTATTGTCAGCGCACAAGTTACGCTGCGGTGACCTGGGGAGGCACGAAGTGGATATTCGTCAGACGTTCCTGAACTGGCCGGTCGTCCGACAACTGACTGGTGCTGACCCTCTCGGTCGGGGAGCTGCCGTGCAGTCCGGACACACCCGCGCGCTCGAGCCGCGCACCGCGACGGCCGACCGGATGGTCAAGAGCGTCTGCCCCTACTGCGCGGTGGGCTGCGGCCAGCAAGTTTTCGTCAAGGACGACAAGGTCGTTCAGATCGAGGGCGACCCTGATTCGCCCGTATCCCGTGGACGGCTGTGCCCCAAGGGCTCAGCCAGCACCCAGCTGGTCACCAGCCCGGGCCGGGCCACCACCATGCTCTACCGGCGGCCCGGTGCCAGCGAATGGGAGAAGATCGGCGTCGAAGAGGCGACCGACATGATCGCGGACCGGATGGTCGAGTCACGTCGTCGGCACTGGCAGGACACCGACGAGAATGGCATTCCGCTGCGCCGCACGATGGGATTCGCGGCCCTCGGCGGCGCCACCTTGGACAACGAAGAGAACTACCTGAACAAGAAGCTGTTCACCGCTCTGGGCGCGATCCAGATCGAGAACCAGGCTCGGATATGACACAGTGCCACGGTCCCCAGTTTGGGGGCCTCGTTCGGCCGGGGCGGCGCCACCGGCTTCCTGCAGGACCTGCAGCAGGCTGACTGCATCATCATCCAGGGCTCCAACATGGCCGAGTGCCATCCGGTGGGGTTCCAGTGGGTGATGGAGGCCAAGGCGCGCGGTGCGCGGGTGATCCACATCGACCCGCGGTTCACCCGCACCTCGGCGGTGGCCGACACGCACGTGCCCATCCGCGCCGGCAGCGACATCGTGTTCTTGGGCGCGGTGATCAACTACATCCTGAGCAACGAGCTCTACTTCCGCGAATACGTCGAGGCCTACACCAACGCCTCGACGCTGATCAGCGAAGACTTCGTGGACGCCAACGACCTCGACGGCGTGTTCTCCGGCTACGACCCCGAGTCCGGCAAGTACGACACCTCGAGCTGGGCCTACGACGGCCAGCCGGGCGCCTCCGGTGGCGATGGGGGCCCCGGTTCGGACGGCTCTGACGCCGGTGGTCAAGGTAGCGAGGACGAAGAGTCCGCCTCGGACCGCGCTGCCGCCCATGACCTGGGCGGCCACGGTGCGGCGCTGGAGCACGCCGAGGTCAAGACGGACCCAACCCTGCAGCACCCCCGGTGCGTCTTCCAGGTGCTCAAGCGGCACTACGAGCGCTACACCCCCGAACTCGTCGAAGAGGTCTGCGGGGTCTCCGCCGAGCAGCTGCTCGACGTCTGCGAGGCGGTCACCCAGAACAGTGGCCGCGAGCGGACCACCACCTGGGTCTACTCCGTGGGTTGGACCCACCACACCGTGGGTGTGCAGTACATCCGGGGCTCGGCCATCATCCAGCTGCTGCTGGGCAACATGGGACGCCCCGGTGGCGGCATCATGGCGCTCCGCGGGCACGCCAGCATCCAGGGCTCGACCGACATCCCGACTCTCTACAACCTTCTGCCGGGCTATCTGCCGATGCCGATGGCCGGCACGCACGACTCGCTGGACGAATACGTCAACGAGATCGCCAGCCCCGACCAGAAGGGGTTCTGGACCAACGCCCGGACCTATACGGTCAACCTGCTCAAGGCCTGGTGGGGGGAGGCGGCGACCGCTGACAACGACTACGCCTACGACTACCTGCCCAAGCTCACCGGCGACCACGGCACGTACGCCACGGTGATGTCGATGCTCGAGGACGAGATCGACGGGTACTTCCTGCTCGGACAGAATCCGGCCGTCGGCTCGGCGCACGCCAAGATGCAGCGGATGGGCCTGTCCCACCTCAAATGGCTGGTGGTCCGCGACCTCAACCTGATCGAGTCGGCGACCTTCTGGAAGGACTCGCCCGAGATCGAGACCAAGGAGCTGAAGACCGAGGACATCGAGACCGAGGTCTTCTTCTTCCCGGCCGCCGCACACGTGGAGAAGGGCGGCACGTTCACCCAGACCCACCGAATGCTGCAGTGGCACCACAAGGCGGTCGACCCGCCCGGCGATGCCCAAAGCGACATGGACTTCTTCTTCCGGCTCGGGCAGAAGCTCCGGAGCCGGCTGGCCGACTCAGGGGACCCACGGGACCGGCCGCTGCTCGACCTCACCTGGGACTATCCGTTGGACGAAGACGGCGAGGTCTCCGCCGAGTCCGTGTTGAAGGAGATCAACGGCTTCCACCTGACGGGGGAGAAGGCCGGGCAGCTGCTGAACACGTTCAACGACATGAAGGGCGACGGCTCAACGGCCGGCGGCTGCTGGATATACAGCGGCGTGTTCGCCGACGGGGTCAACCAGTCCAAGCGCCGCAAGCCCGGCCGCGAGCAGTCCTGGGTCGCACCGGAGTGGGGCTGGGCCTGGCCGCTCAACCGCCGGATCATGTACAACCGGGCCGCGGCCGACCCCGAGGGCAAGCCGTGGAGTGAGCGCAAGGCCTACATCTGGTGGGACGAGGAGCAGGGGAAGTGGACCGGCCACGATGTGCCGGACTTCCAGGCCACCAAGCCGCCGTCCTACGTGCCGCCCGAAGGCGCCTCCGGTCCCGACGGCCTGCGCGGCGACGACCCGTTCATCATGCAAGCCGACGGGGTGGGCTGGCTGTATGCGCCCACAGGCCTGCTGGACGGACCGTTGCCGACTCACTACGAGCCGTCGGAGTCACCGGTCAGCAACCCGATGTACAGCCAGCAGGCCAGCCCGACCCGTGAGGTGTTCAGGCGCAAGGACAACTATCAGAACCCGTCCGGCAACGAACCGGGGGCCGAGCTCTACCCGTACGTGTTCACCACCTACCGGCTGACCGAGCACCATACGGCCGGCGGCATGAGCCGTTGGCAGCCGTTCCTGTCCGAGCTCCAGCCGGAGTTCTTCTGCGAGGTGTCGCCGGAGCTGGCCCGCGAGCGCGGGTTGGAGAACCTGGGGTGGGCGACCATCATCAGCGCCCGGACCGCCATCGAGGCTCGGGTGCTCGTCACCGAGCGGGTGGTCCCGCTGCGGGTCGGCGGCAAGGTGATCCACCAGATTGGACTGCCCTACCACTGGGGGGTCGGCGACGACGCCCTGGTCAGCGGGGACTCGGCCAACGACCTGTTCGGGTTGACCTTGGACCCCAACGTGCACATCCAGGAGTCCAAAGTGGCTTCCTGCGACATCCAGCCGGGGCGTCGCCCCCGAGGTCCGGCGCTGCTGGACTACGTGGCGGCCTACCGGGAACGCGCCCACATCACCCTCGACACCGGCAACGAGCTGCGCAACATTCGGGGCAGCGAGGTCACCAGCGGATCGCGACCCGGCGGCGTCGGAGAAGGAGAGCAGCAATGACCCTGCAGCAGGATCTACCTGAGGGTGTGCGTCAGCCGTTCGGTTCCAGTCTGGCTGGCCCGGCGGTGGACGCCGGCTGGGAGGATCCGCCCAAGCGGGTCGGCTTCTTCACCGACACCTCGATCTGCATCGGCTGCAAGGCCTGCGAAGTGGCCTGCAAGACCTGGAACGAGGTCCCCGACGACGGCTTCAACATGCTGGGCAGCTCCTATGACAACTCCGGCAAACTGAGCGCCGACACCTGGCGCCACGTCGAGTTCATCGAGCAGCGCAAACCGTTAGGGCGCCAAGACACCGGCATCACGATCGGGGTGCCGGGCACCGAGACCTCTCCGGAGGTCACCCTGCCGCCCACCATCGCGGGCGGGCCGGCCGACAAGCCGCTGGTGGACCTGGGCATGCCCGCGTTCGACCTGCCGAGCGCGTCGCCCGATGCCGGTGAACGCAGCGACTTCCGCTGGCTGATGGCCTCCAACGTGTGCAAGCACTGCACCAACGCGGGCTGCCTGGACGTCTGCCCCACTGGCGCCCTGTTCCGCACTGAGTTCGGCACCGTGGTCGTCCAAGACGACATCTGCAACGGCTGCGGTTACTGTGTGGCAGCTTGCCCGTTCGGCGTCATCGACCGCCGGATCGAGCACAAGAACGGCGAGGCGGTCAAGACCAAGAACGTCGGCATCGCCCAGAAGTGCACGCTGTGCTACGACCGGCTGCAAGAGGACCAAACTCCCGCCTGCGCCCAGGCCTGTCCTACTCAGTCGATCCAGTTCGGCACCCTGGACGAGCTGCGGGAGCGGGCGGTGAACCGGGTCGAGGCGCTGCACGCCGCCGGAGTCCCCGAAGCGCAGCTCTATGCCGAAGACCCAGACAACGGAGTCGGCGGGGCGGGTGCGTTCTTCCTGCTGCTGGACGAGCCCGAGGTATACGGCTTCCCGCCGGATCCGATTGTTACCACCGCCGACCTGCCGCGGATGTGGAGGCACGCGGGACTGGCCGCAGCCGGTCTGCTGCTGGCAGTGGCGACGGCCTTTGCCGGGCGGCGTCCGTGAGCGCCACCTCCGGCTCGCAGAACCCCGACGTCCCTCCGGCGGGTCCCGAAGGCGTGGAAGGTAGAGATCTGGCCGACGCCCGTGGCGGACCGGCGGCCAGCACGGCGGACAATCCGCCCAACAGCACCGTCGACATTGGCGCAGTGCCCGGCTCGGCCGGTCAGGCTGAGAGCCGGGTAGGGGCGGCCAAGGAGCGCCTGGGTGAAGGGCGCAAGGGGGACGGACGCAAGGGCCGACGCAAACGCGGCCGCGCCGAGGAGATGATGGTCCCTGACGTCACATTCGAGTCCTACTACGGCCGACAAGTGGTCAAGGCGGCGCCGTGGGAGGCCGCCATCCCGGCCTACCTGTTCATGGGCGGCCTGGCCGCCGGGTCCGCCCTGCTGGGTGCAGGCGCCGACCTCTCCGGTCGGCCGACTCTGCGTCGGGCCGGCCGCATCGGCTCACTCGGCTTCCTGAGTCTGAGCATGGCAGCTCTGGTTGCCGACCTCGGTCGCCCGGAACGGTTCATCAACATGCTGCGGGTGTTCAAGCCGACGTCGCCGATGTCGGTCGGCACCTGGATCTTGACGGCCTTCGGACCCGGCGCGGCGGTGGCCGGTGGCGCCGAGATCGCCCGGCTGCTGCCCTACGACTTCGGCGTCTGGGGTCGGCTGCTTGACTTCGCCGCCCGACCCGCTGGGCTGTCCTCGGCGGTCGTCGCTCCCGCGGTCGCGTCCTATACGGCGGTGCTGCTCACCGACACCGCCACTCCCGCCTGGCACGACGCCCATCGCGAGCTGCCGTTCGTCTTCGTCGGCTCGGCGGCCGCCGCCTCGGGCGGCTTCGGCATGCTGATGTCGCCGGTGTCCGAGGCTGGGCCAGCGCGTCGGCTGGCCATCGCCGGGGCCATCGCTGAGCTGGCCGTCGAGCACAAGATGGAGCAGTCGATGGGGCTGTCCGCCGAGGCGCTGCACCACGGCACGCCGGGGCGACTGATCAAGGCGAGCAAGGCGCTGACCGCCATCGGCGCCCTGGGCGCAGCGCTGCTGGGCGGCCACCGGGTGGGCGCCGCCATCTCCGGGGTGGCGCTGATGGCCGGCTCCGCCTGCACCCGGTTCGGCGTCTTCGAAGCCGGCATCGAGTCGGCGCACGACCCGAAGTACACCGTCGTGCCGCAGCGGATGCGAGCCAACCGGCGCGCCGCTGAGGCGAAGGCAGAGCGGGTGTCCACAGTGGGTACCGACGCCACGACCGAGGAGATCTGATGGCCACGGGCACTTCAGCACAGACCGACAACCCCACCAAGGGCCGCTGGGGTATCGTCATCGCCGCTCTGCTCCTGCAGCTCTCCCTGGGCGCGGTCTACGCCTGGAGCGTGTTCAGCTCCGCCCTGCAGAAGGCTGAGTCCTGGCAGCTGACCAAGTCCATAGCCACCGTGCCGTTCGAGGTCGCCATCGGGATGATCTTCATCGGGACGTTCCTGGGCGGGCGCATCCAGGACCGCCGCGGTCCGCGCCCGGTGGCCGTGGCCGGCGCGGTGATCTACGGTCTCGGCGTCATCGTGGCGTCCTTCGCCAACAACGCCGACCAGCTCTGGCTGTTGGTTCTGGGGTACGGCGTGCTGGCCGGCTTCGGGCTCGGGCTTGCCTACATTGTGCCCATCGCCATGCTGCAGAAGTGGTTCCCCGACAAGCGCGGCCTGATCACCGGTCTCGCCGTTGGCGGCTTCGGCTTCGGGGCGGTGATCACCGCCCCGATCGCGCAGGTGCTGGTGCGCCGTAACCCCGACGACCCGACGTCGGCCTTCCTGCCGCTCGGCATCGCCTACCTGATCTTCTCGGTGGCCGGTGCCCTGGTGTTTCGCAACCCGCCCGAGGGCTACAAGGTTCCGGGGTATGTCCCTGCGACCACCGGCAAGGTGGTGGACAGCGGCCGCGACTACACCCAGGGCGAGGCGGTCAAGACCTGGCAGTGGTACGCGTTGATGGCCATTCTGACGCTGGCGGTGCTCGCGGGCATCTCGTTCATCTCCCAGGCCCTGACCAGCTTCGTCGACATTGCCGGCTACACCGCCCTGGCCGCCGCCAGCGCGGTAGGCATCCTGGGGCTGTTCAACGGCGCCGGCCGAATCTTCTGGGCTGCCGCGTCCGGGCGCTTGGGCCGGATGCCGACCTTCATCGCCATCTTGGCCATCGAGGGTGGCTGCCTGCTGCTGCTCCCGCACGTGCAGAACGCAATCCTGTTCTTCATCTTGGCCGCCCTGATCTACCTCTGCTACGGCGGCGCCTTCGGCACCATGCCTGCCACAGCCGGGGACTTCTTCGGCGTCAAGAACGCCGGCGGCATCTACGGCCTGATGTTGATTGGCTGGAGCATCGGCGGCGTCGTCGGCCCGCTGATTGCCGCCGCGTTGATCGGTGGCAACAAGGACTACACGTCCGCCTACACCACCATCGGCATCATCACACTGGTGGCCATCATTCTGCCGGTGATCACCCGGATGCCCCGCACCCGCAAGGACGCCAACGAGGGTGCGCTGGGCGCGGGCGCCAACAGCCCGGCGCGCCGCTAGCCGACGACATCCGGCTGTCCGTCCGGAAGACTAGGGACTGCGGCTTCAAGGGCGGCCTTCAGTTCGCCGGGCCGCACCGGCTTGGCCAGGTAGCCGTCCATGCCGGCTGCCTTGCATGCCTCCCAGTCGTCGTCGAAGGCGTTGGCGGTCATCGCCACGATGTATGGCTGACGAGCGCCGGACAGTTCGGCTCGAATGCGCCGGGTCGCTTCCAGGCCGTCCATCTCAGGCATCTGCAGATCCATCAGCACCACGTCGTAGACACCGGCACGCACTGCGGCCACAGCTTCCACGCCATTGTCGACTGTGTCCACTCGATGGTTGAGCTTGCCCAACATGAGCTGAGCGACTCGTTGGTTGACCACGTTGTCTTCGGCAAGCAGGATCTGCAGCGGTGCCGGTGCGCGGTCGAGGGCCGCCGCCACGACAGCCCGCTCCGTGACTGGAGGTTCTGCGGGCCTGGCCAGAGCAAGCAGCAGCTTGGTCCGCAACGGGCCGCTGCGCACCGGCTTGGTCACCACTGCGTCGGCCAAGGCGCGATCCCCGCTTCGAGGTGACCAATGCAGGCCAGCCAGCAGGACGAGCGGCAGGTCGCGACCAACAGGCCCCGAGCGCAAGGCCGCCGCCAACTGGAGCCCGGTCATCCCGGGCATACCGAGGTCGAGCAGCGCAACATCGACCGACAAACCCTGGTTCCACAGGCGCAGCGCCTCGGGCCCACTGTCGGCCAAGGTGCACGACATGCCCCAACCGGTCAACAGCGAATGCAGCATCTGTCGGCTGGTCGCATTGTCGTCGACCACCAGGACGGAGAGCCCGGCCAGCGGCCCTGCCGACCGGGCAGCCACATCCTCGCCGGTGTCAGTGCCACCGGCGACCAAAGCGGTGAACGTGAAAGTCGACCCCTGGCCGACCCGGCTGGCGACGTCGAGGCTGCCGTCCATCGCTTCGGCGAGACGGCGGCTGATGGCGAGGCCTAGGCCCGTACCGCCGTAGATCCGCGCGTTCGACTCGACCTGGCTGAACGGCTGGAATAACTGCTGCATCCGGTCCGCGGGAATCCCCCGTCCGGTGTCTCGCACCGCTACCGAGAGCCGGAGCAACCCGCCGCCGGCATCGCCGAGCGGCTCGCAGCTGGCGTTCAGGGCCACCTCACCAGCGGCGGTGAACTTCACGGCGTTGGAGAGCAGGTTGACCACCACCTGGCGGATGCGCACCTCGTCACCGACGACCACCTCTGGGCACTGTGCGCTGACCTGCGCGACCAGCTCAAGTCCCTGGTTGTCAGCCTGGTGACCGACCAGCGCCACGGCCTTCTCCAGACAGTGCCGCAGGTCAAAGGCCGCTGACTCGAGCTCCAGGTTGCCGGCCTCGATCTTGGAGAAGTCCAAGATGTCGTTGATGATCACCAACAGCCCCTCGCCACTGTCGTGCACCGTCTCGGCGAAGGCCCGCTGCTCTTCGGAGAGATCGGTGTCCATCAGTAGTCCGGTCATCCCGATCACCGCGTTGAGCGGGGTACGGATCTCGTGGCTCATGGTGGCCAGAAAGGCAGACTTCGCTCGAGTCGCCGCCTGGGCCTCACGGGTAGCCTGTTCGGCCTCGTCCCGCGCCCGGGACAGTTCGACGGCCTGGGCGCGCAGCACCTCGTTGGCGGTAGCCAGCAGGGCCGCCGTCTGGCGTTGGCGCTCCTCGCTGGCGCGGAGCTGCTCCTCGGCGACCCGCCGCTCGGTCATGTCTCGAGTGACCTTGCCGAAGCCGTGCAGGTCGTGGTTGTCGTCGTACAGCGCGGTAATCACCACGTTCGCCCAGAATGTGGTGCCGTCCTTGCGAATCCGCCAACCCTCGTCCTCCCACCGTCCCTCTGCCGCGGCCGCCAACAGTCCACCCTCCGGTTTGGCCGCAGCAACGTCTCCCGGGGTGTAAAACAGCGAGAAATGCCGGCCGATGACCTCGTCGGCCCGGTAGCCCTTGATGTGCTGGGCACCGACGTTCCAGCTGGTGATGTGGCCGTGCAGGTCCAGTCCGAGGATCGCGTAGTCGCGCACGCTGCTGACCATCAACCGGAACCGCTCCTCACTGGCCCGGAGCTCCTGTTCTGCGGCCCGCCGCTCCGACATGTCGCGCGCAACCAGGCCGAAGCCCAGCAACCGGTGGTCGTCGTCGTATAGGGCGGTGATCACCACGTTGGCCCAGAACTGAGTTCCGTCCTTGCGAACCCGCCAACCTTCGTCCTCCACCCGGCCGTCAGCGGCAGCGATGGCGAGATCGGCCTGAGGCTTTCCGGCTGCGATGTCGAGCTCAGGGTAAATAATGGAAACGTGGCGCCCTAGAGCCTCAGACTTCGAATACTTGGCGATGCTCTCGGCCCCGGAGTTCCAACTGGTTATTGTGCCGTCGACATCGAGACTGACGATGGCATATTCCCGGACGCCCTCGATGAGCATGCGGTAAGGGTCAGCACCACTAGCCCGTGGCGAATCCTCAGATTCTGACCCCACCAGCGAACCTCATGCTTCCCACAAGAGTTGTTGCTCATCGGCGACAGAACAATACTCGTATTTGTCAAGGGCCTTAAGTCCTGATACGCCAATCAGCGGCAATAGAGACTCTGCCGGGTCCGTCGGGATCGGCTTAGCGAACGAGAAGTCGACTTTCTCCCTGCGCGGTGACCTCGCCAACCACCGGTGCCCCCGGCACCTCTCCCACCACGAGCAGGCCGCCGCTGGTCTGGGCGTCGGCGAGCAGCAGCAGCTCGTCCTCGCTGACCGAGGCGCTCAGCTGAGGCCGGACCCAGTCGAGGTTGCGGCGCGTCCCACCACTGACGTAGCCGTCCCGCAGGGCTTCTCGGGCGCCGTGGAGGTACGGCACGGCGGCCGCGTCGATGACCATCGAGACGCCGGAGGCCCGAGCCATCTTGAAGGCGTGTCCGAGCAGCCCGAAGCCGGTGACGTCGGTGGCTGCCGTCACGCCGGCGGCCAGCGCCGCGGCGGAGGCCTCCGCATTGAGCGTCGTCATGCACTCCACCGCCTGCGGAAAGACCTCGCCGGTCGCCTTGTGTCGGTTGTTCAGTACGCCGATGCCGAGCGGTTTGGTGAGGCTCAGCGGCTGGCCGGCCTGGGCGCTGTCGTTGCGCAGCAGTTTGCCTGGGTCGACGATGCCGGTCACCGCCATCCCGTACTTGGGTTCGGGGTCGTCGATGCTCTGACCCCCGGCGACGTGCACCCTGGCCAGCCGTCCGACGTCCATGCCCCCGCGCAGCACCTCGCGCAGCAGCTCCATCGGCAGGACATCGCGCGGCCACCCCACGAGATTGAGGGCCACCAACGGCCGGCCGCCCATGGCGTAGATGTCGGAGAGGGCGTTGGCGGCGGCGATCCGGCCGAAGTCGTACGCGTCGTCGACCACGGCGGTGAAGAAGTCGGTGGTGCTGACGATTGCGCGGTCGCTATCGATGCCCACCACTGCCGCGTCGTCGCCGGAGTCAAGACCGACCAGCAGATCGGGCGAGGTCCAGGGAGAGAGCCCGGCGAGAACGTCTTCGAGCTCACCGGGCGGGATCTTGCAGGCGCAGCCGCCACCGTGCGCGTATTGGGTCAACCGGTAGCTGGTGGTGGCTGAGGTCATGACCCCCAATCTACAAAGGCCCCCTGACGTGCTCCTGCCACTGGGGCGGCGCCAAGGTCAGCCAGATCCGGCAGGCGGATGGATGCGATCAGAGGCGGGCTGTTCGGCAGCGGCCCATGCTGACGCCGCCGCCAGGTAGCGGTAGGTCCACTCCTCGGCCACCTTGCGGGTGTCGCAAGAAACGATGGGGATCGTTGACCAGTACACCTGCAGCTCGGCCAACCCGTCGGCGACCACGGCTGGCCGCACGCGGTCAAGCGCGAACACCTGGGAGTAGCGCTCCTCCACCACCACCGCAGCGCGGGGGAGCGTGGCGAGCTCGCCCAGAGCGAACCGCAGCCGACCACTGGTGAGGCTGGAGACCAGGTCCGACATAGACCTCCGCTCGACTGCGGCGACCACAGCGTCTTGCAAGGTGACGGCATAGTCGCCGCAGCTCAGGGGTCGGCGGACGGTGCGGACCTGTTGAGCGGCGAACTTGTACGGATAACGCTCGTGGGCGTCCACCAGGACCTCCAGCTCGGCGATGCCAGCAGCCCGAGCGCCGACCGGCACCGTCAGCAAGTAAGGCAGCGAGCTGTCCGGATCAGGGTTTTTCGGCGATCACCAGCTCCACTCCGTCGATTCTGTCAGGCCCGTCTGGCCGAGGTGAGTAGCGTGAACAAGACGAGGAGGTTGCCGATGCGAGTTGTGGTTTTCGGAGCAGGTGGTGGCGTGGGCCGCAGAGTGGTGGCGGCCGGGGCCGCCCAGGGCCACGAAGTCGTGGCCGCGGCGCGGTCGTCGTCTGAGGTGCCCAGCGGGGCGAGCGCTGCAGCCATCGACGTCCGTGACGCCGACGCTCTCAACCGGGTGGTCGTGGGCGCGGATGCCCTGTTGTGGTGCGTTGGGGTGACCAAGCGCTCCGGCCCCGACGTTGGCCGGACGGCCATGCCGCTGCTGGTGAAGGCCGCCCAGCAGGCCGGCGTCTCCCGGCTGGTATCGGTGTCCGGCGCCGGGATAACACTGCCCGAGGACGCCAAGGGTGCTGGTGCCCGCTTCGTCTCAGCCCTGACCCGTCGGCTGGCGCGTGACCTGGTGCTGGACAAGGAGGGCGAGCACGAGGCACTGGCCGCGAGTGCCCTGGCCTGGACCGAAGTGCGACCGCCACGTCTGTCGGACACCGAACCGACCGGTCGCTGGGCTCTGGTTGATCAGGCGCCCGGCCTGACCGCCAAGCCGGTGGCCAAGGCCGACGTAGCGCTGGCCATGCTTGCGCTGGCCGGATCAGGGGACTGGATCCGACGGTCCCCCTTTCTCGTCGCCGGCTGACTGATCTCGCGCCGCAGCCTTGCGGGGTTATGGCTGCGCGCCCGCTAGTTCCCGAGCTCGGGCCACGCGAGGATCGCGGCGATCCGGTTGTCCCAGATGGCTGCCGAACCGTGCCAGCGGCGAACGAACTCGCGGTGCTGCCCCGCCCGACGGGCCATCGCCGCCTGGCGCACCCGCCACGGCGGTCGGTCCATGTAGCCCTCGAACAGCGCGGGCAGGGCGTCCGTCGCGTACGGGTGGTGCTCCCGGACGATCCACTCGGCCCAAGCCAGATCCGTGTAGCGGTCCCCCACGGCGACCCACTCCCAGTCGCACAGGAGCTGCACTCCGGAGAGGTCTGGGCGCATCAGCACGTTGTTGGGCCCGAAGTCGTTGTGCACCAACGTTCCTTCGGCGCGCTCGAAGAGCAGGGACGGATCGACCTGCTGCAGCTGATTGAGCAGCACGCCGCAGGCGTGCAGGACGTCTGCAGCACGGCCGACCTCGATCGCCTCCTGCCCGGGCTGCCCAGCCACCCAGGCGGTGGTGCACGTTCCGGGGGTGCTGCTGACCAGGGCGGGCACCGGCAGCAGGCCGGCCAGCCGCCGCAGCGCCAACTCCTCCGTGGCTTGTCGCCCTTCGGCGTCGGGCCCCAGATAGGTCTTGGTCACCACCCGACCGTCGGTGAGCGTGCTGTTGGTGTAGCCGTGCCGAAGTGGCTTCACGTCCGCCACAGGTCGAGGCTCACCGGCCCCATCTGCTCGCTGAAGTGCCCCTCCGGGCTCGCCTGCGCCAGCAGCTCGCCTAATTCGGTGTCGAACTCGGTCAGCCGGTCGTCGAAGAGGTGCGGGGCGGCGCTGGACAACGAGTAGACCGAGGCGACCACGTCAGCATCCGATGTCGAGCAGTCGCCCGGAGCCGTCCAGACCCAGCGCGTCGACCGGCACGGTCGCCACGTCGTCGGGGTAGGGCACCCGACCCGCCGGGTGTAAGGTGACGCCTCCGGCATAGAGGGACGCGTCCCAACTACATCGCGCTGCGGACCAGCTTGCTCCGGGACTGCCACCTGTTCAGGATGTCACCGACTTGCTGCGTGAGCTGCGCCAGAAAGGCTTCCGAGATCGTGCGCGGAGTTGAGGAGGGAGATAGTCTGCACGGCACCAGGGAGGCGTACAGGTGCCTGGTGGCCCTCCCGGTCTTCAAAACCGGTGAAGCCGAGTAGCTCGGCTTGGCGGGTTCGATTCCCGTCCGCCTCCGCCACCGTTGTCATCAGCGGGAGTCAGCCAGACCAGTGCAGCATTTGCTGCAGCGCCGGCACGAAAAAGTGTGTCGGGTCCGTCGGGAGCAGGTCGAGCAGCATAGCGACGCTGGCGGCTTGAGCGAGCCGGCGGGCATAGGCAGCATCGGCCCCGAGCGTCTCGCACAGCTGGTCCACCCGTCGGCGCAGCGCCCTCTCGGGATCCCCGGTGACGGCCGCGTCTGGCCAGCGGTTGCGCAGGATCGGCAGCAGCTCCCACTCTCGCGGCCCGGCGGTGGGCAGCGGGTCGATGGCCCGCCAGCCGGCGCCGTCGACCGTACGCAGCACGTTCGAGAAGTGGCAGTCGGCGTGCAGCAACCACTGCGGCTGAGGTGCCTGGAGTTCGGCGAGCGTGGCCTGCGCCTGGTCGACCGCGCGTCGAGGCAGCAGGGTCGGATGGCGGGCCGCCAAGGCACGGGTCTGCGCGGACACCTCGAGCGACTCAGCGGCCACCGTCCGCACGCCGGTCAGCGGCGCCACGCCGTGCAGTCGCACCAGGATGGCGCCGATGACTGCGCAGGCGGCGTCGATGTCGGGGAAGCCCTCGAGCGAGGCGTCCCCGTCGAGGCGCTCGAGCAGGAGCGCATTGCGAGCCCGGTCCTCGGAGAGACAGCGAACGGTGCCCAGGCCGGACCAGGCCCGCAGTGCCGCCGCCTCGGCGTGCGTCTTGGGGTCCGGGTAGACCACCTTGAGGACCAGCAGGGCGCCGGTGGCGTCTTGTACCGGCCACACGGCGGAGAGAAAGCCGCTCCACGCGGGCCCGTCCGGCCTGAGCCCCCACCGACCCGCCAGCTGCTCCGCCAGGGCCGGCAGCCGATCCAGCCAGGCCGAAGTCTCCGGCGTTGACGACATCCGGCCGACGAGTGCGTCGGGCACGAGCCACCGCCCAGCCACGCAGCCGACACTAGTGGCCGGGGAGCCTTCGGGCCGCACCAGAGCGCCGACATAGGATTTCGATGTGACCACGCCGCAGGAGGTCGACCCGCGGCGGCGAGTGCCGCGGACCGACCACGTGCTGTCCGACCCGCGGTTGCGGGCCGCGACCGTACGGTTGGGGCCGGCCGTGGTCAAACGAGCCGTCGGTCAGGCACAGTCGCAGGCGCGCACGGGTGGACTGGCCCCCGAGGCGGTCGCCGACGCCGCGGTGGCAGCGCTGCCGACCTCCCTGACCAGCACGCGGCCGGTGATCAACGCCACCGGCGTCGTGCTGCACACGAACCTCGGCCGGGCATGTTTGTCCGATGCGGCGATCGAGGCGTTGGTGGCCGCGGCGGCCTACACCGACGTGGAGTACGACCTCGCCACCGGCGCCCGGGCCCGCCGAGGGCGGGGCACGCTGGCCGGACTGCGGGAGGCGGCGCCTGCGGCCGAGGCGGTGCTGGTGGTCAACAACGGCGCGGCCGCGCTGGTGTTGGCCACCACGGCACTCGCGGCCGGACGCGAGGTGATCGTCAGCCGCGGCGAGATGGTGGAGATCGGCGATGGCTTCCGGCTGCCCGAGCTGATCGGTTCCACCGGCGCCCGGCTCCGCGAGGTGGGCACCACGAACCGCACCTCGGTGGCTGACTACGCAGCCGCGGTCGGCCCGGACACCGGGTGCATCCTGAAGGTGCACCCGAGCAACTTCCGTATCGAGGGGTTCACCGCCTCGGTCGACGTCGCCGGCCTGGTTGGCCTCGGCCCGCCCGTGGTGGCCGACATCGGCAGTGGGCTGCTGGCGCCCGACCCGCTGCTGCCTGAGGAGCCGGACGCCGACACCGCGCTGCGGGCCGGTGCTGCGGTGGTCACGGCCAGCGGCGACAAGCTGCTGGGCGGCCCACAGGCCGGTCTTCTGCTGGGTCGTGCCGACGTGCTCGAGCAGCTCCGGCGACACCCGCTGGCTAGAGCGCTGCGGGTGGACAAGCTGACCCTGGCGGCGTTGGAGGCCACACTCCGCGGCCCGGCTAGCCCGACCTGGTCGTTCTTGCACGCCGACCCCGACTCCTTACGCGAGCGGGCCCTCGGACTCGCGGACGCGCTGGCGGATCTGGTCCCGGTCGAGGTGGTCCCCGCAGCTGGCGCCGTCGGTGGTGGTGGCGCGCCCGGGCTGACCCTGCCCGGGTGGGCGGTGGCGTTGCCTGAGGGCTACGCGGAGCGGCTGCGAGTAGGAGAGCCGGCGGTGGTCGGGCGGACCGAACGCGGCCGTTGCCTGCTGGACCTGCGCTGCGTACCCGTCGATAGCGACGCCCTGCTCGTCGCCGCCATCCGAGACGCCCAGGCGTGCTCGATCGAGGGCACCGGCTAGATGCACGTAGTGGCCACCGCCGGGCACGTCGACCACGGCAAGTCGACCCTGGTGCGCGCCCTGACAGGGATGGAGCCGGACCGCTTCGCCGAGGAGAAGCGCCGTGGGATGACGATCGACCTCGGCTATGCCTGGACCACCATCGAGGACCAGACGCTGGCCTTTGTCGACGTACCAGGCCACGAACGGTTCATCGCCACCATGTTGGCCGGTCTGGGACCGGCTCCGGCGGTGATGTTCGTGGTCGCCGCCGACGAGGGGTGGCGGCGCCAGTCCGAGGAGCATCTTGCCGCGGTGGACGCTCTCGGACTCGGCCGAGGCCTGCTGGTGGTGACTCGCAGCGACCTGGCCGACCCGGCTGCCGCGCTCGAGGAGGCGAGACAGCGGATCGCCGACTCCAGTCTCGGTCCGGTGCCGGCGGTGGCGGTCTCCGGCGCCACCGGGCAGGGACTGCCCGAGCTGCGGGCGGCCTTGCTCCGACTGGTGCGGGCTCTGCCGACGCCCCCTACGGACGGCCGGGTGCGCCTGTGGGTGGACCGGGCGTTCACCATCCGCGGCGCAGGCACGGTGGTCACAGGCACGCTGGGCGCCGGGAGGCTGAGCGTCGGTGACCAGCTGCAGCTCCGTGACCGCACGGTCAGGATTCGGGGGCTGCAGAGCCTCGGAGTGGATCACGAGGACGTCGGGGCAGTCGCTCGGGTGGCGGTCAACCTGCGCGGTATCGACGTCGAGGACGTCAGCCGCGGCGATGCGCTTCTGACGCCTGGTCAGTGGCGGCTAAGCGCACAGGTGGACGTCCGCTGCCGCTCAGGGGGCGGGGGCACGACCGAGGTGGCTGAGCTGCCGGCCGAGCTGGTGGTGCATCTCGGCACGGCCGCCGTGCCGGTGCACGTCCGGCCGCTGGGCGCCGACCTGGCCCGGCTCACCCTGCGGACTGCGCTGCCGATGGCGCCGTCGGACCGCCTCGTGCTGCGCGACCCCGGCCGGCACAGCGTCGCGGCCGCAGCCGAGGTGCTCGACGCCGATCCACCTGTCCTTCGTCGTCGAGGCGCCGCCGCGCTCCGGGCCGCATCCCTGGCGCAGGTGCAGCTCTCCGAGCCCGGCGAGGTGCTGGCCGAGCAGGTCCGGCGTCGCAGTGCCGTACACCGAGGCGACCTGGCCGCCCTCGGGGTGGCGACCAGCGACCTCTCCCGGGTGCACGTGGTGGGCGATTGGCTGGTCGACCCGGCTACCTGGCAGCGATGGCAGCACGACCTGCAGGTGGCGGTCGACGAACGGACTCGCAGCACCCCGCTAGATCCTCGGCTGAGCACCGAGGCCGCCCGACGCCAGGTCGGCGTGCCCGATCGCGACCTGCTCGTTGCTCTGGCCCGGGCGGCCGGCCTGGACTGCACCGAAGGCCGGGTGGCGCGTCCGGGCGCCGCCAGCTCCGGGCTGGGTGTCGCCGAGGCGGCTGTGGCCCGGCTGGAGCAGCACCTGGCGCAGAGCCCCTTCGCCGCTCCGGAGAAACCTCAGCTCGAGGCGTGGGGGCTGGGCGGGCGCGAGCTGGCCGCCGCCGAGCGGACCAGGCGGCTGGTCCGGCTGGGCGACGACGTCGTCCTGCTGCCGGGAGGCCCGGCGCAGGCGATGCGGGTGCTGTCGTCGCTTCCCCAGCCATTCACCACCAGTGAGGCCCGCCAGGCCCTGGGCACCACGCGACGGGTGGCCATCCCGCTGCTCGAGCACCTGGACAAACGCGGGTGGACCGTGCGGTTGGACAGTGGACACCGACAGGTCAAGCGCGCTGGGGGCTGACGCTGCATCTGAGCAACGGCAATTCGGGAATCAGACTGCGACGACGGGGGAGGGTGAATGACACACGGTGGGCCGATGCGGCTGTCGGTGGTCATCCCTGCCTTCAACGAGGCTGGATTTCTCTCAGCCGCCCTGGAGTCGCTGCGTCAGCAGGATTTCCGTGGCGGCTTCGAGGTGATCGTGGTCGACAACAACAGCACCGACGACACCGCAGCGATCGCGCGCCAGTACGGCGCTCGAGTCGTGCACGAGGCGCAACCCGGGGTCTGCGCCGCCCGGCAGCGGGGCACCTGCGAGGCACGCGGTGAGATCGTGGTGTCCACCGACGCCGACACCGTCCACCCCCGCGACTGGCTTAGCCGGCTCGACGCTCAGTTCCGCGCTCGTCCGGACGCAGTCGCGGTGGCGGGACCCTGCCGCTACCTTGATCCCCCCTGGTGGGCTGCGGTCTTTCCTCGGCTCTACTTTGCCGCCATCGCTGCCGTCTTCACCGTGCTCGGGCGCGTCTTCTATGTCACGGCCACCAACATCGCGTTCGTCCGTGCGCAGTTCCCGGGCTATAACACGGCCCTGACCCAGGGTGGCGACGAAGTGGACCTGCTGCGCCGCCTGCACCGCCAGGGACGGGTGGTCTGGGACCGCAGGAACCCGGTGCTGACCTCATCGCGTCGGATGGACCAAGGGCTGCTGCACACGCTCTTTGTCTCGTTCGGCTATTACTACGCCTTGTCCCTCCTGCTCAACCGGGTGTCGTCACGGACCGTACTGGGCGCGGCGCCGGCCATCAGACACCAGCACGTGGAGCTGGTTCGCCGGCGCCGTCTGCGCTGGCGAGCGGGCCTGGTGGTCGCCGTGGTCGGGCTAAGCTTGGTGTGGTTATGAGGCTCGTGTAGTTATAAGGCTCGTGTGGTGGCGAGGCCTCTGGTGATGAGCCCGCTCACTGAGCGCCGCAGTCGCAGGCGCCGCCACGTCCGGGTAGGGCGCAGGAGTACATGTGGGTGAGCGAAACGACAACGCGTGATGGCTGCGACCGCGACATGTCGCGGTCGGGCCAGCGGTCTTCCCGCCGTGCCAGCTGCGCGGGCGCGCTGGACAGGGTGGGGAACTCGGGGGTCATCGGGAGCGGCCGGGCTTGGGCCCGGTGAGCAGCATGGTGGACACATCAGCAGGATGGCCGGGACACCTCACGGCCGCCTCTGCTCGAGGCTCGCGCTCGCTGAAGTGCTCCTCAAGGATCCACACGCACGACCGATTCGGGCCGGCCCTCAGGCCGAGCGCCGGTGACCGGGGGTAAGGAGGACTCACCATGTCGCGCTTCCTGCTGCCTTGCACCCCCATCTACGGTCACGTCGCGCCGATGCTCACCATCGGAGCAGGCCTGCTCGCCAGAGGGCATCAGGTCACCGTGCTCACCGGCCGAAAGTATCGATCGGCAGTGGAGCAGCAGCGGCTGTCCTTTGTACCGCTGCCCGCCGAGGTGGACTACGACGACGCCCACATCGACGACTGGTTGCCCGGCCACGGGCGCTACACCGGCATCGCGGCCGGGCGGCACGACATCCTGGGCTTGTTCGTCCGGCCGCTGGTTGCTCAGGCGCGGGCACTGGCCGACACCTTGGCGGCTGAGGACTACCACGCCGTCGTCGCCGACGCAGCCTTCCTCGGGGCGCTGCCGATGCTGCTCAGCGTGCCGACCGTCGACCGGATCCCTGTGGTGGGTGTCTCAGCCACTCCGTTGTCGCTGACCAGCATCGACTGTGCACCCTTCGGCTCGGGTCTCGATCCGGGCAACAGCGCCCATACCCGGCGGCGCAATCGCTTCATCGCCGCGGTGTTGCAGCACGGGCCGCTGCGGTCTATCCGGGCTGCCCTCGACGAGGCACTCGCCGAAGCCGGCGCCCCTCCGGCCCCCGGCGGTTACTTCGACGCGGCCGCCCGTTTCGACCTGACCTTCCAGCTGTCCGTACGGGGACTGGAGTATCCCCGACGGGAGATGCCGCCGACCATCCGGTTCGTCGGACCGCTGACACCCGATGTGGGGCGCCAAGCCAAGCTGCCGAGCTGGTGGGGTGACCTCGACGGCGCTCGTCCCGTGGTGCACGTCACCCAGGGCACGATGGCCAACGTGGACCTCGGGCGGTTGCTGGTGCCTACCATCGCCGGGCTGCGCGACGAGAACCTGCTGGTCGTCGCCGCCACCGGTGGCCGGCCAGTTGCGGAGCTCGAAGCTCGTCACGGCGGTCCACTGCCGGCCAACGTGCGGGTGGCCGAGTTTCTGCCGTACCCCAAGCTGTTGCCGCTGGTCGACGTAATGATCACCAACGGCGGCTTCGGCGGTGTCCAGCAGGCATTGTCCTACGGGCTACCGCTCGTGGTGGCGGGGTCGAGCGAGGACAAGCCTGAGGTCGCTGGCCGAGTGGCCTGGTCCGGCGCCGGCCTCAATCTGCGCACCGGAGCTCCGTCAGCGGCCCGAGTGAGGCGCGCGGTCCGGTTGGTGCTGCGCGACCCACGCTTCGCCTGCGCCGCCGCCAAGCTGCAGGCCGAGATCGCCGCACAGCCCGATCCGGTGACTCAAGTGGCGCAGACTTTGGAGACGCTCACCTCTCCCCCAGCGCGGCCATCCGCAGTTCACCTGCACCTCACCCAAAAGCCGGCGAGCGTTTATCAAGGGGTTGTGCGGCCTAGGGGCTTGTGAAATATTCAATTAGGGGCACACGGCTCCTAGAGGCGTGGCACGCGGATGCGGTAGGCGCCACTGCTGGGTGTGGCATGATCTCGCATTGATTCGAAGGGGAAGCAATGGGATTCAGGGAACACGGCGGGCATTGGCGGAGGAAACGGCGCCACGGGCGGAGGCACCATAGCTGGAGCGACAGCCACAGCAGCCACAGCTACAGCCGCAGCCGCAGTGAGAGCAGGGGCCACCACCACTGCTGAATTCGAGGCCGAGCAGTCCGTGGGTGGGCACCCTCCGGTGGCCACCCACACCCAACTGCACGGCCTCCCCTCGGTTCCTCTAGCCCTCGTCGCTCAATCACCTCTCGGCCGTGACGTCGACCCGTCGTCGGCCTAGCGAAACGGTCATCAGATGCCCGCACGTCCTCGAGAGGTGACCTTACGCGAGACCTTCCGCCGCTTTTGGCCCTTCGCCGCCCCTCGCCGTAAGTGGCTCGCGTTCGCTCTGCTGGTGGCTCTGCTGCCACCGGCGATAGGGACCGTCGAGATCTACCTTTTCAAGGTTCTTGTCGACGATGTCCTCATCCCTCGCAACTTCAACCTGTTCCTGCCCGTGGCCGCCCTCTATGTCGGACTCACGGTTCTGGATTCCGGCGTCGGTGGCGTGGAGCGGATGTTGTCCACCTGGTTGAGCCAGCGCTTCCTGATCGACCTACGTGCTCACGTTCTCGCACATCTGCAAAAGCTGTCTCCGAGCTTCTTCCAACGCAACCGGCTGGGCGACCTGCTGACCCGGATGTCAGGTGACATCGCGGCCATTGAGACTTTCGTGTTGTCGTCGCTGACGTCGTTCATTAGCTCCCTTCTGCAGCTGGTGTTCTTCGTGGGCGCGCTCTTCTATCTGCAGTGGAAGCTCGCGCTGGTCGCGCTCATCGTCACTCCGCTGTTCTGGTACACGGCGCGCAGGTTCTCGGCTCGAATCAAGACGTTGTCCCGGGAGAAGCAGCGGTTGTCGGGTTCGATCGCCAGCGTCGTGGAGCAGACCGTCAGCAACGTTGCGCTCGTGCAGGCCTACGGCCAAGAACGGCGGCAGCTCGGTCGCTTCAGCGAGGAGGCAGAGAAGAAGTACCGCGTCGAGATGGCGTCGGCGAAGCTCAAGTCGATCTACACACCGATCGTGGATCTCATCGAGCTGCTCGGCGTGTTGACCGTGATCGGCGCCGGAGCCTGGCTGCTGGCTCGCGGCGAGTTTACCGTCGGCGGACTGCTGGCCTTCCTCACGTACCTAAACGGCCTCTACGGTCCGGTTCGCAGCCTAGGCAGTCTGGCCAACGCCGCCTTTGCTGCATCAGCCAGCGCGGAGCGGGTCATCCAGGTGCTTGATGAGCGGCCGGCGGTGACCGACCGGGCCGATGCCCTCAACCAGGTCCCACCGACGGGTCACCTGGAGGTACGCGATCTCAGCTTCACCTACCCCGGGACCGAGGCACCCGCGCTGGAGGGCGTGTCGTTCTCCGCAGCTCCCAACGAGACCGTCGCCGTGGTGGGCGCCTCCGGTGCCGGCAAGTCGACTCTGGCCAAGATGCTGGTTAGGTTCTACGACCCCGATGAGGGAGCAGTTCTGCTGGATGGTCGCGACGTCCGCGAACTCACTCTGGATGCCCTTCGGCGCAACATCTCGGTGCTGCTGCAAGAGACCCTCCTGCTCGACGGCAGCGTTCGCGACAACATCGCCTACGGCCGACAGGACGCCAGCGAGGCCGAAATCATCCGCGCCGCACAAGCGGCTGACGCTCACGAGTTCATCATGGAGCTGCCTGACGGCTACGACACCGAGGTGGGCGAACGGGGCAGGAGGCTGTCCGGAGGTCAGGGGCAGCGGTTGGCCATGGCCCGAGCCATGCTTCGCGACGCTCCGGTGCTGCTCCTCGACGAGCCGACCACCGGTCTGGACGCCAATTCGACCGACCGGGTGATCGAGCCGCTTCGCCGGCTGATGGTGGGGCGGGCGACCATCATCATCTCTCACAACTTGACCACAGTTCGGGAGGCGAACCGGATCATCGTTCTCGACCATGGGAGAGTCGTCGAACGCGGCAACCATGCCGAGTTGTTACGGGCCAACGGGATCTACGCCAAGCTGTGGCGGATCAGCGGGCAGAAGCGGGCGAACGGAGAACCGGTAAAGCATTCGTGGTTGCCCGAGGAATCCTCCCCTCGTGCCCGCCGCGCCCGGGTGCAGGAGGAGATCTGGCCGTCGGGCACGGCTGCCTCCTCCCGAGCCAGGCCTCGCCGGGCCCTGGTGCCGATGCCGGACCCGTCGAGCCCTTATCTGCCGACCGGGAGCTCCGATGGCTGACCCGGACCCCGGAAACGCCATCTCAGGATCCGACGTCGAGGTGCTGGCGCCCGGCACGCAGATCGCGCCCGGGTATGAGGTGGTGGAGCACATCAGCCGCGGCGACGCTCTGGACGTCTACGAGGTTTTCAGCGCCGAGCGCCTGTGCAGCTGCATCGCCAAGACCATCCGGCCCGACCGGGCCGACATCCCAAGGGTGCAGGCGCGCCTGCTGCAGGAGGGTCGTCTGCTGCAAGAGCTCACGCACCCCTTACTGGTACGCGGTTACGAGACCATCACCGAGCCGCAGATCGTGGTGATCGTGGAGACCGTCACGGCGCTCAACCTTGAAGAGCTGCTCGATGAGCGCCCTCGGCGGCTTCCCGTCGCCGACGTGTGTCACCTCGGCCGCCACGTGGCTGCCGCCACGCACTATCTGCATGGCCAGGGCTATCTGCATCTCGACATCCGACCGGCCAACGTTCTCGCCGACAGCGGACTGGCCAAGCTGATCGACCTGAGCCTGGCCAGGCCGCCTGGACCGATCCCCAGGGGGCTGGGCAGCCGTGAGCACATGGCGCCCGAGCAAGCGGCCGGGGAGCCGGCCACTGCGGCGGCCGACGTGTGGGGCATCGGCGTTACCCTCTATGAGGCAGTCACCTGCGTGCGACCGTTCGCTCCCCTCGACGAGCACGAGGAGCAGGTGGTGCTGCCTGAGGTGCGCTATCTGCAGCTGCACCGGCCGGCGCCACCGCTGTCGCGTTGGCGTCGGCGGCTGCCCCGGGATTTCGTGTCAATCGTCGAGGCCTGCCTGCAGCGCGACCCGGGCAAGCGACCGTCGGTCACTTCGCTGTGGGACGCCCTCGGCGAGGTGATCGGGAACCTCGAGCCGGTCGAGCCTTGAGGCAACTGCCTCAGCGCAGGCCTGGGCCGCTTTGCCGGGCGGCAGTCGTTGCCTGCTCCCGAGACACCTCGAGCATCCGGCCACAGGCGCTGCAGCTGTCGAAATAGCGAGTGCTCAACGGAAATATCGGGATGAAGAACAGTGACAGCTTGCGTACGCGTTTCAGCAGCTGGTGCGCACCGTTGTTGCCGCAGGTCTCGCAGGCGAAAAACAGCGTCGCCAGCAGCACCTCGGACACGCCGAGACCGAAAATCAACATCACTGCACCTCTGTTCTTCTTGGTCGCCGCCTGCTCGACCAGCTATACCCAGGGCGCCGGGTGCAAAACCGCGCGACCCGACCCAGGCCAGCGCGAAGTTCAACTACCGACGCGTCTACCGCTGAACGTAGTCCGGGGATGAGCCCGCCAAAGTGGCGGGACTCATCCCCGGAACGGTTGGCCGCGATCATTCTCCCGGCTCAACGCTGTTCGGCCCGGTCAGACGCGACGGGCGGTGTTGTTGCGGCCGGTCACCGTGGAGGCGATGACGACCAGCACGGCCGCGACCACGATGGCGACGGCCCAGCGGACCCAGTCGACACCACCACTGCCGTTGCCCCCGAAGGCGGCGTAGATGTACCAACCGATGATGAC
>DASQDG010000012.1:0-24089 GCA_035634295.1 Propionibacteriaceae bacterium | reverse complement strand
GGGTGTTCCACGATGCGGAGTTCCACCCTTGAACGCTATCGACATCGGCGTACGGGGCGCTGCACCGGGGCTGGCTGGGTCGCACTCGTTGGCGCGGCTGGGAAGCCCGTGGCACGATGAGGGCGGTCCGGGCGAGCCGAGCGGCGGAGGGAGTGGAACATGTCGGAGTTGGACAGCGAGGAGTACGAGACTTTCGGCTTCGACAAGACCGGTCGTGACCAGCCTGAGGCTGCGGTGCTGCTGGACGAGGAGCTGGACGTCGACGAGGAGGACGAGGACCTCGAAGACGAGCTTGAGGACGCCGGAGACGACGAGATCGACTTCGTCCTGGCTGCTTATCGCGAGGACGGCCAGGTGCTGGTCCAGGCGCTGAACAAGGACCTCGCCAACGACCTCGAAGAGTTGATCGTGCAGCTGCGTCGGCTGCCCGGTGACGCCGGCGCCCTCGGTTTCGTCAGCCTGGTGGAGGAAGTGTTCGTCATCGCCTGGGTCCGGGGCCGCAACGTGCAGGTGCTGCTGTCCGACGGCGCGGCGGCGGCTGACTGGCCGATCGCGCGCGATGTGGCCGACCTGCTCGACGCCGAGATCCCCGACGCTGATCCTGACGATGAGGGCGAGCCGATGGGCGACCTGGGGATGCTGGCCGAGCTCGGGTTAAGCGACTTCGACCTGGGCGCGATCCTGGACGACCTGGAGCTCAGCAGCGTGCAGATGCTGATGCAGATCGCTGAGCGGCTGAAGATGGGTCCGCAGTTCCGGCGGGTAGCCGAAGCTGCCTTCCAGTCCTGACCCGGGGTCACGGTTCGTGCCCAGCCAGTGGGACGCCGCCATGCGGGAGGCAATGAATCAAGCTCGCCGGGCCGGGAGCGCCGGCGATGTGCCCGTAGGTGCGGTCTTACTCGGTTCCGACGGGGCGGTGGTTGCGGCCGCCGGCAACGAGCGTGAGCAGACCGGCGACCCGACCGCCCACGCGGAGATCCTGGTGCTCCGGGCCGCGGCCACGGCGCCGGGCTCGTGGCGACTGGCCAGCCACACGCTAGTGGTCACCCTCGAGCCCTGCACCATGTGCGCCGGGGCCCTGGTGCTGGCCCGCGTCGGCCGGCTGGTCTTCGGGGCGTACGACCCCAAGGCGGGGGCGGTGGCTTCCCTATGGGACGTGGTCCGCGACTCTCGCCTCAACCACCGCGTCGAGGTCACGGGGGGGATCCTGGCCGATGAGTGCGGTCAGATCCTGGTGGACTTCTTCGAGGCCCAGCGGTGATGCGCGCCATAGTCAGTGCTGATTGGGCGTAGGGCGCGTCTGCCGGCTCTCATGGGCGTTGACTGGTGACCTTCGTGCGGTCTCCCCCTCGGAACGCCCTGCGGATTCGCTCCTGACCACCTCCGCCCGGTAATCTCTCCCGCGGTGGCGTGTCTGAGCGGCCTAAAGAGCGCGCCTCGAAAGCGCGTGAGGGTAAAACCTCCGAGAGTTCAAATCTCTCCGCCACCGCCAGTTTGACTAGGGCGGAACGCCGATCACCGCAGCGAGCGAGGGTCGGCGTTCCGCGTTAGGGTCTCAACGGTAGCCTTAGGGCGCGAAGGGACCAGCCGCGACGGACCTAGCCCCGAGTTCCTACTACCCCAGGGATCCAAAGGCTGCCCTTACTGCGGGGTGTAAGTGAGCCCCCCACCACGCCAAAGGGGACCCAAAAGGCTCCCCTCACTGCAGAGTGTAAGTGGGGTGTGAACCCGCCGGTTTTCAGTAGCAATCGGGCGATGTAATTGGTGAGGTTGCGGAACCCAAACGCAGAGCCGCGGAGCTGCTCGAATCGGCCCGTTGATGTCCTTCGTCGGGCCGTAGCTGGTGCTGGGCCGAAAAGTAGGCCAGCACGTCACCGGCTCGCTTTTCGGGGTTCCCCCGGAGGGCGAAGATCTGGTTTAGCGCGCTCGAAACGCCCGTGCGGAGGCTGGTGATCGGTGTGGTCGTCGGCGGCAAACAGCGCTTCGACCCGTCGACGCTGCTCGTCGCTTAGCAGGTCCGCTCCGTGAACCAGCGTCCGGCGGGTGAGGTCGAGCAGATCGCTGGTGCGGCCGCCAAGTTCGCCTGCCTCGCCCACAAGTGCGAGGCAGAGACTTCGAAACGTGCCACTTGCCCCAGGTTTCGTTCCGTTGTGAAAGCGCGCATGGCGCCTTTGAGGACGATGAGATCGGACATCCGGCACGCCTCACAGTTGGCTTGAGGCGGGGATGAGTGACTCGAGCAGCGACTGAGTTTCCGGATCGGTAGAGTACACCGTCGTTCCTCTCATTCCGCGGGTGAGCAGCACCTTGTAGGTATTGCGGATCGCTTGTTCAAATTGGGATGCGGTTCCGCGCTTGACCTGGCTGTCGTAGCTGCGCTGGGGCTGGGCGATCCAGTGCCCAGAGCGCCACACCAGGTCAGGTCCAATGATCACTCCGGCGTAGTCGTACTCGAATCCCTGGGCCGTGTAAACGCATCCAACTTGCTCGAAGCCTGCGGAATCGCTGGCCCAGAATGGTGTGCCCGGAGCGCCCGCGTGCGAGGTGTCCTTCTTGTTGTTCCAGGGCTTGTGCCACTCACCGATCTGTATGTCAGCCTTCAGACCGCCACCCGGAATCGGATCGCTCCAAGGCCAACAGTAACCCGCCGCCATTCTTGCCCCATAGCCTTGTTCGAGGAGTTGTCGCAGGCGCAATTCCATTGAGCTAGGGCCTTGGGTCGTGGAGAGGGTAAAGGCCGTGTCGCCCTCCCACGGAATAGGACCCCCTTGCTCAAGCTCGAGCAGACGCAGGACCCAATGTTCATACGCACGGCTACCGCCGCACCGGAACTGCGCATCGAGCTCGATCAAACGTGTCTCGAGGCCGATTGCGTTTGCGGCGGCTCGGATGTCGTCGATGGTGCCGATTTCGCCGGGCCTCACCACTTGGTGCTCATCCAGCAAGAAGACGGGAACGCGCGCCACATCAATGAGTTCCCCCACCTGGGGGCGACCCGAACGCAACGACGCCGCGGTGTAGCGGTTCGCTGACGTCTCTCGGATCCGGTGAGCTTCGTCGCAGATCAAGACATCAAGACTGTTCGGTTCCGCATCAACGAACTGATTGAAGTACTTGAACATGCTCTTGACCCTGGGTGCGCGAGCCCCGGCTATGCGCCGGAGGGTCTTTGTGAAGGCACTTGATCCCGTTGCGTGGAGAACCGTCCGACCTCGCCGTGAGAGTTCGCCCATAAGGGAGAGGGCAATGACGCTCTTGCCGGAGCCGGGTCCACCGCTGACCACGATGACCTCCTTGGTATTCGCCCTGTACGACTGGTCAACGGCGCGCATGACAAGCGAGTACGCAACCTGCTGCTCGTCGAGCAGGACAAACTGCTCCCTGCGCTGCACCTCCTCAGCGGCAAGGGTGAGCAGTTGCTTGCTCGGACGGATGGCCGATCCCATCAGCAGATCCGCAGCGGCTACGCCGGGCGCCGAGGCGAGGTTTTGCCGAAGGTAGGCGAGGAAGTCACCGCGACGCTGCCCCGTGAACATGCGTCCCTGTTGACCCTGCGGATAGCTCCACAGATCTGCCAGATCCAAATCGGTCGCGTTGTGCAGGTACGCCACGCCGACAACGCCGGAGGTTCCGACGTCAGCAATCGCCGCCACGAAGTCGCGAAGGTGGGTGCAGTAGCGACGGACCTGCTCGGCGGGGTGGAGCCGAGTGCCCATGCCGTCGAGCACGCACAGATCATCGGCGCCGTCCACGAGATGAGCGCGTGACCACTGCTTGAGCTCTACAACCAAGAACTGCGGCATACCGCTGACCGGATGCTGGCCACAGAGCACAACGTCGGCTCGCTTGCTCGTCAGAGGCAACTGGTACTCAACTAACGCCTCGACATCGGCGAGCCCGGCCTCCATCAAGTCGGCGGACAGCACATCGAGGCTGCGCTCCCACGAACGGACCTCCGCCGGCGGCGCCGATCGACCAAGGCGATGGCGGTACTGCTCGGACAAAGCAGGCACGAGAGAACTATCGCTGATCTTCGACCGTAGAAGACGAACTGATCCGCGAAAGAGCGGCACGACAAACCCCAGGAAGCAGAGGACTTCCCGCACGGGTGGAGGCTTGTCGAGTGACGCGCCTGTCGGGCCGAAGCGGACTAAGGCCTCCGAGACTAGCGGCCGGCCACTCATACGACCAAGCGCCACGCAAGCAGCTGATGCCAGCCGCATGGGATAGCCAGCCTGTGCCTGCAGGGACGCCAGAAAAGCCTGATCCCCAGCGACTTGAGTAGGACCAGCCCGCTGCCCAGTCTCAGTTCTAGTCTCATTCGCACCAATTCGGCGCAGTTCAGGGCAGGCCTGTCGCCTCATTGTTCAGGCGGCAGTGCACCCGCAAGGACGCGGCAAGTAGGCTTGGCCCCAGAACTCGAAATCGCGTGAGTGTAAACCTCTAAGAGTTCAAATCTCTCCGCCACCGCCAGCCTGACAAGGCCAAACGCCGATCCCCGCCAGGAGCGAGGATCGGCGTCTTGCCGCCTGGTGGGAGCTTTGGGTCTCCATTGACAGTGTCCAGTCGCGCGAACAGCCCGCCCTCAGCGGACCATCACCCCCAACCAGGATCGCCGGGGCCGTCTCCGAAGTCGGGTACGGCCAGCCGGGCGCCACCCTGCCGCGCGGACTCGTACGCCACCACGCCGGGGAGGGTGAATCGGGCGGCCTTCCACGCGCTGACCGGAGGGTGGGTCTTGGTCGTGACGGCGCGTACGAAGTCGTCGGCCAGGAAGTGGTGGCTGCCCTCGTGCCCGTTGTGGGCGCCCTCGAACTCCTTTGGCAGCCGCGAGCGGTCCTGCACCGGCGCGGTGCCCGAGGCGAAGCTCTGCATGAGGGCGGGGTCGATATCACCGAAGTCCTCGGGGATCTGCCCGCCTCGGGTGAAGAAGAGGTCGCTGATGTCGCGGGTCTCGCCCTTGGCGTAGTCCTCGCCCTCGGTCTTGACGCTCAGCGTGGCGCCATGGCCGGACTGCTCGAAGACCTGCTCGGTGCCATAGAACCGGAAGCGGGACTCGTGGCCGCTCCAATAGCCCACCCGGCGAAACTCGTTGGTGCGCATGGTGCCGCCATCGGCCAGCTCGAACAGCGCGGTCATGTTCGAGAAGTCGTTGCCCCACAAGGAAACCTCACGGTCGAACACGCCGTCGCCGCGGTCGTCGGGGATGCCGATGCAGCTCACCGAGGTCGCGTACGTCGGCAGCGCGCCGAGGACGCCACCGATCGCGTGTGTCGGATAGAGCATCGGCGGATAGCTGGCGGCGGCCTTCCACTCGTCGCCACCGCTGTACTGATAGGCGGCGTAGAAGCCGTTGTCCATGTCGTGCAGATAGTCGCCTTCGGAGTAGAACACCCGCCCGAAGGCATCACGAGCGATCTGGTCACGGGCCCAGACCACAGCCGGGTTGTAGTAGCTGGTCTCGCCCATCATGTAGATCAGGCCGGTCTGCTCGACCTTCCTCACGATTGCCTCGATCTCCTCGACGCTGATCGCCATCGGGACCGCCGAGTACACATTCTTGCCGGCCTCAAGCGCCTGCAGCACGATCGGGCCGTGGGTCCAGCGCTGGGTCATCACGGCCACGCAGTCCACGTCGGAGGCCAGCATCTCCTCCAGGCTGGCGAAGCTGCCCGCGATGCCGTAGCGCTCGACGTGCTCAGCCGCGCGCTCCGGCAGGAGGTCGGTGACATAGACCTCCTCGACGTCGGGATGTAGCTGCCACAGGGCAATGAAGCTCCGTGCGAACTGCCCGGTGCCGATGACGCCGATCTTCATGAGTGCCAACTCTCTGTCCTGGTGATCGAGATCTTGATGTTCTCAGGCGGCGGTCGCGGCCGAGCAGGCGAGCCTCGAGTTGCTGCAGCTTCAGAGCCCCGGCCGGCTCGCGCCTCGCTCCTGGGCAGGTCCAGCAACGGGCCGCTCATGTTCCATCAGCATCGCGCCCGCCCGCTTACCGTCGGAGGTGTGGTCTGATCGACTACGCCAGAACCGGCCGAAGCGGGCTCAGAACAGGAAGGAGAGGGTCGTGTCCCAGTTCGACAGCATTCTGCTGCTCGGCGCCGTCGTGCTGATCGCGGCCATCATCTCCGCGCGGATCGGCTCCCGGCTCGGACTGCCCTCGCTGCTGCTGTTCCTCGGGCTTGGCATGGTGATGGGGGACTCCGGTCTCGGCCTCAGCTTCAACGACGCCACCCTGGCCCGCGACCTCGGCTTCGGGGCGCTGGTGCTGATCCTGGCTGAGGGCGGGATGACCACCCGATGGATCGACATCCGCCCCTCCGCCCGGATCGCGGCCGTGCTGAGCACCGTGGGCATCGGGGTCAGCGTCGGCCTGATGACCCTGTTCGCCCACTACGTACTCGGGCTGCCGATCTGGGTCGCGGTGCTGCTCGGCGCCGTCACCTCGCCAACGGACGCCGCCGCCGTCTTCTCGGTGCTGCGCAACGTCTCCATCCCGCACCGGCTGCGGGGTGCGCTGGAGGCGGAGTCGGGCCTGAATGACGCCCCCACCGTGCTGCTGGTCATGCTGGCCAGCACTGCGGCGACGTCCGGCACGCCGGAGGGAGGGGTACCGCTGCTCGTCGGCCTGATCATGGCCGAGCTGGTCGGCGGGCTGGCCATCGGGCTGCTGCTGGGCTGGCTGGGGGTGGCCAGCCTCCGCCGGGTCGCGCTGCCGGCGACCGGCCTGTATCCGCTGGCCGCCCTGGTCTGGACGATCTTTGCCTACGCCGTGGGAGCCGCCGCGCACACCAGTGGTTTCGCTGCGGTGTACGTCTGCGCGCTGATGCTCGGCAACGCGCAGCTGCCGCACCGCGGCGCCACCCGGTCCTTCGTCGAGGGCATCGGATGGATGGCCCAGATCGGCCTCTTCGTGATGCTCGGGCTGCTCGCCACACCCGGTCGGGTGACGTGGCACCAGGTGGGGGTCGCGCTGGCCGCCGGACTGTTCCTCACGTTGGTGGCCCGCCCGGTGTCGGTCTACGTGTCCACGGTCTGGTTCCGGATGAGCTGGGCCGAACAGGCCTTCTTGTCCTGGGCCGGGCTGCGCGGCGCCATTCCCATCATCTTGGCCACCATCCCGCTTTCTGACCGGATCGCCGAAGGCGTGTTCCTCTTCGACGTGGTGCTGGTCTTCGTGGTGGTCTTCACCTGCCTGCAGGCGCCGAGCCTGCCGGCGGTGGCACGCCGACTTGGGCTGATCGACGATGAGGCCGCGCGCGACGTCGAGGTCGAAGCCGCCCCGCTGGACAAGATCTCCGCCGACCTGCTGCAGGTGCGCATCCCTCCGGGCTCTCGGCTCAGCGGGGTGGAGATCGGCGAGCTCCGGTTGCCCGAGCACACTGTGGTCTCGCTGGTGATCCGCGACTTGGCGCCGTTCGCCCCCGCCCCGCGGGAGCGGATCAAGGCCGGCGACGAGCTCCTGATCGTCACCCCCACCGCTCAGCGGCTGAACACCGAGGAGCGGCTGCGCTCGCTTGGGCGTCGTGGCCGACTCGCGGGCTGGCGCTCGCCAACAGAGCCCGAGTCGTGACCGGCCAGCGGGGTCAGCCGGTGACCGCTGGCGCCTCGGTGTTCACCGGCGCAGGCAGGCACACCGCCTTCGCCTTCACCTTGATGGTGGCCTTGCCCTTCTTGTTGAAGCCGGCGTAGTCGTTGCCGACCAGCACGTCGACCGAGTGGTCCGGCCGCTTGTCGGCCTTGACCACGGCCTTCTTGAAGAAGCCCTTGACCAGCAACACCTCGGGGTTCTTCGCTCCGGCTCCGACGATGACCGTCCTCTGGATCTTCTCGTCGGTATTGTCGGTGCGCTGGACCTTGAACCCGCGCTGTCGCAGCGACCGCCCGACGTCACCGGCCAGCCCCTTCTTGGTGCCGCCGTTGAAGACCGAAACGGTCACCTGGTCAGCGCGCAGCTCGCCGGCCTTGACCTGCTGCGGGACACACTTGGCCGGCGGCGGCGGTGGCGTCTCTTTGAGCACGTTGGTGTATCCCCACCAGGCGCCGTAGGCGAGCACACCGAGCAGCACGAGCAGGGTCAGCGGCGTCCGGACGAGTCGAAAGACGCGACCGATCATCGCGACCCTCCTGTCCGTCGGACCGGAGGCAGGGGGCTCCGGTCAGCCGGCGCGAGCCTACCCGACGAGTTAACTACTGAACGTCCAAAACGCGCGCGTGCATGGTCTGCCGCTGCTGCAGGGCGGCCCGCAGGGCTCGATGCAGTCCGTCCTCGAGATAGAACTCGCCCCGCCAGGACACTACGTGGGCGAAGAGGTCGCCATAGAAGGTGGAGTCCTCCTCGAGCAGCGCTTCGAGATCCAGCGTCCGCTTCGTGGTGACCAGTTGATCCAAGCGCACCTGATGCGGAGCAATGGCGGCCCACTGCTTCTGCACATAGCCGTGGTCTGGGTACGGGCGGACGTCCCCGACGCGCTTGAAAATCACTCGTTCACTCTAGTCACGGTTCCCCGGCGAGGGTCAACGCAACTCGGGCCCCCAGCAGCACGACACGGTTACAATCCGCGGCCTCGGCTCCGATCCCTCGCGACCCGGACGCCTACGGGCTGGGATCCCGGAGCGTGAATCGGCCCACCGGGAGCACCGTGCGCCAGGTCCAGACGACGTTGTAGTACTGCTTGCTGAACCCGTAGTCGCGGTAGAAGCGCGCCAAGATCACGGTGTCGCCGGAGCTGAGGTAGTCCAGCGCGTACCGCTGCCAGACGGGGTTCTTGCGCCGTGACACCACCCCCCGGCCCGGCGACGGCAGGTGGTATGCGGCGCCGCCCAGGTCGACCACCAGCGGGCAGTCCCGCTCGAGATTGCGGCTGAGCACGTTCATCAGGATCAGCGCGCTGGGATGGTCCGAGGTCACGCAACCCGGTCGGTCGGCGACGGCGGCGGCGAGGGTACGTCCGGGGAAGCGGGAGCCGATCTTGGCCGTCGCCAGCGGTGCTGCGAAGACACTGAGAGCCACCGCGAGTGCCACGCTGACGACGATCGGGGCCACCGAAGTCCGGGGGAGCAGCGCCCTCAGCTGGTGCACGGCGACTCCCACCACCAGAGCCACGGCCGGCGCGGAGAAGGCCGCATAGTGCAGGAACCACGACGGGGTCAGCAGCAGCACGGTGACCAGCACCGCCAGCAGCAAGGTGGCGAGGCGACCTCGCGGGTGAAACGCCGCCGCGACCGCCGAGAGCACTAGCAGCACACAGGTGATCACCAGCATCGGGGTCGTCTGGTCGGGCAGCCGATAGAGCGAGAGGCCGGCGATCTCCTTCAGCCGGTGGACCACCGGCAGGGTGGCTTCGGTCCGCTGCAGCTGGTCCACCACCACCATCTGCCACATCGACCGCGGTGCGGCCAGGAAGAACGGCAGGCAGACCACCGTGGTCGAGGCGGCCGCTCCCAGCAGGAAGAGCCAGGCTGCCCGCCAGTGCAACCGCACGGCCAGCCACCCGAACAGCACCAGGACCGGCACCACGCCCCACATCTTGACCGTCATCGCCAACCCCAGCAGCGCGCCGGCGCCCAGCAGCCGCGCGTTCCTCGGCGCGAGTCCGTCCCTGCGGGTCAACAGCAACAGCGCCAGCAGCAGGCAGGTGTTGGCCGGCCCTTCCAGCAGGACCGTGTGCTCGCTGTAGACCGCGGGCCAGAACAGCGCGTAGAACAGCCCCCCGAACCAGGCGGCGAACCTGCCCACGTCGCGCAGATAGTGGCTCACCAGCACCGCGTTCACACCGCCGAGAGCCATGAAGGCCAGTCGCGCCAGTCCGAAGCCTCGACCGTCGCTGATCCACCGGCCGATCTCGGCGAACGGGGCCAAGATGACGACGATGCCGGGCGGGTGCAGCAGCAGGAAGTCTCGATAGGGCAGCCGCCCGTGCACCAAACCGACGGCCGCGCCGAAATGCACCCCGTCGTCATAGAAGTGCAGCCCGAACAGCCCGCTGCCGTTGAGAGTCGGCAGCAGCCTGGCCGCAAAGGCGACCAGAAAAATCACCAGCACGGCAACCGTCTGTTCTCTCACGACGAAGCGGCGAGCAGGCGTGGTCCCGGCCTCGGCATGTGCCAAGGCATGAGCCATCAGTTCCTCCAGTTGTTCGCCGCTACGCCGAAATACCTTAACGGCGCAACGCTCTAATCCCGCATTTAACGGAAGGTGAACACCGCCGCTTGCGGCTAACGCCGCGGCTGCGACTGCCGGTCAGCAAAAGCGGTCAACAGGACTTGGCGCACCGCCGGCGTGGCCGCGTCGAGCAAGGCGTACGCGGGCGCCAGCCGCCCCGCCACCGCCATCGACCCGCCCGCCTCCAGTCCGGCCGACTCCACTAGAGCGTCGAAGGCGTCGTCGTCGAAGCGGCGGAGGTCGATCGTACGAACCGCCGTGACGACCTCGGGGGCGAGTCGAGGGGCGCCGGCGGCCCGGGCGGCTTTCACCGAAGCGCGGAGAGCGTCCAGCAGCTCGGGCACCCTGGGGGCCGTCGCGGCGCTGAGGACCAGGTGCAGGGTGGCCGGGAAGCCACCCCAGGAGAGCTGCGGCTGTGCCCGCCAGCCGCGGCCGGACATCTCGTCAGACAGCGTGAACACGTCGCATCCCTCGTCCCCGGCCACCGCGACCACGCTGGCATCGGGCTCGGCCAGCACACGAAGCGCCGGCACCGCGGCCAGGCCGTCCAGCAACGCCTCGACTCCGGTCCGCACGGTGTCGGCCAGCCGGAGGTAGCCGTGGTCACCGATGAACCGGGTGACCGCCCAGGCGGCGGCCAGCGGACCACCGGAACGGGTGCCGTGGAAGGTCGAGGCGACGGTGGGAAAGGCCGGACCCGCGGCCGTGGCGAAGAACTGGGGCCGGCGCAGCTCGGCGTCGCGGTGCAACAGCAGGCCCAAGGTCTTGGGTGTGTAGGCGTAAGCGTGCAGGTCCACCGAGATGCTGGTGACCCCGGGCACGGCAAACGAGAACGCGGGCAGCTCGGGTCTGCGGCGGCGCAGATAGGGCAACAGCCAGCCGCCCAGGTTGGCGTCGACGTGGCAGCGGACCCCTCGAGCCGCAGCCGCCGCGGCGATCTCGGTCACGGGGTCGACCACGCCGTGGGCGAAGGAGGGAGCTGAGGCGACGACCAGCACGGTCTGGTCCGTGATCGCCCGGCCCATGGCCACCGCGTCTGCTCGGCAGCTGACCGGGTCGACGTCGACGAAAACCGGCTCGACCCGCAGGTAGCGGGCGGCCTGGGAGAAGGCGGCGTGTGCCGAGCTAGGCAGCACCAGCTGAGGTCGGTCCAGGTCGGGCCGGGAGTCCCGCGCCGCCTGCACCGCCAAGAAGATGGACTCGGTGCCCCCGGCGGTGGCGGTCCCGACAACGCCCGCAGGACCATCCAGCAGCCGGGCCGCCAGCAGCACCAGGTCCTTCTCCATCCGCGGCCAGGACGGATAGCCGGCGGGGTCGAGGCCGTTGGTCGCGGCGAAGCTGGCGATCACCGAGCGACCGAGCGCGTCGGCTTCGGGGAGCCCAGAGTCGTACACGCCGGTCAGGGCCCGGGGAGCCGGGCTCGGCAGGTCACGCTGCCGCAGGTTGTGCAGCGCCTGCTGCACGGCGTCTGCGGTCATGTTCTCCTCCGAGCGACCAGGGGCTTGCCACAGGCATCGTGCCACACCGCTCCGGAGCGCTCAGTCGAAGTGCGGCCGGTCGGTGCGCTCCCGCTTGATCTCGAAGAAGTACGGATAGGAGGCGAGCGTGACCGTTGTCCCAGAGCCGACCCGCTGGTCAGGAGCGGGAGACACCGCAAGCGCCCTGCATCCGTTCGTTGCCTTGCTTAGAAGAGTGTGGTTAGTTGCATTCGCTGGCCAGTCGGCCGACACACGTGACGGCAGCGCGCGGGACCATCCGTACCGGGCTGTCGTAGGGGAAGGAACGCAGATGGGGATCACTCGTCGTCAGGTCGTGCAGGGTGGACTGGGTCTGGGAGCGGCGGCCACGCTGAGCGGGTGCGCCGGCCTGACCGGCCAGAAGTCGCCCGAGGCCCCCAGCGGCGCCGCCGCCGACCAGAAGGTGACGTTGACCTTCGTCAACTGGTCCGGCGATGCCGAGAAGAAGGCCTTCGATGCGCTGATCGCGGCGTTCCAGAAGGAGAACCCGAACATCACGGTGAAGACCGACACCGTCCCCTATGCCAGCGTGCAGACCAACCTGGACACCCGTTTCCAAGCCGGCAACCCGCCGGACCTCTTCCGAGTGTCCTACATCGACATCGGCCAGTACACCAGTCAGGGCGTTCTGCTCGACGTCTCCTCGATCTTTGACCAGGCCAAGGCTGACACCTTCGTGCCGGGGCTCTGGCAGGGCGTGGTCTACGACGGCAAGCCGTACGGGGTGCCGCACCAGATCGACTGCACCGCCATCCTCTATCGCAAGGACGCGTTTGCGGCCGCCGGCATCAACTCGGTGCCGCGCACCCTGGAGGACGCCTGGACCTGGGACGAGTTCGCCACCAACGCCCGCAAGCTCAAGGGCGTGGTGAAGGGCAAGCAGACCGCGTTCATCTACGACTGGCAGGCCGCCGGCGCCTATCGCTGGCTGTCCTGGCTGTTCCAGGCTGGTGGCAACCTGCTGGGCGAGGACCTGAAGTCGCCGGCGATCGAGTCCGAGGAGGGCCGGCGGGCCGTCGACTTCACCAAGAGCTTCTTCACCGAGGGCTGGGTCGCCAAGAACACCTCAGTGAAGAGCTCGACCTATCCCGACGGCGTCTTCATCGCCGGGTCGGTGGCGATGGCGTTTGCCGGCAGCTTCCTGGTGCCGTTCATCGATTCCAACGTCAAAAAGAAGTTCGAGTTCGGCTCGATGCCGATGCCGCGCGACAAGCAGGCAGCCACTGACCTCGGAGGCAACGCGGTGGTGGCGGCCAAGGACGGCAAGAACACCGAGGCGGCCACGAAGTTTCTGGAGTTCATCGTCCGCGAGGACCAGATGAAGACCTACTGTGAGGCGACCGGGCAGCTGCCGACACTGAAGAGCCTCACCGAGTCCAAGCTGAGCTTCAAGGTGCGGCCCGACCTGATGGACACCTACGTGCAGCAGGCCAAGACCCTGGCGCCCGAGCAGGTCAGGCAGGTCACCGTGCCGCAGTTCGCGCGGCTCAACGCGGCGCTGCAGGAAGAGCTGGAGAAGGCCTTCCTGGGTGGCCGGTCGGCCACCGACACCACTGCGGCCATCGCTGCGGCCGTGAAGAAGGCATCGGCGTGACCTCCGTCCCGGCGCTCGCCTCAGCCGGGACGCCTCAACGCCGGCGACGCTGGCGCTATGACCGGTCGGCTCCGCTCTTCGCCGGGCCGTCCGTCGCCTTGGCCTTGACGTTCCTGGTGCTGCCGTTGGTGCTGGCCTTCTTCTACTCGTTCCAGAAGATCTCCTCGCTCAGCGGGCAGACCGCGTGGATCGGCCTCGCCAACTACGTGACGATGTTCAGCGACGCGACCTTCTATCGCTCGCTGGTGAACACCGCCCTGTTCACGCTGCTGACGGTGCCGGTCAGCCTGGCGATCGGGCTGGCGCTGGCGGTCCTGTTCAACTCGGTGCTGCCGGCGCGCAAGCTGTTCCGGACCATCGTCTATCTGCCGCTGGTGATCAGCGGGGTGGCGGTCGGCCTGATCGGCACATTTCTCTTCAACGAGACCGTCGGGGTGGTCAGCAAGATCCTAGTGGTCATCGGTCTGCCGTCGGTGCCCTGGCAGTCCAACGGTCCGGCCGCCTTCGTCTCGATCGTGCTGATTACGCTGTGGATCCGGGTCGGCTTCAACATGATCATCTATCTCGCCGGTCTGCAGTCGGTGCCCGTTGAGCTGCACGAGTCGGCCCAGGTCGAGGGAGCGGGAACCTGGCAGCGCTTCCGCTGGATCACGTTGCCGCTGCTCGGGCCGTCGACGTTCTTCCTGCTCATCATGAACGTCATCTACTCCTTTCAGGTCTTCGACACCATCTACGTGATGACCAACGGCGGACCGGGGTCGGCGACGGAGGTGCTGGGGACCTACGCGTACAAGACCGCCTTCGGTCCCACCCGGGACCAGGGCTACGGCGCGGCCATCGGAGTCGTGATCTTCCTGATCACTTTGGTGTTCACGATCCTGCAGTGGCGGTTTAACCGCAATCGAGACGAGGTCGCCTAATGGCTATCGCGGCATCTGCCCGGGTGGCCACGCCGACCCTCGCGGCCGAAGAGCAGGCACCTCGCCGACGAACCACCTCCAAGGTCGGCGTCACCGTCCGGGTGCTGTTGGCCGCGGTCGTCGGCGCCGTGATGGTGTTCCCGCTCTGGGTGATGGTGGTGACGGCGTTCTCCGGGAACAGCGTCTTCGACGAGAAGCTGGAGCTATGGCCTCGCCGGATCACGCTGGCCAACTTCGAGCGGGTGTTCGGGGCGTGGCCGGTCGGCACCTGGTATGGCAACTCGGTGGTGGTCACCGCCATCACCACGATCCTCACCGTGGTGGTCAGCGTGCTGGCCGGCTTCGCCTTCGCGAAGCTGCGCTTCCCGGCGAAAACGGTGCTGTTCCTCGGCCTGCTGGCCACGATGATGATCCCGACCCAGGCGATCCTGGTTCCGCAGTTTCGGATCGTGAACTCGCTTGGGCTGGTCGGCACCTTCTGGGCGGTGATCTTCCCCGGTGCGGCCGCCACGTTTGGCATCTTCCTGGCGCGCCAGTTCATGCTCGCGATCCCGGACGAGATCCTGGAAGCGGCCCGGATCGACGGCGCCGGCACCTTCCGGATCTTCATCAACATCGTGCTGCCGCTGTGCAAGCCGCTGCTCGCCGTACTGACCTTGCTGACCCTGATGTATCAGTGGAACGACTTCTTGTGGCCGCTGATCGCGCTCAAGGATCCCGCGCTCTACACGCTGCCGGTGGGGCTTCAGTTCCTTCAGGGTGAGTTCCGCACCGACTACGGCGCGCTGATGGCCATGACACTGCTGGCGGTGGCGCCGCTGGTGGTCCTGTTCCTGGCGTTCCAGCGATTCTTCGTCCAAGGACTCGCCACCACCGGGCTGAAGTAGCCGCTGCCACGGCGGCTTAGGACGTGCGCTGCTGCTGGCGGCGTCGGCGGCCGACCCGGAACTTGTGCCGGTGGCCCTCTCCCCAGAGGACCGCGCGCCGCTCGCGGTCGAGTTCGCCGTCGGCAATCAGCTGCTGCTGGCGGGGGTGCCCGCGTTCGGCCAGGTTGATCATCAGGTCCACGCCGGCCCGCTGGGAGGCCAGCACCTGATCCACCAGGTGGTCGTCGAACTCGATCCCGTACGCGTCAGCGAAGACCCCCATCCGGTGCCTCCGGCGGGGTTTGCTGGGCAGACCCAACACGCCCTGCCAATAGCTGCGGTCGCGAAACGGCACCAGATAGTGCAGCGCGTAGGCGATGTCCTCCCGGCGGGTCCCGATGGTGGCGTACTCCCAGTCGATCAGCCCCACCAGTCGGCCGTCGCGCCAGATCAGGTTCCAGGGGGCGACGTCGCCGTGGCAGACAAGCTGGTCGCCGGTGCCGGTGCCGGCCTGACCGTCGAACCAGACCGGTGGGGTCTCGGGGCGCCAGTCGGCCACCAGGTCGTGGTAGCGCCTCAACAGCTGAGCGACCGCCGCCACAGCCTCGTCGGACTGCACCAGCAGGCACGCGTCGTCGCCTGATGTGCCCTCGATGAAGGCGACGTCGTCATAGTCGGGACCCAGTGGACCAGGGGCCGGAGCTTCGGCGAAGCCGACGTCGCGGAGATAGCTGAGGAGCGCGTGCACCGAGGCCGACCAAGGCTGTCTCGGGTGCCGGACCACGTCCCCAACGCGCGTGACCACCCGGTCAGGACGGTCCTGCAGCACCTCCGGCTCGTCGGCCACCGGCTCTGAGGTCACCGCAGGGCTGCCGGGGCGGGGAAACGGTCCAGAGTCACGAGGGGTGAGCATAGCGATCACGCCGGCGGTCGCCGTGAAGTCGTGCGGGCGCCCGAAAGTAGGCGCTCGATGGCGGTTCGGGGGCGCGCGAACGCGTTTTCGACGGTCTGGCGCTTACTTTGGTGCGGTCCGCCGGGCCACCAGCCGTTTCGGGTCAGCAGCACCGCCGCATCGCACCACGCTTCTGGTCATTCCTTGAGGCCCGATCCGGTCTGGAACGCCGTCGTAGGCTCGAGGTCGTGCTCGACGCGCTCTCGCCTCAACGCCGGCGGCTCGTGTTGGGCACCGGCGCGTTGGTGCTGCTGCTGGTGGTGGCGGTCGTGATCGCGCTGGGTGTTCGAAGTGTGAACCGGAGCGCCGCGGTGCCCCAGGACCGCCCCGGACCCGTGCTCCTGGTGCCGGGGTACGGCGGGACGGGCACATCGCTCGCTCCACTGGCGGCCGCGCTGCGCTCGGCCGGGCGGATGGCGGTGATCGTGCCGCCGGTGGGCAACGGCACCGGCGATCTGGGTGCTCAGGCCGAGCACCTCGGCGAGGTGGCACTTCGGGTCCGGCGCGAGGCAGCGGCGCCTTCGGTGGACGTGGTGGGCTTCTCAGCCGGCGGCGTGGTGGCCCGGCTCTGGGTTCGCGACCACGGCGGCGAGGGGGTGGCCCGGCGCGTATTCACCCTCGGCTCGCCCCAGCACGGCACCAGCCAGGCGGCCCTCGCGCTGGAGCTGGCCGGGGGCTGCCCAGCGGCGTGTCAGCAGCTGGTGCCCGGAAGCGACCTGCTGCGCCGGCTGAACGCTGGCGACGAGACCCCGGACGGGCCGGCGTGGGCGACCGTGCACTCCACCACGGACCGGGTGGTCACCCCGGTGCGGTCGGCCACGCTGGACGGCGCCCTGAATCTGGTGGTGCAGGACGCCTGTCCCGGAGCGGTCGTCACCCACGGCGATTTGCCCGGCCACCCGGTCGTGCTGGCCGCGCTGGGCACCGTGCTCGGTCCAGGTGCGCCAGTGGCTCCCAAGCGGGTGCGCTGCTGAGCCGGTGCAGGTCGCGTTTGGGCGTTTGGGCGCGGAGACGTACGCCCAATGGCACAGACTGGGCGTCAGTCGTCGATGTCCTTGGTGGTGAAGCTCGCCCAGGCCGCCAGGGTGAACACCAGCAGGTAGCCCAGTTGCACCTGCAAACCGCGGACCACGTCGTGCCACAGGATCGGGTCGCGGAAGAGGTCAACGAAGGACAGCCAGTAGCGCGTCGGCAGGTAGGGATGCAGCGCCTGCGCGGCGTCCAGCCCGAGCAGCACCGTGGAGGCGATCAGCAGGCCGATCGTGCCCAAGGCCGCCCCGATCGCCGACGTGGTCAGCGTCGAGAAGAACAGGGCGACGGCGGCAACCCCGAGCATAGAGATGACCACGTAGGCCAGCGCGAGCGCGGTCCGTCCGGCGATCTGCTCCGAGGTCAGGGTCGAGCCGCTGAGGCTAACCGTCCCCGCGGCCGGCGACTGACCCAGCAGCAGCCGGCCCTCGACGTAGGACACGGCGGCCACCACAAGCACGGCGATCAGCACAAAGGCGATCACCGTCGTCAGCTTGGCCAGCAGCAGGTGGGTCCGCCCGACCGGCCGGGTTAGCAGATAGCGCAGCGTGCCGGACTGGATCTCTCCCGCGATGGCGTCGCCACCCAGCACCGCCACCGCGATCGGCAAGAAGAGCGGCAGCACCACCCCTAACGCGGCCAGCGGGAACAGCGTGCCGTCGGTCAGCACCGCCGACAGGAAGGGAGGACCGGTGCCCGGCCGCGGTCCGAGATCGGTCACCGCCAACAAGATCGCCACCAGGGTGGGCAGCGCGACCAGCATGGCGATGATCACCCAGGTGCGCGGGCGGCGCAGCATCTTGACCAGCTCGACGGCTATCACGCACGTGCTCCAGCGGCCAGCACGATGTGCTCCAGGTCGTGTCGGTGAGGCCCGATCTCGGCCACCCGGATGTCCTGGCCCACCAAATAGCCGTTGAGTGCCGCCGCGTCGGCCGCCCGCACCAGCAGCCGGTCGTCGGTGGCCTCCTCCACCATGCCGCCGAGCAGGGCTGCGCACCGCCGGGCGTCGGGCGTCCGTACGGCAACCAGCCCAGTCGGGCTGAGCAACGCGTCCAGCTGCTCCTGGAGCACGAGCCGACCTCGGTCCAGCACCCCGACCCGGCTGCACATCTGCTCGATCTCGCTCAGCAGGTGGCTCGACAGGAAGATCGTGGTGCCCTCGGCGTTGAGTTGCAGCAGCAGCGAGCGGATCTCGGCGATGCCTTGGGGGTCCAGCCCGTTGGTCGGCTCGTCGAGCACCAGCAGCCGGGGCCGGCGCAGCAAGGCAGCCGCCAGCCCGAGCCGCTGCCTCATCCCCAGTGAGTAGGCCCGGGTGGGGCGAGGATCGCCCGGGTCCAGACCCACCTGATCCAGCACGTCAAGGATCCGGGCCGTACGCGCTCGGCGCGGGCTGCGGTCACGGCCGCTGGCGTCCAGCAGCGCGAGGTTGGCGCGCCCCGACAGGTGAGCGTAGGAACCAGGTCCTTCGACCAGCGCGCCGACCTGCGGCAGCACGGTGCGCCGACTCGCCGGCATCGGCAGGCCGAGCACCTCGACCTCGCCGGAGGTGGGCAGCACCAGACCCAGCAGCATTCGTACGGTCGTGGTCTTGCCCGAGCCGTTGGCGCCCAGAAAGCCATAGACGTCGCCCTCGTGCACGTCGAGGTCGATGCCGTCGACCGCGCGGAGCTCGCCGTAGCGCTTGGTCAGCGCCCTGGTGCAGATGACCGGGGTCACGGCACCGCGGCCAGCTCGGTGGCGGCCCGCTGCAGGGTCTCGGCGGTGACCGTACCGGCCAGCAGGAACGCGTCGCGCTCCGGAGGCGGGGTGACGAGCAGCAGGACCGGCCCCACCGGAGCCAGGACCCCCGCCGCGGTCTGCTGGGCGTTGGCGCTGCCGTGCAGGCGGTCACGCAACTGCCAAGCGATCCGCCCGCGCAACGGCAGAGCGATCACTGTGGTCGGGCCTCGACCGTAGACGCCGACGGCGTCCGGATCATCGCCGGCGCGAGACGGCAGGCCGCCGAGGGAGGAAGGCAGGTCGTACGGGGCGAGGGCGTTGGCGCGAGCGGCCACGTCCACCGACTCCTCGTAGTTGAGGCTGACCCCTTCGTGCGGGACGAACTCGGTGGTCGCGGACGCCGGCACCTCCACGTCAACCTCTCGCAGGTACGTGCTGAGCACCGGCCGCTGGTCGGCTCGCCCGTACACCTCGACCCGAAGCGCCAGACCGGAGGCGCTGTCCACCCAGAGGTCGACATGCCCGATCGTGGTTGCCGGGTCGCGCGGCGTCAGGCGGAGGCCGCCCGCCCGCACGCCCGCCACCACGCGATCGGGGAGCCGACCCAGCTCATCCTCGCGGGCGCCCTGCAGCAGAAATCGGGCCAGCGTCGGGGGCACCAGGTCTGACTCGTCAGGCAGCCTGATCTTCGACACCGGGGAATAGGTCGCGGTCTCGGACTCGAAAACCCAGCGCACGGACATGGCGCGCTGACGAAACAGATCAGTCTCTCCCGTGCCGCGGATGCGGTCCACCCGCCAGTCGTCGGGGCTGCGCCACCACACCCGGAGCTGACTGGTCTCCCCGAGCAGCAGGGCCAGGGTGGCAAAGGAGTCGCTGTCCGGCACCTGCAGCGTGCCCGCGGTCTCGGCGAGGCCGGACCAACCGACGGTGGCCGATCTGCGTACCCGCTCGGCCAGCTCCGAGGCGGAGTCAGACCCGACAGGGGCCTGGGCGGCACCGGTCAATCTGGGCACCAGCAGCGGCGTGACGACCAGCGCGACGGCGGTCAGCAGCACGACCAGCCAGCGCGCCCACATGCGTCAACTTTAGGTGGCCGCCACCAGCGCCCTGACCGCTTCGCCGGCACTCAGCCGGACGGCCGGCGCCGCCGCCGAACCGGATCACGGTGGTCAACGAGAGCCAAGCCCGGGGCCTCAACGAGAGGACGGCCAGGCTCGCGCCCCCCAGCGCAAACCTGGCCGTCGACTCAGTGGCTCAACCCCGCACCTTGAGCCCGGTGTAGAGAGACTGCTGAGGCGCGCTCCTCCCCCTGACCTGAATCGCGGCCTCGGCAGTCTCTCGGCGAGTCCGGTTGTGCTTCCCTCGCTGTGAGTACAACTCTGCGGCGCCAACCTCACGGGAATCTGCAGACCGCCACCAGATCGCGGAAAGATGTGGTCAAGGACGCTGACGGCCGCGGGCTTGCACTCTGGTCGGCGGGTGGTCCCTCAGAGGTAGATTGGCCGGAGCCACAAGGTGATCCAGCCGAAGAGGTGGGACGTGACCGACTCCCAGGTGGGCTACTCGCTGCTTGGCATCGGCGTCGCCTGCGTGGTCATCCCCCTGCTGCTCAGGAGCCCCCCGGTCCGCCGCGCGTGCCGCCGATGGCTGCGCCGGCTCGGAGATTGGGCCGTCAGTCAGTTTGAGCAGATCCCTGAGCGCGACCCGTTGGCCGAGGAGATGTTCAACGCCTTTCGCCGCGAGCGGCTCCGTGCCGACATCCAGCGCTTGGAGCGCCTGCTCGCCACGGACACGTCCATGTCGGCGACTCGCCAGCTCGGCAACCGGCTCGCCTACGAGTGGCTGCTGCGGGAGCTGCGCGACCTCCGCGCCTCTGCTCCCGCCTACGCCGAGGTGGCTTGGGACAAGCCGACTGCCTGGACGGCGCCCCGTACGGCGGAGGTCACCGCCGGCCGGGACTGGGGCCACGCCCCGACCGTGGAAGTCTTGGAGATCGGCTGGAAGCGCTGACGTAGGCCCGTAGAACGCGGGTGCCTGGGTGTCGACGGAGTCGCTACGCGCCGTTCATGCGATCCTCGCCCACGCTCCCTCGCCGCGACCATCTCCGGTGACGGGATCAGGGCCACCGCCGCGAGCTCGAGCGGGGAAAGGGCCTCTCGGACGACGAACAGGGCATCGCCATAGACGTTGTCAGCAATCACGGTGAGGAACCCGGCTCGGGCGTAGACCTGGGCGGCCGCCGCCGTGGCTCGGTAGCGCAGGTGAAGCTGCTCCAGTGCCCCGGGCGTGGGATCACCGGCCATGTCGATGCGTCCTGACACCACCGCCTGCCAGAAGGTGTCGCCGTCGAGAAAGACACCCCGGTCAGCCCGACTGGCGAGCGCCCGTCCGACCGTCGACTTGCCGGCGGCTTGGGCTCCGGTGAGCAACACGACCGGGCGACTTCCGTGCACAGGCAGGACTGTGCCACAGTCGAGGCCGCCTATTGGGACAGGCTCATCTCCAAACGGTCCAACAGGATCTCGAGTGAGACCTCGAACTCGTCCTCGCTGTGATCCTCGCTTAGCATGGGACGCAGCCGGGCCACGGTCGGCCGGGAGCTGAGGTCGAGCTGCCCGTCGTGCTGGGGTATGGGGGCCTCACCCTCGTCCAAGGGCACTTCGACTGGGGACGTGCTGGCGCCTCGGGTGGCTGACTCCAGGAGGAGCTGTCCGAGCAGAAAGCTGCTGAAGGCGCGATAGGCGCCGGCCACCTGCTTGTCGGTGAAGCCGTGCCGGCCGAGCATCTTCAAGAAGTCCTCGACCAGATCCAGGCTGCGCAGCGGCGGCCGCAACCAAGGAGCGGCCGGGTGGCGGGTCGCGACCAGTGGGAAGGCGGAGGCGTGCTCGACAGCAATCCGCCGTACCGCGTGCGCCAAGGTCTGCAGATAGCCCTGCCACGTTCGGGCGAGCTCACTGTCGAGGTCTCGACGGACGCGTTCGAGGAGTTCTGCCACGACCGCCTCCAGCAGGTCTTCACGACCACTGACGTGGCGGTAGAGCGACATCGCACCCACACCCAAATCTTGGGCCAGCGCCCGCATGGTGAGGTTCTGGGCTCCGTCTCGATCGATGAACCGCAAGGCCGCCGCCACGATGACTTCGCGATCCAGCTTGACGGCACCAGCATCGCTGGTTGGCCTCGGGAGGAGGGTCATCCCATCACGTCCTTGTCATGCCTTCAGCAGCACAAGCAGTAGTAGCCGACCTTTACAGCACCTCATTCAACCTTGTGATGCAGGCGCCCGACCGGAACGGGCCCTACGGCAGACCCTCGCTCCGTAGGATAGGCCTGAGACCTGCCGACGCTTGGCCGGTGGGCGGACCTGATGAAGGAGTTCGTCATGGGTATTGGTGACAAGCTGGACAATGCCGCGGAGAAGTTGGCCGGGAAGGGCAAGGAGGCTGTGGGTGAGGCGACCGACGACAGCAGCCTCAAGGCCGAAGGCCAGACCGACCAGGCCAAGTCGGACCTCAAACAGTCCGGCGAGAAGCTGAAGGACGCTTTCAAGAAGAGCTGAGCCTTCTTCACAAGCAGCAGGGGTCCGCATCTGAGCAGATGCGGGCCCCTTTGCCGTTCTTCAGCTTCGGCGGCTCATCTGCTCGCGCTCAGCGCGTTCTGCGACTGACGACTGGCCAGCGTCCCGTGGACCGCCAGCGCCAGCAGGGCGATGGCGTACGTGGCGATCAACGAGATCGCGTTGGGGAACGGCAACAGTGGAGCCACGACGAAAGCGGGGATAAAAGCCAACGGCCAGGGCCAGACTGACCGCCAGGTGCGTGACGTACCGGCGACAATCAGAGCGACTCCGGCGAAGAAGATGCTCAGACCCGCCGCAAGCACCCAGTCGCCGGCTGTGTCGACGTGGACGGTGAAGTCCTCGAGACTGACGCCGATCATCACGGTGCCGAACGCCAGGGGCAGATGACCGTAGACGAACATCGTGTGGCGCTCGTCGGAGGCGGGGCTCTCGGGTTCGCTGGTCGGGGCGTCACCCGCCCCCTCATCGTCCTCGGCCGCCTGCTCCAGCCGTTGGGTGCTCTTGGCCGAGGCGACGTCGAAGTAGATCCACCACAGGCTGGAGGCGACGACCAGCCCCACCAGGCCGATGGCGAGTGAGCGGCCGGCCCAGGAGGCGTCGTGTACGCCCCGGGCGGCCCCGCCCAGAGCCTCTCCGAGCACCAAGATGATGAGCAGCCCGAACCGTTCCGGAAGGTGTTCGATGTGCAGGGGAAGCCGGTCGCGCCTGATGGTGGCCAGCACCGGCCCCAGAGCGTCCACCAGGACGGCGGCGCCCCACAGCCAGTAGCGCCCGTCTCCCGGCACGCCCAGCGACACCGCCCACAGCACGACGCTGACGCCGGTACTGAGCAGATAAACCCTGATGGTCGGCCGGGCCTCTGATACGTGTCGCCAGGCTCGGAAGTAGAGAGCCAGCAGGAGCACGCGGCCGATCAGGAAGCAGGCAGCGAACTGCACGGCGTATTTGCCGACCGCGTCGCTGGCACTGGCGCCACAGCCGGCGATCGCGCCGGTGGCGGCCAGCTTGGTCAGACGATAGATCACGTCGTCGGTGTTGAACCGGTTGGCATAGAGGGTGAACCCGACCCAGGAGAACCAGATGGTCACGAACAGCCCGGCCATCACCAGGAAACCGTGCCAGGTCAGGTCGCCGTAGAAGTCCTTGGCCAACTCCAGCACGACGAGGACGTAGGCCAGATCGAAGAACAGCTCGAGCGGGCTGGCACCGCCTTTGCGCCCGACATCGAGCTTGGGAGGTCGGATCAGCGGTTCCGGGCCAGCGGTTGCTACCTCACTCACCAATTGACCTCCACGTCACGGTTCGACCGGAACAGGTCGGAACCTCCGGTAGCTGTAGATCAGCAGACCGGCGGCGAGGCCGCCGGAGAGGATCAGGCTGCTTCCCGTTGCCCAACCTCCGGGGAGCCACCACCGGTCGCTCCAGCGCCACCATCCCGGCGCCGACGGCCGTACGACCCACAGGACGCCAGCCGCCAGCAGCCAGACGGCGAGCAGGGAGCTGAGGACTATGGCGCGCCGCGAGCTGACACTGGTCTCGGCGAGACGGAACGCGCGCTCGCGTACCGGCTCAACTCGACGGTGCGCCCAGGCGTACTGCTGGGACAGCACGGTCAAACCAGCCGCCACCAGCAGCAGGCCGGGCCCGGGCAGGACCAGGGCAACTATGCCGGTGACCAGCAACGTCCAGCCGAGCACCAACCGCGCCACGCGGCCGCCGACACTCGGGGAACCGGTCCCAC
>DASQDG010000011.1:0-71007 GCA_035634295.1 Propionibacteriaceae bacterium | reverse complement strand
ATGGTCGCCATGACCGGTCAGTGGTGGCTGGACGCCCGCCGGCCCAAGAGGCCCGAGGTCGCCGCCCATCTGGTCAATCTGGCCTGGAACGGGCTGAGCGGCCTGGAAGCGCGGCCCCGGCTGCTGACCAACCCGAAACGTCGGTAACGGTCCGCCTACCTCGCGAGGGAGTCGGCGCCGGCCGTGGCCGCGACGTCTTAGGATGCGCCTGTGGCCGACCGCAGAAGCAGCCTCGATGAGGTCGACCGCCTCATTGAGGCCTGGCAGCGGGAGCGCCCCGACCTCGAGCTCGATCCCATGCAGGTGCTCTCCCGGGTCACCCGGCTGGCTCGCCACCTGGACCGTGAGCGCAGCTCCGCCTTCGCCGCACACGGGCTGGAGACCTGGGAGTTCGACGTGTTGGCGGCCCTACGCCGAGCGGGCACGCCCTATCAGCTGTCTCCCGGGCAACTGCTCAAGGAGACCCTGGTCACCTCCGGCACCATGACCAACCGGGTGGACCGGCTGGAGACCCGCGGACTGGTCGCCCGCGAGGACCATCCCGAGGACCGCCGCGGCGTTCTCGTCAGACTCACTCCCGCCGGCCTCCGCAGCGTAGACGACGCCCTGTCGGATCTGCTGATCGCCGAGCGGCAGATTCTCGCCCAGATGTCGCCCGACGAGCAGCACCAGGTCGCGGGCTGTCTGCGCGAGCTCCTGCTGCCCTACGACGTCAGCTCAGCACCCGCGCCCCGCTGACCGGCGCCACCGTACGGCGGACCGTCCGACAGACCCCCTCGGCGCTCAGGGCCACACTGAGCTCGACCGCGGCGGGCTCGTCGGAGGCAAGAAAGGCGCAGGTCGGGCCGGACCCGGACACGACGGCGCCCAGCGCCCCGAGTTCCAGCCCGGCCTGGAGCGTCCGGCGCAGCCGCGGCTGCAGGTCTAGGGCGGCCGGCTGCAGGTCGTTGCTGAGGGCCCGGCCGAGCTGGACCGGATCACCGGCCCGGAGCGCGTTCATCAGCTGCGGCGACACCTCGGGGACCGCCGGCTCCGGGGTCAGCTCGTCGAAGCGACGGTAGACCGCTGGCGTGGAGAGCCCGTGCCAGCCAAAGGCGAGCACCCAGTGGTAGCTGCCGGTTGTCAGCGCCGGCGCGATCTGCTCTCCCCGGCCGCTCCCCACCGCCGTACCGCCCAGCAGGGCGAAGGGGACGTCACTGCCGAGGTGCGCGGCGAGCGCCCGCAGGTCGTCGTCGGAGAGGTCGAGGTCCCACAGAGTCGCACAAGCCAGCAGCGCGGCCGCACCGTCGGCCGAGCCTCCGGCCAGGCCACCTGACACCGGGATGGCCTTGGTGATGGCCATCGAGACGCCCAGCCCGTCGTTGGGCCCGTACGTGCTGACCAGCAGTCGGGCCGCCCGGAGCGCGAGGTTGCGGTCGTCCAGGGGCACCAGGCTCGCATCCTCGCCGGTGACGGAGACCGTGAACTCACCCCTCGGAGCCCAGTCGGCCACCACCTCGTCATAGAGCGAAACGGCCTGATAGACCGTGGCCAGCGGGTGATAGCCGTCGGGCCGAGGCGCCCCCACCTTCAGGGTGAGATTGATCTTCGCCGGGACGCGCGCCCGCACACTGGTGCTCGGCGAGACGGGTTGGGGCATCCGTCGAGGCTATTCCTCGTGGGTGGCGTACGCACACCGCCACCACGGTCACGAGCGGTCGAACAGTCGCTCGGTCACTCGGGCGAAGTCCTCTACAGCCAACACCTCGCCCCGAGCTGTGGGGTCGACGCCGGCCGCCTCCAGCACGGCACTAGCTGCCGCCGAGGACCCGGCGAGCGGCGCCAAGGCTGACCGCAGCATCTTGCGACGCTGAGCGAAGGCGGCGTCCACCACGGCGAACACCTGCTCGCGGCGCGCGGTGGTCGGGGGCGCAGGTCGGCGGACCATGGACACCAGGCCGGACTCCACGTTCGGCGCCGGCCAGAACACCGTGGGAGGCACGCTGCCGACTCGACTGGTGTGGGCATACCAGGCCATCTTCACCGAGGGGACGCCGTAGATCTTCGAGCCCGGAGGCGCCGCCAGCCGATCGGCTACCTCCGCCTGCACCATCACCAGACCGTGGGTCCACGAGGCGAAGGTGGACAGCAGGTGCAGCAGCACCGGTACAGACACGTTGTAGGGCAGGTTCGCCACCAGCACCGTCGGCTGGAAGGGCAGTGCAGAGAGCCGCATCGCGTCCTCGGCGACGACAGTCAGCGACGAGGCCCTGTCGGGCATCCGCTCGACGACCGTGGTGGGCAGCGCAGCCGCCATCACCTCGTCGATCTCGACCGCGATCACCCGCTCGACAACGGCCAGCAGGCCCAGGGTCAGCGACCCCAGGCCTGGCCCCACCTCGAGCACGACGTCGTCTGCGGTGACTCCGGCAACCGAGACGATGCGACGCACCGTGTTGGCGTCGGTGACGAAGTTCTGCCCGCGCTGCTTGGTCGGGCGGATGTTCAGTCGTCCGACCAGGGCCCGGACCGCCGAGGAGTCCAGCAGCCCGGCGCCTTGGGAGCTCCCTGAGCCCGTGGGACGACTCAGCGAAGGCCCAGCTTGCGGGTGCAGGACGGCCAGGCGCCCCAGCCCTGGCTCCGCTGGACCTTCTTCGCCACGGCGATCTGCCGGGAGCGGCTGGCGTGGTTGGGCATGCCGCTGCCGCCGAAGGCACGCCAGGTGCTCTTGCTGAACTGAAGTCCGCCGTAGTAGCCGTTGCCGGTGTTGATCGACCAGTTGCCACCCGACTCACAGCGCGCGATCCGGTCCCAGACCCCACCGGAGGCGACCTTGGGTGCGCTGGATCGTTTCGAGGAGCTGTTCGAGCCCGATGACCGCTTGGAGCTCTTCGAGCTCGTGGACACCTTGCGCTCGGGCTTCGGCGCGGTCACCTTGGTGCCCACCAGCACCACCTTGTTGCGCGGCTTGGCGGTGACTTCGGAGTCGATCCGCTGCTGGCTGACGACCTTGCCGTTGTGGCGCACCTGTCGGAAGGTCAGCGTCCTGGTGCCGGCCCGTCCGGCGATGTCGACCTGGCGGACGCCCTTCTTGAGGTTGTTGGTGCGCCGGTGCACGGTGTCGGGGGACACCGACTTCTTCTTGGTCAAGGTCGTGGTGTCCACTTTGGTGTAGACGATGGCGGCGCCGTTGGTGAGCGGCTTGCCCGCCGGCGCGTTCAGCTTGTCGTCGCCGTCCACGGTGATCCGGCTCGCCGCCAGGGCGTCGGCCACGGTCCGGCCGGTGGTCTGGATCCGCTTCTTCTGCCCCGCAGCGTCCACGTGGACAGTCTTTCGCGTGGTGACGTCCAGAGCGAGCCCTTGGCGCCCGATGGTGGAGCCTCGGCTGGTCGACAACGCCGCACCGCTGGTGTTCACCTTGAGCGCCGCCAGGGCCTGGTCGACCCGGGTCGCCGTCGTCCACATGGTCTGCGGGCGCCCGTCCACCTTGACGGTGAGCTGGCGGCCGTACCGCACGGCGATGCGGGAGCCATCCGACACCTCAGCGTCCAGCGCGGGGGCCACCACATCGTGCTGGCCGATGGTGATGCCCTCGGCCTGCAGGACGTCGCCCACGGTGTCGGACCTGCTGGTCAGCTGGCTGGTGGCGCCGTCCACGGACAAGGTGACGTCTTTGGTTTCGGTGGCGTAGGCGAACGAGCCGCCTGCAACAGCCAACGCGGTGACGCCGGCGGCGACGACAGGGATGAGCTTGGGCAAAACAACACTCCAATGGGGTGGCCACGCGACGAGTGGGCGGGCCGATAGCTGGCGGGCTCCCCACCAATGGGGAGCCCAGTTGATAACGAAACAGTAACGGTGCACCCCGGCGGAGAGCAAAACGTGGGCGTCGCGCCGCAAGCCGTGCCTGCCGTCAGCCAGCAGTCCAGTGGCCGGTGTGCACCCGCTCGGCCCGGCGGCGGCGGGCCGTTGACGGGCGACCCGGCGAGCTCGGGCCCGGATAGCCGACACTGATCACACCGACGGACAGCTGGTCGGTCGGCACCCCGAAGGCCGCTCGCAGCCGGTCCTGGGCCCGTGGGGGGACGCCGAAGAAGCAGGCCCCGAGTTCCTGGTCGACGGCGGCGAGCAAGGCCGCCATGCTGGCCATGCCGGCGTCGACGTACCAGTAGGGCGCCGACCAGCGGTCGAGGTCTCGGTCCGACCATCCCTTGTCCGGCTTGGCATAGCGGTCCAGGTAGGTTTCGGCGCTGGTCCAGATCACCAGCAGCACCGGCGCGTCCTGCATCCCGCGAAGCCAGCGGTTCGGCTCACCGGGACCGGAGGTGGCTGACCAGTAGCGGCCGGTCTCGGTCGCTCCTTGCAGCACCAGCAACGAGACCCCCTGGGAGTGCCCGGCGGACGGGGCTCGCAGGGCCGCCGACACCAGCGCATCGACGGCCTCGGCCGGCACCGGCCTCGAGGGGTCATAGGAGCGCACCATCCGGCGCCGGCGGAGCACCTCGGCAAACTCCATCGTCAGCCCCAGGTCCCGCCGAACGCCCGGCTGGTGTTCGCATCCAGGGCTGCGCACAGCTCGGGCAGGGCGACACCGATCACGTCGGCCATCAGCCGAACCGTGTGCGGAACGAGGTATGACGCGTTCGGGCGCCCTCGGTGCGGCATCGGAGTGAGAAAGGGGGCGTCAGTCTCGGTCAACACCCGGTCCAGCGGCGTGACCCGCAGGGCCTCCCGCAGCGGCTCGGCGTTCTTGAAGGTCACCGTGCCCGCAAAGGACAGATAGGCGCCGCGGTCCAGGCAGGCCCGGGCGAAAGCGGCGTCACCGGAGAAGCAGTGCATCACGATCCGCTCAGGCGGGCCCTCGGCGTCAAGCAGGTCGAGAACCGCCGCGTGCGCGTCGCGATCGTGGATCACCAGCGTCTTGTCCAGGGTCTTGGCCCAGCCGAGATGGGCGGCGAACGCGTCTCGTTGTCGGGCCTGCCCGTCGGCAGCTGGCGTCCGGTAGAAGTCCAGGCCGGTCTCGCCGATCCCCCTGACCCGCCGATGGGCCGCCAGCCGCTCGATCTCGGCAAGGGCAGCTGGCAGGTCATCGCCGAGCTGGGCCGCCTCGTTGGGGTGCAGGGCCACAGTGGCGACCACCGAGTCGTAGCGTTCGGCGGCCTGGACGGCCCACCGGGATCCGGCCACGTCGCAGCCCACCTGGACGATCCTGGTCACACCGACCGAGGCGGCCAGCACCAGGGCCTCCTCGACCGCGAGGCCGGTCATCGCTTCGGCTATGTCCAGATGGCAGTGGCTGTCGACCACCGAGGCCGGCAGCGGCTCGGGCAGCTCTGGCCTCTCCCGGGTCCTGTCCGTCACCCGCGACAGCCTGCCAGGCGCCCGAAAGTAAGCGCTCGTTGGGGATCTGAGCCCCTGAGGGCGTGTTTGGAGCCAGCTGGCGCTGAGTTTAGGGCGGTCTCTCGGAGTTACCGCCTGTCCAGCACTGCCGCGTAGAGCGCGTTCTTGGCCAGGCCGAGCGCGGCGGCCACCTCGGCCACCGCCGGTTTGAGCTGGCGGCCGGCCTCGACCAGACCCTCCACTTGGGCCACGGCGGCGTCCAGATCGGCCACTACAGGCGCCGCCCCGGCCACCACCAGCGTCACCTCACCGCGGACTCCCTCCCCGGCCCACAACGCCAGCTCCGCCAGCGGCCCGCGGACCACCTCCTCGTAGGTCTTGGTGAGCTCGCGGCACACAGCCGCCGGTCGCTCCTCGCCAAGAGCCGCTGCCATCGCCCGCAGTGTCTCCTCGGTCCGGTGCGGGGCCTCGAAGAACACCATCGTTCGTTCCTCGGCGGCGAGCTGGCTCAGCCGGCGGCTGCGCTCGCCGGATTTGCGGGGCAGGAACCCCTCGAAACAGAAACGGTCCACGGGCAGTCCCGACACGGCCAGCGCCATCAGCACCGCCGACGGCCCCGGCACCGCGGTAACCCGGAACCCGTGCTGCACGGCCGCCACCACCAGCCGATAGCCGGGGTCGGACACCGAGGGCATTCCGGCGTCGGTGACCACGACCACCCGGCGTCCGTGCTCGAGCTCGGCCAGCAGCTCCGGTGTCCGCACCGCCTCATTGCCCTCGAAATACGACACCACCTGGGCTTCAGTCTTCACTGTGAGCCGGTGCAGCAGCGCCCGCAGCCGTCGGGTGTCCTCGGCGGCGATCACGTCGGCGCTCGCCAGCTCGGCCAACAGTCGCGGAGAGGCGTCTCGCGGGTCGCCGATGGGCGTCGCGGCCAGCACGACCACACCTGCTCGGGCGTCCGCAGTCACCAGGCCAGCGTGCCAGAGGCGTCGCTGAGCGGTCCGGAGCGCCCCGTCCCTCCACCTAAAATGGACCGGTGACTCGCCCGGTTCTCGAAATCGGCGGCGCCGCCGGACCGAGCGAGCCCGCCGACGACGCCTTCGCCGGTCACGCCGCGCCGCCGAGGTCCGGAGCGCACGCCCTGGTGTTGTCGCCTCGCCCCAGCACGACTGTCGAGCGGCTGCGGGTGCCGATGCCGAGCGACCGGCTGTCGGCTTGGCTGCTCACTCTGATCATCACCGGGGTCGCGTTCGTCATCCGGCTGGTCGACCTCAGCCGGCCGCGCAATCTGGTGTTCGACGAGACTTACTACGCCAAGGACGCCTACTCGCTGTTGAAGTTCGGCTACGAGCGCAACTGGCCTGACTCGGCCAACAAGTCCATCGTGGCCGGCAACCCCGACGTGATGGGAGAGTCGGCGGCCTTCATCGTGCACCCGCAGGTTGGCAAGTGGCTGATCGCCGGCGGTGAGCACCTGTTCGGCATGAACTCCTTCGGCTGGCGGTTCGGGTCCCTGGTCTTCGGCGCTCTCCTGGTGCTGGTCACCATCCGGCTCGTACGACGGGTCTCGCGCTCCACGCTGATCGGCTGCCTCGCCGGTGTGCTGCTGACGCTTGACGGGCTGGCGTTCGTGATGTCGCGGACGGCGCTGCTCGACATCTTCCTCGCCTTCTTCCTGGTGGCGGCCGTGGCCTGCCTGGCCGCCGACCGGGACTGGTTCCGCGGCCGGCTGGCCAGCCACCTGGAGGCGCGCGGGCTGCCCGACCTCGGCGGGCGCTTCGGTCCGGCACTGGTGCTTCGGCCCTGGCGGATCGCCGCAGGGGTCTGCTTCGGCCTCGCCTTGGGCACGAAGTGGAGCGCCCTGTACGTGCTCGCCGCCTTTGCCCTGCTGTCGCTGGCCTGGGACGTCGGAGCCCGTAACCTCGCCGGAGCCGGCCGTGCCGCGGGCTGGGCCGTGCTGCGCGACGGAGTGCCCGCGTTCGTGTCGTTGGTGCTGCTCAGCGCCGCCGTCTACGTGTCGACCTGGGCCAGCTGGCTCGCCACCTCCGGCGGCTCTCGCCGGGATTGGGCCAAGCTGCACCCCGAAGCGGCCTCGGTGCGCTACCTCGGTGATCCGCTCGCCTCGCTGCTGCACTATCACGTCGACATTTGGAAGTTTCACACCGGCGACTTCATCAACAACGCGACGCACTCGTTCGCGGCTGACCCGGCCGGGTGGCTCATCCTGGCCCGCCCGATACTCTTCGATTCGGTCAACGGCATCAAGCCGGGCACCGACGGCTGCCTCGGGCCGGAGAACTGCCTGCGTGTGATCATCGCCATCGGCACGCCGGCCCTGTGGTGGGGGGCCGTAGCCGCCCTGGTGGCCGCCTTGATCCTGTGGGCCGGTGGGAGAGACTGGCGCTACGGCATCCCGGTCGTCGGCGTGCTCAGCGCCTGGCTGCCGTGGTTCCAGTACACCGACCGACCGCTGTTCTTCTTCTACTCCATAGCGCTCATCCCGTTCTCGGTGATGGCGGTGGCGCTGTGCCTGGGTCGGCTGCTCGGGAAGGCGCGCGGTGGCGACCGCCGCGTCCTGGGGGCGGTGCTTGTCGGCGCCTACGTCGCGGTGGTTGCGGCCAACTTCGCCTACATCTATCCGATCCTGACCGACGAGGTGCTGCCGCATCCGGACTGGTTGGCACGGATATGGTTCAGGACCTGGATCTAGCCGCTTCGCCGTCGATCGACACGCTCGTGTGTCGAAGTCGGCGCAGAAGCATCCAGCCCCGAAACGGCGTGCGTACCATGTCCCTACTCAGCAGGGCACTTCGACGGGGAAGCGGGACTCACAGATGATCGTACGGCGCAAGTGGCGGTTGACTCTCGGAGCTTCGGTGGCCTCGTTGGCCATGATTACGGCGTCCTGCGGCGGAGGCGAGGCAGGGTCATCCTCTTCCTCAGCACCACCGCCGGCTCCCTCAAAGGTCAGCGGCAACGTGGTGATGGCGATGCCGGGGGACAACCCAGGCGATCTGGCCCTCCGCAAGCAGTTGGCGAAGAAGTTCACGGAGGCCAATCCGGACATAAAGGTCACTTTCACCGTTATCCCGGGCACGTCTTACAACCAGAAGCTGCAGACGATGATCGCCGGTGGTGAGTCGCCCGACTTGTTCAACGGCGGCGACGTGCAGATTCCGAACTACGTGGCCAAAAAGTTCGTGCTGGATCTCAAGCCGTACGTCGATCGCGAGAAGTATGACCTGTCTGGCTTCTACCCCGAGATCATCGAGAACCTGACCTACAACGGCCAGCTGGTTGGGTTGACCGATAACTACGACACCCAGGTCATGTACTACAACACTGACCTCTTCAAGAAGGCCGGGATCGCCGAACCGACCGCCGACTGGACTTGGGACGACTTCGTCAAGGCCGCCCGCGCGATGACCTCGGGCAGCGGTGCCACCAAGACGTACGGCGCGCTGGTCGACAACTGGTTCGCTCCTTACTTCGACCAGATCTGGGCCGAGGGCGGCGATCCTTTCCCCGAGAACGGCACGAAGTGTGGATTCGACAGCCCGGAGTCAATCAAGGCGTTCACCCAGATACAGGACCTCTACAAGGAGGGGCTGTCGCCGCTGCCCAGCGCCTTCACCGAAAACGGGTCTGAGCAGAAGTTTGTCGGCGGCAATATCGGCATGCTGATCGGCAACGGCCGCTGGTCGTCCTACACGTTCAAGGACATCAAGAAGTTCGGCTGGAAGGTCGCCCCGCTGCCCAAGGGCAGCAAGGGCCGAGCCAACTTCTTTCACATCAGCATGTTTGCTATCCCGCGTGCCAGCAAGAACCCCGAGGCGGCGTTCGCCTTTCTGAAGTTCATGGTCAGCGAAGAAGGCATCAAGGCCGGGCTGGGCAACATGCAGGGCATTCCAGCCCGCAAGTCAATCGCCGAGTCCGCGGCGTTCAAGAACGCTCCCGAGAACGTCCAGCACAATGCCGTTGCCCCATTCACCGAGTCCCTGCCGACGGTGCACCGGGCTCCGTCCCTGGCTAACTTCAACGAGGTGCGGGACACCCTGACGGCCAAGCTCAGCCCGATCTGGACCCTGAAAGGCACTCCGGCCGAGGTTCTGCCGACGGTCTGCCAGGCAGTGACGCCGTTGCTGGGCACCGCTGGCTCGGTCGGCGGCGGTTAATGTCGACGTCGGTCGCTGACCCCTCGGCGCGCTCGTGGCACCAGCCGCCGGAGGGTCAGCGGAAACGGTCGCGCCTGTCCAAGAACAAAACCCGCGAGGCGCTGGCGGGCTACCTGTTCGTGGCGCCCGGCCTGCTGCACTTCCTGGTGTTCACGGTCTATCTGCTGGCCATGGCGCTGGTCATGTCAACGTGGGTGTGGGACCTGCTGACCCCGCACCAGTTTCGCGGCCTGTACAACTACAAGACGCTGTTGTTCGAGGACAAAGTCTTTCGCACCGCGTTCAAGAACACGCTGATCTACGCGGCGATGACGATCGTTCCCGGCATGGCGCTCGGGCTGATCTTCGCGCTGGCCGTCAACCAGAAGATCAAGGGCATCGCGGTCTTCCGGGCGGCCTACTTCCTGCCGGTCGTGGTGCCCACGCTCGCCGTGGCCATCGTCTTCCGGTGGCTCTACAACCCCGACGTCGGGCTGATCAACCAGCTCCTCGGCTTGGTTGGTATCGAGGGTCTGGACTGGCTCAACACCTCCTTCACTGCGCTGCCAGCGATCGCGGCGATGGCGGTCTGGCAGAACCTGGGTTGGTACATGACGTTCTACCTGGTGGGGCTGCAGGCCATACCGCGTCAACTCTACGAGGTGGCCGAGCTGGACGGCGCAGGGCGGTGGATGCGTTTTGTCCACGTGACCTGGCCACTGCTGACACCGATCACGTTCTTCGTGCTGGTGACGTCGACCATCGACAACCTCCAGGGCGCTTTCGACCAGGTCTACGTGATGACCCAGGGCGGTCCGGGATATTCGAGCTACACCAACTCGTTCTACCTCTACAAACAGGCGTTCACGTACTTCCACTACGGCTACGCGGCGGCGTACGGCTGGGTGATTCTGACGGTGATCGCTATCGCCACGTTTCTGCAGTTCAAGTTCCTCGCGAAGCGGATCAACTATGACTTCGGCTGACACCACCGGCTCGTTAGAGTCCGGCGACACGCTCGCTGCCGTACGGGGCAACGGCCCAGACGTAGGGCGGCAGGATAGGGATGAGGGCCGGGGCGGACGCACTCTTGCGGGCAAGATCCTGGCCTACACGGCCTTGGGCCTGCTGGCTGTCATCGCCCTGGTGCCGTTCATCTGGATGCTGTCCAGCTCGGTGAAGACTAACGTGACGATCTTCAGCGAACCGTGGCAGATCATTCCGCCCCGTCCGCAGTGGTCCAACTACAGCAAGCTGTGGGACGAGTTGCCGATCGGTCGCTGGATCTTCAACTCGACCTACATCGTGGTCATCGCGGTGATCGGTCGAGTGATCTTCACCGCAACGGCCGCCTACGCCTTTGCCCGGCTTCGCTTCCCCGGTCGCGACTACATCTTCTACGGCTTCCTGACGGCCCTGATGATCCCGACCGAGGTGACGCTGATCCCCGGCTTTGTGCTGATCCGCCAGCTCGACTGGTACAACTCGCACCTGGCCCTGATAGTGCCGCAGGTGAGCGACGCGTTCGCCATCTTCTTGCTGCGGCAGTTCTTCCTGTCGATCCCCAAAGAGCTTGAGGAGGCCGCTCGGATCGACGGTGCGAGCTATTTCCGGGTGTTCTACTCCATCATTCTGCCGCTGTCGAAGTCCGCGTTGGCCGTGGTCGCGGTGCTCGCCTTCATGGACGTCTGGAACGCCTTCCTGTGGCCGCTGGTGATGATTGACGAAGTCGAGAAGTTCACCTTGCCGGTGGGCTTGCAGTTCCTCAACTCCGCTCACAGCACCGACTGGCCCGCCTTGATGGCCGGGAATGTGATCGGCCTGATACCGGTGGTCGTGGTCTATCTGCTGGCGCAGAAGTACTTCGTTGAGGGCATCACCATGAGCGGCCTCAAGGGGTGAGCGTCAGCGGTAGCCGAGGTGCCTGGCGGGGGAAACGTTGAAGACGCCGGGCCTCGTGCTGCCAAACCATGGAGCCCGCAGGGTCAGAAGATCCGCCAGTAGACACCGGGCAAGATGCGTAGCGTGACGTTGCCACGGGAATTGATGGTGACGGGACCGAACCGCTTGGACACCGACACCCCCGACGTGCCGGCGCTGATGCGAGTGCCGCCGGGACCACGAAATGAGGTGCGTACGTTGAGTCGCATGTCGCCGAAAAGGTAACACCTGAGTGGAGCTCCCAATGGCCCGGCACTGTCAGGTGGTCACGGCGACGCTGGCCGTGACGACGCCGAGGCTGGCCAGCCCCAGAGCCATCGGCACGCTGCGGCGGACCGCTCCGGTGGTGAAGCGGTCGAACAGCCGCTTGATGCGCGGTTGCACCCGCTCGTGCAGCAGCCGACTCGCGACCAGCAAGATCAGGCACGGCAGCGTGTAGACGACTGCGTAGCCGACCAGCACGGCCAATCCGGGACCAGCGGGGACTCGGGCCGAAATCAGTCGCTCGATGGCGATGAAGTAGGGGAAGGCGTTGGGCAGGTCGGCACCGGTGACGACGATGCCGAGCGGCAGAGCAGTTGCCGGTGAGAACCACGCCGGCAGAGCCACCGCCCGACGGGGTCTGGCACGAAGCCGGCGAACTGCTGCCACGAACAGCGCCGCCGCCGCAAGACCGAACGCCAGGCGACGCAGCCACACGATCCCGCCTTGCACCAGGTCCGCCGCAGCACCCGCTGACAAGAACACCACCGCGCCGAAGGCGAATACCGTGGCCGCCGCCCCCGCAGCCACCGCCAAAGCCGACAGGACGGGGCGTCTGGCCCCAAGGATCAAAATCAGCGCCACAGTCACGATCGTGGCCGGATTGAGCGAGTCGAGCAGGGCCAAGCCTGCCACTGTGCCCAGCAGGGCGCCGCTCACCGGTCGTGCCTGGTCAGCAGGTGAGCCTTGACCGCAGCCGTGGCGTCAGCCGCGAGGGGTGTCCCGCTGAGGCTGTTCATCAACAGCCCGTCGCCCACCAGACGGATGACCAGGGCCGCCGTGGGGTCACCCACCTCGTCGGCGAGCGCTCGGTCCCAACGCCGCAGCGCGTCCGCCACCTGTCCCGGCATCGAGGACTGGCCGGAGCTCAGCGCCAGCAGCAGAACAGACATCGATCGGTAGAGCTCGATGTCAGCAGAGTCAGGCGTGCTGAGGTCCAGCCAGGTCCGGACGACCCTTCGCTGCTCGGCCGCCGCCACCATCGCTTCGTCAACCCGCTGCAGCTCCCGTTCGACCAAGCCGTCGACCAGCGCCGCGCGGGAGCGAAAGTGGTGCATGAGCCCGCCCTTGGACACTCCGGCTGCGGTGGCTACCGCGTCGAGCGCGGGCACTGCGTGCTGCTCGACCGCGAGCGACCGGACTGCATCCAGAATGGCTTCTCGACTCGTCATGGTGCCACCATAGCATCCAAACCGACTGGTCGGTCGGTCCGTCCAGAAGGGTCGTTAACGTGTTCCACGCCAGACATTTGTTAGGGCGATGCCTCGGGGGAGCGCTCTGCGGCCGAACGGATGATGGGTGACCCCAAGGAGTCGGGGACTCCTAGTGGGTGAGGCCGTTGGCTACGCCGCTTTGGGCCTGCGGGGGTGGCGGGTTCTTCCCCTCCACGGCTTTGGCCCCCAAGGCATGACACAGCTCGACGGTCGTCCCGCGGGTCCTGTGGATGTCTGTTTCGCCCTTTATCGGGTCCCTAAAGTTGTAGACACTAAACCACTGCGTGCCCTTGGCGTAGATGAGCCCCTTGACACCCCTGCCGAAGTACAGGAAACCGCCGACACTCTTGCCGTTAAGGTCGTTGTCGTTCTTGGCCACCCGTGTAGTGAGCGGTCCCGACATATCGACCTTGACCTTCTTGCGGTTCTTGGTGTTGGTAACCACTGAGGTTGCGTCGGGGCTCTCGGTGAGCATCAGATCTCCGGCCTTCGGGCCCTTCCAGTCCTTGGGTGGCACCTTCCCGTTGACCGTGAACCGCACGTGACCCTTGAGCTTGAGCGTGATGTCGACATTGCAGACGTAACCCGCCGGCAAGGTGTCGGTGACGTTGATGTGCTCCCAACCCTCGCCCTTCGGGTGCGAGACGCCTCCACCAGCCGTAGCCGGTGCCAGTCCCGTCGTTGTCAAGGCCAGCGCTGTCAACGTACCCAGCCCGGCTACAAGTCGCTTGTTCATGCCGTTCCTTTCACGTAAGCCCCGCCCCCTGCGGGGAGAAGTGCCTTGCATATCAGGGCCGAAAGAGGCATGTCAACGATTGAAATTGCAATGTTTAGTACGCGTTTTCTTTCCTTGCCAAGGATTAGGTAAACCACCATGTGACAGCCGGGGAGCGGCAACAAGGCGATTTCGATCAGCACAAAAGGGCCGGGTGCTTTCGAGTTACCCAGTTCGAGGCGACTCAGGAAACGGCCCAGGTGGCTGCTGCGGTCACACGCAAGCCCAGTGAGAGCCTGCCCAACGACCTGGCAGGGACAGGCGCCCGTCGGCTGCGCGTAGCCCCGGGGGCTGGCAGCATTGGCCCGTGAAGATCGTCTTTGCAGCCATTCCGGCTTACGGGCATCTCTATCCGTTGATGCCCTTGGCTCTTGCCTGCGCTGAGGCCGGCCATGAGGTCACCGTGGCCGTGGGGCCGCCCTTCCTCGGCCGACTCCCCCTGCCGACCATCCCGCAGCAGCCGCCCGAGATGGAGTTGGATGCCGCGTTCACCGAGACGAAGCGGCGTAACCCTGGCCTGCAGGGGGCCGAGCTCATGGTCGGACTCTTCGCCGATGTCACAGCTGAAGCGGCTTCCGCATTTCTCCTGTCCGCCTTCGAGGAGTCTCGCCCTGACCTCGTCATTTACGAGGCGATGGATGTCGGCGCCGGAGTCGCAGCCAGCGTGCTGGAAATTCCCGCCGTGGCGTACGCCATCGCGTTGACCCATCAGGGTTTCGCCATGATCCATCCCGCAGCGATCGGTTATCGACAAGACCTCTGGACCAGCCGCGGCCGCCGGCCGCCGGAGAACAGTTTCCTTCTCAGCGATCACCTGCTGGACCCCACCCCGCCGTCGCTTCGGCGGTTCAACGGTCCCCTCGACGTCACCAAGATCCCCATCCGCCCCGTGCCGTACGCCGAAAGTTCCGGAGTCCTGCCAGGCTGGCTGGAGGCGCCGAAGAACCGACCGCGGGTCTACCTCACGTTGGGCACAGTGTCGTTCGGTGCAGTCGAGGTGCTGAGCCGAGTGGTCAACGAAATCAGCCGCCTTGATGTCGACCTTCTCGTCGCGGTCGGTCCGGAGGGCGATCCCACGGCGCTCGGGGACGTCGGGGATAACGTCCACCTAGAGAAGTTCGTGGACCAGTCGCGAGTGCTGCCCTTGGTCGACCTGATGGTTCATCACGGCGGGACCGGCTCGGTGCTGGGAGCCCTGGCAAACGGGTTGCCGCAATTGATCCTGCCGCAAGGGGCCGATCAGTTCTTCAACGCCCAATTTCTGACGGAGGCCGGCGCCGCTCTTGCGCTACAGAACGAAGAACATCAACCGGGCGCCATCCGACGGGCGGTCTTTGCCCTGCTCTCCAATGGCGCTGAACAGCATATGGCGCAGCAGATACAGGCAGAGATTGCAGAACTTCCCGCCCCCGCTGAGGTGGTGCCGGAACTGGTCTCCCTCGCCGACCGGTAGCAGTCGGCGACATGACGAGATCCGAACACCGTGGCGGCGTGGCCGGCGGCCATAGCCCACCGCGGACTGTCAGGGGTTCCGCTGCGTGTGAGGCTGGAGGCGTCGTCTGAGACTGCTCTCAGCTGCTCAGGCCCGAGTCGGGCTCGTGATCGTGGCTGCGCGGCTGGAGTCGGGCTTTGCCCGATCACCCTGGTCCGGCGAGGTAGCCGTGCAGGTGGTCGACGACGTCCTGGGCATCATCATCGATCCCGTGGATGAACGTCGACTTGCGGCGCCGCAGGACCGGCAGCCCCAGCGCGTACATGCCGGGGCTGTTCACCGCACCCCCGTCGTGAACCAGGTTGCCCTTGGGGTCGACGACAGGCACGTCGAGCCACGTGTAATCGGGTCGAAAGCCCGTGGCCCACACGATCGTGCCGATCTCGCCACTGCGCAAGTCGAGCTGCCACCTGGCGGACGCCGGAACTCGGGTAGCCGGGAATCGCTCGGGCTCGCCGGCGTCGACGCCCACGCGTTGTGCCCACAGGTCAAACGAATCCAGCAGGCGTGCGAGCTTGAGGTCGGCAAGCGCGAACACGTTGCGGAGCCCGCCGGAGAACAGGGCCCGACCGTCGCGCACGGCCGCTAGTCGCCCCACCAGCTCGACGCCCGAGCCCGCGAGGGCGTTGAGGTCGAGGGTGGCGCGGTCAGGGGTGCCGACCAGCTGCGGTGAGGGGAGGCGCCGAGCTCGCGCCAGGTCCTCGATCGCGTCGTACCGCTCGTCCCACAGCCCTGTTTGTTCCATCCACCACAGCACGTCATGCTCGCGGTAGGTGCGCGGCATCCGCACATGCTCACCGACCGAGAGGGTCACTGGTCGCCCCGAGCGAGCCAGCTCGGCGGCCAGCTGTACGCCAGTCGCCGACGCTCCCACCACCAACACCCCACCGGAGCGAACTTGGGCGGGGTTGCGGTAGGCGAAGGGCGTCAGCTGGTCTACTGACGCCGGCACTGCGTCGCTGAGCGCGGGCACGGTCGGGCGGTTGAAGGCACCGCTGGCCAGGATCACCGTCCGGCACTGCAGGTCGCCGGCGCCGGTGACCACGTGGTAGCCGGCGTCGACCCGACGTACCGACGTCACCTCGGTCCGGGTGCGGACGGCAGCCTTCGATACAGCCGCAAAGCGCTCGACGAAGTCGACGACCTCGCTCATCGTCATGAAGCCGTCGGGATCCGGGCCGTCGTAGCGATGGCCCGGTAGCCGGCTGAGCCAGTTCGGCGTGAGCAGCCGCAGGGAGTCCCACCGTTCACGCCGCCAAGAGTTCGCCACTTCGCCCCGTTCGAGGACCACATGGTCGATCGAGCGCGCGGTGAGGTGGTGGCTGGCGGCGAGGCCGGCTTGACCAGCGCCGACGACGACCGTGGTGACGCGTTCTGTGCTCAGGAAAGTCGGTCAGTCGACGTCGACGGTGACGCTCGTCGGGTTCGTCAGAGCGTCGAACACGGCCGACCGCTTCTGAGACTGCGCCACCAGCGCTTCGATCTCCTGCCGTGAGGCGTCCGCGTCGATGTGGAACGTCACCTTGACGTCGTTGAAGCCGTTGCGTACGTCGGGGTCGGCGCCGAGAATTCCGCGGATGTCGTGCGCACCTTCGACCGTCGCCTCGACCGAATGCAGCTGGATGCCGCGGTTCTGCGCGACCGAGGCCACGCCCGCGGTGAGACAGCCCGCCAGCCCCACCAGCAGGTACTCGATCGGGGTGATCCCACTGTCCTTTGCGGCGAACACCTCGGGATGGTCGATGTCAAACGTCGACGCGCTCTTGTGCTGCTGCTCCTGTCCGAGACCGAAGAAGTTCTGGACCGTCGACGTGCTGGCCACGCCGTCCTTCCAGGAAGAAGTCGCACGCCAAGTGAATTGCGCTGCCTCCGGCGCTCCCTTGAGCACCTCACGCGCGTCCAGCAGCGCCTGGACGTTCACGCCGTTCTCGGCCGGCTTGCTGTCAGTGGTCGTCATGCCTCTTGCCCTTCCGTTGTCTACCTGCCCCGCCGGGAATGGTGACAATACACCGGAGGACGTGGGTTACGCTCGCTCTCGTGGCACAGTCCAGCCTGGCCGCCGGGTCGGTCGGCAATGTCGAGACGCAGGTCCTCGACCTGCCGCGACCAGTGTCGCTGGACTGCGGGCGCCAACTGCATCCGGTCCGGGTGGCGTACGAGACCTACGGCACCCTGTCGGCCGCTCGCGACAACGCGATCCTGGTCTGCCACGCGCTCAGCGGCGACGCCCATGCGGCAGGGTTCGCTCAGACGCCGCCGGAGGAGAGCACCCGCGACGGGTTCGCGGCCGAGGACCGCGACGGGACCCGCGGCAAGGGTCTCGGCTGGTGGGACGGAATGATCGGCCCAGGCAAGGCCTTTGACACCGACCGCTTCTTCGTGGTGTCGACCAACCTGCTCGGCGGCTGTCGCGGCACGACGGGGCCGTCGTCGATCGACCCCGCGACCGGCCGTCCCTACGGGTCAGACTTCCCGGTGATCACCGTCGCGGACATGGTGCGGACCCAACGCGCTTTGCTCGACGAGCTTGGCATCGGCCGGCTCGCGGCGGTAGCGGGCGGGTCCCTCGGCGGCATGCAGGCGCTCGAGTGGGCCATTCGGTACCCGGACCAGGTCGATGCCATCGTGCCGATCGCCAGCACTCACGCTCTGCATCCCCAAGGGATGGCCTGGAACGCGATCGCTCGGGAGTCGATCCTGCGCGACTCCGGCTGGCAACGCGGCCACTACTACGGCAGCGGGCGTTCCGCCGACGCTGGCATGGGCGTCGCCCGGATGGTCGGCCACGTGACGTACCTGTCCGGTCCGGCGCTCGCGGACAAGTTCGGTCGACGGCTGCAGGCGGGTGGCGACATCCGGTTTACGATCACCGAGCCGGAGTTCGAGGTCGAAAGCTACCTGCGCCACCAGGCGGACTCCTTCGTGCGCCGGTTCGACGCCAACACCTACCTCTACACCTCGCGCGCGCTGACGTACTTCGACCTTGCTCGCCAACACGGAACTGGATCGCTCCGCCGGGCATTGAGTCGGGTTTCGGCGCGTACGCTGCTCATTGCGTTCAGCTCAGACTGGCTGTATCCACCGTCGGCGTCTCAGGAGATCCACGATGCTCTGCTCGCTCTTGACCTGCCAGTCGAGCTCCATGTGATCGAGGCCCCGTACGGCCACGACTGCTTCCTGCTCGAGGAGTCGCGCCAGACCCCGCTCATCCGCCGCTTCCTCGAGAACGAGGGGGTCGACTCGTGACAGACGGTGCTGGGCGGCTCGAGGAGGCGTACGACTTCGGCTTCGAAACCCGACAGCTGCACGCCGGGCAACGACCCGACCCGAATACCGGCGCCCGTGCGGTGCCGATCTTCCAAACCACGAGCTACGTCTTCGAGGACCCGGAGTCGGCGGCGGCCTACTTCAACCTGCAGGAGTACGGCAACACCTACTCGCGGATCATGAACCCGACCGTTGCGGTGTTCGAGGAGCGCGTCGCAAGTCTCGAGGGCGGTGCGGGTGCGGTGGCGTTCGCCAGCGGGATCGCCGCCCAGGCCGCCGCGCTCTTCACCCTGCTACAGCCCGGCGACCACGTGGTGTCGTCCTCGGCCCTCTACGGCGGGACAGTGAACCAGTTCAAGCACTTCCTGCGCAAGATGGACGTCGAGTTGACCTGGGTGGATCCCGACGACCTGGAAGCCTGGCGCTCGGCGATCCGCCCCAATACCAAGGCGTTCTTCGGTGAGACCATCGGCAACCCCGGCGGCAATGTCTTGGACATCGAAGCCGTCGCCGCCGTCGCCCACGACCACGAGATCCCGCTTATCGTGGACAGCACGTTCGCGACGCCTTATCTGTGCCGACCGATCGAGTGGGGGGCCGACATCGTGATCCACTCGGCAACCAAGTTCATCGGCGGCCACGGCACCACCATCGGCGGTGTCGTGGTCGAGTCCGGGACGTTCGACTGGTCCAACGGGCGGTTCCCGGTGGTCGCCGACCCCTCCCCGGCCTACCACGGTCTGCAGTTCCACGAGACCTTCGGCACCTACGGCTACCTGATGAAGCTGCGGGCCGAGACCTTGCGCGACCTGGGCGGGGCGCTGTCGCCGTTCAGCGCGTTCCTGTTCCTGCAGGGGCTGGAGACGCTGTCGCTGAGGATGGAACGTCACGTGAGTAACGCGCGCCGGGTGGCCGAGTTCCTGGAGTCACACGAGATGGTCACCAAAGTCAGCTACGCCGGGTTGCCGACCAGCCGGTACCGGCCGCTAGTCGACAAGTACCTGCCGCACGGCGCCGGTGCGGTGTTCTCTTTCGACTGCGTCGGCGGCCGGGAGGGAGGGCAGGAACTGATCCGCGGGGTGACGCTCTGGTCCCACCTGGCCAATGTCGGTGACGCCAAGAGCCTGGTCATCCATCCCGCGAGCACCACCCACCGCCAACTGAGCGACGACGAGCTCCGAGCCGGCGGTGTCGGCCCCGGGACAGTGCGGCTGTCGGTCGGTCTCGAGTCGGTCGAGGATCTGATCTGGGATCTGGAGCGGGCGTTCGCCCTGGTGGCTGCGTCGGCGGCAAAGGAGGTGGCGACCCGATGATCGACCTCGCGCCCTACCAGGACCATCTGGCGATCCAGCGGGTGCTGCACGCCGTGCGCACCATCGCTATCGTCGGGTTGTCGAAGAACGAGCTGCGCGCCAGCTACTTCGTCGGCTACTACCTGAAGCGGCACGGCTACCGCGTGATCCCGGTGAACCCCCGCGAGCGGGAGATTCTCGGCGAGTCGACCTATCCGAGCCTGAGCGACGTGCCGGAGCCGGTCGATCTGGTCAACGTGTTCCGCGCGCCTGACGCGCTGCCGGGCATCGCTCATGAAGCGGTGGATGTAGGGGCGTCCGCGCTCTGGTGCCAGTTCGGGGTTATCAACGCCGAGGGTGCGCGTATCGCGACGGACGGCGGCCTGACGGTCATCATGGATCGGTGCCTCAAGGTCGAGCACGCCCGCTACGTCGGCCGGATGCACTGGCTCGGTTTCAACACCCAGCGCGTCACGGCCGTCCGCGGGGGCCTCCAGTAGGGGCGAACCGAGTCGGGGCACTCCCGCGGCAAGGCCGTCATCACCCGTGTCCTGAGGCGCCGTGTCCTGAGGCGGGGTGTCCTGAGGCGCGGTGTCGGGGCGACCGACAGGCAGAACAGATGGACCAGGGCGGTGGCCGGGTCGGCCACCGCCTGCTGTGCCTCCCTCTACGCTGAGCGCAGGAACCAGACCCCCGGTTCGGCGAGCCGGTCGACGTCGGCCGGGCCCCAGCTGCCCGGCGCGTAGTCCTGCACCTGCGGTCGGTCCTGGGCGATGGGCTCGACGGCCTCCCATGCGGCGCGCAACCCGTCCACCCCGGTGAACAGCGACCGGTCAGCGTGCAGGACGTGGTGGATCAGGTGGGTGTACGGCAGGGCCGGGTCGCCGGGCAGGTCGGTGCGGTGCAGCGTGGCCGTCCCGGTGACGGGTCCGGCCTGCACGCCGGGCGCGCGCACGGTGACGGCGATGTCCAGGGCCGCCCCGTCCAGCAGGGAGAAGCTGATGACTGCCGGCTCGGGCGGAGCCGCATGGGCGTAAGGGCCGTCGGCAGCCGGCCGCAGCACCAGGGTGATGCGCTGCTCGTCGGCGGCCATCTTCTTGCCCGAGCGCAGCAGGAAGGGCACGTCACGCCAGCGGTCGTCGTCGATCCACAGTCGGACCGCGGCGAGGGTGTCGGTGGTCGAGTCGGCGGGGATGCCGTCGATGTCGAGGTAGCCGTCGAACCGGCCAAGGACGACGTCCGCCGGGTCCAGCGGCCGGAACCGCAGCACCGCGGCGTCCCGGGCGGTCTGCACGGTCTCGGGGCGTAGATCGGCCGGTGCCTCCATGGCCACGGTCGCGGCGATCTGGAACAAGTGCGTGACGATCATGTCGAGAAAGGCGCCGGTGGCGTCGTAGAACTCGGCCCGCTGCGCGACGTCGAGGGTCTCGGCGATGTCGATCTGCACCTGGGCCACGTACTCCCGGCTCCACAGCGCGGCGAGCCATGGGTTGGCCAGGCGGGCGTGCAGCACGTCCTGCACGGCCTCGAAGGCCAGGAAGTGGTCGATCCGGTACACCTGGTCCTCGGTGAAGACCTGTTGCACGGCGTCGTCGAGCTCGGTGAAGGTGGTCAGCGAGGTGCCGTAGGGCTTTTCGTAGACGATGCGGCAGCCGTCGACCAGGCCGTGCTCGGCGATGGCCCGGGTGGTGGGCAGGAACGCCCTGGGCGGGATGGCCAGGTAGTGCACCAGCTGGGCGTCGTCCCCGAGGTCCTCGCGTGCCGCGGCGAGCACGGCCAGCACCTCGCCCGCGTCGTCGGCGGTGAACCCGCCCCCGGCGAAGCGGAGGTGGGCGGAGAACTCGTCCCACGGGCCCTCGTCGGGGTGCGGGCCGAACTCGACCAGCGCGTCGTGCACGTGGGCGCGGAAGGCGTCGTCGGCTGAGTCACCGGCGTCGCCCCGGCCGCTGCCGATCAGCGTCCATCGTTCGGGCAGCAGGCCCTGCAGAGCGAGCTGGAAGAAGGCGGGCAGTACGAGCCGGCGGCCCAGATCACCGGAGGCGCCGTACATCAGAAACACGGTGGGCGGCAGGTCCGCCGGGGACTCCGACGGCTCGGGGGAGGCGGCGACGGACGCGGCGCCCGCGGTGGGTGAGGATGACACGGTCATGTGTACGACGGTAGAGCCGTCGCCGGCGGTGGGTGACCCGCCCCGGACGGCAGCGCCGGTGCTCACTCCTGCAGGACCTGGCCGCTTCGTTCGGGCAGGAACAACGACCCCACGGCGGCGATCACGAAGACGACGCCGAACACACCGAACAGCGCGAGCGTCCCGCCGGCCTCCCGCAGCAGCGGCACGGCCAGCGGGGCGAGCACGGACGCGATCCGGCCCACGCCCGCCGCCCAGCCGGCGCCGGTGGCCCGCAGCCGCGTCGGGTAGACCTCCGGGGTCACCGCGTACAGGGCGCCCCAGGCGCCTAGGTTGAAGAACGACAGCAGCATGCCGGTGGCAATGATCCAGCCGTCGCCGGAGGCTAGGCCAAACAGCCCGGCGGCCACCGCGGACCCGGTGAGGAAGACGGCCAGGGTCCGGCGCCGCCCCCACCTCTCCACCGCGACGGCCGATGCGGCGTACCCGGGGAGTTGGGCCAGGGTGATCAGCAGGGTGTACCCGAACGACTTGACCAGCGAGAACCCGTCCGAGATGAGCACGGTCGGAAGCCAGATGAAGGCGCCGTAGTAGGAGAAGTTCACGCAGAACCAGACCAGCCACAGGGCGGCCGTGCGGCGGCGCAGGGCCGACGACCACAGTGCGGCGATTCCCCCGCCGGGGGCCGCCGTCGCCGGCTCGGGAGCGGCCGGTGTCCCCGCGGTGGTCATCGGCGGGCTGCCCACCTTGCCGGCGGACTGCTCGAACCGGCTCACGGTTGCCTCGGCCTCGGCGTGGCGACCCTTGCCTTCGAGGAACCGCACGGACTCCGGCAGGCCGAGCCGGACGACCACTGAGTAGAGCGCGGGGACGGCACCCAGGGCCAGGGCCCAGCGCCAGCCGTCGTCACCCTGCGGGACGACGAAGAACCCGACGACGGCGGCCAGGGTCCAGCCGATCGCCCAGAACGCCTCGAGCAGCACGATGACCCGGCCGCGGATGCGCGGCGGGGCGAACTCGCTGACCAGGGTGGAGGCGACCGGCAGCTCGGCCCCCAGGCCCAGGCCGACGACCACCCGCAGGGCGATCAGCCCACCGATGGACCAGGACAGCGCGGATAACCCGGTGGCGATGCCGTAGACGAGAAGGGTGACCGCGAAGACCTGGCGGCGGCCGATCCGGTCGGCGAGCAGACCGCCCAGACCGGCGCCCACCGCCATGCCGATGAACCCGGCGGACGCCACCCACGAGAGTTGCCCGGACGAGGCGCCCCAGACCACAGCCAGCTGGGCCAGCACGAAGGAGATGAGCCCGACGTCCATCGCGTCCAGCGCCCAGCCCACGCCCGACCCGACGAGCAGCTTGCGGTGCTGCGGGGTGAACGGGAGTGCGTCCAGCCGCTCCGTCCGGGTGGGTCTGATGACGGTGTTGCTCGCGTTGCTCGCGTCGCTCACGCAGACTCCTTGTCGCAGGCCTGTTCGCCCAGCCGCGACGTCGGGCGCGGCGGGCTCACGGTAGCCCGCACCCCGGACACCAGATTCAGCAGTGCAGCAGTGCGTGCATACGTCCAAGAGTGTCTACCCAGGACAGTTCTCGTTGGCCGCCAGCTGCGCGCGGTTCCAGGAGGGGCCAGACGTCTTCGCCGTAGACAAGCTGGACGCCGCAGTGATCGACAGTAATTTCCCTGGTCAGCGTGGGTGGAGCTAAGGGGATTCGAACCCCTGACCTTCTCGTTGCGAACGAGACGCGCTACCAACTGCGCCATAGCCCCTCAGCCGACCCCCAGCCCTGGTCAGCACGGAGACTTTACCATCCGTCAGGCGCTGGCGGACCGAGCCGTTTGCCCGCCGGAGTCCACCGCGACGGCCGCCGGACGCTCCACCGTGGGCGCGTCCGCCGTCACCGGCACCGCGGGCCGCGACGAGGTCACGACCTCCGGCCCGGACAGGTCGATGGTGCGCACCGTACGAGGAGCGAGCGGTTTGGACACGTAGGTCGGCATGGTGATCGGAACCGGGTCCCACAGTGCACCCGGCTTGCTGGCAGGCTCCGGCGACGTCATCACCGGTGAGGATCGGACCACTACGTCCTTGCGGTTGAGCAACACGGTCGCCTCTGCGCTGCCGGCTTTGATGAGGGCGAACCGGGCATCGAGGTCGCGGTGCATGAACCGCACGCTGACCCGGGCCACCACCACGAAGGCGACCAGCAGCCCCGCAGGGATGAGCGTCGCCCACCAGGGCACCAGCCCGGCGGCGAACACCACCAGCATCGCGGCAAGCACCAGCAGCAGCACCATCAGCACGCGGCGACGGCGCTGTGCCGCCACGGCCTCCAGCCGCCGGAGATCGGACACGGCGGCTTGCCGAGTCATCGGCGTGGATACCTCGTAGGCCCCGATCTCGGCAAGGTCCTGGTTGAGCAGCGGAGCCGTCCCCCGCCGCAGAATGCGCACCGAGTCCGAGAAGCGGTTGGCCGGGTCGACATCATCGACCTGTCCCACCTCAGCCTCGCCGCGACGCGCGAAATGGGGGACGAGATAAGCGAGCCAGGCGATCGCAATCGCCCCGAAGATCAGTCCAGTCGTGCCCACAGCCAGACCGTATGCGCCGCGCCGTGCCCAACCCGTGACCTTCGGCGGTGTGTCGCGGCACCAGTTCAGCGGGGTTGGCTCTCCCACCGCCGCAACAGACCGCCCGGCGCCTCCTCGGCGTTCAGAGCGAACACCAGATGGTCGCGCCAGTCGCCGTCGATGTGAAGATAACGAGGCCGCGTTCCCTCCAGCCGGAACCCCAGCTTGTGCACCACCCGCAGGCTCTTCTCGTTTTCCGGCCGGATGGCAATCTCGATCCGGTGCAACGCCAGCGCGTCGAAGCAATAGTCGACCGCCATGGCCACCGCCGTAGGCACAATCCCCCGCCCAGCGAACCGCTGGTCGATCCAGTAGCCGATCTGACCCCAGGAGGCCGAACCGCCGACGATCCCGCTGACCGTCAACTGCCCGGCCAGCTGCGGCCGCGGCTGCTCGCCGCGCTCCACTGGCGGGTCGTAGAAGATGAGCCAAGGCAGCATCCGACCCTCACGGGCCTGCTGCCGCAGCGAGCGGACCAAGCCGCCGTACGAGGTGGGCAGCGCATGCGACCCCCCCGGCAGCGTCGCCTCCCATTGCCGCAGCCAGGCGTAGTTGGCGCGGCGTACCCGCTCCCACTCGGCCTGGTCGCGGTAGCGCATCGGCCGCAGGGAGATCGGTCCGTGGGTCAACGTGACCGGCCACCGGTGATTGCCCAACAGCGGCTGAAGCATGGACGCGGTGCGTGGCGGACGGTCGATGTGCGGGGTCACCTAGTGGTCGCCGCCCTGGATCTGGCTGACCGCGTGCCGGAGCACCGGACCAAGCACCGCGATCGCGTCGCGCGCTGCTCCGGCCGATCCGGGCAGGTTGACCACGAGACTCCGCCCCGCCACCCCGGCCAGCCCGCGGCTGAGCAGGGCGGTCGGCACGCCGGCGTCCACCCCGTATCGGGCGATCGCTGCGGGCAACTGGGGGATCTCGAAGTCCAGCACAGGTCGAGTCTGCTCGGGCGTGTGGTCGTGCGGGTTGAGCCCGGTGCCGCCGGTGGTCAGGATGACGGCATATCCCTGCTGCACCCCGTCGCGCAACGCCTGGCCCACCTGGTCGCCGTCGGGCACCACCAACGGGCCGTCCACCTCGAAGTCGAGCTCGGCCAAGGCGGCGGCCAGGATCGGGCCCGAGACGTCCTCATATGTGCCCGCCGATGCCCGCGTGGACACGGTGATCACCAGCGCGGCAGCAGTCATTTGGATTCATTATCCTCACCCGGACCGCGAGAATCACGCTTCCAGTCGCCCCGGCGTCCGCCCGACTTGGACAGCACCCGGACGTCGGTGATCGAGGCGGCCCGGTCGATCGCCTTGACCATGTCGATCACCGCCAGCGCGGCTACGCTGACCGCGGTCAGCGCCTCCATCTCCACCCCGGTCCGGTTGGTGGTCTTGACCGTGGCCGTGATCTCCACGCCGTCGTCGGTGACGTCGGTGGTCACGTCCACCCCGCTGAGGAACAGCGGGTGGCACAGCGGGATCAGGTCCGGAGTGCGCTTGGCGCCCTGGATGCCGGCGATCCGGGCCACGGCGAGCGCGTCGCCCTTGGGTACGGTGCCGTCCCTCAGGGCGGCCACACAGTCAGCGCTCAAGCTGACACGACCCGCCGCGGTAGCGGTCCGCGCGGTCACGTCCTTGTCCGACACGTCGACCATCCGGGCCTCGCCGGCCGCACTCAGGTGCGGCAGCGCCGGAGTGGAGGGTGCGGAGTCGGACACGGCTAACCTTCTTCGGCCAGCAGCCAGACCTCGACCTCGCCGCCGGTGGGGACGAACTCGGTGTCCTCGTCCATGACGACCAGCGCGTTGGCCCGGGCGAGGTCGCCGAGCAGGTGGGACCCGTGGCCGCCAGCCAGCTCGACCTGCAGGTCGCCGTTCCCGCCGCGCCGGACGATCCCGCGGGCCAGCTGTCGGCGTCCCGGAATGGAGCTCATTGAGTGCAGCGCGTGGGCTCGTACGGGAGGGCGGGTGTAGGGCTGGGTGCCCATCAGCTTGCGGATCGCCGGGCGGACAAAGGCCTCAAAGGACACGAATGCGCTGACCGGATTGCCGGGCAGCATGATCATCGGCGTACGGGAGTCTCCGATCAGCCCGAAGCCCTGCGGCTTGCCCGGCTGCAGCGCCACCCCTACGAACTCGGTGGCGCCCAGCTCCGGCATCACCGCCTTGACGATGTCGTAGTCGCCTTGGCTGACCCCTCCGGTGGTCACGATCAGGTCGGCCCGGACCAGCTGGTCGGTGACCAGCTGCTTCAGCTGCTCGGGGTCGTCGCTAACCAGCCCCACCCTGTATACCTGAGCGCCGGCCGCCCGGGCCGCGGCCGCCAACAAGTAGGAGTTGGAGTCGTAGATCTGGTCGTCGCCGTTGAGCTCCAGCCCGGGCTCCACCAGCTCCGAGCCGGTGGAGATGACCACCACCCGCGGTCGCGGCCGCACCAGCACCTGGTTGCGCCCGATGGCCGCCAGCAGGCCGATGTCGCGTGGACCGAGCACATCACCTGCCGAATACAGCTGGGTGCCGGCCGTGACGTCCTCGCCACGGCGGCGGATGTGCTGGCCGGCGATGCTGGGGACGTGCACCAGCACGTCGTCGACGCCCCGGTTGGTGCCCTCGTAGGCCACGATGGCGTCGGCGCCAGGCGGGATCGGGGCGCCGGTCATAATCTTCATCGCCGTCCCGGGTGACAGCCGGTGAGTGGCCGACTGGCCGGCGGCCACCTCGCCGACCACCGGCAGGCTGACGGGGCGGTCACGGGTCGCGTCGGCCACGTCCTCGGCGTACACGGCGTAACCGTCCATGGCCGAGTTGTCGAAGCCCGGCAGCGAGATCGAGGACGTGACGTCCTCGGCGATGCTGAGATCGAGCACGTCGAGAATCTGCTGGCTGAACGGTGGCAGCTCCGCGATGCAGCTCAGCAGATAGTCGCGGTGGTCTTCCATGGAGCGCAGTCGGCCGGGCCTGGACGCCGGAGGTTCGGGCAGCACCGGTCGCTCGATCACGCTCGTCGCCCCGGGCTGGGGCACGCTCCTTCGACCGAACAGCGGCATGGAGCCCACCCTAAGCGCCACCTGGTCGCCTCGGCGCCTGGGGCGCGCCCGTTAGAAGCCGGCGACCGGGTGCGGCTGGTAGGGCTGCTCGAGCAGGGCCACCTCGTCGTCGGTCAACTCGATGTTGACCGCCGCCACCGCGTCTTGGAGGTGCTCGGGCGTCCTGGCGCCGACGATTGGCGCGGACACCGCCGGATTGTGCGACACCCAAGCCAACGCGATCTGAGCACGCGGTATGCCACGACCCTCGGCCACCTGCCGGACGGCGTCCACGATGTCGCGATCGCCCGGATGAACGTAGAGCCGTCTGCCGAACTCGTCGGTCTCCGAGCGCGCGGTGCTCACGTCGGCGTCCCGGGTGAGCTTGCCGCGAGCCAACGGGCTCCAGGGGATCAGCCCGACGCCTTGGTCGACGCACAGCGGGATCATCTCCCGCTCCTCCTCGCGGTTGAGCAGGTTGTAGTGGTTCTGCATGGTCTTGAACGTCGCCCAGCCGTGGCGCTGCTGCAGATACAGCGCCTTGGAGAACTGCCAGGCCCACATCGACGAGGCGCCGAGGTAGCGCACCTTGCCGCTGGTGACCAGGTCCGACAGGGCCTCGAGGGTCTCCTCCACCGGCGTCGTGGGGTCCCAGCGGTGGATCTGGTAGAGGTCCACGTAGTCCGTCCCTAGCCGGCTTAGGCTGGCGTCGATGGCACTGAAGATGGCTTTGCGGGACAGACCGGCGCCGTTGGGCCCGGGGTGCATCCGGCCGTGCACCTTGGTCGCGATCACCACCTCGTCGCGCCGGGTGAAGTCGGCCAGCGCCCGTCCGACGATCTCCTCGCTGGAGCCGTCGGAATAGACGTTGGCCGTGTCGAAGAAGTTGATGCCGGCGTCGACGGCCTGGCGGAGCAACGGTCGGCTCTGCTCCTCGGTCAAAGTCCACGGGTGGCCGCCGCGGTCGGGCTCGCCGTAGGTCATGCAGCCCAGGCAGATCGGGGAGACCTCGAGGCCGGTTGTGCCGAGCTTGACGTAGTCCATGCTCGTCACCCTAGGGACTCAGGTCCGGGTCAGCAGCAGCCCCCGCCCGAAAGGAAGCGCTCGATCGCCGCAATAGGCGGTTTCGGCCCGGCGGCGGTGATCGAGCGCTTACTTTGGTGCGGTCAGTCGGTGATCCACACCGTTGTCGGAGGCTGGGGACCCTCGTAGGGCGGGTCGAGCGGCTGATGCGGGCCTCAGGACTCGAAGCGGCGGTTGAGCTCCGCCATCACTGGCCAGGCGGCACCGTCGACGTTGGACAGCACGACGGCGTCGACGTCAGCGTTGCCGTACCGGGCGAGCAGGGCACTGACGCCCGCGTTGCTGCCCTCCTTGTAGAGGGTCGAGCGGCGGAACTCCAGCCCGAAACCGAAACTGACCTGTTCGTCCGAAGCGACCTGCGGAGTCAGGAACTCCTTCGTCAGTTTGGGCGTCAGCAGCTGCCCGCTCCGCACGGCGTCGAGAAAGATCAACAGATCCATGGCCGACGCGTGAGCCCCTCCGTCCGGCGACCCGATCGGCGGATAGCTGAAGATGTTCGATCGCCATGTCCCGTCAACCAGGTCCCAGCCCTCGGCCACGCGCGGGACAGCATCGCGACGATCGAAGAAGCCGGCCCCGGTCATGCCAGCTCGCTCGAAGATCTCTCTGGTCACGTAGGACCGGTAGGACTCCCCGACCACCTTTTCGAGCGCCAGCCCGGCCAGCACATAACTCACATTGCAGTACCGGGCCTGCACCCCGGGCTCGACCAGCGCCGGTTTGTGGGCGAATTGGGGCAGGAAGTCAGCCGTTTCCATGATCCCGTAGCACGGCCTGTCCACGAACAGGTCGGCGTAGACCTCGCCGGCCACTTCGTCCGCGTCGTCGGCGATCCCGCTGGTGTGGGTAAGCAGGTGGCGCAGAGTGACTGCGCGGGAGATGGTCGTTCCCGACAGGTCGATGTAACGGTGGATCGAGGCGTCCAGATCGAGGCGGTCCAACCCAACCTGTTGCAACACGGCCACGCTGGTGAACAGCTTCGTGATCGACGCCGTGTCGAAGCGCATGTCGACGGTGTTGGGAACCTGCCAGCGTGGAGTCGCGTACCCATACGCCTCCTGGAAAACGATCGCCCCGGCATGGCGGACGACGACGACACCCGTGAAGCCCGACGCGCGGACGACCGAGTCGAGCCGATCAGCGCTGCAGCCAGACAGTGGTCGCTCCCGGCATGTCACCGTCGACCAGTGGGGCGCTGCTCAGCCGCACCGATCCCGGGGGCAGCGGGTGCGGCTCGGTGCCGAAGTTGGTGATGCAGTGCCACCCGCCGGGGCGGACGAAGTGGACCACCTCGGCGTTGCCGGTTTCGACCCATTCCAGAGACTCCGCCGACTGCAGCTCGCGCCGCAGCCGGAGCGCGTTTCGGTAGAGCTCGAGCGTCGAGCCCTGCTGACCCGACTGGGCCGACACCGAAGCGTCGCCGAACCAGGCGGGCTGGGGCAGCCAGGCCGGGCCTTCGCCAAAGCCGTACGAGGGACCGTTGCTCGACCACGGCAACGGGACCCGGCACCCGTCGCGGCCCTTGTGGGTGTTCAGTGTCCGTTCCCAGATCGGGTCCTGCAGCACGTCGGCCGGCAGGTCGGCGACCTCGGCCAGGCCGAGCTCCTCGCCCTGGTAGAGGTACGCCGAGCCCGGCAGCGCAAGCATCACCAGGGTGCCGGCCCGGGCCCGGCGCAGACCGAGCTCGCGGTCCGCCGCCGGCGACGCGCCGTTGCTCATCAGCCAGGCGTCAAGGTCGGTGCCCTGCGGCAGACCATAGCGGGAGGCGTGCCGGACCACGTCGTGGTTGGACAGCACCCAGGTGGAGGAGGCGCCGGAGTGGGCAGCGTCCACCACGCACTCAGTGATCACCTCGCGATACTGGGTGGCGTCGAAGTCGGCCATCAGCAGGTCGAAGTTGAACGCCTGACCGAGCTCGGTCGGCCGGGCGTAGAGCACCTCGCGCTCCGCAGGCACCCAAGCTTCGGCGACCGCCGTGCGCGGCGGGTCGTAGGAGTTGAACACCTCGCGCCACTCGCGATAGATGTCGTGCACCTCGTTGCGGTCGAAGAGTGGGTCGGAGCCATCGAGCGGGATGGGCTCGTGCACCGACGGTTTGCTGCGCAGCGGCTCAGACAGGTCCTTGGCCAGCGCGTGCGCGACGTCCACCCGAAACCCGTCGACCCCGCGGTCGGACCAGAACCGCAGGGTGTGCAAGAAGTCCTCCCGCACCTCGCGGTTGTCCCAGTTGAGGTCGGGCTGCTCACGGGCGAACAAGTGCAGATAGAACTGCCCGTCCGGCACCCGGGTCCAGGCGCTGCCGCCGAAGTGCGACACCCAGTCCGAGGGCGGCTGGTCGCCGTTCTTCCCGGTGCCGTTGCGGAAGATATAGCGCTCACGCTCGACTGAGCCCGGCTTGGAGACCAGCGCCTGCTGAAACCACTCGTGCAGGTCGGAGGTGTGGTTGGGCACGATGTCCACCACCACCTTGAGGCCAAGCCCGTGCGCCGCGGCGACCAAGGCGTCGAACTCCTCCAGGTTGCCGATCTGCGGGTGCACGTTGCGGTAGTCGGCCACGTCGTAGCCTCCGTCGGCCAGCGCCGAGGGATAGAACGGGCTCAGCCAGACGGCGTCCACACCCAGGTCGGCCAGGTAGCCCATCCGCGACGTGATGCCGACCAGATCGCCCATCCCGTCACCGTTGGTGTCGGCGAAGCTGCGCGGATAGATCTGGTAGACGGTCGCCTGCCGCCACCAGTTGGCATCCTCAGCGGAATTGGGAGAACGAGTGTCGGTCACGATGGGCGATTCCTCAATTGCAGAATTGACGCCGCTGCTGCGAGCGCTTGCACCAGAGTACGAACAGACGCGCGGGAGTGCGACCAGGGCCGATGTCGCGGTCGCTGGGTGACGCCGAGGACCTCGCCGCGGCTGGGCACGGCCACCCGTGCGGCCACCGTCTCGACCACGCTTCTCCTGACGCACGGCACGGCTCGTGCCGGTCAGAGACGACCTCCCCCCGAAAGTGTTGGCTCTGACTAGGATGCACGCTGTGCAGCCAAGCACCGAGCGTGCTGACGACCTCGCGATCGCCGCCGCCAAGACCCTGTTGCGCAAGGCCATCCTGCTGCGCCGCGACCTGCGCCCCTTGGCTGTCCGCAAGGCCGACGACACTCGGCGCTTCAACCAGTTCCGGCGGCGCCTCAATGGGGACCGGCCGCAGACCGTCGCGGCCTATCTGTCCACCGGTGCCGAGCCGGGAACCCTTCAGCTGGTGGCGTGGCTGGCAGCTCAGGGCGTGCCGGTGCTGCTGCCCGTGCTCACCGGCCCGGCTGGCGTGCCTTTGGCCGAGGCCGCCTGGGCACCGTACGCGGGCCCGGATGCGCTCCGGATGAGCGTCCGCTCGATCCTGGAGCCCACCTCCGAGTCGCTGCCCGCGTCAGCCGTGAGTCGCGCCGACCTCATCATCTGTCCCGCGCTGGCCGCGAACACCTCCGGTGACCGGTTGGGCCGCGGGGGTGGCTGGTATGACCGCGCCCTCGCGTGGGCGCACAAAGACGCACAGGCGTGGGTGCTGCTCAACGACGACGAGGTGCTCGAGGCCATCCCTACCCAGAGGTGGGACCGGCAGGTGAACGCCATCGTCACCTGCGTTCGGGTGCTCGACTGTCGAGGCAACGGATCACGCCCTGCCGGAAACCACCCGAAACCCTGACTCCCCCAAGAGGTCCTCGCTGATCACCTCGACGTGGGTCACCTTGGCTCGCGGAGGTCCGTGCCGGGTCCAGGCCACCATGGCGTCCACTTGGTCGGGCTCGCCCTCGAACACGGCCTCCACGCTGCCGTCGCTGCGGTTGGTGACCCACCCGGACACCTGACGGCGCTTGGCCTCCCGTCGGCACGAGTCGCGAAAAAACACGCCCTGGACCGTGCCCCGCACGACCACGCGCCGCCTGATCATGCTCACATTGTCTCCGGCGAGCCGGCAGGCCGACTGCTCGGTGCACGAAGCCTCCGGCCGCCGGCAGCTGAGCGATCCGGTGGCACCCGGCGTGGCCGTAGCAGGGCTGGCGCTCCTGGCGATGGTCAGCTGCGGCATCAGCGCGAAGACAGACCGGGCTGGACGCGGGTCCCTGCTGCCCGAGGTGCAGTTGAGTCATCGCTGGCTCCCGCCAGTGCAACGTTGACCGCAATGGGCCGCACTCCTGCCTGAATGGGCACATCCGGAAACCGCGGTTAGCGCTCCGATCGGGCCAGGCCTACTGTGACCTGTTCCCCGTCTCCTACGCTCACCGGGGTGGCCCCCCCATCCGGCGACACCATCGTCACGACGCTCGCCAGTGTCTCTGCCCTGATCAGGCCCTCATGGATCCGCAACGCCTGCGACGCTTCGCCGGCGGCTCCCAGGGTCAGCTCAATCCGGTCACTGATGTCGAGACCCGCGTCCCGCCGAGCCTGCTGCACCGCCCGCACCACGTCGCGGGCGAGCCCCTCGGCGGCCAGCTCAGGAGTGACGACGAGGTCGAGCAGCACAAACCCCCCGCCGGCCAGCACGGCGACCGCCCGCTGCTCGCCGGCCGCGTCGTCGGCGACGACGGTCTGCAGGGTGAACTCCCCCTCGGTCAGTGTGACGCCACCGGCAGTGACGGTGCGGTCGTCTGCCACCGACCAGTCGCCGGACTTGCTGGCCTTGATCGCGGTCTGGACCTGTTTGCCCAGCCGCGGGCCGGCTGCACGGGCGTTGACCTGCAGAACCTGTCGGACCCTGAAGTCGGCGCCCGCCCTGGCCACGTCAGTGAGCTCCACCGCGCGCACGTTGATCTCCTCGCCGATCAGGCCAGCGAGCGGTTGCAGCTGTCCGGAGTCGGCGGCCACCACGGTGAGCTTGGCCAGCGGCAGCCTGACACGCAGACCCTCGCTCTTGCGCAGCGCCGAAGCGGCCGAGCACACCTCTCGCGCCCGGTCCATGGCCGCGACCAGCTCGGGATCCGCCGGCAGCGCGCTGGTGTCCGGCCAATCGGTCAGGTGCACCGACCGGGCGCCCGTCAACCCCCGGTAGATCTCCTCGGTGGTCAGCGGCAGCAGCGGCGCCACGGTCCGAAGGGCCACCTCCAGGACGGTGTAGAGGGTGTCGAAGGCGGCGCTGGCCGACTCGGACTCCCCGTCCCAGAACCGGTCGCGGGAGCGCCGGATATACCAGTTGGACAGCACGTCGAGGAAGCTGCGGGTGGCGTCGCAGGCCGCGGCCACGTTGAGCCCGTCCAGCTCGCCCCCGACCGTCTCGGTGAACTCGCGGGTCTTGGCGAGCACATAGCGGTCGAGCACGTCAGCGGAGTCGGTCCGCCAGCTCGCGTCGTAGCCGGCGCCGCGGCGGGCGGCGTTGGCGTACAGCGAGAAGAAGTACCAGGCGTTCCACAGCGGGATCATCACCTGTCGGACCCCGTCGCGGATCCCCTGCTCGGTGACGATCAGGTTGCCGCCGCGCAGGATCGGCGAAGACATCAAGAACCAGCGCATCGCGTCGGCTCCGTCGCGGTCGAACACCTCGCGGACATCGGGGTAGTTCCGCAGCGACTTGCTCATCTTCTGCCCGTCGCTGCCGAGCACGATGCCGTGGCTGATGCAGCTCGAGAACGCCGGCCGGTCGAAGAGGGCGGTGGCCAACACGTGCATGGTGTAGAACCACCCGCGGGTCTGGCCGATGTATTCCACGATGAAGTCGCCCGGATAGTGCTGCTCGAACCATTCGGCGTTCTCGAACGGGTAGTGCACCTGGGCATACGGCATGGATCCCGAGTCAAACCAGACGTCCAGCACGTCCTCGATCCGCCGCATGGTCGAGGCGCCGGTCGGGTCGTCGGGGTTCGGTCGGGTCAGCTCGTCGATGAAGGGCCGGTGCAGGTCCGGCTCCTGGACCCCGCTGAGTCCACCGCTTCGGCTCGCCAATGTGCCGAAGTCCCTTTCCAGCTCGGCGATGGAGCCGTAGACGTCCACCCTGGGATAGCGCGGGTCGTCAGACTTCCAGACCGGGATCGGACTCCCCCAGAACCGGTTGCGGCTGATCGACCAGTCCCGAGCGTTTGCCAGCCAGCGGCCGAACTGGCCGTCCTTGACGTGCTCGGGCACCCAGGTGATCTGGTCGTTGAGCTCGCCCATGCGGTCGCGCAGCCTGGTCACCTCGACGAACCAGCTGGACACCGCCTTGTAGATCAGTGGATGCCGGCAGCGCCAGCAGTGCGGGTAGGAGTGGTCGTAGGTCTCCCGACGCAACAGGACCGTGCCGGGCGTCACCGCACCAGCGGGGGTCCCCCGAGTGACGCTGCGCAGGTCGTCGATGATCAGCAGGTTGGCGTCGAACACGTGCAGGCCCTGGTAGTCGGGCACCTCGGCGGTGAACCGCCCCCCGGCGTCCACCGGCACCACGGGCACGATGCCGGCTGCGTCGGCCACCTCCTTGTCTACCTCACCAAAAGCCGGCGACATGTGGACCAGGCCGGTGCCCTCGTCGGTCGTCACATAGTCGTCCCCTGCCAGGATCCGGTGGGCGCCGGCGTTACCCAGGAAATAGGAGAACGGCGGCGTGTACCTGCGACCCAGCAGCTCAGCACCCTTGAGCCGCTGAATGATCCGCTCGCCGGCGTCCTCACCGAGCTCCCGTGCGTACGCGGCCAGCCGGGCCTCGGCGAGCAGATACCTCTCGCCGGCCCGCCCTTCAGTCGGTGCAGTCTCCACCACCACGTAGTCCAGGTCGGAGCCGACCGAGATGGCCTGATTGCTGGGCAGCGTCCAGGGGGTGGTGGTCCAGATCAGCGCCAGCTCACCGGTCTCCAGCCGGAACCCGACGGTGACGGCGGGGTCCTGGCGGCGCTGGTAGACGTCGTCGTCCATCCGCAGCTCGTGGTTGGACAGCGGCGTCTCGTCGTTCCAGCAGTACGGCAGCACCCGCAAGCCCTCATAAACCAGGCCCTTGTCGTACAAGGTCTTGAACGCCCACAAGACGCTCTCCATGTAGTCCGGGTTGAGCGTCTTGTAGTCGTGCTCGAAGTCCACCCAGCGCGCCTGGCGGGTGACGTAGTCCTGCCACTCGTTGGTGTAGCGCAGCACCGACTCCCGGCAGGCGGCGTTGAACTTCTCGATTCCGAGATCGAGGATGTCGTCCTTGGTTTTGAGCCCCAGCTGCGACATCGCCTCGAGCTCCGCGGGCAGACCGTGGCAGTCCCAGCCGAAGCGGCGCTCCACCCGGCGACCGCGCATGGTCTGGAAGCGCGGCACGATGTCCTTGACGTAGCCGGTTAACAGGTGCCCGTAGTGCGGCAGGCCGTTGGCAAACGGCGGCCCGTCGTAGAACACGAACTCGTTAGCGCCCTGGTCGCCTGAAGGGTTGCGCTCCACCGACGCCTGGAAGGTGGCGTCGTCCTTCCAGAACGCCAGCACGCGCTCCTCCAGCTGAGGAAAGCTGGGGCTCGACGGGATCGGCCTCGACGCCTGAGCGTTTCCTGCGTCTTCAGCCTGTCGATGTGCACTCGCCTTGGGGTACGTCATGGTGTTCGCTCTCTCGTGATGCCTGCACAGTTCACGAGGACGGCGAGACGCCGCGGTACCACCTCGCTTGCCGACGACACCCTCGAGGTGCCCACCGACCGCTCTGGTCCAAGGCTGTCACGGGCCCACCCGTCCGGTTCTACTGAGGAGGCGCGTGGCACGCGCTCCCGTTCTTCCGGAGGCTCGCCGGTGATGGCCGGTTCTTCGCCTATGCGGTCAGTCTAGCCAGGCTCACCCGGCCGGGACTAGCTCGAGCCGTTCCTGGGTCCTGCCGTCGACCGCCGAGCGCGAGAAGACGAACGGCCAGGTCCGGTTGCTGGCCCACAGCGTGGTCTGGTCGTCATAGTGGGAGGCGAACGCGTGACCCGAAACCCCGCTCTGGTTGACCCATCGACCGGTGTCCCAACCGCCGAGGTCCACCAGCATCCGCATGGTCGGACCGCTGGTCACGTGATAGCCCTCGGTCGTGTCATAGCCCATCGCGTTCACCACCGCCGAGCCGCCCCCGACCGGGAAGTCGCCACGATTGAAGATCCGCTCGAGCACCGGGTTGCCACTCGAGCCGAGCGTCTGGTTGCGCAGCGTGACCCGGTGCAGCTTGCCCCACTGCCACTCGTCGGTGTCTCGAGCCATCAGCGAGGTGATCTCCTTGCGCGCGCCCGTCATGGCCGCCAGCAAGATGTCGTCTCGTCGCTCGCGGCGGTCCTTGGTCGTCACGTCATCCCACCACGGGTCGTCGGGGGTGGCCAGCAGCTTCGACACCACCGCATACCAACGGTCGCCGCCGGTCGGCCAGAGATCGGTGGGCAGTTCGTCGCGGAAGGTGAGCTTGAGCAGGTTGTGCATCACGACGTTGAAGTACGCGGCCGCGGCCGAGTCGGGCGCCGACGAGTAGTCCCAACCGACCAGGGTCTGCTGTCCTTCGCGGACCCACGAGTCCCGAACCCTGATCTTGAGCAGGGTCGGCACGATGTCGGCGGCGAAGCGGATGGTGTCGTCGTAGAACAGTTGCTCCGCTGTGTCAGGCGTCAGCGGCGGCGCGTCCTTGAGCTGGTCGATGATCTCCTGACTCCGCCAGCCGTAGGAGTAGTCAGAGCCCAGGACCGGGGCGTACTGGCTGCCGATGACCTGCTGGTTGGCGGTGACGATGTAGCCGCGCGGGGGGTTGTAGACATAGGGCAACTGAGCGAACGGGATCTTTCCCGCCCAGTCGTACGTGGGGTCCCACCCCGGGACCGGGAGGCGGCCGTCCCCGCGCTGGCGGATCGGGATGTCGCCCGGCAGCTGGTAGCCAATGTTGCCCTTGGTGTCGGCGTACACCAGATTCTGCGAAGGGGCCGAGAGCAGCTTGGCCGCGGCCCGGAACTCGGCGAAGTTGGCAGCCCGGCCGAAACCGAAGAGCGCGTCCATGGTGCGCCCGGGAGTCAGCGCGACCCAGCTCAGTGCCGCCGCGTACGGGGCGCCGGCCCTCAGGCCCTGCAGCTGCGGGTCGACGTCGGACAGCAGCGGGCCGTGCCGGGACGAGCGGACCGTGATCGTCCTCGGCTTGTCCTCACCGGCCACCCGGATCTCCTCGGTGCGCACCTGGAGCGGTCGGTAGGAGTTGCCGATGCGGACCGTGTCACCACGGACGTCTTCGAGGTAAAGGTCCTGGACGTCGACGTGACTCGTGGTTAGACCCCAGGCGATGTCTGCGTTGTGCCCGATCACCACCCCCGGCATCCCGGCGAAGCTGAACCCGGACACATCGAAGGGGCAGGCGGCGGTCCTGGTCCGGCAGTGCAGACCGACCTGAGCGAAGGTGGACGGGATGGACGTGGCCAGGTGTGGGTCGTTGGACAGCATCGGCTTGCCGCTGGCCGTCCGCTGACCCGAGACCACCCACGAGTTCGAGCCGGTCTCGGCGCCCCGCGTCCTCGATCCGATCAGGGCGGGGATCGCTGCGCTCACCTTGGCCGCGGCCGCCAGCACCGAGGAAGCCTGCCGCACCTGATCGCGCCCCAAGGCCGCTGGGGCAGGTCGGGCGCCGCTGCGGGTGGCCCCCGGGTCGAAGAGTCCACCCGCCACTGCCCCCCGGGTGACAATCGGCTCAAACCCGTGCAGGGGGTAGCCCGGTTCAAGGCTGGCTGCGCGGGCGGCACCGAGCTTGGCTGCGACCAGGGACTGTTCGGTCTCCTGGTGCAGGTTGCCGCCGAGATCCCAGGCCATGGCTTTGATCCAGGACACCGAGTCCGCAGCCGTCCACTCCTGCGGCGTGTAGCGCGGAAGTCGAATGTCCAACAGGCTGTATTCCAAGGAGATGTCGCTGGCCGAGCGACTGCGGAGGTAGGAGTTGACCCCCGAGGCGTAGGCGTCGAGATAGCGTCGGGTGCTGGACGAGAGCAACGGCAGCTCCTGCTCGGCAACCCGACGCCAGCCCAGGGTGCGGATGTAGGCGTCGGTGGGCACCTGTGAGGCGCCGAACAGCTCCGAAAGCCGGCCCGCCGTCGTGTGGCGGCGGACGTCCATCTCGTAGAACCGGTCCTGGGCGTGCACGTAGCCCTGGGCCTCGAAGAGGTCCTCGGCCGTGTCAGCGTAAATCTGTGGCACGCCGAAGTCGTCACGAAGCACCTCGACCGAACGCCCTAGTCCCGGCAGGACAACCCGTCCCTCGGTGACCGGCAGCGGGCTGCGCACAGTGCCCAAGACCAGGCTCGACAGCCCCGCCAGCACGAGCACCACGACCAGGGCGGTGAAGACCAGCCAGCGGGGGGTGTGGCGCATACCGATGAGCGTAAGGGAGGCCACCGACAAGAAGTCAGTCTCGGCCCGACTTAGCAGTCGCTATGCTTGAGTGCTAGGTCAACCCCGGGCCGACTCACCGTCCCGCTCTTTCGCCCGATTCAGGAAGCTCAACGAGACACCTATGCCTACCTACCAGTACCGGTGCACCGAGTGCGGTCGCGACCTCGAGATCGTGCAGAAGTTCAGTGATCCCTCGCTGACCGAGTGTCCGACCTGCTCGGGCGCCCTGCGCAAGGTGTTCAACGCGGTCGGGGTCGTTTTCAAGGGGTCAGGCTTCTATCGCACCGACAGCCGGGCGGGAGCCAAGGACGGCTCCGATTCCGCTGGCAGCGACAGGCAGACCGCCGAGTCGACAGCTAAAGCCGCCGAGGGGTCGACCGAGAGCAAGCCCAAAGAAGACAAGGCAGCCAAGGCCGGCGACAAGCCCGCTGTCGCCAACGCCGGCTCCGGTTCCAACGGCACTGGCGGCGGCGCGGCCTCGTCCACAGTCGCGAAGGCCGCCGCGAAGTAGCCCTGTGGACGACGCGCTCGCCGAGGCGGGTTCTCCTTAGTCTCTGGTTGTGACCCGTGCGTCGGCCCCTCGAACCCGTAGCCATCCCCTGGGCTATCGCGCCCTGGCCCGTGCCGTTTCCTGGCACCGTCGCAAATTGGCCGTGGTCGCCGCGGTCGCGGCGGTGTTCACCGGCATCAGCGCCGCGTCACCTCCCTTACCGCCCACAGTCGAGGTGGTGCGGGCTGCTGTCCGAATAGACGGCGGCGCGACCCTGAGCGCTGAGCAACTGGTGGTGGCGCGGTTACCTGTCACTGCCGTTCCCGAAGACGCATTGGCCGACCTGGAGTCGGCGGTGGGACGACAGGTCTCGGCACCGGTGTCCCAGGGTCAGGTGCTGACCGTGCTATCCGTGGCTCCCGCCGGTCGCGGCGCCCGCCCGGGTCGGGTGGTGGCGCCGCTGCGCCTGGCCGACGCCGACGTGGCAGCACTGCTGAGGGTGGGCGACAGCGTCGACGTGGTGGCGGCCGATGGTGAGGCCGCAGCAGCAGCGGTCGTGGCGCCGAAGGTGCGGGTGGTGGGCTTGCCGCAGCCTGCCGAGACGCAGGGCATCGGCGGGACAGTCTCGTCCTCTGCCGGCGCCCTCGTGCTGGTCGAGGTCGACACTGCCACTGCAGCACGGCTGGCCCAGGCCGCCGTCACCGCGACCCTCAGCGTGGTGTTGCGATGACCGCCGTTTCCGCGGCTAGCTGCCGTGATGCGGTGGTACGTCGTCGAGCAGTCGGCGCTGCGCGGCGTCCACCGGCTGGGGACGACCGACGCGAGGCGGCGACTGGGCGAGTGCGTCCAGCCCGAGCTCGCGTTGGAGCACCTGCAGCGCCGAGGCGAACTGGGCGAACCCGAGGCCGGCCATCAGATCTGCGGGCACCCGATAGGGCCAGGCGCCTCGGCGCTGGGCCTCCGCTATCGCGACGAGGCCGTCTTGCCGTAGCTCTTGATGGAGCTGGCGGGTCAGGACCGGCAGGTCCGGTGCGAGCTGAACCTGCAACCACGACAGCCGGCGACCTGTGACGGCGTAGGCCAAGGCCTGATGCCACAGTCGGCCCTGTTGCCTCTCGTGCCCTTCTTTCACCCCTCCTTCCACTATTCCAGGCTAGGTGGTGAGGTGAGCCGCGGGGAGCGGACCTCCCAGAAGTCGGCCGGCCGGCCGCGGATGGCTACAGCAGCCTCTAGCGCCGTGTGAAAATGGTCTGTAGTCAACCAACTCGGGATCTTTCGCCGCTGACGTAAGCCAGCGGCTACTTCCGGAGGTCTCCTTGAGTACTCACGCAACGCGCTGTGCGGCATCAGTCGCCCTGCTCCTAGGTCTCTTCGGCTGTACCTCGCCGACATCACCAGTGGTGACCACGGGCGACGGTCCTGGAGCACCCGAGACAACGGTTGCGAATAATTCTGAAGCATCAGCGCCGAGTGAAGACGTGGCGAACGATGACGCCACGGAGGTGACTACCGACGCACCCGAAGGTGGGAAAGACAGCGAGACAGAAACGGCAACCTTCAGGGACAAGTACGTGTACGAGGACGGGGTTGCGGTGGAGGTTACCAAGATCCGTCACGGCAAGGTCAAGCGCGCGGACGTGGAGTATGCAGACGAAGCAAAAGCCGGAGACGACTTCGTGGTGCTGACGATCCGGGTGAAGAACGGGTCGAAGGAACGAATCGACTCCTTCGGCTCGGCGACCTTGACCTATGGTCCGGACGGCGAGGAAGCTGTGGACCCCTATTTGGCCAGTGAGCCCGAAGAGATGGACATGTCAGGCAAGATCCTTCCTGGAAGGGCCAAAATCGCAACGGAGACGTTCCTCATCCCGGCGAAATACCAAGAGGACCCGGTGCTTGAGTTTGACTTCGATTCCGATCACGAGTCAGCGATTTTCACTGGCTCCCTGAACTGATGGCCATGGGCGGGTAGCGGTTGCCCCAGACAGTGCAGTTTCGACCAGCGAGGTGCAGGCGGCCGCCAGACTGACGCCTTCACATGTGACGCGCTGGTCATTCACGCTCCACTAGAGTGGCGGGCATTCAGCGCCGCGGCCGGGGAGGGGAGGACGTCATGAGAGTCTCCCTCTTCCTGACCTGTCTCGCCGACACGCTCTACCCCTCGGTCGGCCAAGCCACCGTCACCGTGCTGGAGCGGCTGGGCTGCGAGGTGGAGTTCCGCAGCCAGCAGACGTGCTGCGGCCAGATGCACATGAACACCGGCTATCCAGAGTTGGCCGGCGACCTCGTACGAGGGTTCGCCGACACCTTCGCCGGAGCCGAGGCGGTGGTGCTGCCCTCCGGCTCCTGCGCGGCCATGCTGCGCCGGCACGCCGAGCACGTGGCGGCCGGAGTCACGATGCCTCCGGTCTATGAGCTGTCGGAGTTCCTGATTGACGTGCTCGGCGTGACCGACGTAGGCGCCACCTTCGAGCACTCGGTGACCTACCATCCGACCTGCCACTCGCTGCGACTCTTGGGGGTCGGTGACCGTCCCTATCAGCTGCTTCGCGCTGTGCGTGGCCTGCGGCTGCAGGAGCTGAGCGACGCCCAGCAGTGCTGCGGATTCGGGGGGACGTTCGCCCTCAAGAACGCCGAGACCTCAAGCGCGATGGGCCACGACAAGATCGAGTTCGTGCTCGACACCGGGGCGGAGTTCTTGTGCGCCTCCGACGCCTCATGCCTGATGCACCTGAGCGGCATCGCCGCCAAGGAGGGAGCGCCCGTGCAGACGCTGCACCTGGCCGAGATCCTGGCGAGCACGGCGTGACCGTCACCGCCGGCCGGCCCGCGACGCCGGCTGAGCACCAAGCCGGGCTGCACCCTCGTCCGGGTGCCGCCTTCCTCGGCATGCCGGTCTTCCCCGACGCCGCCAAGATCGCCCTCGGAGACGTCCAGCTACGCAGCAACCTGGGCCGGGCAACGCACACCATCCGAGCCAAGCGCCAGCGCATCGTCGACGAGCTGCCCGACTGGCAGGACCTCCGGCTGGCTGCCGCGGCGATCAAGGATCGTACGTTGGCCCGCCTTGACAGCTATCTGGAGGAGTTCGAGGAAGGCGCCACCCGAGCGGGAGCGGTGGTGCACTGGGCGAAAGACGCAGACGAGGCGTGCCGGATCAGCATCGACATCGCCGGTCGTCATCAGGCCAGCGATGTGGTCAAGGTCAAGTCGATGGCCACCCAGGAGGTCGGGCTCAACGAGGCGTTGGAGCGGGCCGGCATCCGGTCCTGGGAGACCGACCTGGCCGAACTGATCGTGCAGCTCGGTGGTGACACCCCCAGCCACTTCCTGGTGCCCGCCATTCACCGCAACCGCGACGAGATCCGGCAGATCTTCCTCGACCACATGGGCGACGTCGGTCTCGCCGCCCCGACTGATCTCACCAATGAGCCGCGACGGTTGGCCGAAGCCGCCCGGCTGCACCTGCGGGAGAAGTTCCTGTCGACCAAGGTCGCGTTCTCCGGTGCCAACTTCGCCATCGCCGAAACCGGAACCCTGGTCGTGGTGGAGTCCGAGGGCAACGGCCGAATGTGCCTGACCTTGCCCGACGTGCTGGTGTCGGTGGTGGGGATCGAGAAGATCCTGCCGACCTTCGCCGACCTGGAGGTCTTTCTGCAGGTGCTGCCGCGCTCCTCCACCGCCGAGCGGATGAACCCCTACACGACCATGTGGACCGGGGTCACCCCTGGCGACGGACCGCAGGAGGTGCACATCATCCTGCTTGACAACGGCCGCACGCGAGCGCTCGCCAACGAGGTCGGCCGCCAGGCCCTGCGCTGCATCCGCTGCTCGGCCTGCCTCAACGTCTGTCCGGTCTATGAGCGGGTCGGCGGGCACGCGTACGGCTCGGTCTACCCCGGTCCGATCGGGGCCATCCTCAACCCGCTGCTGCACGGGGTGACCGATCCGCACGACGCAGCACTTCCGTTTGCCTCCAGCCTGTGCGGCGCCTGCTATGAGGTCTGTCCGGTGGCCATCGACATACCGACGGTGCTGATCGACCAGCGCGCCGCCGCCGTACGCGAGAAGGCGCACCACAAGATCCCGACCGCGGAGTCGGTGGCCATGAGCGCGGCCGCCTGGACCTTCTCCGACGCCAGGCGTCTGGCGGCGGCTCAGCGAGTGGCGAGCCTGGGCCGAGGTGCCGCCAAGCACGTGCGCTGGCTGCCCGGCATGCTGGGCGGGTGGACCGACAGCCGGGCCCTTCCGGCGGTGCCCAAGGAGTCCTTCCGCGCCTGGTGGTCTCGCACGCGCGGGAGCAGCCGATGACCAGCCGCGACACCGTGCTCGCGGCGGTCCGCACCGCGATCGCTGGCGCTACCGTCCCTCAGGTTCAGCGGACGTACGACCTCGGGCTGGACCTGGACGAACGCGGGCTGCTCGAGCTCTTCGTGGAGCGGGTGAACGACTACCGCGCAGACGTTCGGGTGGTCGACCCCGCGCACCTGGCGCGGAGCGTGGGCGCGGTGCTGGCGCAATACGGGGCCAGCAGCGTCGTCGTGCCGGCCGACCTTGACCCGGCGTGGCTGACCACGGTGACCTGCCCGGTGATCCGAGACGACCCGCCACTGGACCCCCGCCGGCTGGATGAGATCAGCGCCGTCGTGACGGCCAGCGCGGTGGGCATCGCGCTCACCGGGACCATCATTCTGGACGCCAGGCAGGCCCAGGGCCGGCGCGTCATCTCACTGATCCCCGACCTGCACGTCTGCGTCGTAAACGCCGCCTCGGTCGTCGCCACAGTGCCGGAGGCCATGCCTCGGCTGGACCCGACCCGGCCGATGACCTGGATCAGCGGGCCCAGCGCGACCAGCGATATCGAGCTAGACCGAGTCGAAGGCGTGCACGGCCCTCGCCGGCTGGTGGTGCTCGTCGTCGAGGCGGTCGCAGAGGATGAGCCTGCCGGTCAGTAGGAGTCGCTGACGTCCGCGAGCTCGGTGCCGGCGGCCACGGTCTTTGGGCCGCCCTCGTCCTTGAGTCGTCCGGCTCCCACCACCCGGACCCCGGCCTCAAAGGTCCAGTCCCCTTCGACGGTCAGGCTCTGGGCGTCCTTGAGCGACGGCGGGCCCGAGGGGAAGCGCTGCTCGAACCCCGCGATCTTCTTGTAGTACGCCGGGTCGAGCTCGATCAAGGGCGCCGGGTCGGCGACCAAGGTCGGCCGGCCACCTCCTCCAACCTGATACACGTCGGAGCGCAGCAGCAGCAGGTCGCTGGTGGTCTTGACAGGCAGGAAACGGTCGCGGCCGACACCGATGGCGGTGGCTCCCTCGAACACCTCCACCGCTGCGCCCATCGCGGTCTCGATCTGCACCACCTCCGGCGAGGAGGAGTCGGCCGGGTCGACGTTCTTCACGTTCTTGATCAGCGGCAGCCCCAGCACCGAGTTGCGTTCGGCCAGCGTCCGATCCAGCACCTCGAGGTCGAACCAGAGGTTGTTGGTGTGGAAGAAGGGGTGGCGGTGCTCGTCGGTGAAGTAGTGCATCTCGCTCTGGGCCGTCTGGGCCGTGTCGCGCAGGATCAGCTGACGGTCAGCCTTGCGGATGGCTAGGTGGCCGCCCTTGCGGTCGGCCGCCGTCCTCCGGCAGATCTCCGCCGCATACGGCGCCCCGCTGGCCGCGAACCAGCCGGCGATCGTGGCGTCAGGCGCGGCGCCCAGGTTGTCGGAGTTGGACACCGAGGCATAGCGGTAGCCACGGGCCAGCAGCCGCTTGAGCAGGCCTGAGGACTCCAAAGCGGTGTAGAGGTCACCGTGCCCCGGCGGGCACCACTCCAATGTTGGATCGGCGGGCCACTCCACCGGCGTCAGGTCGTCCACCAGCAGCTTCGGCTCCTGGTTCTGCAGGAAGTCCAACTCGAGCCCGTCGGTGGCCAGATCGGGGTACGGGGTCAGCGCCGCCAGCGTGTCCTCGCGCGTCCGGAAGCTGTTCATGAAGATCAGCGGCAGCCGGACGCCGTACTCGCGTCGGGCGCTCATCACCTGATCCACGATCAGGTCCAGGAACGACTTGCCGTCCAGGACGGGCAGCAGCGACTTCGCCTTGTCCATGCCCATGGAGGTGCCGAGACCTCCGTTGAGCTTGATCATGACCGTTGAGCTGAGAGCGGTCTGGGCATCCTCGGGGCTGACCTCGACGTCGCTGAGCAGGTCGGGGTCGGTGACCGGATCGATGGAGTCCTCGGCAATGTAGCCGCTGACCCCAGCTTCCAGCTGCGCGTAGTAGTGGGTGAAAACGTCGATCGCCTCTGGGGACACCCCTGCGGCTGACATCTTCTCCTGTGCGAGCCTCAGGCCGGTAGCACTCATGGCCACGATGTTAGGGGACTCATTGGTGGGACAGCCTGCTACTTCGGCTTGGTCTGCACCTTGGGGCGCGGGTGCAGCGAAGCCATCAGCGCCTTGCTGGCCGCCACTATCTGGGTTTGGGCCGTTTCGCGTGGCGTGCCGGGGATGCCGTCTCCCTGCTGGGAACCGTAGTCACCGAAGTGGGCGTGCACCGCCCCCGGCACCACGACGTAGCGCGTGCTGGCTGGCAGCCGGGCCTTGGACCGCTCGATGTCGACGGGCGTGGCCAGGCCGTCGGCGCCGCCGGAGACCGAGACGACCTGCAGGTCGCTGCGCATCAGCGTGCTCGCCGGATAGGCGGCGTAGAGCAGCAGGCCGCGAACCTGGGCCGGGTGAGCGTCAGCGAATGAGGACGCCGCGACCCCACCGAGTGAATGGCCGCCCACAGCCCAGCGGCCGATCTGGGGATGCACCTCAAGGGCGATCTCGGCTTGGTCGGCATTCACCAGCCCGATGCCAAACGGCTCCTTCAGGACCACCACCAGATATCCGGCCGCCGCGATCGGGCGGAGCAGTTGGGCGTAGGCGCGGGCGTCGACCCGGGCGCCAGGATAGAAGATCAGCCCGACGGTGGGCTTCACCACCCGGCCGAAAGCGTTCCGGCGTTGCGGCTGCAACTCATACCAGGTGAGCCGGTCAGCGACCTTGACGTCAGGGCCGGACAGCATCGCCGCCACCGCCACCGGGCTGGCGGGCAGTGGTCGCGACCAGGCCAGCACGGAGACAGTAAGCATCGACAGCACCAGGGCCGGGACGGCCAGGGCGACCCGCCGAAGCGCGGCACGCCGCAACTGCCGTTGCGTCGGGCGTCCTTGGTGACCAGACGCAGCCGACTCGTGCTCGAAGCGAGCACTGAGAAGCAGGGTCGCGACGGCCCAGACCAGGGCCACGACGCCGGCCAGAGCACACGCCGACGCGACCACCAGGGAGGCGGGGTGTCCGTGCAGCAAGACTGACCAGCGGGTCCAGCCCAGCCAGATCGGCACGGCCAGCAACATCGCACCCACGGCCAACCAGAGAATGGCCAGGACAGTACGGCTCACCGTGCCCGGCTGCGCCATACGCCTCCCCCGAGGAACCGAACTGGTGACCCGCTGCACCGCTCGGCGTGGTCGCCAGCCTATGCGAGCAGGGGCGGCAAAACGGTCGACTTCACCACATCAACGGTCGACTGGGCAATCTCACGCAGCAAGGCTGGCTGTGTCGTTTCATAGACCCGAAGACCCGGGATCGGTTCCGACGCCAAGGCGTTCATCAAGAAACGCTGACAACTCCTGATCGCGGGTCCACAGTTGCTGGACTTCCTCGCCGCCGTCGCACCTGTACAGCGACACCTTGACGGTGGACTCGTGTCGGGCCGTGACCTGCCAGATCCCGCCGAACTCCTCCCATCTCTGCAACAACTCGATCAGGCCTGTGGCTGTCAGCTCCATTGCCGGGGGCACCTCCCAGGAGACGAACCTGTGACTGACCTGTGCCGCAGGGAATTAATCGGAGCCCGCGTGGTTATACACAGCGATCGGGGACTCGATGAGGCGTCCGCGTTACCGGACACCTACCGTATGGAGAATCATATGAGCACCACGACCAACACCAACGACGTCACCACCAGCCGCGGGCTGGCCACCAACAACGGCGTCCACAACGTCGCGCAGGAGACCAAGCCCTCCTTCAAGACCACCGAGCTGATCGTCTACATCGTCTCCGTGGTCGGCGTTTTGATCGCCTCACTGGTGGTCGACGGCAACGAGGACGGCCAGGGCTTCGGCGCCTACCAGGGCTGGTTCCTGGTCACCCTGCTGACCATCGGCTACCTCGTGAGCCGCGGCCTGGCCAAGTCGGGCAGCCGCAACAACAGCTGATTGACCGCAGTCCGACGGAGCCGCAGAAATCGGCGGTAACGCTCGGGGCTCCCAACGCTTCGCGTGAGCCCATCACCAGTGCGCCCTTCACAGAAGATGTGTGGAGGGCGCACTGTCGTTCTCCGATCCGGGCTGCGCGGCAGTGCCCGCCTGCTCGATGGCCAACCGTTCCTCCAGCAGCGCCGCGAGTCGCTCAGCCGCCATTTCTGGCCCTAGTCCGTCGGTGTCCAGGTCAACATCGGCCAGAAGCCCCTGATCCAGGTCGGCCTGCTGCGCCAAGGAGCGCTCCAGTTCGATTTCCAGCTCGTCGGCAGACCTGCCGAGCAGCTCGTCGCCCGCCAGCTGCGGCCCCCCGCCGCGGGCGCGGGCGGTGAGGCGCTCCAGCAGACGCTCAGGACCGGCCCACAGTCGGCACACCAGCAGTGGGGTGTCGCCGAGGGCCTCCTGATAGGCCGCCACATCCGCTTGCTGCCCGACCTGGCCGTTGAGCACCAAGACTCGGGCGCCAACCGCCCGGTACTGCTGCCAGAGGGCGCCGACCCAGGCAGCGCGGGCCCGGTGCCCCGCGGCCTGCGCGGAGGGCACATCGGCCAGGAAACCGACCTGCTGCAGGTCCAGAAAGGCCGTGGGGCCGCCAACCTGCAGGTGGATGAACAACGCGAACCCCACAGTGGACTTGCCCACCCCTGTGGGACCGCAGATCAACACAGCGACACCGGGCGCGACCGAGGACGAAGCAGCGGCTGTTCTGTTGGCCGCAGAAGCTGGCGCGGCCTCCGGCTCGGCCGTCTTGAGGGCTTCCAGCACTTTGCCGGCGCCGTCAAGCGGTGTGCCCACGCCGGTGTCGACGACGGGGTGGGTCGATGCGCGGCGATCCCAGTCGCGGGCCTCCGTCATGGCGCGGGCCACGTCATCAGGGCCATACCGGGTTTCTAGCCGACGGCTCAGCTCCAGCAGGTCGGCGCGCAGGCGGCACAACGTCACCGGCAAGCCTTCGACTTCGGCGACGATGCCGCGCAGCGAGGCCTCGTCCAGCACGCCCGAGACGACGATCGTGCCGGCTCCCGCGTCGGCAAGACACCGTACGAGGGCGCCGGCGGCCCGGGCTTTGAGGACATAGCGCCCAGGGTCGTCGGGAAGCTCGGGGAAGCACATGCCGACCTGGTCGACGTCGAAATAGGCCCGCGGCTGGCCAGCCAGCAGGTGCGCGTACAGCTCCCACGCGATGGTCGACTTCCCCACCGTCGGCGGTCCGTACAGCCACCACACCCGACAGGCGTCACCGCTCACTAGCAGCGCCCCAACTCGTTACCCGGGGCCAGCAGGCCGAGATAGGTGCCATTGTGGTGTCAAGGGGCCAGATCTCGAGCAGGTCCCTGGCCGGACTGATCGGTGCAGGCACGTGGGCAGGGATCCTTATGGTCGCGTGGACGCGTCGAGGCAGTGCGTGATCGCTTTCCGCGGGCGCGCCTGGAGGGCTCGGGCAGCCGCGTGCAGGTCCGACACGAAGGACTCCGCCATCACCTCGGCGCTCGTCCGGTGGCCGGCGAGGTGACCGAGGTAACCCGGCGCGCAGTGGCTGGCGATGAGAAGTCGCTTCTTGGCCAGCTCATAGGGTGCGACATCGGTGACGAACTGCACACCACGTAGCCGTTCCGGTGATGGTGAGCGTCACGAGACGGATACGCTGGTCACTGAGAATTTCGAGGACCTCCTCCTGCTGAGTTGCGCCGTGCAGGTACGTTGCCGAGTCAACCCGCTGGGTGGACGCACGTCAAAACCTCACTCCACGAGGTGACGATGGCGGCCACTCCCGCCCGCTCCAGCGCGGCTCGGCGTTCGTCCCGCTCAGGCAGCTGGACGAACTGGAGGTTGCCGATAGTGGGGAAGCCGGCCGCCACGGCGGAGGTGGCCCCGGCCACGGAGTCCTCGACCGCTAGACCCTCACCTGCGGCGATGCCCAGCACCTTTCCAGCGTGCAGATATATGGCGGGGTCGGGCTTGCTGGTGGGCCGTGGCAGTGAGTCCTCGGCGCTGAAGCGCCGCTCGGCGGGAAAGTGCTCCGCCATGCCGGTTACCTCGAAGCAGGCGGCGATGCGGCTGTCTGCGCTGGAGCTGACCGCGGCCAGTTCGTAGGACTCGGCCAGCACGGCCAGCGGCTCAAGGACCGCCGGGTCCGGGTGAAGAACGGTGCGCAGATATCGGGTGACGGCCTCTTTCTCTCGAGCGACCCAGGCGTCTACGTCTGAAGGCGTCAAGGTCGAGGCGTTGCTGGAAGGCGCTGGGCGTGCCGGGTCGGACGCTTTGGCAAGCTCCGGCGCCACCGGGATGCCGTGCTCCAGAGCTAACGCCACCAGGGTGGAACGGAAGTTCATGCCGGTGGTAGCCAGCCGCAGCTCCTCGGCGTCGTAGCGACGAGGCACGCCATTGAGGCCGAGGAACTCGTTGGTGACCTCGGTAGAGGCGACGAAGGCCGGCTCCTCCGACGGAAACAAGTTGCCATCGGCGTCGCAGAGCACGACCCGAACAGCATCGAAGACGCCACGACCGGCGAGAACCGGAGCGACCTCGGCCACGCGGCCAGGGCCACTCGCTGGCGGTCTCATCGGCGTCGCCGTCCCGCAGTCCCAAACGCCAGCGGACAACTGGTATCCATCGCGAGGCTCCTTCATCCAGTGACGTCGGGAAAGGCGGGCATCCCCACGAGATGGGGTCATCATGCCTCTTGACACTGCAGGCCGAGTCTCGACCACAAAGGGCTTTACCCGAAGTCCCCAGGTTCAACCGGCGGAGCGACCCGCTCAAGGAGCGTCTGGGATATGCCGAGGGATGTGCCTCCAGGTCGTGGCGGTGGCCGGGTCCCCGCCTCGGCGGAACGCCGCAACCTGTCCGTGCGGTGTGAAAGCCTGGTCAAGCTGCGGCTGACGGCGGCCCACCTGCTCTCGCTCGGGTCGAGAAGGCTCCCTGTCGGCGACGGTTTGACCGGTCAGCGAACGCATCCTCGCCACCTCGGGTTCGTAGGAGTGCTCACGAGCACTGCCTCCAAGGCATCGAGCCATGACGCCGCCGGGGAGGAGACAGATGACACGGACGCCGCGGACTAATCACAGTCACCGCTCCGGCTGATTCGTCGAGCGCCTACGTAGCCGGTAGACGCCCACCCGGATGCCGAAGATCACCAACACGGGCAAGAGAAGCAGGAGCAGCAGGTAGGAACGGCTCGTCGGAGCCTGGCACAAGGGGGTTGCGAACGATGACAACAAACTCCCCCAGTGGACCGTCCTTCACGCGGCCGGCGAGGACACCCGCCCTCCCACGGCTACGGGGTGACCATCCGCGGATGCAGCGCGAGATGACGGGGTATGGGCAGGACGCAGTTCTGCATTGGCGCCGCCAGCAGGACTGCTTCTGCACCGTCTGCGTTCGGCAACCACCGTCTCAGCCCGTGCGCGGCCTGCGAGGCTCGACAACTCAAGGTTGTACGACAGTGGGCTGGCCATGGTGCGTATACCCCCTGACCTGTCGGCGATGCCCTCTGAAGGTTTACGGTTCCAAGAGGTGGTGCATGGCGTTGGACATCGGGAAGCTGGTCCGCGAGCGCGACAGCGGTGACGACCTTGCCGGGGGGATTCTCAGCGCCTTGTCGGCGGCAGGACACGATTCCGGGTTGATCACCGTGAGCGACCTTGCCGCCGTTGATCAACTGCACGCTGGCGGTCCTCACGCGACCCGATTACTTGTTCGACCAACTGGGCTCGAACCCTGGAATGCGGCTGCTTGATGTGGGGAGCGGCATCGGTGGCCCTGCGCGGATCGCCGCCGCCGAGTTCGGATGCCAGGTCGTTGGCGTCGATCTCTCACCGGATTTCGTCGCGGCTGCCGAACGGCTGAGCGGCCTGTTGGCCTTTCTGAGTCGGTCGAGTTCATGGTTGCGTCGGGGGCGGACACGGGGTTACCGGACGCCTCGCTCGACCGCGCGAGCCCGATTCATGTCGGGATGAACATCCCCGACAAAGCCGCCGTATTCGCCGAGGTGCACCGGGTGTTGACGACCGGTGGCCTTCTGGGCGTGTACGAGCAGATGCGGATCGGACCCGGCGATCTGACGTACCCCTTGCCTTGGGTAGGAGCGTCGCGAGCACCCGGAAGAGCGACCAAAAACTTGCTGACCAGGCCGAACGCTGTCGCGCCCCCAGCAGGATTCGAACCTGCGACACAAGGTTTAGGAAACCTTTGCTCTATCCCCTGAGCTATGGGGGCCGAGGACACAGGGTATCGGCCCAGGACGACCCCGAACACACCGCCGATACTGCCTTTGCCAGTCCTGAGCGCCGCAGCGGCCCGAAGTCTGCGAGTCCTCAGAACTCCCCTTGGCACGGCAAGGCACCATAGAGACACCATGCCTTCACGTTCCACGCGATCTGTCCCGCTCGAGTCCGCCGAGCGACCTGCGCGCTTTCTGCGCCTTCGGCGCTTCGGCGGCGTCACGTCGTCGCTGGCCATGTTCACTCTGGTGAGCGTGCTGGCCGGCGTCCTGGTCGCGGGACTCTTCATTCCGGTCGCCGCGGTAGCCGGTCTGACCAGCCGCGCGGCGGTCGCCGAGCTCGACAAGCTGCCCGCGGAGCTGCAGACCGGCACGCCCCCTACTCGGTCGAGGGTGCTGATGGGCAACGGCGACACGTTGGCATACTTCTTCGCCGAGAACCGGGTTCCGGTACCCCTCAGCCAGGTCGCACCGGTGATGCGTCAGGCCCAGCTGGCCATTGAGGACCACCGCTTCTACCAGCACGGCGCTCTGGACATCCGGGGCACGGCCCGGGCCCTAGTCGTCAACTCCACCAGCGACGACACCCAGGGCGGCTCGTCGATCACCCAGCAGTACGTGAAGATGGTGCTGGTCACGCGTTGCAACAACGACGTCGCGTGCGTCAAGGACGCCAAGGCCCCGACGGTGGCTCGCAAGGTCCGGGAGCTCCGCTACGCCATCGCCTTGGAGAAGCAGCTCAGCAAGGACGAGATCTTCGAGCGCTACCTCAACATCGCCTACTACGGCGATGGCGCGTACGGCATCGAACAGGCCTCCAAGCACTACTTCGGCACCACCGCCGCGAAGTTGACGCTGCCCCAGGCCGCACTGCTCGCCGGCCTCGTGCAGAACCCCGAGTCGTTCAACCCGGCCAAGAACACCGAAGCTGCCCTGGAGCGTCGCAACGTGGTGCTGGCGCGGATGGCCGAGCTGCAGATGATCACGCCGCAGCAGCAGGCGGCCGCCAAAAAGGCCAAGTTTGACGAGGATGCCATCGAAGGCGTCCGGAACGGCTGCATTGGCACCCGCTACCCGTTCTTGTGCGACTACGTCCGCCGCACGATGCTGGCCAGCCCGAGCCTCGGCAAGACCGAGGAGGACCGCGCCAATCTGATCAACCGGGGTGGGCTGACCATCCAGACCGCCATCGACCCGAAGACCCAAGACATCGCCCAGAAGAGGGTCAACGCGATTGTCGGGCCCACGGACCCGCTGATCTCCACCATGAACATGATCAAGCCGGGCACCGGCCTAATCGTCGCCATGGCCCAGAGCCGACCGGAGATGGGCAGCAACGCCAAGAAGGGCGAGACCTACTGGAATCTGTCGGCCGACCCGGCGATGGGCGGCATCCAGGGCTACCAGGCCGGCTCGACGTTCAAGACGTTCACCGCCGCGGCGGCGTTGGAGGAGGGCACCAAGCTCAGCAAGACCTACAACGCTCGGAAGACGATGAACTACCAGTACAAGCGGTTCCGCAGCTGCGAGCGCTCAAGGTTTGTCCCCGACCGCTGGAGGGTGTCGAACTCCACCGGCAAGAACGGCCGGATGAACATGTCGAAGGCGGCCGCCTTCTCGGTTAACAATTACTTCGTGCAGCTCGAGTTGGACACCGGAATGTGCCCGGTGGTCAAGATGGCCGAGAAGCTCGGCGTCAAGACCGGCGGCGACCGCGACCTGGTCGACTACTACCAGAACATCCCCGCGTTCACGCTGGGCTCGGTCGAGGTCAGCCCCCTGAGCATGGCGGAGGCGTACGCGACCTTCGCGGCTCGCGGCGTGCACTGCAACCCGATCATTATCGAGGCCATCACCACGGCCGACGGCACTCGACTCGACCCGCCGAGTGCCAACTGCGAGCGGGTGATGTCGACCAAGGTGGCCGACGGAGTGAACAAGATGCTGGCCTACGTGATGACTGACGGTACGGGCAGGCGCGTACGGACCTCAGATCGGCGTCCTCAGGCAGGCAAGACCGGCACGATCAACAGCAACGAGGCCGTCTGGTTCGCCGGGTACACCCCCGACATCGCCGGGGTATCCATGATCTCGATCGACAACACCCAGAAACCGTTCGTGAAGAGCAAGAAGGCGCGTCGCGCCGGGGAGTTCCGCCGCAGCGGCGTCAAGCGCTTCCGGATCCCCTCGACCGGCGTGCGACTCGAAGGCTCCGGCAGTGGCGACGCGGGGATGAAGATCTGGAAGCCGGCCATGGACAGCTATCTCAAGGACACCCCCGAGACGCGCTTCGTGGAGCCGCCGAGGAGCATCACGGGCGGAGGGTAAGTCGCTCGGTACGACGGCAGCTAGGGCGCCATCCGGACCACAGCTGCCGCCCTGTGCGCGGAAACGTACGGGCACGCCGACATTCGGGTCGCAGTTACCGCCTTGTGCGCGGAAACGTGCGGGCCACGCCGCATTCGGGTCGCAATCAGCGCCTTGTGCGCGCAAACGTACGGCACGCCAACAGTCGGGTCGCAATTAGCGCCTTGTGCGCGGAGACGTGGGGGCCCGGGCCGACCTGCGCCACATCTGCCGCCTTGTGCGCGCAGACGTACGGGCCCGGCCCGCCCTGTGGCCACAGCGGCCGCCTTGTGCGCACAAACGGCAGCCCGCGCCGACCCCCCACAAGCACAATGCGAGTAAGAAGACGGCGCGTGGCTGCCGCGGACGTTGCGCGCTGACGAGACAGCGTCAGGTCAGTGCTGGTGCTGGCCGTGCTCCTCCTGCAGTTGCGCCACCTGCGCGTGCACTTGCTCCATGTCCAGGGACTTGACCTGCTCCACGACGTCCTTGAGGGCGGGGGCAGGCAGGGCGCCGGCCTGGTTAAACACCAGGACGCCCTCGCGGAAGGCCATCAGGGTCGGGATGCCCTGGATCTCGAGTGCCTGTGAGAGTCCCTGGTTGGCGTCGGTGTCGAGCTTGGCGAACACGACGCCCTCGTACTGCTCGGAGGTCTTCTCATAGATGGGGCCGAATCGCTTGCACGGGCCACACCATTCGGCCCAGAAGTCCACCAGCACGATGTCGTTCCCGGTGATGGTGTCTTCGAAGTTGTCGGCGCTGATGTCGATCGTGGCCATGCGAATCGTCTCCTCGGTTGCTCTGTTCTTAGTCGGACAACGGAGCGATCCGCGGCGCTATTCCCCCGGCCCTTGCCCGGAGAAGGTTGTGGCTATTTGATCGCCACCACCCGCCGCATCGGGATCGCTACCTCCACCGGGCCTCGCTTGGCGACCCGGTCTTCGAGGTATTCGATCGCCGCCTCCACTCTCGACCACCGGGTCTGCGGCAGGTAGAGCGCCGACATCATCAGCTCGGCGTCGGCGCGACTGGCTACGGTGAACGAATACCGCTCCCGACCGTCCTCCACTCGGCGCAACCCAGCTTGCGCCAGCGTCTTCTTGAACCCGGCCAGCTCCACCGGCCCGGGAAACTGCGGTTTGGTCCGCAGCCGGGTGTTGATCCGGGTCAGCACGCGCAGGTCTCGGGTCCCCAAGGGCCGCAGCGCCGGCGCAATGGCTGCCAGCACCCCGCCGGGCTTGAGCACCCGGCTGATTTCGGCCAGCACCTGGCCGAGCGGGGTCACCACGACCAGGCCCATGGAGCTGGTCACCGCCGACACCGACTCGTCGGCAAATGGCAGCGCCAACAGGTCTCCCCTCACCCAGGGACCTGGGCCCCGGTCGGCGGCCACGGCGAGCTCGGGCGCCGAGCGGTCGAGGCCGATCACCGTACGCCCCGGTCGCGTCAACTCTCGCGACATCGGCCCGGACCCGGATGCCAGGTCGAGCACCACGTCCGCGTCGGCGGACACCGCACGGGCCAGCCAGTGGTAGGGGGTTTCGTCACCGGCCAGCGACCGCGACAGCACCGCCTCGGCCACCCCGGCGCGATCGCGGTGGAACTCCTCGAGATACTGCCGCCAGTCGGCGGACTCGCTCACGCCAGCGGCTCTCGAGTCGGCGCCTCCAAGGTGCGGGTCAGGTCACGGGCGATATCTCGAATCAGGTGGCCCGGGCCGATGGTGCGTCCGGCGACCGCGGAGATCAGGGTGGACATGCCGGGCAATGTCTCGTGCAGCGCGCCCATGGACATGTGGTCCACCGTGTGCAGCGGGTTCTCGCCGTCCGGCCACGCCTGACTCAGCCGCTCCCAGGTCAGCTGCCACGCGTCACGTACCTCCTGGTCCGAAGGCACCCCGAAGAAGTGGCCGACCGGCGCGTGGTTGCGCAGGGCGACGATCGGGGACTGGACGAAGAGCAGCGCCAGCCTTACTCGGGCGTCCAGATCCCGGCGTACGCCCAGCGGAAGGTCGGTGACGAACGCGCAAGGGTTGGGACACGTCACCCCGACGTCGGGCCGCTCGCCCGGCCCGACCGTGGCGTGGTTGAGGGCACAGACAGCCAGGGCCTCGCCCTGGCGTGAGTGGAACCGGTCGAGATAGGCGACGTAACCGGCCGCGTCACCCCGGCACGCACTCAGCGTCCGCCGGGCCGTGCTCCGCTGGGCCGGCGAGTGCGGGCACGAGATGTCGTCCGAACCCCAAAGGCTGTCGGCCACCAGAGGCTCCAGCTGCTCAGGGTCGCCGCCATGGCCCAGCGTGGACTCCCACGCGAGCTGCACCAGGTATTCGGCGATCAGGTGAGCGGTGACCACCATCTGCATCGACTCGCGGCGGATCGCCCGCAGCTCCATCACCTCGAGCATCAGCTGATAGAGCGGCACCAGCGAGCCGAGCGCACCCCGGTCCGGGTCACGCGGCAGCAGCGGGAAGGAGCAGTCGGCCAACCGGACGATCCAGGAGTCGGAGAACTGGCTGGCGATGGTGATGAAGTCCTGGGCGTCCAGATCCAGCACGCGCCGGGCCGCGGTCGACAGCGCCTGCACGCGCTGCACCTTCGGCGATTGCTCGTCGCTGCGGGAGGAGCGGTCCAACAGCACGGCGACCGCGTCATACCAGTGGCCGTCGATCAGGCTCTGCAGCATGGCCGGGTCTACGCTGCTCGGCCAGCTGGGCTCGGGCGGGATCCCTCGCTTGCCGATGTAGGGGCGGTCGGCGATGCTCATGACAGGGATCAGACCCGGGACACGAACAGGTGGGACGACGCCTCGCGATCAATCTCGCAACTGGGAGCGCCGTCGGCCGACAGCCTGACCCCGAGCCCTCCGGACTCCGCGCGCACCTCGACACCGGGCCGGATGCCGGCCTGACGCAGAGTCCCCATCATCTCGACGTCCTTCTGGATCTCCTCGCTCATCCGCTGGATCACCACCCGGATCTGGTCGCCCGAGCCAGACTGCACCACGGTGTCCAGGTGCTCGTTGCCGTCACGGAAAACCGCCGGGGTTGCGGTCGAGCCGAGCTCCTCCAGCCCGGGGATGGGGTTGCCGTACGGGGACTCCGTCGGCTCGTGCAGCAGGGTCACCAGGCGGCGCTCGACGTCTTCGGAGATCACGTGCTCCCAGCGGCAGGCCTCGTCGTGCACCTTTTCCCAGTCCAGCCCGATGACGTCGATCAGCAGCCGCTCAGCCAACCGGTGCTTGCGCATCACCCGGGTGGCCCGGCTGCGCCCGTCGGGAGTGAGCTCGAGGTGCCGGTCGCCCTGGACGCGGACCAGGTTGTCGCGCTCCATCCGGGCCACCGTCTGCGACACCGTGGGACCACTCTGCTGTAGCCGCTCGGCGATCCGAGCGCGCAGCGGGACGATGCCCTCCTCTTCCAGCTCATAGATGGTCCGCAGATACATCTCGGTGGTGTCGATGAGATCACTCACGCTGCCATTGTCCCCTTGCGCGGAACGGGTCGACCTCAGGTGCATCCGCGACTGCACTCTCGGTGCAACATTAGGGCATGAATTCACCGCAGCCGCCTGCCGTCTGGTGGGTGCGACGCGATTTCCGGCTCGCGGACAACCCCGCCCTGTTAGCCGCCGCCAGCTCGGGGACCGTCGTGGCGCTATTCGTGTTGGACCCGGTGCTGCTGCGGTCTGCGGGCCCGGCCCGCACGGCGTGGCTGAACGCTGCGCTGCATGACCTCAACGCCGACCTGCGCGCTGGTGGCGGCCCCGGCTTGAACGTGCTCCGTGGCCGGCCCGCCGAGGTGCTGCCCCGGGTGGCCCGGGCGGTGGGAGCCGAGCAGGTGCACGTCAGCGCCGACTTCGCCCCGTACGGTCGTCGCCGAGACGCCGCCGTGGAGGCGGCTCTGGCCGCGGCCGGGGTGGAGCTGCAGGCCACCGGCTCCCCGTACGCCGTGGCGCCCGGCACGATCGTCAAGAGCGACGGGACGCCTTTCCAGGTGTTCACGCCGTTCCATCGCGCCTGGCTGGCGCACGGGGTGCACCCGCCGGCGGCCACGCTTGACCCGACGACCGTCGAGTGGCTGGCCGTCAACGACCGGGAGAGCGTGCCCGAGGCCGACCCCGAGGTGGCCTCCCGCGTCGGCGAGTCGGTGGCGTTGACATCCTGGCGCACCTGGCTCGACCGGGACCGGCTCGGGGCCGACGACTACGTCAAGATGAACAACTTCCCCGGCGCCGACGGCACCTCGCACATGTCCAAGGCGCTGCGCTGGGGTCACGTACACCCGCGGACTCTGCTGGCCGGGCTGTCCACCCACCAGACCAAGGGGGCCGCCGCGCACGCCCGCCAGGTGGCCTGGCGGGACTTCTTCGCCGACGTGCTCTATCAGCGCCCGGACGCGGTTTCGGAGCCGGTCCGCTCGGAGTTCAAACAGATGAGGTCCGACGACCCGAGCGATCCGGTCACGGCGGCCCGGTTCGAGGCTTGGAAGCAAGGGCGTACCGGCTATCCGCTGGTCGACGCAGGGATGCGGCAGATGCTGCAGGACAACTGGATGCACAACCGCATCCGCCTGGTGACCGCCTCGTTCCTGATCAAGGACCTGCACGTGCCGTGGACCGACGGCGCGGCGTATTTCATGGAGCACCTGCACGACGGCGACATCGCGCAGAACCAGCTCAACTGGCAGTGGGTCGCCGGGTGCGGCACCGACGCAGCGCCCTATTTCCGGGTGTTCAACCCCACCGGTCAGGCAGAGAAGTTCGACCCGGACGCCGACTACATCCGTCGCTACGTGCCGGAGCTCGCCGATGTCAAGAATGACCACATCTTCGAGCCGTGGACCAGTCCCGGCGGGCTGCCGGGTGGCTATCCGGCTCCGATCGTCGACCACGCCGCGGAGCGCCTCGAATCGCTGCAGCGCTATGAGGCGATGCGCTCCTAGTCCGCACAGGTGCGCGGTCACAGGTCCGATCCGCCCCTCGTGTGCAGCCGTCGATCCGGCCCGCGCCCCCCTGCGTACGTGGCGCGCCCGCCTGGCTATCGGATCCAGCGACCGGACTGCATCACCCGGAGCAGGCTGCCCTGGTCGTCTACGACACAGAGGTCGGCCCGAGCGCCGGCCTCCAGCACACCGGCACCGGCCAGCCGATGTCGACGCGCCGGGGTGGTGGCGGCCATCGAGGCGGTGGCAGGGATCGGTACGCCGGCGGCGACGACGGCAGCGAAGGCTGCGGCCATGGTCAGCGTCGAGCCGGCGATCGTGCCCGGACGGCCATCCGCGGTGACCAGTCGCGCTTGCCCGCCGACGACACTGACCGATCGGTGGTCGCCAAGGCTGTAGTGGCCGTCGGGAGCGCCGGCGGCAGCCATGGCGTCGGTCACCAAGGCGACCCGCTCGGGGCCGGCCGCGGCTATGGCCAACGCCACCACGTCGGGGTGCAGGTGAAAGCCGTCGCAGATGAGCTCGACCATGGCCCGGCGGTCGGACAGCAGCAAGGGGATCGGCCCCGGCTCCCGGTGGTGCACGCCGGGCATGGCGTTGAACAGGTGGGTGACCACCGTGGCGCCGGCGTCGAGCGCTTCGGCGGCGGCGGTGTGGTCGCCGTCGGTGTGGCCGATCGCGGCCACCGCGCCGGCGGCCACGATGCGCTCGATCGCGGCCAGGGCGCCGGGCAGTTCGGGAGCAAGAGTGATCATGGTGATCTGGCCCTCCCCGGCGGCCAGCAGCCGGTCGAGTGCGGCAGCGTCGGGATGGCGGAGCAGCGCTGGATCATGTGCGCCGTGGCGCGCCGGGCTGAGGAACGGCCCCTCCAGGTGGATACCGGCGAAGTGACCGGCGACCACCAACGGGACGAGAGTGGCGATCTGAGCGCAGAGCGTGCCCAGATCGGCGGTGACCAGGCTGGCGAAGCTGGTGGTGGTGCCGCAGTGGCGATGAAAGTCCCGCGCTCGCAGCGCCTCGGCGGCGTCGGTGGTGGGGTAGGAAGCGCCTCCGCCACCGTGCACGTGGGAATCGACGAAGCCGGGGACCGTCCAGTCGGAGATCCGTACGGCACCTGCAGCGTCCTCGGCGCCAGGCCGGCCGACGGCCGTGATCAGACCGTCGGACACGGTCACCAGACCTGGCTCGAGGGTGGCGTTGGGGGTGACCAGGTGGTCGCAGAGCAGCTGCGAGGTGGTCATGGGGTCCGACCCACGAGTCCCACGTTGACGTAGCCCATTTCTCGCCCTTGACCAGAGATTCCCGTGCTCGCTGACAGACCCGCAAACCTATCAACCGCGGGTCGAACGGGACGGCAGGACCCGTTACGGCTTGCGCCGTCATGGCAGCTGCGGAAGTCCCACAAAGGCGTTGACCGAGACCGAAGTGCCGCATACCGTAGGCGTACACGGAAAGGAGGTGGTCCAAAGAATGAATGACTTTGGGACATGTGAGGTGACGGCTAGCTAGCCGCTGCCCAAGTAGATTTCACTGGTCGCGTGCGGCCGGCTAAATCCACAGCTGTTCACCCGAACCCGCGAACGTCGGACTTGTCCTCCGGCCGGGGGAACCTCAGCCAGAATGGGTGCTGAGGGGAAACCGCCCAGTTCGCGGGTTTGTCCTTGTCCGGGGCAGACCTCGCCCAGGGCTCCCAGCCGGAGGCGGCATGCTGACTGGCGACACCCGAAGTGTGACCATCGCTCCCGCTCGCCTGGCTCCGTGGCTGGTGAACTTCACCGCCCGGCACGGCGACGGGAACGCCGTCCTGGCCGGCAACACCGTACGGGTGAGTGCCGCCGACGGCGCGGAGGCCGCCATTCTGATCCCGTTTCCGCCATTGGCCGGCACCGGTCACGACGTGTTAGCGGACCTGCAGCGCCACGCGACTGTCCCACGTCGGGTCGGCGCCGTCCTGGTCCGCAAGGGCGGCTATGCGGTCGGCGTCTTCGAGGGCAGGCAGTTGATCGCGTCGAAGGTGGGATCGACCTATGTGCAGGGCAAAACCAAGGCCGGCGGCTGGTCCCAGCAGCGCTACGCCCGGCGGCGGAACAACCAGTCGTCTCAGGCCTACGCCGACGCGGCGGAGCATGCCGTACGGGTGCTGCTGCCGCACGTCGGCACCCTGGTCGCGGTGGCCACGGGAGGGGACCGGCCTGCGTTGGCCGCCGTCCTCGCCGACCCTCGGCTGTCGCCGCTGAACGCGCTGGTGATGGCCGAGGTGCATCCCGTGCCGGACCCGCGTCTGCGGGTGCTGCAGGCTTTCCCCGACCAGTTTCTGGCCGTCAGGATCGAGCTGAACTCACTCGCCTGAGGGCTTCAACGCGTGAAGCGCTCCGGGCTGGCGATCCGCTGAAGTGAAACTCATGGGGCGAGCCGGACGACCCGCCAGCCTCCGCCGGCGCGGAGGTAGGCCAGTCGGTCGTGCATCCGGCTCGGCTGGCCCTGCCAAAACTCGATGCTCGCCGGCGTGACCCGATAGCCGCCCCAGTGCTCCGGGCACCAGACGTCCTGGTCGGTGAATCGCTCCTCGACCGCCTGGTAGGCCGCGTTCAATTCCTCCAGCGAACCCACTTCTGACGACTGGGCCGAAGCCCAGGCACCGAGCTGGGAGCCCCGCGGCCGGGTGGCGAAATAGGCCTCGGACTCGGCCCGGGAGGTCCGCTCGGCCGTTCCCTCAACCCGGATCTGACGATGCAGCGGATACCAGCCGAAGTGCAGCGCGATCTGCGGGTTGTCGGCCAGAGCGGCACCCTTGCCGGAGAGGTAGTTGGTGAAGAACACGAACCCCCGCGCGGTTGCCTCCTTGAGCAGCACGGTGCGGGCGCTGGGCCGACCGGCGACACTGGTGGCCACCACCATGGCCGTCGGCTCAGGCAGCACCCCCCGCTCCCTCGCGGCGAAGGCATCCGCCAGCCAGCGCTCGAACAACCCGTACGGGTCGGCGGGCACCTGCGACTCCAGCAGGTGCTCGCTTCGGTAGTCGATCCGCTCTGCGGCGAGGTCCCGGCTCATGCCGCCAGTGTTCCAGTGGCGGCGAATCCTCAGGGCGGCCGATGCGGCCGTGGCAGAATCGGCCAGCGTGACCCGGCTTCAGATCCCCGCAGAACTGCTCCCTCAAGACGGGCGCTTCGGCTGCGGTCCGGCCAAGATCCGGCCCGACACGGTGCAGGCCCTGGCGACCGAGGGGGCCGCCCTGCTCGGGACATCGCACCGACAGGCGCCGGTTAAGAGCCTGGTCGGGCGGGTCCGTGAGGGCATCGCGGAGCTGTTCGGGCTGCCCGACGGCTTTCAGGTGGTGCTGGGCAACGGGGGCTCGACCGCCTTTTGGGACGTCGCGGTGTCGTCGTTGATCCGACAGCGCAGCGCACACGGCAGCTTCGGGGAGTTCTCGGCCAAGTTTGCCGCGGCCGCTGGCGCCGCCCCGCACCTGGACGCGCCGTCGGTGGTCACCGCCCAGGCGGGCTCGGTGGTGCTGCCGGAGGCGGTCGAGGGCGTCGACGTCTATGCCTGGGCCCACAACGAGACCTCGACCGGCGCGCTGGCTCCGGTCCGCCGGATCGCCGGGGCCGACGACCAGGCCCTGGTGGTGGTCGACGGGACGTCGGCGGCCGGAGGGGTCGAGTTGGACGTGGCCAGCACCGACGTCTACTACTTCGCCCCGCAGAAGAGTCTCGGGTCCGACGGCGGACTCTGGTTTGCCCTGCTGTCGCCGGCCGCCGTCGCGCGCACCGAGGAGATCGCCGCCACCGACCGCTGGATCCCCGAGAGCTTGAGCCTGGCGGTGGCGCTCGCCAACTCGCGGCTCAACCAGACCCTGAACACCCCGGCCATCGCGACCTTGTTCATGCTCTCCGACCAGCTCGAGTGGCTCAACGGCCAGGGCGGCCTGGCCTTTGCGGCCGCCCGCAGCCGGGAGTCGTCAGCCCTGCTCTACGGCTGGGCCGAGGCCTCAGCGGTGGCCGTACCCTTCGTGACCGAGCCGGAGCATCGCTCGCCGGTGGTCGGCACCATCGACTTTCAAGGCGTCGACGCCAGCCAGATCGCGGCCACTCTGCGCGCGAACGGCGTGCTGGACACCGAGCCCTATCGCAAGCTCGGGCGCAACCAGCTGCGGATCGGGATGTTCCCCAACGTCGACCCGGCCGATGTCGCCCAGCTGTGTCGCTGCATTGACTGGGTGGTCGAGCGGCTGACGCCGGGTGAGAGTGCCGGCTAGCGCCGGCGGGCCGCCACCAGCACACCAGCCGCCAAGGACACCAGCGCGGCCAACCCCAGCGCCACCAAGGTGCCGGTCCGGTTGGCCGACGGATCGGTGTCCTCAGCGCTCTCATCCTCTGCCGGGTCCTCCTCGGCGGCCTCAGGCGTCGGCGTCGGCGCAGGGCTGGCCGGCGCCGCGCTGCCCGCCACCGGCGCGGCCCCCAGCTTGGCTGGGACCGCGACCTGCAGGACCGAGGAGTTCTTGCCCTCACTGCCCAGCAGCAACGACTTCCCGTCCAGGGTCACCGCAATCGACTCCCCCTGGCGCTGCCACGGCGTGGCATCGCGGGCCTGAGTCTGGTAAGTCTGGCCGTCGATCAGCACCAGCGAAACGTACGTTCGCAGCACAATGCGGTCGCTGTCGGGCAGGAACACCCCGTCGGTCACGAACGCGGGCGCGTCGGCGACTCGGCGCAGCCGGTTGACCCCCTGTCGCGACGGCTTCTCAGGAGCGGCGTAGATCCCTCCGCGGAGCTCCTTGGTGACTACGTACAGCCGGCCGTTACCGTCCACCAGCAGGGTCTCGGCGTCATGGGGACCGTCGGGGTAGGCGAAGTCGTAGGAGCGGTACGGCCTGGTCCGGTTGTCGGGGCGCGCGTCGCTGAAGTAGTAGACCGAGATCGTGTCCCGGGCGCGGAAGTTGTCGCCGATGTCGGCGACGTAGAGCCGGTCGTCGTGCAAGGCAACCGCCTCGACGTCGGTGGGCTGCACCCGGAAACCCAGCACGCCCTGGACGTCGCCCTTGGCGGTCAGGCCGTAGACGGTGCCCTCGCTGCCGGAGTCGTTCACGGTCCAGAAGATCTTCTGATCGACGTCGCGGGCCAGGCCGGAGGACTCAGTGACGCGCCCATCCCGGATGACGAAAGCGACCCGGTCGGCAGCAAACGCAAGCAGTGGGGTGAGTGCCATCACAGTCACCAGCGCGGCGACCAGCGCCGCGACCAGCCCGACGACCGGGGAACGCAGCAGCGTCGCCCGCTTCGTCGTCATGCTGCTCCTCACTCGTCCTGGCTCGTCCGCCTCTGCGACATTACGCGATCAGGCCGCGGCCCCACCCCAACCACAGCCAATTCCTAGGAAGTCCATTTACCCTTCAACTCATGACCGTCTTCGGGTTGCCGCTGCACATTTTGCTGGTGCACGCCGTCGTCGTGCTGGTACCGCTGGCCGCCACCGGAGGACTGGCGATCGCCCTACTGCGCTGGGCTCGGCTGCGCTACGGGGAGCTGGTTCTGGTGGGCGCCTTCGGGGCTGCGGTGTCGACCTACATCGCCCAGGAGTCGGGCGAGAACTTCGCGGCCACCTTTGAGCAGGTGTCGCCGAAGATGGCCGAGCACTTCGCCATCGGTGACTCGCTGTTGGTTTGGGCCGTGCTGCTGTTCCTCGGTGTGGCGACCCTGGTGGTCGCGCAGCGACTGGTCGACCGCAACCACTCGCAGGGCCGACTGATGCTGCTGGTGGGCGCCTTGGTGACGGTGGTCAGCGCCGTGGTCGCCGTGGTGCAGACCGTACGGATCGGGCACTCGGGAGCCGTGGCCGTCTGGGGCGGTCTCTGACACCTACCGGACCTGGGGCCAGACCGAGACCACGACAACCAACAGCAGCAGGCCGCCCAGCAGACCCGAGACGATCAGCCGACGCGCCCGGGTGTTCATGGTGCCACCCTAGGTTGCAGCGGTGGGTGGCAAGTTAGCGTGTCGGTCATGGGTGAGCTGCGGCTGTATGCCATCGGCATCGACGAGGTTCGGGGTGTGTTCGGCGCCGGCCCGCAGGAGCAGGAGCGGCTGCGCGGGATTGCCTCCCAACTGCTCGCACCCACTGTCGCCAGCGGTGGACGAGGCGGGCTGCTGACGAAGCTGGGCCCGATCTTCAAGCGCCCGCCGGGGGCGGCGGTGGTGTCGCCCACCCAGCCCGTGCCGCAGGATCTGGACGTGCTGCTGGCCGGAGCCTACGTGCCGCCGGACCGGCTCGGGGCCAGCTGGCGACTGCTGGAGACCTTGGTGCAGGGGACCGCTTGGAGCTCGACCCTGATGAACCTCACTCCCGAGTCGTTGGACGAACTGGATTTCGCCTTGGCCAGCGGCGGGGTCTCAGCGGCGGCGGGCCTGCGACACCTGCTCAACTCGCCCAGCAGCGTTCCGCTGCTCCCCGTGCACGGCCTCACCGTCGGCTGCCACCCACACGCCAAGGCGTTGGCGATGGCCGCGGCCTATCGCTCTGCGGTGCCGCAGGTGAAGACCCGCGAGCAGGCCGAGCTGGTCGCCGCGCTGGTCACCTGGCTGGACGGGTTCCACGTCTGGGCTCACGAGGCGGTGCGTGCGCAGCGCCCAGTGCCGGACCTGGTGGGGTTCTGGGCGAACTGAGGCCCTAGCCCGGCGTGATCACCAGTACGAGGTCGCCGCCCTCGACCTGCTGGACGGCGCCGAGGGCCAGGCGCTGCACGGTCCCCGACACCGGGGCGGTGATGGCCGCCTCCATCTTCATCGCCTCGATCGTCGCCACCGCAGCTCCGGCCTGCACCTCGTCGCCCTCGCTGACCGTCACGCTGACCACCCCGGCAAACGGCGCGGCCACCTGGCCAGGCTGCGATGGGTCAGCGCGCTCGGCCGCCTTGATGTCTACGAGGACCGACTCGTCGCGCACTCGGACCGGCCGGAGCTGGCCGTTGATGGTGCACATCACGGTCCGCATCCCTCGCTCGTCGGGTTCGCCGATCGCCTCCAGACCGAGGATCAGGCTGACGCCCTTGCCGAGGCGGACCATGTGCTCATCGCCGGGCCGCAGGCCGTAGAGGTAGTCCAGGGTGTCCAGTCGGCCCAGGTCGCCGTAGGTGTCGCGGCCCGACTCGTACTCCTTGGTAGGTCCGGGGAACAGCAGGCGGTTGAGCGTGGCCTGACGGGTGGGCCCGGGCTTATCGAGTGCCGCCGAGTCGGCCTCGCTGACCTCGGCGTCGCGCCTGGGCACCGTACGGCCCTGCAGCGCCTTGGTGCGAAACGGCTCGGGCCAGCCACCTGGCGGGTCGCCGAGCTCGCCTCCCAGGAATCCGACGACCGAGTCGGGCAGGTCATAGTCCTGCGGGTGCTCGGCGAACTCCTTCGGGTCGGCGCCCGTCGCCACCAGCTGCAGGGCCAGGTCGCCGACCACCTTGGACGACGGGGTCACCTTGGTAGGTCGGCCGAGAATGGCATTGGCGGCGGTATACATCGACTCGATCTGCTCGAACTTCTCGCCCAACCCGAGCGCCATCGCCTGCTGGCGCAGGTTGGACAGCTGCCCACCCGGGATCTCGTGGTCATAGACCCGACCGGTCGGACTGGCCAGCCCGGACTCGAACGGGGCATATACCTTGCGCATCGCCTCCCAGTAGGGCTCCAGGTCCATCACCGCGCGCAGGTCCAGCCCGGTGGCGCGCTCGGTGTGCTCGAGCGCGGCCACCAGAGCGGAGGCGGCTGGCTGACTGGTGGTGGCGGCCATCGGCGCGCTGGCCACGTCGACGGCATCCACCCCGGCGTTGACGGCGGCCAGCAGAGTGGCCAGCTGGCCGCCCGCGGTGTCGTGGGTGTGCAGGTGCACCGGCAGCTCGAAGCGGTCGCGCAGCGCGGTGACCAGGGTGGTGGCCGCCGGTGGACGGAGCAGCCCGGCCATGTCCTTGATGGCCAGTACGTGAGCGCCGGACTCCACGATCCGTTCGGCCAGCCGCAGGTAGTAGTCCAGGGTGTAGAGATCCTCAGCCGGGTTGTTGAGGTCGCCGCTGTAGCACAGCGCCACCTCGGCGATGGTGGTGCCGGTCTCCCGGACCGCCTCGATCGCGGGCCGCATCTGCTCGGTGTCGTTGAGGGCGTCGAAGATCCGGAACATGTCGATGCCCACCGCGGCCGCCTCGGCCACGAACGAGGTGGTGACCTTGGTCGGATAGGGCGTGTAGCCGACGGTGTTCCGCCCCCGGAGCAGCATCTGCAGGCAGAGTCCCGGCATGTTGTAGCGCAGCGCGGCCAGCCGGTCCCACGGGTCCTCGTGCAGGAAGCGCAGCGCTACGTCGTACGTCGCCCCACCCCAGCACTCGACGCTGAGCAGCTGGGGAAGCATCCGGCCGACATAGGGGGCGATCCGCAGCAGGTCCTTGGTCCGTACCCGGGTGGCCAGCAGCGACTGGTGCGCGTCGCGGAACGTGGTGTCGGTGACCTCTACGCCGGTCCGAGCGCGCAGGTCCGCGGCGAAACCCTCGGGCCCGAGCTGGAGCAGGCGCTGGCGTGACCCGGACGGCGAGGGGCGGCTGAGGTCCACTCCGGCCGGGCGCTTCACGCCCGGATCCAGCAGCGTCGGTGCCGCTCCGTTGGGCTGGTTGACCGTCACCTCGGCCAGCCAGCGCAGCAGCTTGGTGCCGCGGTCAGCTGAAGCGCGGGCGTTGAGCAGCTGCGGCCGCTGCTCGATGAAGGCGGTCGACACGTCGCCGGCGAGGAAGTCGGGATCGTCCAGCACCGCCTGCAGGAACGGGATGTTGGTGCTCACGCCACGGATCCGGAACTCGGCCAGGGCGCGCCTGGACCGGGCTACCGCGGCCTCGAACGTACGACCGTGGCAGGTGAGCTTGACCAGCATCGAGTCGAAGTGGGCGCTGATCGTCACCCCGGTGTCGGCGGTGCCGCCGTCCAACCGGACACCGGCACCGCCGGCGGAGCGGTAGGCGGTGATGGTGCCGGTGTCGGGCCGGAAGCCGTTGGCGGGGTCCTCGGTGGTGATCCGACACTGCAGCGCGGAGCCGTTGATCCGGATCTGGTCCTGGGACAGGCCGAGGTCAGCCAGGGTCTCGCCGCTGGCGATCCGCATCTGCGCCTGAACGAGGTCGACGTCGGTGATCTCCTCGGTCACGGTGTGCTCGACCTGGATCCGCGGGTTCATCTCGATGAACACGTGCTGGCCGGCCCGCTCCCCCTCGGTCTCGACCAGGAACTCCACCGTGCCTGCGTTGGCGTAGTTGATCGACTCGGCGAACGTGACCGCGTCGCGGCACAACGCCTCGCGCAGGGCGGGGTCGATGTGCGGGGCGGGGGCGATCTCGACCACCTTCTGGTGGCGGCGCTGGATCGAGCAGTCACGTTCGAAGAGGTGCAGGATCGTCCCATGGCCGTCAGCGAGGATCTGGACCTCGATGTGGCGGGGGCGGCCGACCGCCTGCTCGATAAATACGGTGGGGTCGCCGAAGGCGCCCTCGGCCTCGCGCATCGCCTGGTGCAGTGCCTGCTCGAGCTCGGCCGGGTCGCTCACCCGCCGCATCCCCCGACCGCCACCGCCGGCCACCGCCTTGACGAACACCGGGAAGCCGATGTCTGCCGCAGACTCCAGCAGCGCCGCCACGTCGGACGAGGGTGCGGTGGACCGCAGTGTGGGGATGCCGGCAGCTTGGGCGGCTGCGAGCGCCCGCACCTTGTTGCCGGCAAGCTGCAGTACGTCGGCGGGCGGACCTACGAAGGTGATGCCCGCTTCGGCGCAGGCAGAGGCGAGTTCAGGGTTCTCGCTGAGGAAGCCGTAGCCGGGATAGATGGCGTCGGCCCCGCACTCGCGAGCCGCCCGGATGATCTCGGCTACGTCCAGGTAGGCGCGGACCGGATGGCCCTGCTCACCGATCTGGTAGGCCTCGTCGGCCTTGATCCGGTGCACCGCATTGCGGTCCTCCCAGGGGAACACCGCGACCGTCTGGACGCCGAGCTCGTAGGCCGCCCGAAACGCCCGGACTGCGATCTCTCCCCGGTTGGCGACCAGGACTTTGGCAAACATAGGCCCGAGGCTATCGGCCCCGTGTTACCGCACCGCAACAGTCACCCTGCTGGTCGGTGGTGCTCGGGCGCCACCGGAGGGTTTGTGTCACCGGGCGAGCGCGTGCCCCGACTGGTCGGGCTTGACCGCCTTCCGTGCCGCCTTGCTCTGCAACCGGGCGCCGTCGGGGTAGAGGCCTCTCTTGGACTTAGCCAGGGTGTAGACGGCGTGCGCGGCCGCGTCACCGAGCTCGAACAGGGCCCGCGAGCTCAGGTTGGCCATGGTGTCGCAGGCCTGGTGGTAGCACTTGTCGTAGGCCACGCCTGCGGTCCCGCCGTAGGTGGCGGCCTGCGCGGCCGTCTTGATGCCTTCAGCTCCGCTGAACAGCCCACCGGCCGGGATGCCGACCTCGATGAAGGGACCGTAGTCAGAGCGACCGCTGAACTCGGTTGGCTCGCTGGCCAGCCCCACCGAGGTGAAGTAGTCGGTGAAGATCCTCTCGATCGCCTCACTGCCGACCGGCCCAGCGACAGCGGTGTCGGACCCGTCGCCGTCGTAGACGAACCGGACGTAGTTGGGCGAGCCGATCATGTCGAAGTTCAGGTTCGCGTAGAGCTGCTCACGTTGGGTGTCGGTCAAGTTGTTCACGTAGTGGGTCGAACCCAGCAGGCCCGACTCCTCGGCTCCCCAGAAGGCGAACCGGACCCGTCGCTGCAGTCTGTTGTTGTATTTCAGGGCGGCCATCTGCTCGGCGATCTCCAAGATGCCGGCGCTGCCACTGCCGTTGTCGTTGATGCCCGGGCCCTCCACCACCGAGTCCAGGTGGGCCCCCACCACCACCGTTTCGTCGCCGTTCTTGCCCTTGGGCGTGTCGGCGATGACGTTGTAGGTCTTGGCGTTGAGGTCGGCCTCCGTCGAGGTAGACACGCGCACGGTGACCGTGCCGGCCTGCGCAGCGGCGTAGAGGGCAGCGCCGCTGGCGAAGTCGAGCCCGACGACGGGAATGCTGGCCGGCGCAGCGAGCGTGACCGAGGTCAAGAGCTCGGTCCGCCCCGGCTGTCCCTCGTTGAAGATGATGACGGCGTCGTAGCCGGCGGCGGCGGCGTTCCTGGCCTTGACGCCGAACTCGCAGGTGCCGCGCTGGATCAGCGCCACAGCTGGTGTCGCCGGCGCGGTCGGAAAGTCGCCAGGCTCGCAGCCGGAGGTGCTGCTGGGGGTGGCCGCAGGCGGGATGACAATGTCCCTCGTCGGCACCAACTGCCCGGTCACCGCACCGCTGCCGGAGAAGGTGAAGGTGCTGGTTTCATATTCGGTGGCCGTCGGCGACACCTGTGACAGCTGTGCCGGCGCCTGCACACGGAAGAACGGGAAGGTGAACTCCTGAAGCCTCACCGAGTATCCGGCGCGGCGGAGCTTGCCGGCGACATAGTCCACCGAGGCTTGGTAGCCCGGCGTGCCTGAGGCGCGGGTGCCGCCATTTTGGTTGGCGATCCGTTGCAGCGCGCGTTCGTGCTGCAGAATGCCGTTCACGGTGACGGCGCTGCGCAGCTTCCTGGTGTTGACGTCGTCCACGGCTGTCGCGGCGACCGGCGAAACGAGCGCCAGTCCAAGGGCCAGGGTGGCTATGCCGGTCAATGTTTTACGCATAAGCGCCTCCGAGTGAGCAACACCGCCCAAATGCTGCACCGAATCAGTGCAGGCGACGAAATCAGTCTTGCAGTGCGCTCGCATTTCGACAACGCCCGAAACGTCTTTTCCGAAAGAGGCGATTACTCAGCCGCTTAGCC
>DASQDG010000010.1:0-4019 GCA_035634295.1 Propionibacteriaceae bacterium | reverse complement strand
TTGCGGGCGTTGTCCAGCCGGAGCGCGGCCAGCACGTGCTGAGTGATGTCCGTGATCGCCTCCAGCTCGAGCCCTGAGTGCGCCAGCTGCTCCTCCAGCAGAGCTACGGCTGAACGGTCCCGCAGGTCGGCGAAATAGAAGTGCCCGCCCGGCCGCAGCACCCGGTGAACCTCGGACAGGAAGCGAGGCATGGACTCGTAGCAGTGGGAGGACTCGATGTTGACCACGGCGTCGAAGGACGCGTCGGGAGCCGGCAGCGACAGCGCGTCCCCGCGTACGAAGGTCAGGCCGGGCCCCCGGCGCTCCCGCCGGCAGAGGTCGACGGCCGACTGCGAGAAGTCCACGCCCAGGACCGAGCGCGGCCGGCGGTAGCGACTCAGATAGGACGCTCCGCCCCCTCGCCCCGAGCCCACCTCCAGGACTTCGAGGTCTTCGAGGTCGGCGCCACCGAGGGCGTGCTCGTACAGCTGGATGCACAGCCGGTCGGGCTCGTCACCCGCGAGCAGAGCCGGCAGCGCGCTCGACTTGTCGCCGTCGAAGTCCAGCGGGGCGAACCCATAGTTCATGAAGGCCCACTCGGGCGCCCGCACCCGCCGTGCCAAGAGCCCGTAGACCAGGCGCCACACCACCTTGCGTACGGTCACCTCCGACTTCCCTTCACGGCCTGCAGAGTGTGGCTGTCCGACAGCCGAGCGCCCGATCCTGACAGGTGGCCTGATATCGCTCCAGAGATCGCGTTGGCTCCATGATCCAGCAGGTTAGCGATAACCTTTTCCAGTCATGGCAAAAGCGCTCCCGAGATTCACCGAACACGAGGGGCACGCGAAACTCGAGCCGATCACGTCACCGACAGTACCGGCACGATATTTTCGTGCCTTTCTGGACGACTTCCGCCATCGTTCCGGGCGGGAGACAGCCGAAATCACTGTTCTGGACGTCGGCTGTGGGCGCGGGGACACGGTCGCGTGGTTGTGTGATTCCGGCTGGGACGCCTACGGGCTGGACATCGACGAGCGCTATCTCGCTCAAGGCCGCGACTATGTGGAACGATCCGGGCGCGGTGACCGCCTGCGCCTGCTCGAGGGGCGCTATCCCTTCCCCGATCAGACCTTCGACGTCATCTTGTCCGATCAGGTCATCGAGCACGTGGCCGACCTCGATCAGTTCTGCTCCGAGGTGGCTCGGGTCAGCAAGGTCGGCGGGGTCGGGCTGCACGTCTTTCCGGCGCGGTGGCGGCCGGTGGAGAGCCACCTGCTGGCTCCCGTGGTGCATTGGCTGCCCAAGGGTCGAGCGCGTCGACTGGCCTTGCGCCCGCTGCTCGCGATGGGGTTGGCCGCACCATACTTCGGCGACCGGCCGCTGTCGGAGCGGGTGGAGATCTATGGCCACTACAGCGACACCGAGACCTTCTATCGAGGCTTGCGCGAGCTGCAGCAGACGTGCCGCCGCCACGGCCTCGCCCCCGACGTCAACGAGGCGGCCCGGGCCAAGATCGGCGACCGGCTGCCGCGGATGCCTGCGGCACTGGCGAACCTGGCAGCGATGGCCTATCGGCACACGTTCTCGGTCTATCTGAAGACGCAGCGGACCAGCTGACCTTGGGGCGGCTGCCGCCTCAGCCGCCCATCATCAACCCCTCGATGTCGTGCTTCTGCACCAGCGGCTCCAACTCGTCGACCAGTCGGCACAGCAGGTGCGACCGAACCTCCTCGGGCAGCCCGTCGTGATAGGTCCGGGTCATCTCCAGCCCGTGCACGGCCACCTCCTCGGGGTCGGTGTCGCCGGTCACCACGCCCAGGATCAGCACGGCTCGGGAGCGGTCGGAGAAATTCTGCGTTCCACGGTGCACGGTCAGCCCGGTGCGCGCCGACACGTCGCCCCGCCGTGGATATCGCTTGCTGGCCAGGCTCTCGAACCGGCCGTAAGCCTCGGGCGCCGGGAACATCCCGTGCGCGAAGTCCGACCCGTCGTCGAAGTGGGTGCCTGGAGCGATCTCGAAGGGTGCCAGATCCGGAGTCACGTCGACCGTGGTGATGTTGAACGCCAGCGAGGTCAGGCGGCCCTCCTGGGCCGTCTCGGGCGGCGTCGCGAAGTCGCGGTGCCACGGCTGGTCGCGCGCCCCAGCCAACGGCACGTCGAAACCGAGCTCGACCACCAGATAATCATCCCCGAGCACCTGACGGCACAACGCGGTGATCGCGGGGTGGGTCAGCAGGTCGCAGAATCCGCGGATGCGTTCGGGCTGCACCGCGAAGTAGTGGCGCGCCGGGCCGCGACTGATCGTGCCGCCGGGATAGCTCTGGGCCCAAGCGAACACCTGCTCGAAGTCCTCGCGGAGGGCGTCGGCCCAGTCCGGGGCGAAGCAGCCCGGCAGGCCGACGACGCCGTCCCGATAGAGCGCGGCCTCCTGCCGGATAGCCTCAGGTGGTGAGGTGGCTGCCGCCGACTCACTACCCGCTGCACCCACCACTGGTTCGGTCGTCGTCATGACAGTCCCTCCTCGTCGTCATCCCCAACGTATCGCGAGGGAGCGCGCTGTACGCCTGCTCGATAAAGTCTTCCAGGGCACTGTGCCCGGCACCGCCCGACGGCGAGGAGATCTGATGGGGACCTCGGTAGCGGCCACCGACTCCTGGATCGATCCCGACAACGTACGCCGCCCCGCCGGGATGGTGCACGCCTGGCGCCCGGGCACCAACCAGACCCTGTGCGGGCTGGCGCTCAGCAGGTCGCGTCTGATCCGGTTTGCGGGGACCGACTGGGCGGAGGTGCAGCCAGCCACAGGTGCCCATGCCGACGAGGTGCGCGAGGTGTGCCGGCGGTGCGGCGCGGCGACCGGAGCGCGCCGCGACAGCAAGCCTTGGACGCGGGTCGACCCACGTCCATGAGCGCAGCGGCGGCAGCGGGCGGCGCGTTCGTGGCCGCCAGCGTCGCCTACTGGGCGGCCTTCGGCTCTCGCTCGCAGCTGTTTGGCGCCTTCCCGTACGAGGGCGACACCGACCGCAAGGTGGTCGCCCTCACCTTCGACGACGGGCCCAACGAGCCGTACACGTCGCGGTTGCTGGACACCCTCCAGGACCGCGAGGTGCCGGCCACGTTCTTCCAGGTGGGCCGCTGCGCTCAGCGCTTTCCGGCTGTCACCCGACGGGTGGTGGACAGCGGACACGTGCTCGGCAACCACAGCCTCAGCCACTCCTTCGGCCGCTACCTCAGCGAGCCGCGCCAGCGGCGGGAGATCGAACAGGGCGAGCAGGCGTTGGCCGAGGTGTCCGGTGTGCGGCCTGCCCTCTATCGCCCACCGTGGCTCTGCCACTGGCCGTGGGTGCTGAGGAGCGTGCAGTCGGCCGGGCTGCAGGTCGTCTCCGGGACCTTTGGGCACTCGTTGGAGGTGTTTCAGCCGCCGGCGCGGTGGCTCACCGCGGGAGCAGCGAGCAGGGTCGGCCCAGGCACGGTGCTGATTCTGCACGACGGCCGAGAAGCACGCGGCGGCGACCGTGCGCAGACCGTCGCGTCGGTGGGGCCACTGGTCGACCTGCTGCGACAGCGGGGGTACGGCTTCACCACCGTTGATCGGCTCCTCGGCGTCCCTGCCTATCGATAACGGCGTCGTCGGGCCGGCGCGGGTAGCCTCGAAAGTCGTGGTCACCTCCTCCCGTCCGGCTCGGCCGCCGGTCGACGAGCCGGTGCCCGAGCTCAGCCGCCGGCGGCTGTATCTGCTGTTCGCCGGGCTGATGGTCGGCCTGCTGCTGTCCGAGCTCGACCAGAACATCTTCGCCACCGCGCTGCCGACGATCGTCGGTGAGCTCGGCGGGGTGAACCACATGCTCTGGGTGACCACGCCGTACGTGGTCGCCGGCACCGTCACCATGCCGATCTATGGCAAGCTCAGTGACCAGGTCGGCCGGTCCTCGCTGTTCCTCATCGCTCTTGGCATCTTCCTGATCGGCTCGGTGGTGGGCGGGCTGGCACCCACCATGGGCTGGCTGATCGTGGCGCGGACCGTCCAGGGCCTCGGCGGC
>DASQDG010000009.1:0-6535 GCA_035634295.1 Propionibacteriaceae bacterium | reverse complement strand
GGCGGAAGGGACACCCCTGCCACCGGCAGGGACTGCCCTTGCGCTCAGCCAGAGTCAGGTGAAGCACCAGGGCCTCGAACCAGAACTCGAGTTCCTCACCATGACCGACACCGATGACGTCCAGGCCGGCGCCCGGATTCTGGAAATCTTCCTCGATCGCCTCGCTTGGGCCGCCGCGAGAACCCATGACCTCTCTGCTCAGTACCTCCTCGACGACCGCTACGCCAGCGGGCTCAACCAGGCGGACCGAACCCTGCGAGACGCCCTGAACAAACTTGAGCAAGATCTTCCCGACGAAGCCCACACCAGTCCCGGTTGGGCACGGGTCCGGTCCACGCTGATCAGCCTCGGAGCTCGCGAAGGCCTTCGCCGGAGCACCTGATCGCAGATGCCTGGATGTGCCGGTGCTCGACGCCGAGGTTGGCGGATGAGAGAGCGACGACTGCCTGCGCCCGCTCTGCAAAAAAAGAAATCTGACCGGGCTGAATCAAACGGCCCCCGGGCCGGCACTAGTGGATCAGGGGCGCACGCTCACCTCGGACATCGGAGCTAGGGGGGCAGCGATGTCCGAGGTGAGCCGCTCTCGGGGAGCAACAGAAGTGCACGAGCGGGCCGTGCCCCACGATCACCGCTCGTTTCGTACGCCGTCTTCGATGTCCATCACTTCGCCGTCAATCTCAGGTACCGACCAAGCGTACGGTGTATTGTGCGTTGAACTCGCGTATGAAAGTCAATACGGCGCGGGAACAGTGACGACTCTGTTGCGGAGCGGCCGGCGGAGTTGCACCTCTGGGGGTGGTCTCGTGGCGCATGAGCCAGCGAATCAGCGTGCTCACCTGACGACGATCAGTCGTGCGCGCGACGCCGGCAGGGTGGGCGCGTGGGCGGCGAATCCCGAGCCGGTGCCGGACAGCGATCTGCTGCGACGGTGCCGTACCGGCGATGCCGAAGCCTGGGAGACCTTGGTCGGACGATACGAACGCCTGGTGTTCAGCGTCGCACTCCGCAACGGCATGAGCCGGGAGGACGCGGCAGACATCACCCAGACCACCTTCATCGCTCTCCTCGACGCCATCGACCTCCTGCGAGAAGACGAGCGGCTCGGTTCTTGGCTGATGACGGTGGCCCGTCGGCAAGCCTGGCGAAATCGTCGGCGCACCGAGCGGGTGACCGGCTCGTTGGATCAAGCGAGCGCTCCCGCAGACGCGATCGAGGACTGGGAGCGCTTGGCGTGGCTGCACGGGGGGTTGCAGCAGCTGGGCGACCCCTGCCGCGAACTGCTGACCGCGCTCTATCTGGACTCTGATTCGCCCTCCTACGCGACCATCGCACCGCGTCTCAACCGTGCGGTTGGCAGCATCGGCCCGCTTCGGGCGCGCTGCCTGGCTCGACTTCGAGAGATCTTGGGGGAGGCGGCATGAACCAAGGAGGCGGCATGAGCCCAGGTGGGGACGTTCGCCCCAGTTTTCCGCAACTGGTCGACTGGGTCGAAGGACGGCTCGATCAGACGACCGCAGACGGAGTGTCACAAGCCGTCGTGTCCGGCGATCCGCAGACCGTCGCTGCCGTCGACTGGCTGCGGGAGTTCCTCGATCTCGCCCAAGAGTTGCCGCTGCACGAACCGCCGCCGATCATCAACCAGAACCTGCGCCGCTACTACGCGCGTTGGAGCCGCGCCCGAGCGACCCTTGACCACCCACGCTTGGAGCTGAAGGCCAGCCTGCTCTTCGACAGTCGGCTGGACCTGGCGCCGGTAGGCGTTCGTGGCCCCAGCGACTCCGAAGGACTCGTGCATCTGGCTTACACGACCGATCGCGCCGACCTCGTCCTCGACGTCAGCCGGGTCGGCGGCCATGTCGTCCGACTGGACGGGCAGGTGCTGTTGAACGACAACGCCCAGGCCCCGATCTTCGAGGCCGTCGTGACCGGCCCGAGTGGCACCAAGCGCACCATCGACGGGGACGCCCTCGGCCGGTTCTCCCTGGTCGACGTGCCTGAGGACGCCACTGAGCTGCGCGTGACCAACAGCGACCTGGCCATCAAGATTGCTCTCGATCTGCGAACCGAGGATTTCGGGACGTGACCGAGCGGCTGCCCGCTTCGGTGGGTGATCTGCTCTTGCTGACGACCGACGGCGCTCGTTTGCAACACCTCGAAGACGAGGGGCTGGCCGACGTCAAGGGCCTGGACTGGGTCCTCGACCGGGCCCAGGAGCTGGTGCACGACAACCCCGAAGCGGCCAGCCAGCTGGCGCAGCTCTGCGACGCATCGGCCCAGGGACTGGGGATCGCCTCGGCCAGCGCTCGCGCCTGCTATCTGCTGGCGCGCGTGCACGCCGAACGCGGCCAGCCGGACCGGGCGCTGGAGCTGATCGGCCGGGCGCGTGACGTCTGGTGGGGAGCCGGTCAGCACCTCCAGTCGCTGCGGACCGATCTCGGCCGGATGCAGATCCTTGACGATCTCGGCCGTCACAGCGACGCCCTCGCGGTCGGCACCGACCTGATCACGGCGCTGGACAGCCTGACCGTAACCAACGACGAGGAGGAGCTGCGGCAGTGGACTCGGGCCGCCGCGCTGGAGAACGTCGGCGTTGCGTACGGGTTCGTCGGCGAGCACGAGCGGGCGCTCAGCGCGTACGCGATGGCGGAGCGCTCCTATCTGGACCTGGGCATGGCGGAGGAAACCGCCCGCCCGCGAGCCAATCGGGGCGTCGAGCTTCTTGAGCTGGGGCGGGGCCGGGAAGCACTGAGCGTCCTCCAGTCGGCCGAGGCGATGTTCGCCGACGCCGGTGACCGACTGTGGTCGGCCAAGTGCCTGGGTCATGTCGCCCAGGCGCTGGAGCAGGTGGGCGAGCTGCGCGCTGCCCTCGAGGTCCTGGAGCCGGCCCGGGTCACCCTCGACGAGCTGGGAGCCGAAACCGAAGCGGCTCGGATCAGGCTGGCGATCGCCCGGGTCTATCTCGGAGTCGGGCTGGCCGAGGAGGCCTGCATCGAGGCGGCCGCCGCCTTGGAGACCAGCCTGGCGTCAGGGCTGGCACACGACGCCGCCACGGCCCGATTCCTCATCGCGCAGGCTCACGCCGACAGCGGGAACCTGGACGAGGCTGGGCGTGCGGTGCGCGCGGCAGCTTCCATGTTTGCCCAGGTGGGGGACGCCCAAGGGCAAGCCCGAGCCAAACTCGCCGAGGCCGATATCGCCGCCGCTCAGCATCACCACGGCGAGGCGGTCCGGCTGGCCGCTGAGGCCGCCGAAGCGCTCGAAGCGGGGGGCTGGCTCATCCCCCTCACCTGGGCCGAGCTTCGGCTGTGCGACAGCGCCGACGACACGGCGACCGCGGCTGCCCACCTGGCGCGGGCCACCGCACTCGCCTCCCAGCTCGGTCTCCCTCAGCTGCGCTACGCCTGCGACGTACGCACCGCTCGCGATCACCGCCACGCAGGACACGAGGTGCTGGCCGAGCGCCTCCTCAGGGCGGCCATCGCCGACGCCGAGCGGGTGGGTGCGAGCCTGCCCACCTACGAGACGCGCCGGGCGTTTCGGGCGGGCAGGCTGGCCGCCGACGAGGAGCTGACCGAGCTGCTCCTGCAGCGGGCAACCAGGCCGGCTGTCGCTGAGGCACTGCGGGTCGCCGATCGCTCGAAGAACCGAACATTGGAGGATCTGCGGACCCGGACCGTCGGCGCTCCTCGCCGGCTGCGAACCCCGGCTCCCGGTTCGACGCCGGACTTGGACTCCCAGCTCGACCAGCTGCGCATCGACCTGAACGCCGTCTATGGAGCGCTGATCTCCACCGATTCTTCCCGGGCTCCGGCCCTTCGGCTGCGGGCCTCCGATCTGGAACGCCAGATCAACACCCTCCGGGCGAGGGCGCCACTCAGTGCGGCACCGGTGGCCCCGCCGCAGCCGGCAGCACCCGACGCTGAGGAGAACAGTCACTGCGTGGGACTCGAGTTCCACGTCAGCGGAAACGACGTTCTCGCCTTCGTCACCCGCGGTGGTCGCGTCGAGGTCCAGCGGTTGACCGGCGCCCTGCAGCCCGTCGAGGTGCAACTGGACCGGTTGGCCGCGCAGTGGAGCCGGTTTCGGATGGGCGCCGCTTTCGTGGGACGCCATCAGATCGCCCTGCTCGAAACCTGCCGACAGATTCTCGGCTCGCTGTATCGGATGCTGATCGAGCCGGTCGCCGAACTGATCGCCGACGGCGTGGATCACCTGGTCGTGGTGCCGCACCGGCGTCTCCACCAGGTGCCGTTCCACGCCCTTTATGACGGGTCCGACTATCTGATCGACCGGTGGACCATCACGGTGTCGCCGAGCCTGGCGGGTCAAGAAACCCGCGCAGCCTCGCTGGACCAGGGCACGGTGGTGCTGGCGGTTCCCGACGCGCGGGCTCGGTCGGTGAGCCATGAGGCCGAAACCCTGGCCGGCTTGCTTCCGCACACTCGTGTCTTCCTCGGCTCCGAGGCCACCTCCGATGCACTGATGACCTCCGTGCCGGGTCCAGGAGCGCTTCATATCGCCTGCCACGGCCTCTATCGCGCGGCGAACGCACTGTTCTCCTCCCTGCGGCTGGCTGATCGCTGGGTCGCGGCCGCCGAGATCCTAGACCTAGAGCTGGATGGAGCGCTGGTCACCTTGAGCGCGTGCGAGTCGGGCCGCTACGGCACCGGCACCGCCGAACCCGTCGGACTCGGCTGGGCCTTCCTCGCTGCCGGCGCCAGTGGAGTGGTCGTCAGCCAGTGGGCGGTGGACGACGACGTCACCGCAACCTTGATGGGACACCTCTATGGCCACCTCGTCGGCGGCAGTCATCCGGCCGATGCTCTCCGGCAAGCGCAGCTTGCCACCGCCCGCCACCATCCCCACCCTTTCTACTGGGCACCGTTCGCCTACGTTGCCTCAGCCCGTGATCTGATCGGAGCCGCCTCATGACCAGTCTGCGACATCGCCTTCTCCTGCTGCTCCTGGTTGTCGCCACCACCGGATCGGTGGCGGTGACGGCCGGCGCAGAGACCACCGCGTGCTCGTCGACTGATCCGTCCGACCGGGCTGAGGTCGTCGTCAAGCTGGCCCGCGGCCACAGCATCGATGAGGTCCTCAAGGCCTATCCGGTCGTACGCGGTCCGCGCTTGCTGAGCTCACACGGCCTGCACACCGTCCGGGCCACCGACCCGCAGTACTGCCGCACCAAGTACTGGTCGAAGAAGCTGGCGGTCCAGGTGCGCAGCCACGACGCCGTCGCGTACGCCGAGTCCAACGTCCCGGCCGACCTCTCCGACGGCCGCTACCACGCCTGGCCGGACGGCGACCCGGACGACGCCGGCACTGACGCGGCCACCTGGGAGGACCAGCTGGCCAGCCGTCAGCTGCGGCTGGCCGAGTCGCACCGGGTGGCCAATGGCGCCGGCGTGCTGGTCGCCGTACTGGACACCGGTGCCGACTTCAGCCATCCCGCGTTAGCCGGACGGCTCGCGTCCGGCTGGGACTACGTTGACGACGACGCCAACCCGTCGGAGTCCAAGAACGGCGTGGACGACGACGCCGACCGTGCCGTCGACGAGTCCTACGGGCACGGCACCTTCATCAGTGGAGTCGTGGCCCTGACTGCTCCGAAAACGCGCATCCTGCCGATGCGGGTGCTGGACAGTGACGGTCGGGGCAACCTCTTCGTGGTCGCCGAAGCGATCGTCGACGCCGTCAACGCGGGGGCTGACGTGATCAACCTCGCCTTCGGCACGGCCAGCAAACCCGAACCGACCAAGTTCACCGACGCCATCAAGTTCGCCCGCAGTCGAGACGTCGTGGTGACCGCCTCGGCAGGCAACGAGAGCACCACCGCCGAGCAGTACCCCGCTGCACTGGGGGAGGTGCTCGCGGTCAGCGCGCTGCGCACCAACCTGACCCAGCTCGCGCCCTTCACGAACTCGGGACCGTGGGTCGATGTGGCCGCCCCGGGAATGCGGATCGTGGGGCCGGTGCCGGGCGCTCGCTACGCGTACTGGAACGGCACCTCGGTCGCCGCTCCGATCGTCGCCGGCCAGGCCGCCCTGATCCGCTCCCGTCAGCCGCGGCTGAGCGCCACCAAGACCATCGGCGCCATCACCCACACCGCCTCAAGGATCTCGGTGCAGGGGCAGGGGCACGTACACCGGATCAACATCTTGCCGAGCTTGACCCACGCGAAGTGATCGAGCGCCTGGTCCGCGCGCGACTTCTCCCGTCCCCAGTGGCGGAGCTGATCTCGTGACATGAAGGTGCTGGTCGCGGTCGTGCCGATGGCGGGCCACGTCGGTCCGGTGACCGGTCTGGTGGCGGAGCTGGTCGATCGGGGCCACCAGGTGCGGGTCTATACCGGCTCTCGCTATCGGCAGCGCTTCACCGACCTGGGTGCCACAGTGGTGCCTTGGTCGGCTGCGCAGGACTTCGACGAGGACAACCTTCGGGCCACGTTCCCCCTGGCCAGACGTCCCGGGCTGCTGACCGGGATCACCCTGGTGAAACACGGCTTCATCGGCACCGCGGCCGGCCAGGTGCG
>DASQDG010000008.1:0-20334 GCA_035634295.1 Propionibacteriaceae bacterium | reverse complement strand
TCCCTCGGCCAGCGCGTCCTCGGCGGCTCGGACCTCCTCCATCGGGTCGAGCAGACCAAGGTTCAAGGGCGCCGACAGCATCGAGTGCGACATCCACCGGTCCCCGTCGAGGACCGCATCCTCATAACGGCCGAAGAGCTGCAGCCGGTGCTGAACGAAGTCCTCCAACGCTGCCAGCGCCTCGGCTCGAGTGGCCGCGAAGGTCCGCGGCCCGTCCTCGCCGACGAAACGGGTGCCCTCGTTCTCCCAGCGATCCAGGTCGGCACGCACCTGGGCATCGATCTCGTCCTCGACCGGCCACGACGGCTCAGGGAGTCCCAGGGTGTCGGCGCTCTTGGGCGGCGGCTCGCGGTTCTCGGCGTCGAAGTTCCAGCGGCCCTCCACCGGGTCGCCGCCGGCCATCAGGACATCCAGCCTCTGCCGGGCGTCGCGGTAAAAGTCCTCCATCAGCAGCCGCTTGCCGCCGCGGCCGTCGGCCCAACGACTGAACTCGGCTCGCGAGGTGGCGTAGCCGCGGGCGGGCAGCCGTTCCAGGTCACGCTCGGTGGCCACCCGGTCGACGAAGTGAACCGCCTTCCACGAGGTCGGTTGGATGACGTCCAGCGGATCGTCGACTTGGGCCAGTCCCTCGGCGTAGGTCCTCGTCTGCAGATAGATGCACTGATCCCCCAGCTCAGCGGCCCGGTGACGCATCGCCGACAAGATCAGGTGTGCCTTCTGCCGGTGGAAGGCCAGCCGCTCGAACACCCGGCGGGACTCGATCATCAGCACCGGCTGATCGGGTGAGTCCAAGAAGTACGGCCCCAGCTGGTCAGCGAACAGCCAGCGTCGGCGCCGCGTCTGGCCGCTCATCGCGAGAACAGGTTGCCAGAGACGGTGGTGATGAAGTTGCGCAGAGAGTCCGGCAGGTCACTCAGGTGCCAGTCGGCGGGACCGTGATACCACGGCAGATCCTGAGAGTCGGGGGTGTGGTCGTCATCGTTGGCCACGATGGCGTGCAGCCAGCGGTCGGCGCCGCCGAGCACCACCGCGTACGGCAGCACCTCCGACAGCTCGTGCAGCTCCCGCCCGCGAGGCATCTGGTCGGTCGGCTGACTGAGCAGGTCCGAGCGCAGCGCGCCCAGCCCGGCCAACAGGGCTGAGCCTTTGGCGGTCCGTGACGGCATCTCCTGTCCAACGAACACCAAACCCAGCGCGAGCGCGACCAGTACCAGACCCAGCAGTCCCAACGTGCTGAACGCGACCAACAGGACCGCCACCACCGCCGCCGCGATCAGGGCCCCCAGGCCCAGTTGGGTCCATCTGTTGCGGATGGCGTCGGGGCGCCGCTCATACCAGCCGGAGCTGACCATCTCGTCATAGAGCCGGTCCTGCACCTCATCGATGGTCTCACTTAACCGCCCCGCCAGCTCGGCCACCCGGATCTCTCCGCCCACGGGCGCCAGCCCGTCCAGCAGTTGTTGCTCGAAGGGCCGCAGCGGCTCGGTCGTCGGCCCGGGCAGCCGCCGCAGCGTCCAGTCGGTGGGGGCGAAGGCGGTGGGACGCGGCAGCTCGGTGATCAGCAGGTGCCCTCGGACCGCGAGGTCGAGCAGGGTCGCGGTGACGTCGATCGGGTCCACCCGCTCGTCGACCACCGTGCCGACGTGCCCGGGCCGTACGTCCCCGACCACGCGGAACTCCGACTCTCCTGGCCCGGTTGGGGCGAACTCCCCAGCCCGGTGGAGCTCCCCACCGGGATGAGTGTCGCGGCCGGCCCGACGGTGCAGGGCCAGCAGCCCGAGCCCGCCCAGCACCAGCGAACCCAGCGCCAGCGCCAGCGGGAGCGGTTCGGCGGAGAAGGCACGCCCTAGAGTCCACTGTTCGGTGATGGTCTCGTTGGCGATAACGGCCCCGGGCGGGAAGCCGACGTCGATGGCCACCACCTCACCCTCACCGCGCGGCCCGTCGCGGAACGTCGGGGTCTGCGAACCCTCGGTCCCAGCGGCCGCGAAGTCGCAGGGGGTGGTGGAGTTGGGGCTGCCCGAGGTGCACTTGACATAGCTGAACGGGCCAGGGATCTGCACGGTGCCGCTGAACTCGTTGACCTGGGCGCTCAGCCCCTGCAGCAGCCGCCAGCGCAGGGCGGTGCCGTCGGGAATGGTGACCACCGCACCGGTGACGGTGTAGTTGATGACGACCACGGGCGCACCGTTGGTGGGCACGGTCACCGTGGTCGTGCGGTCGTCGGTGGTCACCACGGGCGTGAGGCCCGCACCTTCAGCCGACGCGGTGACCGCGGAGATCTGCTGCTCGTACTGGCGGTTGCCGACGAGGTTCTCGCGGGTCTCGAACGTCTGGGTAACCTGCCCGGGAGCGGTTCCGGTGAAGGTGATGGTTTCGGTGACCTTGAGGGTGCCGTCCTTGGCCAGGTTGCCGGCGACCACGACGGTCGAGGCGTTGCCTTCGGCGTACGCCGGGACGGCGTGCGGGCCGGCCAGCAGGGCCAGTGCGCCGGCCACGAGCGCCAGCCAGGTCCTCGACCGGGAGGCACGTCGGACCTGCGGTCGGTACTGCTCTGACTCAAACACGAGGTAAAGCCTCCCATGCGAGCCCAAGATTGCCTGCCAGGTCCGCCCCGACGCCCGAGTCAGGCGGCTGTGGCGCCAGTTGCGCCCATCGAAGCAGCGACACAGGACGACAATCTCCGGCGGCTAGGGTTGTCGCGTGACTCAGCAGCAGTGGAGCCAGCCGCCTGGCTGGGGCCGAGGCGGCGGCCCCTGGCAGCAGGGCGGCCCGCCGCAGCGCAACTCGTGGCCCGGCAACTCAGGGTGGAATCAGCCGAGCTTCGGACGGGCTCCACAAAGAGTGACCTTCGGGCGTCCGCAGCTGGGCCAGCCCCAGTACGCGCCCAACCCGTACGGCCCGCCACCTCCTCGGCGTCGGCGGCGAGGCGGTCTAGGGCTGGTGCTGCTGGGCCTGGTTGGGGTGATCCTGCTGGGCTTCGCGGGTCTGACCGGAGCCAGCGTGGCGGCACCGACCCCGACCCGGCCCTACCAGAATGAGGACTACCAAGTCCCCCCGCCCGACAAGAACCCCCCTCCGCTCCCGGTTCCGCAGACCTATGAGGAGGCCGAGCGCTTCGTCGTGCGAAACCCCATCTATCGACAGACAGTCCCGGTCCCGGTCGAGTGCGACGCGCAGCCCATCAACGTGGCGACAGCGAACGACGACCAGCTGGACTCGCACTTCGAATCGCTGATGGAGTGTCTGCTCCGGGTGTGGGAACCTCCGGTGACCAGAGCCGGCTTCGAGATCGTCCGGCCCACGGTGACGATCTACGGCCGCGAGATCACCACCAAATGTGGCAAGAGTGAGGTCAACGCGTTCTACTGTTCGGCCGACCAGCAGGTCTACTTCAGCAACCGGTTGCCCGACTATGTCCGAATCGTCAAGCAGAACAAGTGGGCGGCTGACGTCGTCATGGCGCACGAGTTCGCTCACGCGCTGCAGGGTCGGACCGGCATCTTGGTCTCCGGGCACGCTCTCGGTCAGAACGCCGGCAGCCAGTCCGCCGAGCTGGAGATGAGCCGTCGGATGGAGACCCAGGCGGACTGCTTCGCAGGCATGTTCACCAACGCCGTGTCGCAAGCTCTCGGCATCAAGCAAAGCGACGTGGAGGGAATCCAGGACACCTTCAGCGCGGTGGGGGACGACACCATCTCCGGCAAGCCCAACGTGGTGGGCAACCACGGGCTGGCTCGCAGCCGGCGCTATTGGGGCCAGACCGGGCTGGGCAACAGTGCGGTGACCGAGTGCAACACGTTCGTGGTCAGTAAAGCGCAGGTCCGCTGAGGCAACCGACAGCCCTAGGGCACCCAGTCAGCGGGACCGGTCAGGACGAGTGCTCGGGGCCCATCAGCAGGCAGCTGGCCATGGCCGCGATGCCCTCTCCACGCCCGGTGAGACCGAGCCCGTCGGTGGTTGTGGCGGCCAGCGCGACCGGGGCGCCCACGGCGGCTGACAGCGCGGCCTCGGCCTCGCCCCGTCGGTCGGCCAGCTTGGGACGATTGCCGATCAGCTGCACAGCGACGTTGGACACCCGAAAGCCTGCTCGTCGGACCCGCAGCGAGGTCTCGACCACAAAGGCGGTGCCCGAGGCGCCGGCCCAGGCGGGGTCGTCCGTGCCGTAGTTGCTGCCGAGGTCGCCCAGTGCGGCCGCGCTCAGCAGCGCGTCACAGATCGCGTGACACACCACGTCACCGTCGGAATGTCCTTCGGGTCCACAGGTCTCGTTGGCGAACAGCAAACCGGCCACCGTCATCGGTCGGCCGGCCACAAGCCGATGAACGTCCACACCGAGGCCGGTGCGGACGTTCATCAGACGTGTGTTGCTGCGCGTGCTAGGAGGCGAGGACCTCGTCGAGCAGGATCTCTGCCTTGTCCTCGGCCACTCGCTCGGCGAGAGCGAGCTCGGAGACCAAGATCTGCCGGGCTTTGGCGAGCATGCGCTTCTCGCCGGCCGACAGCCCTCGTTCGCGTTCGCGGCGCCAGAGGTCGCGGACCACCTCGGCCACCTTCATCACATTGCCCGAGTGCAGCTTTTCGAGGTTGGCCTTGTAACGGCGCGACCAGTTGGTCGGTTCTTCGGTGTGCGGTGCCCGCAGCACACCGAACACGCGTTCCAGCCCGTCTGCGTCCACCACGTCGCGCACGCCGACCAGGTCGAGGTTGCACGCTGGGACCCGTACGATTAGATCTGTCTGGCCAACGATCCGCAGGACCAGGTAAAGCCTGTCCTCGCCTTTGATCTGACGAGTCTCGATGTCCTCGATGACGGCAGCCCCATGATTCGGGTAAACCACCGTTTCGCCCACTGTGAAGGTCATATTGTAGGAACCCCTTTCGCGGACTCAAGTTTAGCACGTTCACAGGTTGTTCTCAGTCACGTTTGCGCTAGCCAGAGGCCATATCTCCGACTACCAGGGACTTGACAAAGCCCCTCCAGCTGTGGCATGGATGTGGGCTGCGTCACAGGAAAGTTGGTGGCGGTGCCTGCCCCACGAGGCAAGAACGAACTGGATAGGCTGCACCCAAGCCGAGCAGCAACCGATCGTCCACACCAGTAGGAGCCGAGACCGTGAGCCACTCTTTGCGCCGCGTTCCCCTTGACCAGTCGAGCCGGCGCAGGCGCACCCGCTGGTCGCGACTGGCCCCGCTGGCGGCCCTCGGATTGGCATTGGCGACGAGCGCGTGCGGCATGAACGTGCAAACCACAAACCCCTACACTCCTGCCATCGGCGTCAACTTCGACGCGGGCGACGTGCAGATTCGCGACCTGATGATCCTCAGCCGGACCAAGGGCCAGGGCTTCTTGTCCGCCACCTTGACCGCCAACGCTCAGGACTCCCTGGTCGGCGTCACCGGTTCGGCATACAAGGCCGACGGCAGCGACGGATCCCCACTGACGGTGGCCTTGACCACCCCGGTGGCGGTGAAACCTCCCCTCCCGGTGGTGCTCACCAAGCGACCGCTGATCACGGTGACCAGCGCAGACATCCAGGCCGGCCTGACCGCCAAGATGGTGCTTCGGTTCGAGAAGGCCGGCGAGGTGACCACCAATGCGCCGGTGGTGGACGCCACCCTGCCGCAGTACGCCACGATCAGCCCCACACCGGGGGCGTCGCCCAGCAGCTGAACGCCCCTTGGGTCCTCACTCAGCCGTACGTCTCGACGTCGCTGAACAGGCTGCTGACCGAGGCGCCGCAGTTGATCCGGTGGACCGCCTCGGCGAACAGTGGCGCCACCGAGCGGCTGACAATGTTGGCCAGCTGCTTCTCGGGCGGTAGCGGCACGGTGTTGGTGGTCACGATCTCGGTGATGTCGGGCTCCTGCTTGAGCCGCTCGATCGCCGGTCCGGTGAAGAGCCCGTGGGTGCAGGCCACCGAGATCTGGCGCACCTGCTGCTGGCGCAGCACTCGAAGCAGCTCGATGATTGAGCCTGCGGTGGCGATCTCGTCGTCGAGCACGATCACGTCTCGACCCGATACCTCGCCGACGATGCGGTCGATCACCACACTGTCGTCGCTTCGGCGCTGCTTGGAACCCGCCGCAACCGGCACGCCCAGGTTGCGGGCGAACTCGCTGGCCATCTTGGCGTTACCGAGATCGGGTGACACGACCACCGTGTTGGTCAGGTCCTGACGACGGAAATAGGCCGCCAGCTCGCTGATCGCCGTCAGGTGGTCCACCGGTACGGAGAAGAAGCCGTGCACCTGAGGTGCGTGCAGGGCCATGGTCAGCACCCGGGTGGCTCCGGCGGCCGCAATCATGTCGGCGACCAGCTTGGCGCCGATCGAGATCCGCGGCGCGTCCTTCTTGTCGGAGCGGGCGTAGGCGAAGTGTGGGATAACCGCGGTGATGTGGGCGGCGGAGGCTCCGCGAGCCGCGTCCAGCATTAGCAGCAGCTCGAACAGGTTCTCCTGCACCGGTGGCACCAGCGGCTGGACGACGTACACGTCACGCTGGCGGCAGTTGCCTCGCAGCTGGACCTGGAGGCAGTCGTTGCTGAACCGGGTCGTCCTCGAGTGTGAGAGCTCCACGCCGAGGATGCGGCACATCTCCTCGGCGAATTGCGGATGAGCCGAACCCGAGAAGACGGTGATGTCGCCGGTCACAGTGCAACACCCTAACGTCCTGCTCAGCCATCACGTCAGCCCCCGCAGATCCGCACCCTGCGCATCAGCCCTCGAACTTGTAGCCCAAGCCGCGCACGGTGACCAGATAACGAGGGTTGGCCGGGTCCGGCTCGATCTTGGTGCGCAGCCGCTTGACGTGCACGTCAAGGGTCTTGGTGTCGCCCACGTAGTCCGCGCCCCAGATCCGGTCGATCAGCTGGCCGCGGGTCATCACCCGGCCGGCGTTGCGCAGCAGCATCTCGAGCAGCTCGAACTCCTTGAGCGCCAGCTTGACCCGGTTGCCGTCGACCGACACCTCGTGCCGCTCCACGTCCATCCGCACGCCGGCCGACTCCACTACGTCGGGCAGCAGGTCGACGTCTTGGCCCCGGCGGAGCACCGCCCGGATCCTTGCCACCAGCTCGCGCTGGCTGAACGGCTTGGTGACGTAGTCGTCGGCGCCCAGCTCCAGCCCGACCACTTTGTCCACCTCGGAGTCCCGCGCGGTCACCATGATCACCGGTACGGGGCCGCGCAGCCTCAGCTGCCGGCAAACCTCCGTGCCGGGCAGCCCGGGCATCATCAGGTCAAGCAGCACGATGTCGGCACCGACTCGGTCATACTCGGCCAGCCCCTCGGCTCCGTCGGCGGCCTCGATCACGTCGAAGCCCTCCTTGCGCAGCATGTAGGCCAGTGCCTCGCGGTAGGACTCCTCGTCCTCCACGACCAGTACGCGCGTCATCTGGTGATCTCCTGCCGATCGGCTCGTTCCAACGGTTCGGTGCTCAGCTCCGGCTGGTGGTCCTGCCCGGAGGGGTCCCGTCCGGCGGGCGACTCGGCGTGCAGGTGAGCCGGGATGCGGATGGTGAAGGTCGAGCCCTGGCCCTGATGACTCCACACCGCCACTTCGCCGCCGTGGGTGGCCGCGATGTGCTTGACGATCGAGAGGCCGAGCCCGGTGCCGCCGTTGGCCCGGCTGCGTGCGTAGTCGACGCGGTAGAACCGCTCGAAGATCCGCTGCAGGTCCGCCGAGGCGATCCCGATGCCGTTGTCGGAGACCGTGATCTCCACATAGTCGTCGTCACTCCGGGCTTGGATCCGGGCCGCCACCACCACCCGGGCGCCCGGGTCGGAATAGATCACCGCGTTCTCGACCAGGTTGCTGACCGCGACCGTGAGCTGACGTGAGCTGCCGAGCACCCGGCAACCCCTGTTCCCGGCCACGGTCAGCGACACCTGGTGGCGCTCTGCGTCCACTCGGCACCAGTCGACTGCGTCGGCCAGGACGCGATCGATGTCGACCGCTTCGGGCTGGGCGAGCGGGTCGTCGGCCTGCAGCCGGGAGAGGTCGATGATCTGAGCCACCAGGGCGTTCAGCCGTACTGACTCAACGGTCAACCGGCTCGCGAACTTGCGTACGGCGGGCGGGTCGTCGGCCGCCTCCTCGACGGCCTCGGCCAGCAGCGAGATGGCCCCAATGGGGGTCTTCAGCTCGTGGCTGACGTTGGCCACGAAGTCGCGGCGGGTCTCCTCGATCCGCCGGGCCGCGGTCTGGTCCTCGGCCAGGATCAAGATCAGCGAGCTCTCCAGCGGTGCCACCCGCACCGACAGGTACGTCGAGGCTCCGCGCGCGTCTCGCTCGATCTCCAGGTCGATGGTCTCGATGGTCCGGTCACGGCGGACGGTCCGGACAAGGTCGAGCAGCCTCGGCACCGCGACTCGGCTACCCCTGACCAGGCCAAGAGTGCGGGCCGGTGCCGAGGCCTGCAACACCTCGTCGTGCGGACCGACCACCACCGCCGAGGAGCGCAGCACATGCAGCACCTCGGACACGCCGTCCGGGACGGTGGGGCTCGCCTCGCCGAAGTCGGCGTTGACAGCCGCAGCGCGCCCGCGCGTCGCCATCCAGGCCACCAGCGCACCCACGACCAGTCCGAGCACGAGGGCGATGATCGCCACGCCGGTCGTGTTCACAATTTCGATACTAAAGCTCCAACTCGGGATTTCTCGGTGATCTGCCCGCGCGGGCCGGTCGTTCGGCGTACCGTTGGGTGGATGTTCACGTTGCGTTAACCGTGGCTATGGCTGCTGGTAGTGATCGCACCTAGGGTGGAATTGCTTCACTCGCCCGCTGACCGCACCTTGCAAACGACAGGAAAGATATACATGCGCGACTCCTACCGGGAGCAGCTCGACGACATCCTGGCCGATCTGGTCCATATGTCGCAGGTGGTTTCGGGCGCTGTCCGCAGCAGCACGACGGCACTGCTCGAGGCCGACATCCATCTCGCCGAGCAGGTCATCGGTGACGACGAGAAGCTCGACCACAAGCAGACCGACATCGAGGCGCGAGCGTTCTCGCTGCTCGCCCGGCAGGCGCCGGTGGCCGGGGAGCTGCGCACTCTGGTCGCCACTCTGCGGATGGTGACCGAGCTGGAGCGGATGGGCGACCTTGCTGCGCACGTGGCCAAGATCGCACGGCTGCGCTACCCCGAGACTGCGGTGCCCGAGCTGTTGCGGCCCAACTTTGTCCGGATGGGTGACGTCGCCGAGAAGATGGTCGTCGCCGCCGGGCAGACCCTGAACGACCGCAACCTGCAGAACGCCCAGGAGCTGCGCGACCGCGACGAGGAGATGGACGAGTTGCGTCGCACTCAGTTTCGGGTGATCTTGGGTGACGAGTGGCCCTACAGCGTGGAGGCGGCTGTGGATGTGGCGCTGTTGGGTCGCTACTACGAGCGCATCGCCGACCACGCCGCGTCGATGGCTCGTCGGATCATCTACGTGGTGACCGGATCCTTCCCAGAAGACGACTACTGGCCTCAGCCGTAGGGCTCGCCGCTAGTTCTTCTTGCCCTGGTTCTTGACCGCTTCGATGGATGCCTTGGCGGCATCGGGGTCGAGGTAGCGGCCACCGGGGCTGGTCGGCTTGGCGTCGTCGTCGAGCTCATAGACCAGCGGAATGCCCGTGGGAATGTTCAGGCTGACGATGGCGTCGTCCCCGATCTGGTCGAGGTGCTTCACGATCGCGCGGATCGAGTTGCCGTGCGCGGCGACCAGAGTCACCTTTCCCAGCCGGAGATCAGGCACGATCGCGTCATACCAATAGGGCAGCGCGCGGATGAGCACGTCCTTGAGGCACTCGGTGCGCGGTCGCGCCTCGGTGGGCAGCTCACCGTAGCGAAGGTCACCGAAGTTGGCGTACGGGTCGTCATCGGCGATGGGTGGTGGGGGGGTGTCGTAGGAACGCCGCCAGATCATGAACTGCTCCTCACCGAACTGAGCCAGCGTCTCGGCCTTGTCCTTGCCCTGCAGCGCGCCATAGTGCCGCTCGTTGAGTCGCCAGGACCGCCGTACCGGGATCCAGTGCCGCTCGGCCACGTCCAGCGCCAGATGTGCGGTGCGGATCGCGCGGCGCAGCAGCGAGGTGTGTACCACCTCCGGCAGCAGCCCGGACTCCACCAGCAGCTCCCCACCCCGACGCGCCTCCGCGGCACCCTTCTCGGTCAGGTCGACGTCCACCCAGCCCGTGAAGAGGTTCTTGGCGTTCCAATCGCTCTCGCCGTGACGCAGCAGGATGAGGGTTGAAGGCATGCGCTGAGCCTAACGGGACGCCTGCGGTGCTACCACCAGCGCCTGGGGAACAATGGGCGCCATGACCGACCCGCGGCCCAGCACGAGTCGACCCGTCGCTGGGTGCCCGAGCCGCAGAGCCCGCTGCACCTCATCGAACTCCACCTGGTAGCTAGGGAGTAGCCCCATGGCTCGAACCATCGCGACCACCATCCGGGTTGACCTGCCCGAGCTTCTCGACTTCGTCCGGACACGGCATCGCCTGCTGCTGGCGACCACCCGGGGCGACGGTCGGCCGCAGTTGTCCCCGGTGTCCGGCGGTGTCGATGCCAGCGGCCGCATCGTGGTCTCGACGTACCCCGGTCGGGCCAAGACGTGCAACGCTGAACGGGACCCACGGGTGTCGGTGCTGGTGCTGTCCGACGACTTCGACGGTCCCTGGGTGCAGGTCGACGGCGACGTTGAGGTGCTGCACATGCCTGAGGCCGCCGACGGCTTGGTCGACTACTACCGCTGCATCGCCGGCGAGCACCCCGACTGGGACGAATACCGCGAGGCGATGCGCATCCAGGACAAGTCGCTGCTGCGGATCACGCCGACCCGTTGGGGCCCGATCGCTACCGGCGGCTTCCCGGCCGACGTCGCCGCCCGGCTCGACGGCTGATCAGCCGACGGGGTGGGTTCCCGCACGGATCGAGCGCCGTCACGGTAGGGAGGCGCGCTCGGGGTCGAGGCGGGCGAAAGCGGCCAGGTTGGCGGTCGACTCACCACGCAGTCGCCGCCAGGCCCACTCGCGTCGGATGCTGGTGGCGAAGCCGAGCTCGAGGATCGGGTTGAAGCTGGAGTCCGCGGCATCGGCCACCGCACCCAGCAGCCGGTCCACCTCTTCGGGGGTGACGCTGGCGAACGCGACCCGTCCCGTCAGATAGATGTCGCCCAGCGAGTCCACCGAGAATGCCACCGCGTAGAGCTTCAGGTTGCGCTCCAGCAACCATCGGTACACGCCGGCGTGGTTCTCGTCCGGCCGGCGCGCCACGAAGGCCCGGATCGACACCGCGTGGTCGCCCACAGCCAAGGCACACTCCGTGCTCAGCTTGGCGGTGCCCGGCACAGTCACCGCAAACACCCCCGGGCGGGCCTCCGACCACTCCAGGTCCACCTCTGCGAGGGCGGTGCGGATCGCCTGCTCGGCAGCTTCGCGATCGACGCCCACGTTGACGAGCCTACCGACGGCGCCCGCAGTATCGTTGCCGCTGAACCGCGTCCGGCGGTGCCTTGTTCACCACCTCGGGAGTCCCATGTCGCTCACCTTCGGCTCGTGCCCGCCGGTCCTGGCCGCCCTCGTCCTGACCGGCCTCGTGGCCTGTGCGCCGCAGGACGCCGGGCCCGCGGCCGCACCGGCCGCCCAGTCCAGCAGCGCCACCTCCCCCTCCAGCTCCTCCTCGGCCAACCCGTGCACCAAGGACCAGCTGCCGGTGAAGACCGCCGGCACCTTCACCGTCGGCACTGACACACCCGCCTACGAGCCCTGGTTCGCCGACAACAAGCCCGCCAACGGCAAGGGCTACGAGTCCGCGGTGGCTTACGCGGTGGCCAAGCAACTCGGCTTCGCCGCTGCAGAGGTGACGTGGATCACCGTGCCGTTCGCGAACGCGTACGCACCGGGGGACAAGAAGTTTGACGTCGACATCAACCAGGTCACCATCACCGAAGCACGCCGCAAGGCCGTCGACTTCTCCAGTGGCTACTACGACGCGGCGCAGACCTTGGTCACCGTCAAGGAGTCACCTATCGCCGGCGCCAAGTCGATCGCCGATCTCAAAGACGCCAAGCTGGCCGCCCAGGTCGGCACCACCTCCTACGCAGCCATCAACGATCAGATCAAGCCCAGCAAGAAGGCCGCGGTCTATGACACCAACGATCTCGCGGTGCAGGCCCTTAAGAACGGGCAGGTGGACGGCGTCGTGGTCGACCTGCCGACCGCCTTCTTCGTGGCCGCAGCTCAGCTGGACGCCGGCGTGATCGTGGGTCAACTGCCTCCCGGCTCCGGCAAGCTCGAACAGTTCGGCATGGTGCTGGCCAAGGGCAGCCCGCTGACCGCTTGCGTGTCCTCAGCGGTCGACACGCTGCGCAACAACGGCACGCTGAAAAAGCTCGAGACCCAGTGGCTCGCCAAGTCGGGCGGGGCCCCCGTACTGTCGTGAGCAGCGACTGGCAGCCGTCTGCCCTGCAGCAGGAGCGGCTCGCGTTTCGGCGGCGCCAGTCCCACCGGTCCACCGTGATCGCCACGGTCAGCACTGTCCTGATCGTGGTCGCGCTGGTCACCGGCATCACGGCGACACCGGGCTGGCCGCGGGTGCAGGAGACCTTCTTCAGCCCGTCACGAGCCTGGTCGGCGCTGCCCGCGGTGGCCAGCGGGCTGTGGCTGAACATCCGGGTGATGCTGATCTGCGGCTTGCTGATCGCCGTCCTCGGCCTGACCCTGGCCGTGCTGCGTACGCTCCGCGGGCCGGTGTTCTTCCCGGTCCGGGCGTTCGTGGCCGGCTACACCGACGTCTTTCGTGGCCTGCCCCTGCTGCTGGTGATCTTCCTGTTGGGCTTCGGCGTGCCCGCGCTGCGACTGCAGGGGGTGCCCAGCGACCCGCTGATCTGGGGCGGCGCTGCCCTGGTGCTGACCTACAGCGCCTACGTCGCCGAGGTGTTCCGCGCAGGCATCGAGTCCGTACACCCGTCCCAGCGGGCCGCCGCCCGCTCACTCGGGCTCTCCTACGCCCAGTCGATGCGCTTCGTGGTGCTCCCCCAGGCCGTCCGCCGGGTGGTGCCACCACTGCTGAACGACCTGGTCAGCCTGCAGAAGGACTCCGGCCTGATCGCCGTGCTGGGGGTCATCGACGCCATCCGGTCGGCGCAGATCGAAACCGCGACCGACTTCAACTTCACTCCGTACGTGGTGGCCGGGCTGCTTTTCGTGGCGATGACCATTCCTTTAACCCGGGTAACCGACTACGTGGCCCGCCGCCAAGGCTGGTACGGCGTCGCCGGGAGCGTCCTGTGAGCCTGCTGGAAGCCCGCCGGCTGCGCAAGACCTTTTCATCGAAGTCCGGGACCCGGGTCGTGCTGGACAACCTCGACCTCGACGTGGACGCCGGCGAGTGCGTGGTCCTGATCGGCGGCTCCGGCTCGGGCAAGTCGACGCTGCTGCGCTGCCTCAACCTGCTGGAGACCCTGGACGACGGAGTGATCACCCTGGGCGACACCGACATCAGCGACCCGCGGGTGGACGTGGACGCCGTTCGGGCCCGGGTAGGCATCGTTTTCCAGGCGTTCAACCTGTTCCCCCACCTGTCGGTGCTGGACAACATCACGCTGGCCCCGATCCGGGTGCACCGGGTGCCGCCCGCCCGCGCGCGAGCCGAGGCCAGGGACATGCTGGAGCGGGTGGGGTTGGCCGACCACGCCGAGCAGCTGCCCGACCAGCTTTCGGGTGGTCAGCAGCAGCGCGCGGCCATCGCCCGGGCGCTGATCAACTCCCCCGAGCTGATGTTGCTCGACGAGGTGACCTCGGCCCTGGACCCGGAGCTGGTCTGGGAGGTGCTGGCCCTGCTCCGCGAGTTGCGCCGCGACGGCATGACCATGGTGCTGGCCACCCACGAGATGGTCTTCGCTCAGCAGGTCGCCGACAAGGTGTGCTTCCTTTCCGGCGGCCGGGTGCTCGAGCAGGGGTCGCCGGGACAGCTGTTCGGCGCTCCGCAGGAGCCTCGGACCCGGGAGTTCCTGGCCAAGATGCACTTCGAGCTGGAGTAGCAGGGTCAGGCCTGTTCCACGAACCAACGCGACTGGTAAGGCTCGAGCGTCAGGTCGGCGTCGGTGAGTGGGCTCTCCTCGCTGAGCGCGTCCCAGGCTTGGCTCACCGGCATCACCCAGCGCGGCAACACCTGCACGTCCGGCGTCATGTTGTAGACCTGCACGAGGGTCTGGGTGGGAGCCCGCCGCAGCAGCACCAGCACCCCCGGATTGACAGGGTCCATCACCTCCGCCTCGACGGAGGCGTGCAGGCCAGGCAGCGCGGAGCGGACCGTGATGGCCTCCCGGATACCCTGCCAGACCCGCTGCTCCAGTGTGCCGGCCTCGAAGCGCCGCTCGGCCAGGTGCCAGGGCATCGCGGGCCGGTGTGCCCAGCGGTTGTCGTCGGCGTGCTCGGGATGCTCGAGGTAGGAGTAGTCGTTCAGCAGCGCCAGCTCGTCGCCCATCCACAGCAGCGGGATGCCGCCGAAGCCCAGCACGATCTGGTGGGCCAAGATGTGGCGCCGCACCGCAAGATCGAGGTGCACCTGGTCCCCGCTGGCCAAGGCCGCCTCGATGCCGGCCAGCGACGCCGCTGTGCCGCTGATGCGCCGGTCTCCGGTGGCGAGGTTCTCTTGGAACACCAGGCCGCGGGCGTCGCTCATCGGGAACACGCCGGCGTAGAAGTCGGACAGGAAGTGTCGGTGACTCCAGCCGTCGAGCCCCACTGAGGCGGCGTCGCCGTCGTCGATGGCCCAGCCGATGTCGTCGTGGCAGCGCAGATAGGTCCCCCAGGTCGTGGTGGGCGGCTTGGCCGGGAACCGGTTCTGGGCGGCGCAGAACAAGCGGGTGTCCTTTGCGGCCAGGCTCGACCAGATCTGCACCATCAGGGAGTTCTGGTAGGCGACGTCGCTGACCTTGCCCGCGCTCTTGCCCACGCCGAGGTAGGGCAGCAGGTCCGACGGCCCGACGATTGCCTCGGCCTTGAAGATCAGCGAAGGTGCGGCGATCCGGGCCACCGCGCGCAGCGCCTGGGTGATTGAGTGCACCTCCGGCTGGTTCTGGCAGGCGGTGCCCATCCGCTTGTACAGAAAGGCGATGGCGTCCAGCCGGACGCATTCCACCCCCAGGTTGGCCAACCAGCAGATCAGGTCGGCGAACTCGTAGAAGACGTCGGGGTTGTGCCAGTTGAGGTCCCACTGCCAGTTGTTGAAGGTGGTCCACACCCAGGACTGGGACTGCTCGTCGAAGGTGAAGTTGCCGGGCGCGAAGTCGGGGAACACCTCCGGCAGCGACTCCTCGTAGGCGTCGGGCAACGTGCGGTCGCCGAACATGTGGAAGTAGCCGCGGTAGTGGGGGTCGCCTTCCCGGGCTCGGCGGGCCCACTCGTGCTCGGCCGCGACGTGGTTGATCACCAGGTCGAGGGTGAGGGAGATCCCCCGCTCCCGCAGTGTCGTGGCCAGGTCCCGGAGGTCGTCGATGGTGCCCAGGTCCTCACGTACGGCGCGGTAGTCGGCCACCGCATAGCCACCGTCATTGGGCCCCGGCCGCGGCTTGAGCAGCGGCAGCAGATGCAGATAGGTGACGCCCAACTCGCTGAGATAGTCCACGTGCGAGGCCACCCCGGCCAGGTCGCCGCCGAAGAGGTCTGCGTATGCGGCGTAGCCAAGCATCTGCTGGTGCTGAAACCACTGCGGGTCGGCATGTCGGCGAAGATCCAGCAGCCGCAGCTCCGGCGACCGCTGGGTGAAGTTCTCCGCAGCGATGGCGATCAGCCGCTGGGCCATCTCCGGGGCTTGGTCGGGATAGGCGCCGGTCAGCCCGGTCAGCAGGTCGGGCCAGTAGCGCTGCAGCCGGGTCTCGAAGACGACTCGGTCGTGTGCGGGCTCGTTTGCGAGCAGCTCCGAGGAGCGAGGCATGGTAGTCAAGGCACTGAGGCTAACCGACCACGTCAGTGCCTGTCAGCGGGTCTTCAGACCTTGGTGTCCTTGGTTCGCATGTGCAGCCGTTTCTTGAACTCGTCGACAAACAGATCACGGATCTCGGCGTTGTCGAGCACCCGGCCGACGCCTCCGAAGTGGCCCAGTGCGACCCGTTGGCAGACGGTCAGCCAGGCCTGGCCCATGGCGTAAGTGAAGGTGGTGGCCACCCCGGCGCCCAACATGCCGCCGGTCAGTGTGCCGGCCCCTGGCACCATCTTGAGCAGCCCGGTGAATGTCGCCCGGCCGGCGGAGGTGGCCGCGGTCGCCGACGCGATTGCCATCAGCGCGGCTCGGTCGAACGGGATCGCATAGATCTGAGCGATCCGGGCCATCATGGCCAGCTGGATGGGCACCAGCATCGCCGCATCGGAGAACGGGATCGGGCTGGCCGCAGCCGCGGCCGCACTGGCCGCGGCCACTCCTATGTGCTTCTGGGCTTCTTTGGCCTTGCGAACCAGGTCGATCTGTTGCGCCGCGACGAGGGCTCCGTGGACGCCCTCCGGCGCGACGCGAAAGGTGGCATCGAGCACCTCGGCCAGACCGTAGGCGGGCTGCCCGGTGAACGGGTCCGCCTTGGCGTAGGTGAGGAAGGGCCGGCCGCCCACGATCGGCAGCCGTCGGGCGGCGATCTGCTCAGCCAGCTGCTCGGCGTCAGGGTGCACCTGCCCCTCGTCGTCGGGTCCGTCGCCAGACTCGATTGGGCGGGGCACGCCCGGCCGACGAGGCACCTGGGTCATCACCAGAATCACCGGCAGCCCCAGCTCGTCGAGTCTCCGGACGAACTCGTCCTCGGCGTCCTCGAAGCGGCGGTCCATGCCCCGTACGCAATACCAGGCGACGTGCAGCTGGTCGTTCAGCGGCATTTTGCGCATCTCCTTGATGGCGGCGTTGAGGTCGGAGATGATCTCCTTGTTGTCCACGCCGACCTCAAGGCCTTGGGTGTCGACGATGCCGAGATAGCCGATCCTGTCCAGATAGAGCGAGCTCCCCCGGGTCACCGGCTCGCCGATCCCGGTCCGGGCCACCTCCTCGCCGAAGATGGCGTTGATCAGCGTCGACTTGCCCACTCCGGTCTTGCCGAAGATGACCAGGTTGAACCGCCCGATCGCCGACGTCTGCCGCTCGTACTCGTGGCGAAAGGACTCCCGAAACCAATCCGTACCGGCCATGGGCCCAGCCTAGGGGTCGACGTCGACCAGTCCGTGGCCGTCAGCCAGCACGACTGCATGCGTACGATCCCGAGCCTGCAGCCTGCGCAGCGCAGCAGGGTCCTGCCAGCCGACTTCGACGCGGCAGCCGCTACTTCTTCTCGCGCCACCTGCGCTCGAAAGGCAGCCGCCAGGCGTGCGGGGCGACCAGCTGGTGGATGGAGTTGGGCCCCCAGGTGCCGGGGGCGTACGGCTTGACCGGCGGCGGGTTGTCCAGCACCGGCTGCGAGCGCTCCCAGAGGCTCTCGATGCCGTCGGCGGTGGTGAACAGCGTGTGGTCGCCCCGCATGGCGTCCAGGATCAGCCGCTCGTAGGCCTCCAGCACGTCGTCAGCCCGGTCGGTCTCCTGGGTCGAGAACTGCATGCTCACCTTGTCGAGCTTCATCCCCGGCCCTGGCCGCTTGCCGTAGAACGACAGCGACACCTTGGACTCGTCAGCCAGGTCGAACGTGAGGTGGTCCGGGCCCTGGGACTCGATGCCCGAGCCGGCCGGGAACATCGACTTGGGCGCCTCCTTGAAGGCGATCGAGATGATCCGCTGCCCCTCGGCCAGCCGCTTGCCGGTCCGCAGATAGAACGGGATGCCGGCCCAGCGCCAGTTGTCGATGTTGCACTTGAGCGCGATGAAGGTCTCGGTGTCGGAATCGCGCGCCACCCCCTGCTCGTCGCGGTAGCCGGTGTATTGCCCTCGGACCACGTTGTTGGGGTTGATCGGCTGCAGCGACCGGAAGACCTTGTTCTTCTCTTCACTGATGGAGCCGGGCTCCAGTGCGGTCGGCGGCTCCATGGCGACAAAGGCCAGCACCTGGAAGAGGTGAGTGACCACCATGTCCTTGAAGGCGCCGGTGGACTCATAGAAGCCGGCCCTGCGGTCGAGCCCTAGGGTCTCGGGGATGTCGATCTGGATGTGGTCGATGAAGTTGCGGTTCCAGATCGGCTCAAAGAGCCCGTTGGCGAACCGGAAGGCCAAGATGTTCTGCGCCGCTTCCTTGCCCAGGAAGTGGTCGATCCGAAACATCTGACTTTCGTCGAAGGTCTGGTGCACGTGGTCGTTGAGCTCGATCGCACTGGCCAGGTCGGTGCCGAACGGCTTCTCCATCACCACCCGGGCGCGGTCGACCAGGTTTGCGTCGCGCAGCATGTTGATCACGGCCACCGCGGCGGCCGGCGGCACGCTGAGGTAGTGCAACCGGCGTACGTTCTCGCCCAGCTCCTGCTCGGCGCGCATCACGCCCTTGACCAGCCCTTCGGGACCGGCGGACTGGGGGACGTAGGTGAGCTTCTTGGCGAAGTGCTCCCACTGCTCGGGCGACAGCTGGTGGTGGCTGAACTCCTCCAGCGACGCCCGGGCGAACTGCCGGAACGAGTCGTCGTCGAAGTCCTCGAGCGAGGTGCCGACGATCTCGATGTCGGGGGTGAGAGCCGACAGCGCCAGGTGAGCCATGCCCGGGATGAGCTTGCGCCGGGCCAGATCCCCGGTCGCACCGAACAGGACAATCACGTGCGGCGGGATCTTCTCCACCAGCCGTGAGGAGCGCCCGCCGGGAGCGGGATAAGCGATCGTCTGTGCTTCGGAGTTCGCCACGGTGTCGATCATGGCACGAGCGCGCGACCGGCGTCACCGGCCGAGGGCAAGTGACACCCAATGGCAACGCACACCTAGAAGCACGACACGGGGCGCTCAGCCGCGGGTGTTCGCGTTTCGCTGGTCACCGTGAGGCCGTTACCCTTGAACAGTTGTCCTGACGGGCAGTTCGTGCGGCGACGGCGCCACGCAGCCATGGCCCGGGACGCCAGCCCTCACCTTCTGGAAGTAGTCACGCATGCCCACTCGATCTGATCTGCGCAACGTCGCCATCGTCGCCCACGTCGACCACGGCAAGACCACGCTCGTCGACGCCATGCTCTGGCAGTCGGGCGCCTTCCGCGCCAACCAGGACGTCAACAACCGAGTGATGGACTCGATGGACTTGGAGCGCGAGAAGGGCATCACCATCCTGGCCAAGAACACCGCGGTGCTGCACCACGCCCCGGACGGCTCGGACGTGATCATCAATATCATTGACACCCCCGGCCACGCCGACTTCGGTGGGGAGGTCGAGCGCGGACTGGAGATGGTCGACGGCGTCCTGCTCCTCGTGGACGCCTCTGAGGGACCGCTGCCGCAGACCCGGTTCGTGCTGCGCAAGGCGCTCGCTAAGTCCCTGCCGATCATCGTGGTGGTCAACAAGGTCGACCGCCCCGACGCCCGGATCAAGGAGGTCGTCGAGGAGACGTACGAGCTGTTCCTCGACCTGATGGATGACAGCGACATGGACGTGCTCAACTTCCCCGTCGTCTACGCCTCCGCCAAGGCCGGTCGAGCCTCGTTGACCGCACCGGAGAACGGCGAGATGCCCGACGCCGACAACCTGGGACCGCTTTTCGCCACCATCCTGAAAGACATCCCGGCCCCCCAGTATGACGAGGGGGCCGTCCTCCAGGCCCACGTCACCAACCTCGACGCCTCCCCCTACCTCGGCCGGCTGGCGCTCTGTCGGGTGTTCGCGGGCGAGATGCGCCGCAATCAGGTGGTCGCCTGGTGCAAACAGGATGGCTCGATCCAGAACATCAAGCTGTCGGAGATGCTGATCACGCAGGCGCTGGATCGGGTGCCGGCCGAGATCGCCCGCCCCGGTGACATCGTGGCCATCGCCGGCATCCCCGACATCACCATCGGTGAGACGCTGTCCGACCCCGAGGATCCGCGCCCCCTGCCGCTGATTACGGTTGACCAGCCGTCGATCTCCATGACCATCGGCATCAACACCTCCCCGCTGGCCGGTCGGGCCGGAAAGAACCTCACCGCCCGCCTGGTCAAAAACCGGCTGGACAGTGAGCTGGTGGGAAACGTGTCCATCAAGGTGCTGCCGACCGAGCGCCCGGACACCTGGGAGGTGCAGGGCCGCGGTGAGCTGCAGCTGGCCATCCTGGTGGAGATGATGCGCCGAGAGAGCTATGAGCTGACCGTGGGCAAACCGCAGGTGGTCACCCGGGAGATCAACGGCAAGGTGCACGAGCCGGTCGAGCGGCTGACCATCGACGCGCCGGAGGACTTCGTGGGCGTGGTCACTCAGCTGATGGGCCTGCGTCGCG
>DASQDG010000007.1:0-8682 GCA_035634295.1 Propionibacteriaceae bacterium | reverse complement strand
CGGCCAGCACGTATTGCTCCACCACCGTGTCCACGGTGGCGCGCAGCTGCACCTCGACGTCGACGCCCTCCAGCACCTTGCGGCGGTCACCGTAGACAGCGTGGCGCTGGCGGTTCATCACGTCGTCGTACTTCAGACTGTTCTTGCGGGTCTCGAAGTTCTGCGCCTCCACCTGGCCCTGCGCGCTGGCGATCGATGCCGAGACCCGCTTGTTCTCGATCGGCTGGTCGTCGGGCACCTTGAGCGCAGCCAGCACCCACTCCACGATGTCGGACTTGAACAGCCGCATCAGGTCATCGCCCAGGGAAAGGTAGAAGCGGCTTTCACGCGGGTCGGCTTGGCGCCCTGAACGACCCCGCAACTGGTAGTCAAGTCGGCGCGACTCGTGCCGCTCCGAGCCGACGACATAGAGCCCGCCGAGCTCGACGACCTCTTCGTGCTCGGCCGCCACCTGCTCCTCGTACTGCTTCAGCAGGTCCGGGTAGCGGGCCTCGTATTCCTCCGACTGCTCGAGGGCGTCGATGCCCTGGCTGTGCAGCTCCAGGTCGGCGAGGAACTCGGGGTTGCCGCCCAGGATGATGTCGGTGCCGCGGCCGGCCATGTTGGTGGCCACCGTGACCGCGCCCTTGGCGCCGGCCAGCGCGATCACCGCCGCCTCGCGCTCATGCTGCTTGGCGTTGAGCACCGCGTGCTTGACGTCGGCCTCGTTGAGCAGCCTGGACAAGATCTCAGACTTCGCCACCGAAGCGGTGCCGATCAGCACCGGCTGGCCGGCCTCGTGCCGCTCGCGGACGTCCTCCACGATGGCGGTGAACTTGGCCTCCTCGGTGCGGTAGATCAGGTCGCGCTGGTCGGCGCGGATCATCGGCTGGTTGGTCGGGATCGGCACCACGCCCAGGCCGTAGATCTTCTGGAACTCACTCGCCTCGGTCATCGCCGTGCCGGTCATGCCGGAGAGCTTTTCGTACATCCGGAAGTAGTTCTGCAGCGTGATGGTGGCCAACGTCTGGTATTCGTCGCGAATCTCCACCCGCTCCTTGGCCTCGATCGCCTGGTGCAGCCCCTCGTTGTAGCGCCGTCCCACCAGGGTGCGGCCGGTGTGCTCGTCGACGATCAGCACCTCACCGTCAAGCACCACGTAGTCGCGGTCGAGCTTGAACAGCTCCTTGGCCTTGATCGCGTTGTTGAGGTAGGAGATCAGCGGGGTGTTCGCGGACTCGTAGAGGTTGTCAATGCCGAGCCGGTCCTCCACCTGCTCGATCCCCTGCTCCAGTAGCGAGACGGTCCGCTTCTTCTCGTCCACCTCATAGTGCGTGTCGCGCTTGAGCCGCTCGGTGATCTTGGCGAACTCGGGGTACCAGCGATGGGAGTCCTCGGCCGGGCCGGAGATGATCAGCGGGGTCCGGGCCTCGTCGATCAGGATGGAGTCGACCTCGTCCACGATCGCGAAGTGGTGCTCACGCTGGACGCACTCATCCAGGCTGAGCGCCATGTTGTCGCGCAGGTAGTCGAAGCCGAACTCGTTGTTGGTGCCGTAGGTGATGTCCATCAAATAGGCGGCCCGGCGCTCGACCGGGTCCATCTGGGACAAGATCGCTCCGACCTCGAGGCCGAGGAAGTGGTGCACCCGGCCCATCCACTCAGAGTCGCGCTTGGCCAAGTAGTCGTTGGTGGTCACGATGTGCACGCCCCGGCCGGTCAGCGCGTTGAGATAGGCCGGCATGGTAGAGACCAGGGTCTTGCCCTCACCGGTCTTCATCTCGGCGATGTTGCCCAGGTGCAGCGCGGCCGCGCCTTGCACCTGGACGTCGTAGTGCCGCTTGCTCAGCACCCGACGGCTCGCCTCTCGTACGGTGGCGAACGCCTCAGGCAGCAGTGACTCCAAGGTCTCACCCTTGTCGTAGCGAGATCGGAAGTCGCCTGTCTGGCCGCGCAACTCGTCGTCGCTCATCGCCGTGAAGTCTTCTTCGATCGAGGCCACCTGCGAGGCGATGCCGTTGAGTTGTCGCAAGATCTTGCCCTCGCCGAAGCGCAGCAACTTGTCCATCAAAGCCACGAGATCGCTCTACTTCCGTCTGTCGAAGGTTCGTCCGGTCTGCTCACGCTCGGCGTAACCGAATGGTCCACGCGGTCAACCGAGAAAAACTAGCGCGGCCCGCATCAGCGCGCCAACCCCGTGGCGCCTGGGTCGTACTCCTCTTATGGTAGGTCAGCGCAGCCCCGAGGCCAGTAGTGCCGCCGCCAGATCACCCCTGGGAAGCACCTCCACCGCGCTCAGCCCCAGCCAGCCGGCCATCGCGGTGAGCTCGTCCACCAGCCGCACGGCGATATCCCCCGGCGACACGTCGACCGGCTCCGACCATGCCGCCATGACCCGCAGCACGCCCCGAAGCCGATCGGCCTTGAGGTCCACTCGGGCCACGAATCGATCGCCCAGCAGAAAGGGGTAGACGTAGTAGCCGTGCACGCGCTTCGGCTCAGGCACGTAGATCTCGATCCGGTAGACGAAGCCGAACAGCTGCTCCAGCCGGCTGCGTTCGAAGACCATCGAGTCGAACGGGGACACCAGGGCACATCCCTCGATCCGTCGGGGCATCCGGGCCCGGTGCCACAGATAGTGCGGCCGACCCTCCAGCCCGCGAACCGACACCGGCAGCAGCTCGTGCGACTCCACCAGCTCGGAGATGGCCTGCCGCGTCATCGCCGGCCGGGTGCGGAAGTAGTCCCGGAGGCTGAGCTCGCTGGCCACTCCCAGCGCCGCCGCGGCCCGCCTGACCAGCCCGCGGACGGCATCGGCTGGAGCCGGCGTGGGCTGGGCCAGCACCGACCGCGGCAGCACCCGCTCCGGCAGGTCGTAGACCCGCTCGAACTGAGAGTTCCGCCGAGCCGACGTGACCTCCCCGCAGTAGAACAACCACTCCAGGACGGTCTTGACCGAGGACCAGTTCCAGCCCCAGTTGCTCCGGTCGCGCTCTTCCGGCTGCTCCAGCTTTCGCGCGCTGACCGGCCCAAGCCGGGCGACCTCGCCCAGGACCCAGTCGACCAGCGCCGGCTGCTCGGAGGCGATCTGCTGCACGTTCGACCAGACGTCTCGGTAGCCGGCCTGCATCCGAAACCGCAGCAGCGGCTGCAGCGAGACGTCGATCAGGCTGGCCGCATGCCCCCAGTATTCGAAGACCCGCCGTGGCGGGTCGTGCGCCGCCCGGTCGAGCAGCGCTGGGTCGTAGGGGCCCACGCGGGAGAGCAACGGAAGGTAGTGGGCTCGGCGCACCACGTTGACCGAGTCGATCTGGAACTGCCCCAGACGACTGACCACCGACTGCACATCGCGCATGCCCACCGTGCGCTCGGGTCGCGCTAACCCCAGCCCCTGAGCAGCCAGCGCGGTGCGGCGTGCCTGAGCCAGCGACAGAGTGACCCGTGACATGGATCAGACCCTAACCAGCGGCACTGACAGGTCGAGGCCTCTCGTGCGAGGCGGCAGCTCGCTCGCCGGATGGAGTTGCCGCCCGGATGGCTTGTCCCACCGGCACCGCTGAGCGAGGCTGGGGCGCGTGACGGACTCCACCCCGGCCGGCGACCTAGGCCGAACCATCGAGGGCCACCACCTTGACGCCCATCCCCTGCCCGCTCGACAGGCCAGCGGCGAAGCGGCCGAGTGGGACCAACGGTATGCCAGCAGCAACCAGGTGTGGAGTGGCCGGCCCAACGGCGCCCTGGTCGCTGAGGTGTCCGGGTCGCCGCCGGGTCGCGCGCTGGACGTTGGCTGTGGCGAGGGGGCGGACGCGGTCTGGCTGGCCCAGCAGGGTTGGCAGGTGACCGCACTTGACGTGTCACAGGTCGCGCTGGAGCGCGCCGCGACCCACGCCCGGAGCGCTGGAGTCGAGGTGCAGTGGGTGCCGGCCGGCCTGCTCGAGGCCCAGCTGCCGACCGCCGCCTTCGACCTGGTGTCCGCGCAGTACCCGGCGTTGCCGCGCACGCCGAGCGCTGACGCTGAGCTGGCGCTGATCGCCGCCGTATCCGCCGGGGGAACGCTGTTGGTTGTGCACCACGCCGACATCGACGTCGAGCAGGCCAAGGCCCACGGCTTCCACCCCGACGACTACGTCAGCCCCGCCGGCGTCGCTGCACTCCTCGGTGACGACTGGACCGTCGAGGTCCTCGCGGAGCGACCGCGCCAGGTGTCCGGCGGCGGCGGGGCCCACCACACCCGCGACGTGGTGCTGCGGGCGAGGCGAGTCCGTTGACCGCAAGCGGATGCCCTCAGCTGGCCGACAGCACCCCGGAGGTCTCCAGCCGGATCACGCCGTAGTCGTAGGCCCGGCGGCGATAGACCACGCTCGGCGTGCGGTGCTCGGAGTCCAGGAAGAGATAGAAGTCGTGGCCGACCAGTTCCATCTCCATCAGGGCCTGGTCAAGGGTCATCGGCTCGGCATTGTGCACCTTTTCGCGCACCACCAGCGGACCGTCGCCGTGCACCTCCATGCCGGCCACGGTGTGCACGTCGGCGTTCTCGTCCTCGCTCGGTGCGTCGTCGGTGCTGGTGATCGGCTCAGCCGCGGCCTCATGCAACGACGTGGGGGTCCGAGTGCCGTGGTGCACCCGCTTGCGGTCGGCCGCCTTGCGCAGCTGCGCCATCAACTTGTCCAGCGCAAGGTCGAAGGCGGCCGGCTTGTCCTCGGCAGCCGCCTCGGCCCGGACCACGGGGCCTTTGGTGCGTACGGTGATCTCCACCCGACTCGCCTGGTCATGTTGTCGCCTGTTCTTCTCCGCCGAAACCTCGACCTCGACCCGGATCACCCGGTCGTCCAGCTTCTCGAGCCGGTCGATTTTCTCGTCAACGTAGGAGCGGAAATCGTCCGACACGTGGCAATGCCGGCTCTTGACGACAACATCCATCTGTTCCTCCAGGGTGCGGTGGGGTCTCGTGGTGTCAGCTCTCCTGCTGAGCAGGCTCTCCATCGGGACATGACAAAGCGCCCTTGCAGGTGGCAGTCCGGACCGACCCGGACCGAACCACCAACAAGGGCGCCATGAACAGACGTTAGTCCTCCCACCCTCGCAACGCCACGGACGGGTGCCTGCCGGGACTCCTACGCCCTCAGGGTGCGGCCACGATCTCGTCCAGCTCGGCCCACAAGGTGGCCGGGATCTCCACGCCCAGCTGGACGATGCTGTCGGCCACGGCCTGCGGCGTCCGCGCGCCGAGGACCACCGCGCTCACGGCCGGGTGCCGTGTGGGGAACTGCAGGGCCGCGGCGCGGAGCTCCACCCCGTAGCGCCCACAGGTCTCCTGCAACCGTCGCGCCTTGGCCACGATGTGGGGTGGGGCCGGTGCGTAGTTGAAGTACGGGTCGTCAACTTCCGGGTCGACGAGCAGCCCGCTGTTGAGCACCCCCGCGGCGAGGATCGAGACGGCCCGCCCCGCACAGGCCGACAGCAGGTCGTCGGCGGCGGCGCGGTCGAGCAAGGTGTAGCGTCCGGCGATCATCACCGTGTCGAGATCGGTGTCGGTCACCATTCGCAGCGCCACATTGGCGTAGTTGGTGCCCACCCCATAGCCGGTGATGATCCCCTCGTCCCGGAGAGCGCTCAAGGCCGGCGCGGCCTCCAACACCGCCTGGTCGAGGTGATCCTCCGGGTCGTGGACCAGCACCAGATCGAGGCGGTCCAGACCCATCCTCTGTAACGACTCCTCGATCGAGCGCCGCACCCCGTCGGCGGAGTAGTCCGGCACCCGACGCCGGCGCGGCGTGCCCACGAAGCCGTCGGCCTCCGTCGACGCGTCCGGGTCGTCCACCAGCAGCCGGCCCACCTTGGTGGACAGCACGAACTCCTGGCGAGGCTTTTCGGCCAGGAAGGACCCCATCCGCTCCTCGCCCAGCCCCACCCCGTAGTGCGGGGCGGTGTCGTAGGCCCGGACACCGGCGTCCCAGGCGGTTTCCAGCGCCCTTCGTACGGTGTCGTCGTCGATCGGCTCGTACAGCCCGCCGAAGCCGGCACCGCCTTGCACCACCGGGGCGAACGTCGGCCGGCCGGGGGTGTCGCTGGCTGAGCTCATGCGCTGTCCTCCTGTGTCCGTGCGGTGGGCGGTGCCGATCTTACGGTTGCGGCCACGGTGGCGGCACCGAGCACCGGCAGCTGAGCCGCTTGCAGCGCCCGGGCCGCCTCGCTCAGACTGGCACCGGTGGTGACGACGTCGTCAACGATCACCACCGCGGCACCGGGAGGCAGCCGGCCGCCGCGGACTCTGAAGCTGCCGGCCAGATTCTGCTGCCGGGCCACCGCTGTGAGCCGGGCCTGGTCCTGCACCCGCCGTGACTGGCCGAGGAGTCGGCGGGCGATGACCGGCAGCGGGTCCACCGCCGGTCCACCTGCCCAGCCGCGGACGGCCCGGCGAGCCATCGCCCAGGTCGCATCCAGGCCACGGGCCCGCACCGCCGCTGGGGACGAGGGCACCGGCACCAGCACCAGGCAGGACCCGGACGGGGCCAGCTCGCGCACCAGCAGCCGCACGGCCGCAGACAGCCGTTCGGCCAGGAACGGGGTCAGGGACATCACCTGGTGCTCCTTGTAGGCGGTCACCAGCCGCTTCATCCGCGCGTCGTAGGGCGACGTGGTGGCGGTGACCGGAAAATCGACGGGGCAGGGATCCGGGCGGGTCAGATAACAGCCGTGCGCCAAAACCGCCGTACGACAGTCGGGGCAGAGTCCCCAGCGCGGCGACGAGCAGGCCGGGCACTGAGCACCCAGCAGCAGGTCGGCGGCAGCGGCCCAAAGAGAAACGGTCACCGGGAACAGTCTCGGCCCCGGAGCCCGCTGCGGACAGCCCAGCGCTGGAATCTGTGGACGACCGCCCCTCAGTCGGGGAAGGCCACCGTCGAGCAGCCGCCGAGGAACGTGGCCCACTGGGTGCCGTCGTCCTTATAGGTCTGACCCGTGCGCCCGACCAGGATCGACGTCTGTCGGGCCCCGAGCAGCACCGCCACCTCGACGACGTCGGTGATGTTGGGCTCGCTGGGGGCGGTGACGACCGAGGCGTCCTGGCTCAGGCGGTAGGGCAGCATGGGCGCTTTGGTGGTGGGTCCTCCCAGCACCAGCAGGTCGGTCGCGTCCAGCCAGGCGACGTCGCGCAGCACTGAGATCGCCGGACTGCCGACCCGGCTCAGGTTCAGCGGGCGCCAGCCGTCGACGGTGATCTGCTCTCCTCGGATGATCCTGGCCAGGCCCAGCTCGCTGCGGGCGCCGACGGAGCGCACCAGCGCCATCCGGGCTCCGTCCGGGGAGATCTTGAAGGCGGTGATCCTGCCTCCGGCCAGTGTCGACGCCGCCACCTCGGTCGGCTTGTCGCCGTTGAACACCCACATCCGCTGCTGGCCGCCGGAGTCGCCGACCGCCCACAGCTCTCCGTAGCGGCTGTACTGCGGGCGCAGCAGGTTGGTCACCCCGTCCAGCCTGGTCGTCACGTCGTCGGCGGTGGTGGTGGAGCCCACCCTCAGCACCGTGCGGCCGTCGGTGACCGCCGCGATGTCGGTGTTGGCCACCGACACCGCCAGGCTGTCCACGCCGTACTTGCCCCGACCCAGAGGGTTGCCCAGGGCTCTCGGCTGAGGCGAGTCCGCGCTCAGGTCAAGCACCTGAACCGCTCGCTTGCGCACGGCATACAGCTGGTCGCCGGCGACGAACGGGACCGGGTCGACGTCGGGCGCGATCCGCTCGACGGGCACCTCCAGGCTGTCCTCGTCACTCTGGGGCACGCGGAACGGCTTCTGGTTGACCTGGAAAAGCACCCGCTCCACCCCGGCCGCCTGGTCAAGGGTGTAGACCACCTGAGCAGCCAACAGGCTTCGTTGCCGGTCGTTCAACGTCAGCACGTCGGGAGCCAGCGGCACCTTCGCGACGCCGTTCTCGAAGGTCACCGAGTCCACACTTAACGCAGTGTCAGAGGGGATCGCCGACGTCACCGCCGGTTGCAGCCACCTCGAGGGGCCACTCAGCAGCGCCTTCATCAGCACGGCCGCGACGTTGGCCTGGTTGGGCAGGTTGGGCAGATAGATCGGGTCGGGCACCAGCGTGGCCCCGTTGCCCAGGAAATAGATGTTGTAGCTGGTGTAGAACCGCGGGAAGACAAAGTCGGCGATCATCAATCCGGCCGGTGGCCTGCTGATCCGCCACTCGCCGTCCTCCTTGACCAGACCGAAGTCCCACGACAACGGCTTGTCCTGAGCGGTATAGCTGCGGTCCGGGCTGAGGGAGCCGACCAGGCGTCCTTCCAGCCGAACTCGGTTCTGCCCGACCGCCACGGGGGAGCCGGCGTAGATCTGTGCGCCGTCTTCTGGACTCCACTTCTCCACCGCCACCTTGGTCAAGAACTTCTTGGCGACAGAGTAGTTCGGCTGATAGATCGAGGTCGCGCGCAGGAAGCCCTGGACGACCTCCTTGGGCTCGTCGCCGAAGCTGGGCGGCTCCACCTCGACGTTGACGCAGTTCTGACAGGGCGGGGCCGGTCCGTCGATCCGCTGTGGCGGACCGGAGGTCGGTACGTCGACGCAGCCGGTCAACGTGGCCAGCGCACACGCCAGCGCCAGGACCAGAGCGCGCAGCCGACTCATCGTGCACCCCCGACGGGCTCAGTGCCGGAGGAGATCAAGGGATGGCTTCCGTGGAGGTCCTCGGATGTCG
>DASQDG010000006.1:0-2289 GCA_035634295.1 Propionibacteriaceae bacterium | reverse complement strand
CTTCCCCCTGTGGGTCTCCGACGTGCGGCCCGGCTCGACCCACGACCTGACCGCGGCCCGCAAGCTGGTACTGCCCGCGCTGTACCCGCACGCCACCCGCGGACTGCCGGTGCTGGCCGACAAGGGCTACACCGGCGCCGGCGTCGGCATCCACGTTCCGCTCAAGCACCACCCCGACGGGCCGCTGCACACCGACAACCGCTGCTACAACTCCCTGCTCACCGCGCTTCGCGCACCCGCCGAACGCGGCAACGCCCTACTCGGCCGCTGGCGCGCCCTCGACCGGGTCACCCTCTGCCCGCAGCGCATCAGCGCCATTGCCGCAGCCGCATTGGTCCTGACCTCACTCGCCCGCGGAAGCAGGTGAGAAAACCTCAATGTCGATGGTGCCCTGGTAGACGAACTCGCGTTTGTCGGTGCGCATCGCGACCCCGCGGAAGTCCTTGAGCTTGTTGATCGCCCGTTCGACCGTGTTGCGCTGCTTGTAGGACTCGGCGTCGAACGCCGGTGGCCGCCCACCGGCCGAGCCCTTGGCGGCCCGGGCTTGCTGCTGGTCGGTCTTCTCCGGAATCGTCGCCGCGATTCGGCGTCGGCGCAGGTGAGCACGGGTCGTGCGGTTGGAGTAGGCCTTGTCGGCCAGCAACCGGTCGGGACGGGTCCGGGGCCGCCCTGGTCCGGTACGACGGACCCTGAGCCGGCGCATCAGCGGCTCGAAGGCCAGCGCGTCGTGGCGCTGTCCGGCGGTGGTGGCCCGGACCAGCGGCCGGCAGCGCGGGTCGGCCAGCAGGTGGATCTTCGTGCTCAGCCCTCCCCGGGAGCGGCCCAGCGCCTCCCGGTCGACCCGCTTGGCCGGCGGCGTCGACGTGGAGCCGGGATTGTTGTCATTCGACCCAGCCCCCTGTGTGGCTGGCCGACGCGGGCAGTAGCGGTGCCAGCTTCTCGGCCGGCACGTCCTGGGGCGGCTCGTGCCGGGCTCCGGCCGCGTGCCGGTGCGCCCGGACCACGGTCGAGTCCATGCCGACCGCCCACTCAGGCTCGGCGTCGCGGTCGCTGTCAGCCTGCAACGCCGTCAGCACTGTCTCCCAGGTGCCGTCGGCTGACCAGCGGCGATGCCGACCGTGCAGGGTTCTGAAGTCCCCGTAGCAGTCCGGCACATCCCGCCACGGCGACCCGGTCCGGGTTCGCCACAAGATCCCGTTGATCACCTGCCGGTGATCGCTCCACCGGCCCCCACGGCGCGGTGTCCGGTCGGGCAGCAGCGGCTCCAGGCGCGCCCACTCGGCATCGGTCAGATCGTGTCGATCGAACACAAGTCAGGCCTACCGGACCCACCGGTCAAGATCCGTGAGACACGCCTTAGCTTTCCGGGGTCGACATGCGTCGTTCGGGACAGTTAGGCTCGTGTGTTGAGTCCCCGCCGTGGGCGCCTGGCAGGAACATCCGGCTCAGGGAGGGTGCAGATGAGCACCGAATCCGCCAAGGCCCTCGTCCGCCAGGTTGTCGACGACTGGAACAAGGCGGATCTGGACGCCCTCGACGAGCACCTGGACCCCGCTACCTACGTCAACCGCGATCCCAACAGCCCCCAGGTCACCGACTTCGCCAGCTACAAGCGCTGGGCAGCCGCAGCCCGGGCCGCCTTCCCGGATCTGCACGTCGCCATCGACGACCTGATCGCCGAGGGCGACAAAGTTGCCAAGCTGTGGAGCTTTGAAGCCACTCACGAGGGCGAGTTCCTGGGCATGGCCCCCACTGGCAAGCGCATAACCTGGAGCGGGATCACCATCTACCGCGTGTCCGGGGATAGGGTCGTTGAGTGCATCTGGAGGACCGATGCGCTCGGACTCCTGCAGCAGCTCGGCGCGATGCCAGCAGCGCAGTAGTGCATTGCTTCCGTGTTGCACTGGCGCATCGCGGACCCAGATCGACATGCGCCGTGCGGGCTAGTGCTCCGTTGCGCTGATCCTTGATGTGATAACCGTCGGAGTTGACTATTCCTCATGGCCGCTCATGTGCGAGCGGTTGACGTTCTACCGGTTGACGTTCTACAGAGACCTCACCGTGGAAGTTGCGGGTTCTGCGGGTAACCCCCGAAGCAGATGCTGCCTGACCACGCTGCTGGCCAGGCTTCTGACCACTACCCCCTGGCTCGACCTCGGACCGTCCTGTAACTCCCGCGCTTAGGTCTTTGTAGGCGTCGTACCGGCCGGCGAGGTCGGCGGTCGCCTCGGCTATGAGCTGCTCGACCAGTTGAGCGTCACCCCGCGCTGTTCTTAATCGGTCGCGGTT
>DASQDG010000005.1:0-43858 GCA_035634295.1 Propionibacteriaceae bacterium | reverse complement strand
CAGGTGGTCCTCGGCATGCCCGCGATCGGGGTGCCGGCACCCCTGGCGCCGGCTCAGGGCTGCGCCGTCAGCTGACGGCGCAGCCCTGAGCCGGCGCCAGGGGTGCCGGCACCCCGATCGCGGGCATGCCGAGGACCACCTGCGATGCGCCCCGCGGGTGGCCCTGCCGCATCTCCCAGGCGTCACCGCCACGGGTGCGCCGGAGCTGGGTGAGACCGGCGTCAGCAGTGAGGTGATGCGGAGCGGCATAGGTGACAACAGCACGGCCGAGATCGCCCGGACGTGGACGCAGCTGATGCTCCGCCGGCACGGTGACGTGCACCAGCCGGTTGTCGCGGGCCCGACCCGACATCCGGGCGGTGGCAGCGTCCTTACGGCCCTCGCCGTCGGCGAACAGCACGTCCACTTCACGACCGACCTGACGCAGGTTCTCCTGCCAGGCATGATGCTCGACGGCTTCCACCAACCGTTCGTAACGCTCCTGCACCACGACCTTGGGGATCTGGTCCGGCATGGTCGCCGCGGGCGTACCGGCCCGGACCGAGTACTGGAAGGTGAACGCCGCCGCGAACCGCGCGGCCGCCACCACATCCAGTGTGGCGGCGAAGTCCTCCTCGGTCTCGCCCGGGAACCCCACGATGATGTCGGTGGTGATAGCGGCTTCCGGCATCGCCTCCCGCACCGACTCCAGGATCTGCAGGTAGCGCTCGCTGCGATAGGAACGGCGCATCGCCTTGAGGACCCGGTCCGAGCCCGACTGCAGCGGCATGTGCAGCTGAGGCATCACGTTGGGGGTCTCGGCCATGGCCGCGATCACGTCGGAGGTGAAGTCCTTGGGGTGCGGCGAGGTGAACCGGACCCGTTCCAGGCCGTCGATGGTGCCGCAGGCTCGCAATAGCTTGGCGAAGGCGTAGCGGTCGGCGAACTCCACCCCGTAGGCGTTGACGTTCTGGCCGAGCAGGGTGATCTCCTGTACGCCCTCGTCCACCAGGGCTCGGATCTCGGACAAGATGTCGCCCGGTCTGCGGTCGGTCTCCTTGCCACGCAGCGACGGCACGATGCAGAAGGTGCAGGTGTTATTGCAGCCGACGCTGATCGAGACCCAGGCCGAATACGGCGAGTCGCGGCGGGTGGGCAGCGTCGAGGGGAAACGTTCGAGTGCCTCGACGATCTCGACCTGGGCCTCATCGGCGACCCGTGCCCGCTCGAGCAGCACCGGCAGCGAGCCGATGTTGTGAGTGCCGAAGACCACGTCGACCCACGGCGCACGCCGGACGATCTCGCTGCGGTCCTTCTGGGCCAGACAGCCGCCGACGGCAATCTGCATGTCCGGTCGCGCCTTCTTGGACGACAGCAGGTGACCGAGACTGCCATACAGCTTGTTGTCGGCATTTTCGCGGACGGCGCAGGTGTTGAAGACCACGACGTCGGCTGCGGCGCCGGTGGCCTTGGCGTAGCCCGCCTCCTCCAGCAGCCCGGCCAGCCGCTCAGAGTCGTGCACGTTCATCTGGCAGCCGTGCGTACGGATGGAGTAGGTGCGAGCAGACATGGTGCCTTCAGACTAACGGCCCGCACCAGGCCGACAGGGCGATCGGGACCGCAGTACAGTCAGCAGTCGTGACGACGCATCCCACCGGCGACCAGTACGAGATCACGTTCCAGGAGCATCGGGCGGTGATCACCGAGGTCGGGGCGACGCTCCGGGTCTACAGTGTCGACGGCCGCGACGTCGTCAGCGGATTCGGCGAGCATGAGGTCGTGCGCGGCGGCCGCGGGAACCAGCTGTTCCCCTGGCCCAATCGGATCCGCGACGGTAAGTACACCTTCGACGGCGTGGACCAGCAGCTCGCGTTGAGCGAGCCCAAGCGGCACAACGCCATCCACGGCCTGGTCCGGCACGTGCCGTGGGACCTGATGGACTTCACCGGGGACGCAGTCACCCAACGCGTCCGGGTCTACCCGCAGACGGGTTGGCCGGGGACTCTCGAGGGCTCGCTCACCCACAGCCTCAGCCCAGAAGGGCTTGAGGTGAAGCTCACCGTGACCAACATCGGCGACGGGCCGTTCCCGTTCGGTTACGCGGCCCACCCCTACTTCACCGTCGGCGAACAGGTGGTTGACGACGTGGTGCTGCGGCTGCCCGCCGCCCGCTACCTGGAGGTAGACGACCGGCTGCTGCCGATCGAGGTGCGGCCTGTCGACGGCCTGGAGCAGGACTTCCGCGTCCCTCATCCGCTGGGCTCGGTCAACCTCGACACCGCCTTCACAGACCTCGAGCGCGACACCGACGGGCGCGCCCGAGTCACCTTGACCCTGGGCGACCGCTATGCCGAGATGTGGTGCGACGAGTCGATGGGCTGGCTGCAGGTGTTCACCGGCGAGGCCCGCCGAGACATCGCCCTGGCGGTGGAGCCCATGACCTGCGGGCCCGACGCGTTCAACCCGGGACCGACCGAAGGCGACGCCATCGTGCTGCAGCCCGGGGAGTCGTTCACCTGCCGCTGGGGCGTCGTCGGGCGGTGACCTTCGGCGAGGCCCGAGGAGCACCTGCTGAGTTGCCCTCAGTGGACGTAATGCAATCTAAACGTCAACTTCCAACCGTTGCCCAGCCCGGTCCTCTAGGGTCACCGTTATGAGCCGACCTCTGGAGATGGTGGACGACGGGCCAGAGACCCGCCGTGAACCGCTGGTGGTGCTGAGTGACGTCGACAAGTATTTCGGCCCGCTGCATGTGCTGCAGAACATCAACCTGTCCATCGGCAAGGGCGAGGTGGTCGTCGTCATCGGCCCGTCCGGCTCGGGCAAGTCCACCCTCTGCCGGGCCATAAACCGGCTGGAGACCATCCAGTCGGGCAGTATCACCATCGACGGGCAACGCCTGCCGGAAGAAGGCAGAGGCCTCGCCCAGTTGCGCGCCGATGTCGGGATGGTGTTCCAGTCGTTCAACCTCTTCGCCCACAAGACCATCCTGGAGAACGTCACCCTGGGGCCGATGAAGGTGCGCAAGAAGAGCGCCGCCGAGGCCCGTCAGCGCGGTCTGGAGCTGCTTCGGCGGGTCGGCATCGAGGCCCAGGCCGAGAAGTATCCCGCACAACTCTCCGGGGGTCAGCAGCAGCGGGTCGCGATCGCTCGGGCACTGGCCATGGATCCCAAGATCATCCTGTTCGACGAGCCCACCTCCGCCCTCGACCCCGAGATGGTCAACGAGGTGCTCGACGTCATGGTGGACCTCGCCCGGCAGGGCATGACCATGGTGGTGGTCACCCACGAGATGGGGTTCGCCCGCAAGGCCGCCAATCGGGTGGTGTTCATGGCCGACGGGCAGATCGTCGAGGAGGCGGACCCCACCTCGTTCTTCACCAACCCCCAAAGTGAGCGCGCCAAAGACTTCCTCAGCAAGATCCTGACGCACTGACCGTTCATTCGCCCCTGATTGCACGTACGCCGAATCGACCAACACCGGAGGACCCAGATGTACGCCAGAAGAACTGCTGCAGCCACTGCCGCCGCTGCCCTGACACTCACGCTCGCCGCCTGTGGAGGCGGCGGTGGCGCGGGCGGGACCACCGGCACCGGCGGCGACGACTCGATCAGCATCGGGATCAAGTTCGACCAGCCGGGCCTCGGCCTCAAGGAGGGCGACGGCTACACCGGCTTTGACGTCGAGGTGGCGAAGTATGTCGCCAAGGAGCTCGGCTTCGAGGGCGACAAGGTCAAGTTCGTCGAGTCCCCCTCGGCCCAGCGGGAGACGCTGCTGCAGAGCGGCCAGGTGAAGCTGATCTTCGCGACGTACTCCATCAACGACGACCGCAAGCAGAAGGTGTCCTTCGGCGGGCCTTATTTCATCGCCGGTCAAGACGTGCTGATCAAGTCCGACAACACCGGAATCACCAGCCCGGCCATGCTGAACGGCAAGAAGCTGTGCTCGGTCACCGGATCCACGTCGGCCAAGAAGATCAAGGACACCCTCGCCTCCGCGGTCCAGCTGCAGGAGTACGACACGTACTCCAAGTGCGTCGAGGCTCTCAACTCGGGCACCATCGAGGCGGTCACCACGGACAACGTGATCTTGGCCGGCTTCGCCGCTCAGCCGCAGTACCAGGGCAAGCTGAAGCTGGTGGGCAAGCCGTTCTCCACGGAGAGCTACGGCGTCGGACTGAAGAAGGGCGACGTCGAAACCTGCAACAAGGTGAACGCCGCCATCGAGAAGATGATCTCCGACGGCTCCTGGAAGAAGGCCCTGGACAAGACGGTGGGCGCTTCGGGCTTCAAGCCGGATACCAAGACCAACCCGCCCAAGCCCGCCGCCTGTTCCTGACGACCCGCTCCTGACATGACGGAGGGCCTGAGCACCCTGCTGGGTGAGTACGACGTCCTGGCAGCGTTCTGGATGACGATCAAGCTCACCGCGCTGTCAGCGGTGGGCGCGCTGGTGATCGGCAGTGTCGTGGCCGTCATGCGGGTCTCGCCGATCTCTGTGCTGCGTAGCTTCGGTACTGCCTATGTGACGGTGATCCGCAACACCCCGCTGACTCTGATTGTTTTCTTCTGCGCCTTCGGGCTCTACAACAACCTCGGCATCCGACTGGCCTCGGACACGTCGGCCACCTCGATCGTCGACAACAACTTCCGATTCGGGGTGATCGCGCTGGCTGTCTATCACGCCTCGTTCGTCGCGGAGGCCCTGCGCAGTGGCATCAACACCGTGCCGCAGGGTCAGGCCGAGGCGGCCCGCGCGGTCGGACTGGGATTCCTGCCCACGCTGACCAACGTGGTGCTGCCGCAGGCCTTCCGTGGCGCCATCGCTCCGTTGGGCAACGTGATGATCGCACTGACCAAGAACACCACCGTGGTGGCGACCGTCGGGGTGGCTGAGGCGTCCTATCTGATGAAGGGGATGCTGGAGTTCAACATCTCGCTGCTTTACGCGATCTTCGTCATCATGGCGACGGGCTTCGTGATCTTGACCCTGCCCATGGGCGTGCTCTTCACCCACCTGTCCAAGCGGCTGGCGGTGCAGCGATGACCGCGGCCCCGACGGTGCTCTTCGATGCGCCCGGCCCCAAGGCGAAACGGCTCTACTCCATCATCGGCGTGGTCAGCGTAATCATCGGGCTGGCGCTGCTGTATCTCATCTACCGAGGCTTGTCCAAGCCCGCCAACAACCAGTTCACGGCCGAGAAGTGGATGCCGTTCCTCACCGGGGAAGCCTGGACGGCATACCTGATCCCGGGCATCGTGGCTACGCTGCAGGCCGCGGCAATCTCGGTCGTGCTGGCCGCGGTGCTCGGCATCATCCTCGGCATGGGGCGGCTGTCACAGCTGGCTCCGGTGCGTTGGGTCTGCGGCATCTTCGTCGAGTTCTTCCGCTCGGTGCCGGTGCTGATGATGATGCTGTTCTCTTACTACTTCGGACTGTTCGCCATCGGCATCACCGGCCCGAGCCTGTCGCTGTTCGGCGTCGTCGCCGGCCTGACCTTCTACAACGCCTGCGTCATCGCCGAGCTGATCCGCTCCGGCGTGCATTCGCTGCCGCGGGGCCAAGGCGAGGCAGGGCTGGCGATCGGCATGACACCGAGGCAGACGCTCACCACCATCCTGCTGCCGCAGGCGATCACCGCCATGCTGCCGTCGATCATCAGCCAGCTGGTGGTCATCCTCAAAGACTCCGCTCTGGGCTACATCATCAGCTACTCCGAGCTGATCCGGGCCGGGCAGAACTTCTCCACGTCCAAGGGCAACCTGATCCCCACGCTGATCGTGGTGGCTGTGCTTTTCATTGTGATCAACTACGGCCTGACACGGGTGGCGCGACTGCTGGAGACCCGCCTGCAGCGCAGCGGACGCGGTCCGCGCGGCCGACCCGCCGACCCGCTGATGGACCCGGCGATGGCGCCGGGGGCTGCGGCTGCGTCCAGCACGACCGGCGGCACCGCAGGGCCTGCCTAGCCCACTAGCGCAGCGCGCGAACGCCCTCCAGCAGTCGGTTGATGTCGTCCTCGTCGTTGTAGAGCGCGATGCCGGCGCGGACGCCCCCGGTGTCACCCAGACCGAGGGAACGAGAAGTCTCCGGCGCGTAGAAATGGCCGGCAGGCGCGCTGAGGTCGCGCTGAGCCAGTTGCTCGGCCACCCTCGCGGCCGGCAGACCGTCCACAGTGAACAGCAGGGTGGAGGTTCGTCGGGTCGCACGGCTGTAGAGCGTGACCCGATCGCTCCCCGCAAGGCCGCTTTCCAGCCGCGTCGTCAGGGCGGCCTCGTACTCTTTCACGGCGGACCTCGCGGCGGCCAGCCGATCGCGCCTGCTGCCTCGATGTCCCGTCAGGTCGGCCCAGTAGTCCACGGCGGCGGTGACGCCGGCCAACATCTCGTACGGCAGCGTACCGAGCTCGAAGCGCTCGGGCACGGCGTCTGTGGAGGGTGCGAGCTTGTCCGGGTGCAGGGCCTCTAGCACCGCCGGATCAGCCGCCAGCACTCCGAGGTGCGGTCCGAGGAACTTGTACGGGGAACAGATGAAGAAGTCGGCGCCCAGCGCGTGGATGTCGACGTGCGCGTGTGCGGTGTAGTGCACGCCGTCGACGTAGAGCAGCGCACCGGTGCGGTGCACCCGGTCGGCAATCGCCGCCATGTCGGGGATGGTGCCGATCAGGTTGCTGGCTGCGGTGACCGCCACCAGCCGGGTCCGCTCTGACAGCACGGCGGTCACCGCTTCGAGAGTGAGCTCGCCGGTCTCGGCGTCGAAGTCGACGAAGCGCGCTGTGGCACCGACGGCTCCGGCCGCAATCAGCCACGGGCGAACGTTGGCGTCGTGATCCAGCCGGGTCACCACAACCTCGTCGCCCGGTCCCCAGCCACCGGCCCTGGCGAGAGTGCGCGACATCTCGAAAGTGAGCGAGGTGGCGCTCCGTCCGAACACCACGCCGCGGGGATCAGCGCCCAGCAGATCGGCCATCGCCGCCCGGGCGCCCCGCACGGTCTCTTCCGCGTTGCGCTGAGCGGGAGTCAACCCACCCCGATTGGACAGGGGCTGCTGCAGGGCACCGGCGATGGCGTCGGCCACGGACTGCGGAGTCTGTGTGCCTCCGGGAGAGTCGAAGAAGGCCAGTCCGCCAGCCAAAGCGGGAAAATCACCGCGTACGCGGTGCACGTCGAAGGTCACGAAAGTCTCCCGAAGCAGGAGCGGGCGTAGGACGAGTCAGTCTAGGTCCCGCCGTCGGGGCCGTCCGAGCGCGCCCGACTGAGCTGCCTCAACGTGCGGTTTCGGTGGCTCTGGACTCCCGGACGACGGTGATTCGGATCTGCCCGGGATAGGTGAGCTCCTCCTCGACCTGCTTAGCGATGTCGCGGGCCAACACCTGGGCCTCGATGTCGTCGACCACATCCGGTGCCACCATGACCCGGACCTCACGGCCCGCCTGCATGGCGAAAACCTTGTCCACACCCTCGTGTTTGGCGGCGATCTCCTCCAGCTTCTCGAGGCGCTGCACGTAGGCCTCGATGCTCTCGCGGCGGGCGCCGGGTCTGCTGCCACTAATGGCGTCGGCGGCTTGGGTGAGCACCGCCTCCACCGTATGCACCTCAACCTCGTTGTGGTGGGCCTCGATGGCGTGCACCACGTCGGGATGCTCACCGTACTTGCGGGCCAGGTCTGCGCCGATCAGGGCGTGGGACCCCTCCACCTCGTGGGTCAGCGCCTTGCCAATGTCGTGCAGGAAGGCCGAACGCTTGCACTGGGCGACGTCGAGTCCGAGTTCGGCCGCCATCAGACCGGCGATGTGCGCGCACTCCACCAGGTGTTTGAGCACGTTCTGGCCAAATGAGGTGCGGTAGCGCAAGGTGCCGAGGATGGGCACCAGGTCGGGATGGAGGTCGGAGATGCCCACCTCGACCATGGCGTCCTCAGCGGCCCGCAGGCACTGCTCCTGAATCTGATTCTTGCTCCGCTCGTGGACCTCCTCGATGCGAGCGGGGTGGATGCGCCCGTCCTTGACGAGCTCGGTCAGCGTCAGCCGGGCGGTCTCTCGCCTGACCGGGTCGAAACAGGACAGCAGCACCGACTCGGGCGTGTCGTCGATCATGACGTTGACCCCGGTCACCTGCTCGAAGGACCGGATGTTGCGGCCCTCCCGACCGATGATCCGGCCCTTCATGTCGTCTCCGGGCAGGTGCACGGCGGAAACAACCGACTCGGAGGTCTGCTCCGAGGCGAGTCGCTGGATCGCGCCCACCAGGATGGACTGCGCCTTCTTGTCGGCGTCGCGGACGGCCTGACGCTCTATGTCTCGGGCCACCAGCACGGCTTGCCGCTTCGCCTCGTGCTCCACGGCCGTCACCAGCTCAGCCTTGGCGTCCTCAGCCGTGAGTGCGGCGACGCGCTCCAGCGCCTGTTGGTGCTCGACCTGCCGATCGGCCAAACTCTTACGTTGGAGTTTAAGGTCAGCCTTGGCCACGTCCAGTAGCCTTTGCCGCTCGTCCAAGGCCCGGGCCTCGGTGTCCAGCCGCTCCTCGCGATCGGCGAGGCGCTGCTCACGCCGCTCCAGATCGGTGCGCTGCTCACGAAGCTCCACTCGGCGAACGCGCGACTCCTCCTCGGCTTGGCGGCGTGCCTGGTCAGCCGCGAGGATCAGCGCATCGGCCTTGAGCTGCATCTCGTTGGCGTAGGCGTCCGCTGCGCTGTGCACGCGCTCGGCCTCTTCTCGAGCCGTCGCCTCCGCCCGCGCCGCAGCATCCCGTCGCGATGCCGCCTGATCGTCACCGGGCGACTGGTCCGGCCCGCCGTGGGTGGGCTCAGATGCCCCGACGGCTGTCCGGGTCGGCTGGGAAGCGGTGGCGCTTGCAGTGACAGGTTGCGGAGCCGGGTGAGCAAGTGCTCGGTTGCGACGAGACATGGTCAGGACAAGCGCGCCGACGAGCACCAAGAGCAGCACGAGGCTGCCCAACACCACAACCTCGAAGAGTCCGCTCACAGTTCGCGCTCCCGTCTACACGCCCACGCGTGTGCTCAAGAGGGATCTGCAGCGTCACTGAGACTGAACCAGCGTCCGTGAGCAGCGCTCAGCAGGCGCGGAGAAATAATCCTCCCCACGAATATCAGTCATTGCGTGCGTTTGGTCATCAAGGGCCATTTCGGCCCAGACTTTTGTATTCGGTCATCAGCGATGCAGAAACACCTCGTGGATGCAGAGTAGGTCCGGGCTCTTGCCGGGTCAAGGGCACTAGGCCTCTGACCAGCCGATTTGCGGCTGGCGAGGCATCAATCGTCGGAACCGCTGGCTGTTTGCTGTAGCACTGTGGACACCACATCCGAGCTGTAACCTCGGCGGCTCAGCAGACCGGCCAGCCGGCGATAGCGCACCGCCGGATCTAGCCCCGCCAGCGCGGCCCTCTTCTTGTTCACGAGCGCGTGCGCCGCGATCAGCTCGTCCCCGGTGCCCACCTCCTGCACCACGGAGCTGATGGTTTCCCGGGCGACGCCTTTGCGCGTGAGCTCCTGCTGCAAACCCCTCCGAGAAAGATGCCGGCGCTGCTGGCGAGACTCGACCCAGTCACGGGCGAATGCCTCGTCGTTGACCAGGCCGAGCTCAGCCATCCGGTCGAGCACAGCCTCGGCGGCGGGGGCAGGCACCTGCTTGGCGGCTAGCGCCCGCTCCAGCTCGGCCCGGGTATGTGCTCGCGTGCTCAGTTTGCGCAGCACGATCGAGCGTGCCACCGATTCCGGATCTGCATCCTGTTTGATTCCTTCGTCGGGGTCGGATGCCCGGCCGCTGTGACCGGCAGAACGAGCCAAGGCTTCACTCGCAGCACGTTCTGCCTCCCCGTCGCTGCGATCGTCGACCGGCGCGGTCTCTGGCAGGGAGGGTCGATCCGGGGGATCAACTCCCTGCGTGGCTAACCAAGCCCGCGCCTGCTCCAGCGCATCTGGTGCACTCAACGGCCCGTGCTCCTTCCTTCGCCCCTAGAACGCGACCTCACCGGTGACTGGATCGACGCCTGCGGGCACATCTACCTGCGGACCGATGCCCATCTTTTCCTTGATCTTCTTCTCCAACTCGTTGGCGAGGTCGGGGTTGTTGCGCAGATAGCTCCGAGCGTTTTCCCGCCCTTGCCCAAGCTGGTCGGCGTCGTAGGTGAACCAAGCTCCTGCCTTGCGCACGATGCCTGTCTCCACCCCGAGATCGATCAGGCCGCCCTCGCGACTGATTCCCTGGCCGTAGAGGATGTCGAACTCGGCCTGCTTGAAGGGCGGCGCCACCTTGTTCTTGGCCACCTTGACGCGGGTGCGGTTGCCGACCATCTCTTGGCCGTCCTTGAGCGTCTCGATCCGGCGGACGTCCAGACGGACCGACGAGTAGAACTTGAGAGCCCGCCCACCGGTCGTGGTCTCCGGCGACCCGAACATGACGCCGATCTTCTCGCGGAGCTGGTTGATGAAGATGGCCGTCGTGCCCGCGTTGCTGAGGGCCCCGGTCATCTTGCGCAGCGCCTGACTCATCAAGCGAGCCTGCAGGCCCACATGACTGTCCCCCATCTCACCTTCGATCTCGGCGCGTGGAGTCAGGGCCGCCACGGAGTCGATGACGATCAGAGTCAGCGCACCGGACCGCACTAGCATGTCGGCGATCTCCAGCGCCTGCTCCCCGTTGTCCGGCTGGCTGACCAGCAGGGCGTCGGTGTCCACGCCCAGCTTCGCCGCATAGTCGGGGTCCAGCGCGTGCTCGGCGTCGATGAAGGCGCAGATCCCCCCGGCAGCCTGAGCGTTGGCGATGGCGTGCAGTGCCACCGTCGTCTTGCCGCTCGACTCGGGTCCGTAGATCTCAATCACCCTGCCGCGGGGTAGCCCGCCGATGCCGAGAGCCACGTCGAGAGCGATCGAGCCTGTGGGAATGATCTCGATGGGTGCTCGCACCTCGTCGCCGAGGCGCATCACCGAGCCCTTGCCGTACTGCTTGTCGATCTGGGCAAGTGCGGCTTCGAGTGCCTTGTCGCGGTCCCCAGCGGCCATAGTCTGTCCCTCCTTCACCCGCTACACGGGTGGTCTTGTTGAGTCGATCACTGCGTTGGTGATCACGTGTCGGGAACTCTAGGCAAGCCCTCTGACACTGGACGCTCGTCGTTCCAACTGTGGATGACCGGCGCAGCTCCGACCAACCAGTGGATAACTTAGGCGAACACGTGTTCGAACGGCATTCGACACGCCGTGGCTCACGGAAGTGACTTCATCCGCGCGACGTACGCCGCAGGTGGCGCACCGATCACCCGGGAGAAGGCCCGGGTGAGATGCGCCTGGTCGGCGAAGCCAAGCTCGATGGCGAGGCTTCCCCAGTCGACCTCTGGATCCTCGGCCGCTCGTGCCGCCGCATCCTGCAGCCGGCAGCGCGCGATGACCCACTTGGGTGGCGCTCCGACGAAGTCCACGAACAACCGGTGTAGGCGTCGCTCGCTGACCTCGGCGATCAGGGCCAATTGGCTCACCCGAATGATGTCAGCTCGGGCAGCGACTTCTGCGACGAGGGATCCGACCCAGTCCGCCTGTCGATTCGCGGCCGGAACGTCTTCGAGCAGAAAGCCGGTCAGCAGTCTCACCCGTTCGGCCAGGCTAGAAGTGGCGGCCACGGACTCCTGCAGCGTGAACGTGGACCGGCCGAACACGTCCGCCATAGGGCGTGCGGTGTCGGTCAACCGTGAGGTCGAGTAGGCGATGAACGGTCGGAAACATCCGGGGCGAAAGCGGGCACCCACCGCGTATCCGGAGCCTACTAGGTGGCGGTCATAGCGGCGGCGGGTGACTCCGGTGACGTCGGCACCCTCATGGGTGACCGAGCAGTTGACGGACGGATAGGGCAAGACTTGCGCGGTGAAGGCCTCGCCCGGGGCCAGTTGCCAGGTCACGGTCCAGAAGTTCTCCACGAAGGTCGCAAGCAGCCGGTCGGGAACGTGGCGCTGGTAGTCGAACTTGTGCCGAGACAGGCTGGGATACAAGATGCCAGGCTCGCTCACGCCCGAGGTCACCCGGGACGAGGAGAACATGAGCCGACACTAGCCGGGCCGCCCTACGACCCCAGGCCCATGACGGATTTGTTCAAGACGCCAGCGCGGCCAGTGCTCACGATGGGGCCATGACGATGACCACCTTCCCGCCCGAAGTCGCCTCAGCGGTCTCGGCCGTCGTGGCCGGCGCCGGCGCCCTTGACCTGAGCTCTGCCACCCCGTGTGCCGACTTCGACCTTAAGGCCCTGATCAACCACGTCATCGGTACGACCGCCGCCCTGGCTCGCGTGGGCCGCCGCGAGCCGCTGGACCCGACCGACCCGTACGGCGAGCACACCGACGCCAGCGGCGGGGACTGGCAAGGTCAGCTGGCCAGCAACCTCGATGGGCTCGCCCAGGCATGGGCCGAGCCGCAGGCCTGGGAGGGGTCAGTCGACATGGCGAGCCAGACCATGCCTGCCCCGATGATCGGTGAGATGGCTCTGGCCGAAGTGGTTCTGCACGGGTGGGATCTGGCGAGGGCCACTGGGCAGCGACTGGTGATCGAGGAACACACCGCCGCCGAGCTGCGCCGCAGCGTCGAGGCGACCGCGGAGCTGGGTCGGCAGATGAGCGCCTACGGACCTGCGGTCGAGGTTGCGCCCGATGCGAGCGACTTTGACCGTGCCCTGGCGGCGTCCGGACGTGACCCAGACTGGACCGCCGGCTAGCACCGGGTATCGGGCACTCGCGGACCTTGGGCGGTGCCACGTCAACGGTCCATCGCGGGCAGCTCCAGAGCGGTCCAGACGGCACGCCAGATGCTCTTGCACGGCACCCCGTCGGCGAGGGCCTCAACGACCGTTCGGCCGCGGAGGTCAGCCAGGCTGTACTGGTCGGCCCACACGCGCGCGTATCCGGCCCCCAGGTGATGACTGAGCCGGGCCCAGAGCTCGGTCTCCTTCACGGCTGGAGCACCCGCGTCACTCGCCGACTCGCCAGAAAGAGACCGAGCGAACCGAGAGCGAACAGGTACACCACGTTGATCACCATAAGTGGTCCCGGATCGCCGGTCGTCAGACCGCGCGTCAGGGCCACACCCTGCGCCAGTGGGGTCCAGACGACGAGATCGGCCAGCCACGGCGGGTAGGCCGATAACGGATAGAACGTGCCGGAGAACAAGAACAGGGGCAGGATCAGGATCTGGAGCAGGTCGAAGTCCTGCCAACCGCGCATCAAGGTTCCAGCCCACAGCCCGATGCCGGCGAAGCAGTATCCGATCAGCAGCGTGGCTGGCAGGGCCATCACGGTCCACCAGGATCGCCCCAGACCCAGGGCGACCATCACCGCGAGGAAACCGGCGGAGTAGATGCCCCCGCGCAAGAGCGCCCAGGTGACCTCTCCGCGCGCGACGTCCCAGGGCCGCATGGGCGTGGCCAGGATCGAGTCATACAGCTTTGAGTAGCGCATCCGGAACACGCAGTTGAACGTCACCTCCATCAACGCACCGTTCATGGCGGCCGCCGCCAGCATGGCCGGTGCCACGAACTCCTGGTAGGACACCGGGCGACCGCTGGGCAGCGTCATCTGCCCGGCGAGAATCGCCACCCCCAAGCCGATGGACAACAGATAAAACACCGGCTCGAAGAACCCGGTGGAGAAGAGCAGCCAGCTCCGCCGGTTGAGGACCACATGGCGATAGACGAGGCGCCAGTGAGCCCGTCGGAGATCGGGTAGCTCGAGGTGGCTGTTGGCGATAGGACTGGCCGGCGGGCTGGCCACGGGCTGCTCCGACATCAGCGCACCAGCCGGTGCGAGAAGGTGCGCACGGCCATCCGGGTGCCCGCGACGGTCCAGGCCAGGAGATATCCGCAGTGCAGCAGGCCGGCGGCCAGGCTGAGTGAGCCGAGGGCGAGACCGCGCACCAGCTCGACCCCGTGCCACAGCGGCAGGACCGCGGCGACTAACTGGAGCGCGTGGGGGAGCTGGCTGAGCGGGAAGAAGGCGCCGGAGAAGAGCCCCATCGGCACGATCAACAACCGGAAGTACATCGCCAGCCAGCTGTCCTCGCGGGCGAAGCCCGCCATGGCCATGGTCGGCGCGGCGTGGGCGGCGCCTACCAACACGGCCGCCACGATGGCGAGCAGCCAGAGCCAGGAGGTGACTGCGCCAAAGGCCAGCAGCACGAGGGAGAACACCACGGTCACGATCAGCAGCCGGACGACCACGAATCCGAGGGCCCCGAGCACGATGTCGACCACGCGCAAGGGTGTCGAGGCCATGGCGTGGTAGAACTTTGTCCACTTAAGCCCGGCGACTATCGGGTAGGACGACTCGAACGCGGCGATCTGCATCGCGTGCATGGCAAGGAGCCCGGGAGCCAGGAACAGCAGGTAGCTGGGCGCACCACCCACCCCGGAGGTGGCATTGCGGTCAATGAATCCGCCGAGCGCGACGCCCATGCCGAGCAGCAACAGCACCGGCGCCACGAACCCACTGAACATCGTGCCCCGCAGCACCCGTCGAAAGATCACCACGTAGGCCGGAACCTGCCGTGCGAGGTTCCGCCTCAGGCTCGGCGCAGCGGCCTGGAGGGACGGCCGGGTCACGGAGGGAGCGGTAGCCATCTCAGTCGGCCAGACTTCGGCCGGTCAGCCGCAGGAAGACGTCCTCCAGCGACGCGCGCCGCACCAACGCACCTGTCGGCTGGACGCCGCGGTCAGTGACGGCGCGTACGGCATCCTCGCCGCTGGGCACGTAGAGCAGCAGGCGGTCGGGAAGCACCTCGACCCGTTCGGCCAGGTCAGCCAGGGCGTCAGCCAGCGCGCTGTGGTCACCGGGTGGAAACCGCAGCTCGGCCACCTCCCGAGTGGCGTGCTGCCGGATCAGTTCGGCCGGCGACCCCTCGGCGACGATGACACCGTTGTCCATCACCACCAGGCGGTCACAGAGCTGTTCCGCCTCGTCCATGTAGTGCGTGGTCAGCACCAGAGTCACACCCGACTGGCGCAACCGATACAGCCGGTCCCACAGCACGTGGCGCGCTTGCGGGTCCAGCCCTGTCGTCGGCTCATCGAGCAGCAAGATGTCCGGGTCGTTGATCAGCGAACGGGCGATGGTGAGCCGACGCTTCATCCCGCCCGAGAGCGCGTCCACCTTGGCCTTGCGCTTGTCGGTGAGGTGGACGAAGTCGAGCAGCTCGGCGCTTCGGCTGCCGGCCGCCTTGCGGCTCATGCCGAAGTAGCGCGCGTAAACGGTCAGGTTCTCCTCGACGGTGATCTCGGTGTCCAGGCTGTCCTCCTGGGGGCAGACCCCCAAGCGGCTGCGGATGGCGGAGCCGTACCGCACGGGATCGTGGCCCAGGATGCACAAGGTCCCCGAAGTCGGCGGAGACGTGCAGGCGATCATCTTCATGGTCGAGGACTTCCCTGCGCCATTGGGGCCGAGAAAGCCGAACGACTCTCCCCGACGTACGTCCACGTCGATGCCCCGGACCGCTTGGACCGAACCGTGGCTCTTGGTCAGGTTGCGGGCGTGGATGAGCACCTCGGGGTCACCGCCTGGGATCTGCTGCCCGTTCTGCTCCGACACGTCGGTCACTGTAGTTCGGTCCTCTGACAGAAGATGACCAGAACTGTCAGCGGGGCGGGGCACTATAGGGACGTGCCCGAGGAACCGCTCGACGCGTTCACTCCCGCGACCGCCACCTGGTTCCGGGAGGTGTTCGCCGTGCCCACTGCCGCCCAGGCCGGTGCCTGGCACGCCATCGCGGCGGGGCAGAACGCGTTGGTGATCGCGCCGACCGGCTCGGGCAAGACCTTGGCTGCTTTTCTGTGGGCCCTGGACGGGCTGACCCGGCGACCTCCACCGGCCGCGAAGGAGCGCTGCCGCGTGCTCTACGTCTCGCCGCTCAAGGCGCTCGCTGTCGACGTGGAACGCAACCTGCGGGCGCCGCTGGCCGGGATCAGCCAGACGGCCCTCCGACTGGGTGCGGCGCCGCCGAACGTCACCGTGGGGGTGCGCTCCGGCGACACCCCCACCGCAGATCGGCGCAAGCTCACCACCCGCCCGCCCGACATCTTGATCACGACGCCGGAGTCCTTGTTCTTGATGCTCACCTCCAGTGCGCGCGACCTGCTGCGTTGCGTGGAGACGGTGATCGTGGACGAGGTGCACGCTCTCGCCGGCACCAAGCGCGGCGCACACCTGGCGCTGTCACTTGAGCGGTTGGACGCCTTGGTGGAGGAGTCTGGGCTGCGGCCAACCCAGCGGATCGGCTTGTCGGCGACCGTCCGGCCACCCGAGCGGGTGGCCCGGTTCCTCGGCGGACCACACCCCGTCACTGTGGTGGCCCCACCGGCCGAAAAGTCATGGGACCTCAACATCGTCGTGCCGGTCGAGGACATGAGTGACCTCGGCGCATCGGCTTCGGCACTGCCGGTGAGCCTGGAGGACGACGCCCCTCCGCCACAGCGTCCCTCCATCTGGCCGCATGTGGAGAACAAGATTCTCGACCTCATCGAAGAGCATCGCTCCACCATTGTGTTCGTCAACTCCCGACGACTGGGCGAGCGGCTGACCGCACATCTGAACGAGCTGCACGCCGAGCGGCTCGGCCAGGTGGCCGACGGTGCCGACAACAGCAGTCGGCAGCCGGCAGAGATCATGGCGCAGTCCGGCGCCTCGAGAGGGCACGACGGCACCCACACCTCGGTGATCGCCCGCGCCCACCATGGGTCGGTCAGCAAGGAGCAGCGGGCCCAGATCGAGAGCGACCTCAAGTCCGGCATCCTGCCGTGCGTAGTGGCGACGTCGTCGCTCGAACTCGGCATCGACATGGGTGCCGTCGACGTCGTGGTCCAGGTCGAGTCACCCCCCTCGGTGGCGAGCGGCCTGCAGCGGGTGGGACGCGCCGGGCACCAGGTGGGCGCCACCTCGCGTGGCGTCTTCTTCCCCAATCACCGCGGCGACCTGATCGAGTCAGCCGTCGTGGTCGAGCGGATGCGGGTCGGGGCCATCGAAGAGGTCGCCGAGCTGCGCAACCCGCTCGACGTCTTGGCCCAGCAGATCGTCGCCCTGGTGTCCGGCGGCGACGCCAAGGTCGACGAGGTCTATGCCCTGGTCCGGCGGGCCAGCAGCTTTGCCGAGTTGCCGTTCAGCGCCTATGAGGCCGTGCTTGACATGCTGAGCGGACGCTACCCGTCCGAGGACTTCGCTGAGCTGAGACCGCGGTTGGTCTGGCAACGCGACACCGGCGTTCTGTCCGGCCGGCCGGGTGCGCAGCGCCTGGCCGTCACTTCCGGCGGCACCATCCCCGACCGGGGCCTATTCGGGGTATTCCTCGTCGGCGAGGGCAACGCGTCCGGCAGGCATGCCGCCGGGCGCCGGGTGGGCGAACTCGACGAGGAGATGGTCTATGAAACCCGGGTGGGCGACGTGTTCACGCTGGGCACCACCAGCTGGCGGGTGGAGCAGATCACCCACGACCAGGTGCTGGTCTCTCCCGCCCCCGGGGTGCCGGGACGACTGCCGTTCTGGAAGGGCGACGCCCCTAGCCGTCCCCTTGAGCTGGGGCGCGCGTTCGGCACATTCGTCCGCGAGGTCGCCACCCTGGCCCCCGCGGAGGCGATGACCCGGCTGCACGAGTCGGGGCTGGACGACTACGCCGCGCGCAACCTGTTGGCCTACCTCGCCGAGCAGGCCAGCGCCACCGGCACGCTGCCCAGCGATCAGACCATCGTCTTCGAGCGGTTTCGCGACGAGCTCGGGGACTGGCGGGTCTGCGTGCACTCAGCCCTCGGCTCAGGGGTGCTCACGCCTTGGGCACTCGCCGTCGAGCGCTCGGCCCGCGAGCGCTACGGGATGGAGGTGCAGGCCACAGCCACTAACGACGGCATGGTCCTCCGGGTGCCCGACACAGAGAGCGAGCCGCCGAGCGCCGATCTGATCTTGTGTGACCCGGAGACGCTTGAGTCGATCGTGACCGACGAGGTGGGGTCCTCGGCACTCTTCGCCTCGCGGTTTCGCGAGTGCGCCGCCCGAGCCCTGCTGCTCCCCCGACGCGACCCCAAGGCGCGCTCACCCCTGTGGCAGCAGCGGATGCGCTCGGCGCAGCTGCTGACCGTGGCTGCGCAATACCAGGAGTTCCCGATCGTGCTGGAGACGATGCGAGAGTGTTTGACCGATGTCTTCGACCTGGACGGGCTGCTGGAGGTGCAGCGCCAAATCGCCTCGCGGTCGCTGCGAGTGGTGGAAGTGGAGACCCGAGAGCCGTCGCCGTTCGCGAAGTCCTTGTTGTTCGGCTACGTCGGCGCGTTCGTGTACGAGGGGGACGTCCCGCTTGCCGAGAAGAAGGCCGCCGCCCTCTCGCTGGACCCGACCCTGCTGGCTGAGCTGCTGGGCAAGGACGGGCTGAAGCAACTGCTCGACGCCGGCGTGATCGTTAGCACCGAGGCCGACCTGCAGAGCCTGAGCGAGGAGCGGCGGGCGCACACGAGCGAGCAGCTGTTCGACCTGCTCCGGACTACTGGTCCGTTGACCGCAGAGGAGGTGGCCGCCCGTACGGTGCCGGAGCTCCTGGTCTCGGCCGCACTTGAGGGCCTGGTCCGGGACCGGCGGGTCGTCGAGGTCCGCATCGCAGGTCAGGCGATGATGGCGGTGGTCGAGGACGTGCCGCGGCTGCGCGACGGGCTGGGCATCCCGGTGCCACCCGGGGTGGCGGCGTCTTTCGCCGAGGTGGCCGAGCGTCCGGTCGATGACCTTGTGCTGCGCTGGGCTCGAACGCACGGCCCCTTCGTCGCCTCCGCCGTCGCCCGGCGTTACGGGCTGGGCCAGTCGGTGGTGGAAAGTGCCTGCGCTGCGCTGGTGGCCTCAGGCACCCTGGTCGCCGGCTCTTTCGTCGAGTCCGAGGAGCTGTCGGGGCAGGATCGGCGGCAATACTGCCATGCCCAGGTGCTGGCCTTGATCAAGCGCCGCACGCTCGGACTGCTCCGCAAAGGGGTCGAACCGGTCGAGCAGGTCGCCTACGCGCGCTTCCTGGCCGAGTGGCAAGGCCTCGGGTCCGGCGCCAGAGGTGCCGACGCGCTACTCGGGGTGATCGAGCAGCTCGCCGGCTATCCCATGCCGGCCAGCGCCGTAGAGTCGGTCATTTTTCCCGCTCGAGTGGCCAACTACTCCCCCGCGCTGCTTGACGAGCTGACGTCGTCGGGGGAGGTCTACTGGCTGGGCGACGGTGCCATCGGTGAGTCAGACGGTTGGGTCCGGTGGTATCTCGCCGACCTTGACCCGGCACCGGCCGGCGCGGAGCCGGCGTCGTTCCTTGGCACCGAACTCCTCGAGGCGATGGCCGGGGGTGGCGGCTACTTCTTCGAGGGCCTGCTGCCCAGCGGGACCGCCTTGGGCGATCGGGCGGACTATGTGAAGGCGCTCTGGGACCTGGTTTGGGCGGGGCTGGTCACGGGCGACACGTTCACCGCCGTCCGCAACCTCGCGTCGGGCGGTGCCCACAAGCAGGCTCCACGACCCTCCAGCCGCCTCCACCGAGCTAGGGCGGCGCGCCCAGCACGCCCACGGGGCAGCCGAGTGGCCTCACCGGTGACGGCTGGCAGGTGGTCGCTGGTGCAACGACAGCCGATCACCGCCGCCACTCAGCTGGCTGCCGACATCTTTGCTCAGCTGGATCGCTACGGAGTGGTCACCCGCGGCAGCGTGCTGACCGAAAACTTGACTGGCGGTTTCGGCACGGCGTATCGAGCGCTCAGCACCCTGGAGGAGTCGGGCCAGTGCCGCCGGGGCTACTTCATCGAGGGGCTCGGGGCCGCGCAGTTTGCCCTGCCCGGGGCCGTGGATCGGCTGCGGGCCGAGCTGCGCGAGCCCGAACATCCGCAGTCATTGGTGCTTGCGGCCTGCGACCCAGCAAACCCGTATGGCGCCGCGCTCCCCTGGCCAGAGCGGGAAGGGCACCGGCCAGGGCGAAAAGCCGGGGCGCTGGTCGTCTTGGTCAGCGGGCGGCTGGTGTTCTACGTCGAGCGTGGCGGAAAGACGTTGCTCACGTTCAGCGACGGTCCAGAGCTGCTGGGGCCGGCCGCGACAGCCCTGGCCCGGTCGGTCAACCAGGGCCTGCTCGGCAAACTGACCGTGGAGCGGGCCGACGGCGAGCACGTGTTCGAGTCCGGGCAGGTGAGTGCTGCGTTGCAGCAGGCCGGGTTTCGGATGACTCCCCAAGGATTGCGGCTGAGGCCGGCGGTAGTTGCTTAGCGCCGGTCCAGAGCTGGGTGCCGAATGTAAGCATCAGTCCCAGGGCCACTAATCCACAGCGATGTCAAATAGATGCGTCACCTTGCCAAACGTCGTGATTGACTGACACCAGCCTCCGCTCGCACCGGCTCGAGGCTCATGGTCGATCATCTTGGGGGTGGCTTCGGTGTACCACGAACGAGTTTTCCGGGCAGCCACGCTCCTGGCGACCATAGTGATGCTGGTGCTGACCGGTTGCGGCACCGAACACCCCGGCACACGGGGACCTGCGCAGGCCCTGTCCAAGCGGCAGCAGCAGATCCTGCACACGCTTGCCGATGAGGAGCGGGTGACCGTTGCCCTCATTGACGGCGGCGTTGATGAAACCCACCCATCGCTTCATGGTGTCATCAGCAGCTCCTGGACAGCCCCAGGACTCGAGGACCGACCCACGTTGCACGCCACCCAGTTGGCGGGATCATCCCTGGGCGACAGACAGGCACGTTCTCGGGCGGCTTGGCCCAGGGCGCACGCCTGCTTGATGCCAAGGCGTTAGACGCTCAAGGGACGGGGCTGCCGACGGACATTGCCGCGGCGCTGACGTGGGCCGGCCGCGAGGATGCAGACGTGGTCGTGGCCAGCTTCGGGCTCGAGAACGACGAGCCTGTCGTGCGACGCGCCGTGTCCGCCCTGGTTGCTCGCGGCGTGCTCGTGATCGCGGCCACAGGCAACGGCTACGGCGCCTTCGACATGTATCCGGCCCTCTATCGCGGAGTGTTGGGCGTCACCGCGTACGACAGCCGTGGCCAACGGCTCGAGTTGGCGAACTGGCGTGGAGCTGATGTCGCTGCGCCGGGAGACGACATTTGGGCGCCGACTTTGGGCGACGGTTATGCGCCGGTGTCGGGCACCTCTGTCGCTACCGCGATGGGCGGCGGCATTGACTGCGGCCTGCGCCGATCATCAACCCTTCGCTGACGGACACGGCTTAGCAGCTGCCTGGAGCGACGGCTGGATCCAGACTCCCGAAGCCCGCGTCCCCAAACTGACTTGTCCGTAACGGCAGCCGGGCCTACGAAGAACTGACTGAAAAGAAGGAGACGCAATGTTGAAGAGGGTCGCGCGAGCGACGGTGGTGTGTGCAGTGAGCCTGGCAATGATTTCTGTGCTTGGCGGTACGGCTGCCGAGGCTGCCACGACGCCCGTTCAGCACGAGAGGATATCCATCCAGAGTGATGGAAGGTTGCTGATTCAACTAACTGACCCGGAGGGTGCACGTGGCGAAGTCGTTCTTGGACTCACCAACGGCGCCTTCACCGACATCGAGGTGGAGGCCCAGACCGATGGAAGGGTTCACCGCGACAAGCTGAAGGTTGAGTCGTTCGCCATCACTGGCAGCGATAACTTTCGCGCGGCGCTGCGCTCTCACAGCACCCGGGGATGTCGTGCATATCGACAGCACCAGAGTCGTGCAACAAGCCTTCCCTGTGCTCTTGATCCTCGGGCTGCTTGCTCGTCTGGGCATTCGCCACGTCATCCGCTGGTACGGGAAGGCTCAGCTGAAGAAGGCCAGCAAGTCCTACTTGTTGAATAACGTTGGCGCTCATAAATGGCGACACATTATGGACCCCAAGCACAAGTGGGGCAGCTTAGGCGCAAAGAGCAAAGAGCAGGTGGCAGAGTTGATGAGTCGAGCGATGGCTGAGGGTCGACATGGTGTCTATCAGAAGAGCGGCCGGATGGCGACTTGGAATCATCGGGGCAAGACGATAGTGGTTACCTACGCCAAGGACAGCGGTCGTATATCGAACGGTTGGGTGAAGTGAGCATGTCCGCTTTAACCGAGTACATCGTGGCTGGCGATATAGTGTCAGCCGTCGAGGCAGCTCTCGAGCATCGGACTGAGTGGGTGGAGTCCGAGCTTGATTACGAAACCATGGACGAGAACGCCGAACAGGTATTGGCCTTCTTCGCGCAGTGGTTGCCGGCACTGCCACCATTGGAGCGATTACAGGCCGCCGAGTGGGCCGCTGGTCAGTTCCTACTGCCGCTGGTGCATCTCGAGCACTCTTTTGGGATTGGTGCGCAGCTCTACCTGGATGCCTATGAAGCGGCCACTGCCGAGTTGGCTTCAGCCTTCCGCGACTTCCACGCCTTCACGTACGGCCCTGACGCTGAGACGCCGGCTTCCGTAGCAGACCGGCTGGAGCACTACGCGAGAAAGCTTGACGAGATGAGCTTCACCGCCGACGCGGGTGCACCGGGCGACTGAGCGGGGACGGACGCCGCCTTTTTCCTGACGTCTCAGGCGGCAGCCTGCGCCACCGGACGGATCGTGGGCAGGGCGGTGACCTTCTCGTACGAGGCCATCTTCTCGCTCACCACGTTGAGGACGATGGACAGCGGCAGGTCGAGGGCGCCGCAGATGCTAGCCAACAGCTCCGAAGAGGCTTCCTTCTGGCCACGTTCGACTTCGCTGAGATAGCCAAGGCTGACCCGGGCGGCTTTGGAGACCTCGCGCAGCGTCTTGCCTTGGGCCATGCGCTCTTCCCGCAGAGACTCACCGATCAGGTCACGCACAAGCACTGGCCTCATCGCTGCCTCCTGTCCCATAGGTTGACTCTACCCACCCCCCCTGACAACTACGAGCCTAACTACTGGCGTGGACTCCCGAATCATCAACGCCGGGCGTCGGGCTGTGCATTCCGAGCGCCTCGATGAGGAGCAGCAACGCCTGCTCTGCAGTCTGACTACGGATCTGTTCGCGGCTGCCGGACAGCCGCAGCTCCTCAACTCGCAACAGGCCGGTGCCAGGCCGGGCGATGCCGACGAAGACCCGGCCCACTGGGTGCCCGTCCTGACTGCCGGGACCCGCCACGCCGGTGACCGACAGTCCCCAGTCTGCGCCGCAACGCCTCGTCACCCCGACCGCCATCTCCGCGGCCGTCGGCGCCGCGACCGGCCCCCACTGCCGCAAGGTCAGCTCGTCCACCCCGGCGAGCTTTGCTTTGAGCGAGGTGGCGTAGCTGATCACTCCTCCGACGTAGGCGTCAGAGGCCCCGGGCACATCGGTTAGCAGGCTTCCGATCAAGCCACCGGTCAGCGACTCCGCCGTGGCCAGGGTTTCCTCTCGCTCAGTGAGGAGCGCCAACAGCCGAGCGGCCACCGATACCGTCATGCCCTGCCCGTGTTGGCCTTCCGGCGCAGCCGTACGGCATCGCGGATGTAGTCCAGGCCGGTCACGATGGTCAGCACGAACGCCAACGCCATCACCAGCGCAGCGACCGGCTGCGCCCAGGTCGGCAGCGGCAGGAGGTACAGGATGACCGCCACGGCCTGGGCGATCGTTTTGGTTTTGCCGCCCCGCCCAGCGGCCATCACGCCATAGCGCAGCATCACGAAACGCATCACGGTGATGCCCCACTCACGCCCAAGGATTGCTACGGTCACCCACCACCACAGCTCGCCGTTGATCGACAGCCCGATGAACGCCATCCCGGTCAGCGCCTTGTCGGCGATCGGATCAGCCAGTTTGCCGAACCGAGTGATGGTGTTGTGCCGTCGGGCGAGGTAGCCGTCCAAGGTGTCGGTGAGGATGGCGGCGAGAAATACCACCGCCGTCCAGAACCGCCACCACGGCTGGTCGGGATGGGATAGCTGCATCCAGGCAAACACCGGCACCAAGATGATGCGGAACGTGGTGAGCGCGTTGGGGACGTTCCAGGGTGTGGTCTCGACCGGCGCCTCGGCCGTGCCGCCCCCGCGAACGTGGTCAGGCACGGTCAGTGCCCTCGGCCGCCGGAACGGGACGGCCGAAGTCAGCACCGGAGCCGGCCGAAAGCGGTTCGGCCACCAGGTCGACCCCCTCGGCGGCGACGACCACCGCGGGCACCAGATCCCCGACCTCGATCCCGCTCGGCGCTCCGCCACCGGGCAGCACCAGCTTCGTGCTGCCGTCGACCTCTGGTCCCTGGTGAGCCGCCCGCCCGACGACCTCACGGTCCTGCCCCGGCAAGACCTCCTCGACCAGCACCTGAAGAGTCTCGCCGATGCGCTCGTCGGCCCGCTGGCCGACCAGTTCCTCGACCAGGTCGGCGACGTGTACACGACGCCCCTCGATCTCGTCGATGTCCAACTGGCCGGGCATCGTTGCCGCCTCGGTGCCGTCCTCGTCGGAGTATCCGAACACACCGATCGCGTCCAGCCCGGCCGCGGTCAGGAAGTCGCACAGCACGTCGACGTCGTCCGCCGTCTCGCCGGGAAAGCCGACGATCACGTTGCTGCGGATTCCGGCGGCCGGGGCCAGCGCGCGGATGGACCCGATCAGCCCGAGGAACGACTCGGCATCCCCGAAGCGCCGCATCCGCCGCAACAGCGGGCCAGAGGCGTGCTGGAAGGACAGGTCGAAGTAGGGCACCACCCGCGGAGTCTGCGCGATCGCCTCGACCAGAGTCGGCCGCATCTCCGCCGGCTGCAGGTAGGACACCCGGATCCACTCCAGCCCCTCGATAAGCGACAAGCGGGCCAGCACCTTTTCCAGCAGCCGAATGTCGCCGAGGTCCTTGCCGTAGGAGGACGAGTTCTCGCTGACCAGGAAGGCCTCCCGGACCCCCGAGTCGACGAGCCAGCGCGCTTCGGCCACCACCTCGTCAGGCGAGCGGGAGACGTAGGCTCCGCGAAAGGCGGGAATGGCGCAGAACGCGCAGCGGCGGTCGCAGCCAGACGCCAGCTTCAGCGGGGCCGAGGGTCCGGCGCCGAGGCGGCGGCGCGCCGTCCGGGGGCCGCTCGCTGGCGCCAGCCCGGCCGGCAAATCGGGCACCGCGTGACCGGGGATCGCGGGAGCACTAGCGGCGGTGCTGCGCGCGATGGGTGACACTGGCAGCAACCGCCGCCTGTCCCGGGGCACGTGCGCGACGTGCTGCTCGCCAGCCAGGATGGACTGCAGTCGCTGGGCGACGTCGGCATAGTCGTCGAAGCTCAGCACCGCATCGGCTTCCGGCAGCGATTCCGCCAGCTCAGCGCCGTAGCGCTCCGCCATACAGCCCACGGCGACCACGGCCTGGGTCCGGCCATCGGTCTTGAGGTCGGCTGCCGCCAGCAGTGTGTCTACCGAGTCCTTCTTGGCCGCTTCGACGAAGCCGCAGGTGTTGACCATCACGGCGTCGGCCTGCTCCGGCTCGTCGACCAGCCTGAAGCCACCGACCTCAAGCCTGGCCGCCAGCTCCTCGGAGTCCACCTCGTTGCGAGCACACCCGAGGGTGACCAGGTGGACCGACGTGGTGCGGGCAGGCGGAGACACAGTCATAGCGGTTCCAGTATGTCCGACGCCGGGGGGGGCGGTAAGAATTCATCAGCCCAGCCGGAGATTCTCCATCACGTCCTCGAGCTCGTCGAGCTTGACCAGCACCGCTCTCGGCTTGGATCCCTCCGACGGTCCCACCACACCGCGGGTTTCCAGGATGTCCATCAGCCGACCGGCCTTGGCGAATCCAACCCGGAGCTTGCGCTGCAGCATCGAGGTCGACCCCAGCTGCAAGGTCACCACGAGTTCGACCGCCTGCAGCACCAGCTCCAGGTCGTCACCGATGTCCTCGGCCACCTTGGCTGCGCCCTCGGGAGCGGCGGTGACGTCGTCGCGATAGGCCGGCTTGAGCTGCTCGGTCACATGAGTGACCACCTGGCGCACCTCGGTCTCGGTCACCCACGCTCCCTGGATGCGGACCGGCTTGCTGACGCCCATGGGCAGGAAGAGCCCGTCGCCCTGACCGACCAGCTTCTCTGCTCCCGGCTGGTCCAGGATCACCCGAGAGTCGGTCATGGAGGAGGTGGCGAAGGCGAGCCGGCTGGGGACGTTGGCCTTGATCAGCCCGGTGACCACATCGGTGCTGGGGCGTTGTGTGGCCAGCACCAGGTGGATTCCGGCGGCCCGGGCCAGCTGGGTGATCCGGACGATCGAGTCCTCGACGTCGCGCGGCGCCACCATCATCAGGTCGGCGAGCTCGTCGACAATCACCAGCAAGTACGGATAGGGCGCCAGCACCCGCTCCGAACCGGGCAGCGGGGAGATGACCCCCGCCCGGACCGCCTTGTTGAAGTCGTCCACGTGCCGAAATCCGAACGCGGCCAGGTCGTCATAGCGCAGGTCCATCTCGCGGACCACCCACTGGAGCGCCTCGGCGGCCTTCTTGGGCTGGGTGATGATCGGCGTGACGAGGTGCGGGACGCCCTCGTACGCAGTCAGCTCCACCCGCTTGGGGTCGACCAGCAGCATCCGCACCTCGTCGGGGGTGGCGCGCATCATCACCGAGGTGATCATCGAGTTGATGAAGCTCGACTTGCCCGAGCCGGTGGCGCCGGCGACCAGCAGGTGCGGCATCTTGGCCAGGTTGGCGACCACGAAACCACCCTCGACGTCCTTGCCCAGAGCAACCGTCATCGGGTGGTGGTCGTTGCGCGCCTTCGGTGAGCGCAGGACGTCGCCGAGCGACACCACCTCCTTGTCCGTGTTCGGGATCTCGATGCCGATCGCTGACTTGCCGGGGATGGGCGACAGGATCCGCACCTCGTTGCTGGCCACGGCATAGGAGATGTTGCGGCTCAGCGCCGTCACTTTCTCGACCTTGACCGCCGGACCCAGCTCCACCTCATAGCGGGTCACCGTGGGGCCCCGCGTGTAGCCCACGACGTGCGCGTCGATCTCGAACTGGCGAAGCACCTCGGTCAGCCGGTGCACCACAGCGTCCGATGCGTCTGTTCGCGACTTGTGCACACTGCCTGACCTGAGCTGCTCGGGGTCGGGCAGCAGATACTGCACGTCGCCGGACAGCTGGAGCTGCTCGACGCGCTGCGGCATCGGGCCCGTCGGAGCCGTCAACTCGGCACTGTGCAGTGGTGCCTCCAGGGCGCCCGGCTCCCGCGGCTCCTGCACCCGTACGCCACCAGGCAGGCCCGCTGAGACCGGCGCGTTCAACGCCGCACTCGGCACCGAGGCCGCTTCCGGATCGAGGGCATGAGAGCCGTGCGCCTGCACGACCGACCGCTCCTCGACCAACGGCGTGGCGTAAGCCTCGTCGGTCTGGAACTGCCCGTCGACGCTGCTTTGCCCGCGGCTGGCCCGGCGGCGTACCCGGCGCGCCAGGGACTGCAGCGGAGCGGTCGCCGCCTGCAACCGGTCAGGGATCTGATGCAAGGGGATTCCCAGGATGACCAGGACGCCGAACAGCGACAGCAGCACCAACAGCGGCACGGCGACGTACACCGACAGCAGGTCGCTGAGCAGGCTCGACGAGACGTAGCCCAGCACGCCCCCCGCGGAGTGCAGCCGTTCCGGCTCGTTGGGACGCGGCAGGCCCCGGGCGATGTTGACCAGTCCCAGCAAACCCAGTGCGAAGGCGCTCCAGCCGATCGCCTGACGCCCGCCAGGGCCGTTGCGGTCCGGATGGCGCAGAGTCCGCCAGGCCATCATCAGCAGCAGCACGGGCGCGGCATATCCGAGCAGTCCGATCAGGCTGGCCACCGACCGCTTGATCCCCGGCCCCACCGGAGCGGGCAGCCCCCACCAGAACTCGGCCCCGAGCACGATGGCACACCCGAGCAGGAACAGCCCGGCGCCGTCACGACGCAGGGCCGGATCGAGCGAGCCCTTGGCGCCGTCGCCGATATGGCGCGCCGCTCGACCGACTGCGGCGGCCAGGCCTAGCCAGATGGCTTTGAGCGCGCGAGCGAGCCGTGTGAGCGCTGATGGGTGCTGGGGACCTCGTGGTCGTCCGGACCCGGCCCGGGAGCGGGGCGCCGCGTGCGAGCCGCGTGCCCTGGGCTTGGCTGAGCGCGCCGAGGCGGTTCGAGACGGACGAGAGGTGTTGCTTCCGGACGACCGCGGACGAGAACCGGTGGCGTGCGCACCTGAGCTGGTTCGAGACCGCGATGGGGAAGACGCGCGGGTCGCCATGGGAGTGAGGCTACGCGATGAGCGTCGGATTGGACCCGAGCACACGCCACCGCAGGTCCCCGAGTGATCAGGCTCAGCGCCGCCGAAAGTGCGCGTAGCCGCCCGGACCGGACCAGGGCGACCCGTCGACGAGCACCCCAGCCGGCTCCTCGTGCCCGCGGTCGCGCACCCGGCCAACCACCCGCCAGCCGTCCGGCACGGCGTCGACGGAGGCGAAGCTGGCCGCCAGCGCGTGGTCTTCCCCACCGGTCAGCATCAGCGCCATCGGGTCGGTGCCGGTGGCCACGGAGACGATGCGCAGCGGTTCGGGTGCGGGAAACGCCTCGCTCTGCAGCTCGATAACCACCGCGGACGCTCGGGCCACGTGCCCGAGGTCGGCCAGCAGTCCGTCGCTGATGTCGATCATCGAGCTCGCTCCGGCTCGGGCCGCCACTGCTCCTGCGCCGTAGGCGACCTCGGGGACGCGCTGGGCCTCCACCACCACTCGAGGTGAGCGGAAGCCTCGTCCCAACACCACCAGACCGGCGGCCGCCCACCCCGTACGCCCGACCAGCGCCACCACGTCGCCGGCCCGAGCGCCGTCACGGCACACCGGTGACCGGCCGTCGAGTGTGCCGAGGACTGTCACGGAGACCGTGATGTCGCGGGCCCGGGTGGTGTCGCCGCCCAGCAGCGCGACGCCGGCCGAGGCACACTCGGCTCGTAGCCCGGCGGCGAAGTCATACGCCCAGGAGGCGGGCAGGTCGGCCGGCGCGGAAAAGCCGACCAGCAGCCCCACCGCCCGCGCGCCCATGGCTTCCAAGTCGGCCACGTTGACCGCGACCGCCTTGCGACCGACGTCGTCAGCCGAGGACCAGTCCCGGCGAAAGTGCACCCCTTCGACCAGGACGTCCATGCTGGTCACCATTGGACCCGCCAGGTCGAGCACCGCAGCGTCGTCCCCGGGCCCGACCTGCACCTCGGCTGTGGCCGGCAGGTCGGCGGTGACCGAGGCGATCAGGGCGAACTCGCCCAGCTCGCCCAGGGTGGGCTGGCCGTCGTGCCGGCTCACCCGGTCGCTCCCCGCGCCGGTGCACGCCTGGCAGTCGAGGCTGTAGCGTGACGCACAGCCGCGACACTACGCGGTCCCCCCAGCTGCAGGAGGATCGTCCCCGATGGTGGTTCAGGCGTACATTCTGGTGCAGACCAATGTGGGCAAGGCTGCAGACGTCGCCGTGGCGATCGGGGCCATCTCCGGGGTGACACTCGCCGAAGACGTGACCGGGCCCTACGACGTGATCGTCCGCGCGGAGGCCTCCAGCGTCGACGAGCTGGGTCATCTGGTCGTCGCCAAGGTGCAGACCGTGCCGGGGATCACCCGGACCGTGACCTGCCCGGTGGTCCACATCTGAGCCGGTCACTCCTGACCAGAACGCCTCTGGCCGGTGCAACCGTCCTGGCCGCCGCCCTGGCGCTCAGCTCCTGCTCGCGCCCGGTCACGGTGGACGACCCCGCCCCCACGGGCGCGGACCGGCAGGTCTGCACCTCGCTGATGGCCGCGCTGCCACCGCGGGTGCTCGAGCAGGACCGCCGTACGGTGCAGCCGGGCACCTTCAGTGCGGGCTGGGGGAAGCCGGTGATCACGCTGCGGTGCGGGGTGGCGAAGCCGCCGGCGCTGACCGACGCGAGCCCGTGCTTCGGCGTCAACGGGGTGGGCTGGTTCGCCGAGAAGACCTCCGGCGGCTACCTCTTCACCACGATCGGCCGACGGACCTACGTCGAGGTGGGCGTGCCGGCGGCGTACGCCCCCGAGGGTGACGCGTTGGTCGACGTGGCGGCGGCGGTGAGCGCACACGACCCGCAAGTGAAGAAGTGCGTGTGAGCGTTCAGCGCAGACCCACCGGCCGGGCCAGGCCGAGTGAGATCAGCCGATCCACCAGGTGCGGGTAGTCCAGTCCGCTGGCGGCCCACATCCGCGGAAACATCGAGTGCTCGGTGAAGCCCGGCATGGTGTTGATCTCGTTCAGCACCACCTCGCCGTCGGCGGTGACGAAGACGTCCACCCGGGCCAGCCCCTCGCAACCGAGCGCCGTGAAAGCCCGTACCGCGCAGGCCTGCACCCGGGCCGACAGCTCCTGCGGCACCGAGGCCGGTACGTCGAGGTCCACCTGCTCCTCGGGCAGATACTTGGCCTCGAAGTCGTAGAAGCCTGAAGTGGTGTGCATCCGGATCTCGGCCACCACGCTGGCCTCCGCCGGACCGCCGTCGAGAGCACCCAGCACGCCGCACTCGAGCTCTCTGGCGTCGACAAAGCCCTGCTCGACCACGACCTTGGGATCGTGTCCGCGAGCCAGCTCGATCGCCTGGGTCAGGTCTGCGTCGTCGTCGACCCGACTGATACCCAGGCTGGACCCGCCGCGCGCCGGTTTGACGAACAGCGGGTAGCGCAGGTCCGCCACGGCGGCCAGGCAGCCGGCCTTGTCCCGCTCCCATTCGGCTGGCGTGATGGTCACGAAGGGCCCGACCGGCAGTCCCGAGGCAGCGAAGACCAGCTTCATGAAGTGCTTGTCCATCCCGACGGCACTGGCGAGCACCCCAGCCCCCACATAGCGGGTGCCCATCATCTCGAACAGGCCCTGGATGGTGCCGTCCTCGCCGAACGGTCCGTGCAGCAGCGAGAACCCGAGGTCGACCGGACCCAGGGCCGCAAGCGCCGCCTGCTCGCGGACCGCGAGCTCACCGCCGGCCGCCGACCGCAGCAGCAGTGCGTCCGCCGCGTCCTCCCCGACCTCCGGCAGGCGGCCGTCGGTGATCTGCAGGTCGGCCACCAGGTCCGCGTCGGTGAGCACCCAGCGGCCGGACCGGGCGATCCCGATACCGACCACCTCGTAGCGCTGGGGGTCGATGGCTCGGACCACACCGGCGGCGGTCAGGCAGGAGACCCCGTGTTCGCTGCTGGTGCCGCCGAAAACCACGGCGATCCGGATGCGCCTGTGGCGGCTGGATAGGTCGGGGACGGCCTCGGCTCGGCTCACCGCTCACCTCCGCGTGTCCTTGGACTTTGGCCATGCTGACCTTACCTGGGCTGTGCACCCGGGCCCTGGCGCGACGCGCAACACTGGGCGGCATGAACGAAGCTTCTGTTGACGGGTCAGACGGCGTCGGGCCCGCGACCACCTCCGTCCGTCCAGAGACCTTGGCGGTCACCACCGGGCGGCCTGAGCGCGTCCTGGACGCGCCGCTCAACCAACCCCCGGTCTTCGCCTCGACCTACATCGGCACGCCGGAGGTGGGCGGCGGCGAGATCGGATACGGCCGCTATGGCAACCCCACCTGGCAGGCACTGGAGGATGCGGTCGGGGCTCTTGAGGGGGGGCGGGCGCTGACCTTCGCCTCGGGCATGGCGGCCGCGCACGCCGTTTTGGAGCTGCTCCCGCCCGCAGGGACCCTGGTCATTCCCGACAACTGCTATCTGGGGGTCTCGTCAGCGGCGGCCGAACGGGCGGCCCGATATGGCCTCCAGGTCCGTACGGTGAACGTGGCCGACACCGCTGCCGTGCTGGCCGCCGCCGACGGCGCGGACATGGTCTGGCTGGAGTCGCCCACCAACCCCACCATGGAGGTGGCCGACCTGCCTGCCATCGGAGCCGCGCTCAGGGGTCGCACCACTCTGGTGGTGGACAGCACCTTCGCCGGCCCCATGGCGCAACGCCCGCTCGGGACCGGCGCCGATATCGTCCTGCACTCGGCGACCAAGTTCCTGTCGGGCCATTCCGATGCCCTGCTCGGTGCGCTGGTGGTACACGAGGGTGACTCCGGACGCTACGCCGCACTGCACGCCACCCGGTCGCTGCACGGGGCGACGCCAGGGACGATGGAGGCCTATCTCGTGCTTCGCGGGGTGCGCACCCTGGCCGTCAGGCTGGCGCAGGCGACCGCCAACGCGGGCGTGCTGGCCGAACGGCTTGCCACGCACCCGGCAGTGCGGCGGGTGCGCTATCCCGGGCTGGTCGACGACCCGGGGCACCAGGTGGCGGCCCGGACGATGTCCGGCTTCGGGTCTCTAATCGCGGTCGAGCTGGCCGATGCCGAGGCGGCCGAGCAGTTCGTCGCTGCAACCCGGATCTGGGTCTTCGCCACCAGCCTGGGCGGGGTGGAGTCGACCCTGGAGCGGCGGCGGCGCTGGCCCGGCGAGCTGCCCACGGTGGCCGAAGGGCTGGTCCGGCTGTCGGTGGGCATCGAGCACGTCGAGGACCTGTGGGCCGACCTCGACCAGGCGCTTCGGGGAGTGGGCTGACCACGACCTGCACGAGAACTCACCCTCACGGCGCTAAAACAGCCGTTTCGGCGGTTGCTGACCTCGTGCGGGTGAGTTTTCGTGCAGGTCAGTAGCGTTCCGGCTTGGCCGAGCGGGACATCAGGGCCTTGATCATGTCCGTCGGCGACAGCTCGCCGGCGATCACAGCGGCGACGTGCTCCACGATCGGCATCTCCACCTGATGCTCGTCGGCCAGCGCCTGGATCGAGGCGCAGGACTTCACCCCCTCGGCCACCTGGCGCGTGGAGGCGGTGATCTCGGCGACGCTGCGACCCCGTCCCAGCTCGGCGCCGAAGGTGCGGTTGCGTGACAGCGGCGAGGAGCAGGTGGCCACCAGGTCGCCCAGTCCGGCCAGCCCGGAGAAGGTGTACGGGTCCGCCCCCAGCACCAGACCCAGCCGGGTGGTCTCGGCCAGCCCGCGCGTGATCACCGACGCGGTGGCGTTGTCGCCCAGGCCGATGCCGATGCCCATTCCCACCGCCAGCGCGATCACGTTCTTGGTGGCGCCGCTGAGCTCGATCCCGACCACGTCGGTGTTGGTATACGGCCGGAAGCTCGGCGTGTGACAGATGCTCTGCAGCGCGTCGGCGGTGGCGGCCGACACACTGGCGACCACGCTGGCCGACGGCTGGCGCTCGATGATCTCTCGGGAGAGGTTGGGCCCGGAGACCACCGCGATCCGCTCGGCCTCCACTCGACTGGTTTGGGCGATCACCTGACTCATCCGCAGCCCGGTGCCCTGCTCGATCCCCTTGGCCAGGCTCACCACCACGGTGTCGTCGGGCACCGACCAGGCATAGAGGTTGGCTCGCAGAGTCTGCGACGGCACGGCCAGCACCACGAAGTCAGCGCCCGTCATCGCCTCGTTCGGCTCGGTGACGGCCACTAGCGCCTCGGGCAGCACGATCGACGGAAAGTAGTCCACGTTGCAGTGCTGGGTGTTGATGGCGCTGGCCAACTCGGCTCGACGGGCCCAGATCGTGACCTCGTTGCCCGCATCGCACAGGATCTGAGCGAAGGCAGTCCCCCAGGACCCGGCACCCATCACCGCGACCCGGCTCATCAGGGCTCCCCGTCAGGGGATCGGAGGGTCGGCCTGGCGCGGGCGCTGAATCGCACGGCAGGCGGCTCCTCGCCTCGCAGCTCACCCACCAGTGCCGTGATCGCGGACATGATCCGGTCGGTAGCGAGCCGCAGCACCGCCGGCGTGACCGGCTGCGCCCGCAGGTCGTCCAGCGGCACCGGCGGGCCGGCGATCACGCGCAGCGTTCGCCGGGGGAACAGCCGGGGCCAATGCATCTGCTTGGCCCCCAAGATGTCCTGGCCACCCCAGGTGGCCGCCGGGATCACCGGTACGCAGGTCTCCAGTGCGATCCGGGCGGCCCCGGTCTTGCCGTTCATCGGCCAGAGGTCGGGATCCAAGGTGATGGTGCCCTCGGGATAGACGGTGACCGTGCGGCCGGATCGGACGGCCTCGACCGCTCTGCTGAGAGCCTGAGCCGCGTTGGCGGTGCCGCGCTCGACCGGGATCTGGCCGCACGCAGTGATGATCCGGCCCAACACGGGCACCCGGAAAAGGGACGCCTTGCCCAGATAGTGCGGATATCGGCCGGTGTAGGCCAGGAACTGGCCGAACACAATGGGATCGAGGTTGGAGATGTGGTTGACCACGATCACGGCGCCGCCGGTCCTCGGGATGTGCTCCTGGCCCTGCCAGGCGTGCCGGGTGATCCGGCGTACCACCTGGTTGAGCACCCACACCAGGGCCACCAGCGTCCGTTCGGTCGGCTCGGCCGCGACCGGCGGCAGTCGAGAAAGCCGGGAGGTGTGGACGGCAGGGTCAGCCATGCGTCGTCCTCCTTCGGGTCAGGTTCGCGCATGGCGGACCGAGTTGCACGGGCTGCGCCCGGGGCCGAGTCGCTTCACCCTATGGGATTCAGGCGCCTCCGTCGTGACACCATCGTCAGTCATGAACTCCGGAGAGCGCGTACGGTCCGGAGCGGTGGTCGCCCTGAAACCGATTGATCAGGCGAAGTCGCGCCTCGGCACCGTCCCCGACCCGCTGCGCCGACAACTCGCCTGGACCATGGCGGTGGACACGCTGCGAGCCCTGTCGGAGGTGGTCGAGGAGGTGCTGGTGGTCAGCCCGCAGGGGTCACTGAGGACTGCACTGCTGCGGGACGGCCTCGACATCGGGGTCATTCCCGAGCCACGTCCGCTAGGCATGAACGGGGCGCTCACCTACGGTGCCGACGTCTTGCGCTCATACGGGTGCGACGTGGTCTTGGCCTGTGTGGCTGATCTGCCGGCCTTGCGCGCCCAGTCCGTACGCCGGGTGCTGACGGCCGCCGCCGAGTGGCCGCGGTCGTTCCTGGCCGACGCCTCCGGGGTGGGCACGACCATGCTGATCGCGCAGGGGATGCAGGCCGGTGGCGCTTTGGACCCGCACTTCCAAGGGCATTCGGCGGTCGCGCACACCGCGTCTGGCGCCGTCTCGCTCACCGACGAACTGCTGGGCGGCGCCATGCCCGACGCCCGACAGGACGTGGACACCGAAGCCGACCTGCGTGCGGCCACAGCGCTCGGCCCGGGCCGCGCCACCGCCGCCCTGCTGGCCCGGAGCAGCGCCGGAGCCGCCTAGCTGAGCGACTCCACCCGGGCCGGCAAGGTCTGCGGCAGGAAGCGAGGGCGCGCGGCCTCAAAGGCGTCGATCAGGTCCACCTGGCGCAGCGTGAGCCCAATGTCGTCCAGCCCCTCCAGCAGCCGCCACTTGGTGTAGGGGTCGATCTCGAAGTCGGCTGAGAACCCGTCAGCGGTGATCTGCTGGCCCTCGAGGTCGACGGTAAGCGGGGCGCCGGGGTTGGTCTCCACGTAGTCCCAGAGGTCCTCGACCACCTTCTGCTCGACCACCGCAATCAACAGTCCGGACTTGCCGGAGTTGCCGCGGAAGATGTCGCCGAAGCGTGAGCCGATGACCACCTTGAAGCCGTAGTTCTGCAGGGCCCAGACCGCGTGCTCACGCGAGGAGCCGGTGCCGAAGTCCGGCCCGGGGATGAGGATGCTGGCGCCGGCGAACTCAGGCCGGTTCAGCACGAAGCTGGGGTCGCTGCGCCATGCCGCGAAGAGTCCGTCCTCGAAGCCGGTCTTGGTGACGCGCTTGAGATAGACCGCCGGAATGATCTGGTCGGTGTCGACGTTGCTCCGCCGCAGCGGGAGCGCCGTGCCGGTGTGGGTCCGAAAGGCGTCCATCGGTTTCTCCTCGAGGTCGTCGGTGGGCGGGCAGTGGTCAGAGATCCGCGGGCGCGCTCAAGGTCCCCCGGACCGCGGTAGCCGCGGCGACGGGTGGCGACACCAGGTGCGTGCGACCGCCCTTGCCCTGGCGCCCCTCGAAGTTGCGGTTGGACGTAGAGGCTGCGCGCTCCCCCGGGGCCAACTGGTCGGGGTTCATCCCCAGGCACATGGAGCAGCCGGCGGCGCGCCACTCGGCCCCGGCCTCCTTGAAGACGACGTCGAGCCCCTCGGACTCGGCCTGCAGCCGCACCCGCGCCGACCCGGGGACCACCAGCATGCGTACGGAACCGGCGACCTGGTGGCCGCGGATCACGTCGGCGGCCACCCGCAGATCCTCGATCCGACCGTTGGTGCAGGAGCCGAGGAAGACGGTGTCGACGGCGATCTCGCGCATCGGCTGTCCCGCCTGCAGACCCATGTACTGCAGCGCCTTGGCGGCGGCGGTCCGGTCGCCTTCGGCGATGAACTCCTCCGGGTCGGGCACCTGGGCCCCCAGCGGCACGCCCTGGCCCGGGTTGGTGCCCCAGGTCACGAACGGGGTCAGCTCGGCGGCGTCCAGATCCACCTCAGCGTCGAAGGTCGCATCGGCATCGGAACGCAGGGTGTCCCACCAGGCCACGGCCGCATCCCAGTCGGCGCCGGTGGGGGCGTGCGGTCGGCCCTGCAGATAGGCGTACGTGGTGGCGTCCGGAGCGATCATGCCCGCCTTGGCGCCCCACTCGATGCTCATGTTGCAGATGGTCATCCGGCCCTCCATCGACAGGGCCTCGATGGTGGAGCCGCGGTATTCCACCACGTACCCCTGGCCGCCGCCGGTGCCGACCTTGGCGATCAGGGTGAGCACGACGTCCTTGGCCGTGACGCCGGGCGGCAGCTCACCGTTGACGTTCACGGCCATGGTCTTCGGCTTGGCCTGCGGCAGGGTCTGAGTGGCGAGCACGTGCTCGACCTCGGAGGTCCCGATGCCGAACGCCAGCGCGCCGAATGCGCCGTGGGTGGAGGTGTGGGAGTCCCCGCAGACCACGGTCAGCCCCGGCTGGGTCAGCCCGAGCTGTGGACCGATGATGTGCACGATGCCCTGGTCGAGGTCGCCGAGGCTGTGGATTCGCACGCCGAACTCAGCCGCGTTCCGGCGCAACGTGTCGACCTGAGTCCGCGATACCGGGTCGGCGATCGGCTGGTCTATGTTGAGAGTCGGCGTGTTGTGGTCTTCCGTGGCCAGGGTCAGGTCCGGCCGGCGTACGCCGCGACCGGCCTGCCGCAGCCCGTCAAAGGCCTGTGGGCTGGTCACCTCGTGCACGAGATGGAGATCGATGTAGAGCAGGTCCGGCTCCGATGTGGCGGAGCGGACCACGTGAGCGTCCCAGACCTTCTCACTCAGCGTCTTGCCCATCATGCTCCTTCTTCTGTGGTCGTGGTACGCGGTACGTTCCCCCTGCTGCCCAGCGTGCGCCGAGCGGGCGGCCGAGCGCTCGGTTTCCCGGTTTGCATTCCAACATCCGAGACGGCAGTATCAACGCATGGACAACTCTAGCGGTGTCGGCGTTCTCGACAAAGCCGCGCTGGTGCTCGGGGCGCTGGAGACCGGACCCACTACTTTGGCCGGGCTGGTGGTCGCCACTGGCCTGGCCCGACCCACCGCTCACCGGCTCGCGGTAGCGCTGGAGCACCATCGCCTGGTCAGCCGAGACCTGCAGGGCCGCTTCGTCCTCGGGCCCCGGCTCGGCGAGCTGGCCTCGGCCGCGGGCGAGGACAGACTGCTGGCTACGGCGGGCCCCGTGCTGGCCCGGCTCCGCGACATCACCGGCGAGTCTGCCCAGATGTTTCGCCGACAGGGCGACTACCGGATCTGCGTGGCCACAGCCGAGCGGATGTCGGGCCTGCGCGACAGTGTCCCGGTCGGCACCCAGCTGACCATGACCGCCGGGTCGGCGGCACAGATCCTGCTCGCCTGGGAGGAGCCGGACCGGATGCAGCGGGGGCTTCGGGGCAGCCGCTACTCCGCCGTCGCGCTGGCGGCCGTCCGGCGTCGCGGCTGGGCCCACTCGGTGGGTGAGCGCGAAGCCGGCGTCGCCTCGGTGTCGGCGCCCGTGCGCTCCCCCAGCGGCAAAGTGATCGCCGCGGTCAGCGTGTCGGGCCCGATCGAGCGGTTGTCCCGCCAGCCCGGCCGGCTGCACGCACCGGCAGTGATCGCCGCCGCCGAGCGGCTCAGTGAAGTGCTCCGCCGTACCGGCAGCGAGTAGGCCTCGCACGGGGGCGCGCCGACGACAGCGGCAGAGAAGCATGGAAAACTGCCCGTGTGACCTCACCCACATCACCGTCGCCGGTGACCGAGCGCCTGCGCCGCCCCGCACGGATCGACCACGCCGTCATGCGATGGCGGGCCAAGCGGGCTCGTGCCCAGGGCCAGCAGCCGTCCGTCATCCCCTACGCCGGATACGGCTCCACTCGCTGGGTACGAGTGCTCGGCCGATCGTTGCTGAGCAGGGACCCCGAGGGCCACACCCGCACCGGTGAGCCGGCAGGGGCTCGGGGCTGGCGCAGCTTCACCAGCGTCCCGGTGGAACGTGCCAGAGTTCAGGTCGACGTGGGCGGCACCATTCACGAGGTGACGGCCGATCGGAGCGGCATCATCGACGCCGTCGTCGAAGTGCACCTCGAGCCGGGCTGGCACACCATCGGACTCAGCGTGGAAGGCTCGCCGGTGGCGCACGCGGAGGTCTATATCGTCGATCCGGACTGCGAGTTCGGAGTGGTCTCCGACATCGACGACACGGTCATGGTGACGGCCTTGCCGCGGCCGATGCTCGCCGCCTGGCACACCTTCGTGGTCAACGAGCACGCGCGCAGCGCCACCCCCGGGATGCCAGTGCTGTACGAGCGGCTGAGCGACGCCTACCCCTCGTCGCCGATGATCTATCTCAGCACAGGCGCCTGGAACGTGGCGCCCACCTTGACCCGCTTCCTGTCCCGCAACCTCTACCCGTCGGGCGCACTGCTGCTGACCGACTGGGGGCCCACCGCCGACCGTTGGTTCCGCAGTGGCCAGCAGCACAAGAAGACCAGCCTGGAGCGCCTCGCGAGCGAGTTCCCCGACATCAAGTGGCTGCTGATCGGCGACGACGGGCAGCACGACCCGGAGATCTACTCCGAGTTCCTGGCCGCGCATCCCGACCACGTGACGGCCGTCTGCATCCGGCAGCTGAGTCCTGGGGAGGCGGTGCTGGCCGGCAGCGCCCGGCGTCCGCGGGGGGCGGCGAGTCCGGAGGCGTCAAACGTCCCGTGGGTCTATGCCTCCGACGGCGCCGGCTTCGTGGAGGAGCTCGACCGCGTGGGTCTGTTGGCACGCGAGCCGCAACAGCCCGAGGTGCCGCAGTAGCCTGCTGCTCGCTGGTAAGAACCCTCGCAGACAGGAGCGCGCCATGGCGCAGACCGAGCAAGACGGACCGCTGTTCTTGGTGGTCACCATCTTCCCCAAGCTTGACCAGATGGCCGAGGCGGCCGCCCAGCTGAAGTCGATGGTGGCCAACAACCTGCAGGAAGAGGGCTGTGTGTCCATGCATCTGGTGCAGTCCGAGGACGAGCCCGAGGCCTGGATGATGCTGGAGCATTTCTCGTCCCGGGCGGCCTGGGACGAGCACATGGCCTCCGACCACAACAAGCGTGGCAACGAGTTGCTCGAACCCTTGCTGCGCCAGCCGTCTGTGCTGCGACTCTGTCACGAGGTCTAACGCAAAGCCGCCGATGCATTCAGTCGGCTATTGCGGCCTCCACGACCGTGGGAGTAGCGTCACGAACGCACACCGTGAGCGGCAAATCCCGATGGCAGTCTAATGAGGTCAAGGAATTCTGGCGCATACCTGTGCCGGAATTCGGTGCGTCAGAGCGGCCGCGCGCGAACCTTTAGCCCGAGTCAGGAGAAGGCGAGGAAGCCGCAATGACCACCAGAAGCGAGACCGAGGTCCAAGGGGCCAAGGAGCCCGACGAGCGCAAGCTGGTCTACCCCCAGTTGGTGGTGCCGTTTGTGCTACTCGTTTTGTGCTTCGCGGCCTGGGGTTCCGCAGCCAACCTCAGTGAGGTGATGGTCAGCGTCTTTCGCAAGATCTTCACCGGCATGTCCAACTTCCAGTCAGGCTTGGTGACGTTCGCCTACTACGGCGCGTACTTCCTGCTGGCGATCCCGGCGGCCTTCATCAACCGCCGGTTCGGATACAAGGTCGGCGTGCTGACGGGTCTGGGTCTGGCGGCGATCGGCGGGTTCCTCTTCCTGCCGGCGGCCCAAGTGCTGACCTACGGGGCGTTCCTGGCTGCGTTGTTCGTGCTGGCTGCGGGCCTTTCCATTCTGGAGACCTCGGCGAACCCGTTCGCCATCGCGATGGGCCCCGAGGAGACCGCGACCCGACGACTCAACCTCGCTCAGGTGTTCAACCCGGTCGGCGCCAACATCGGGGTGTTGCTCGGCGCCGTGGTGATCACGCCCAACATCATCTTGGGTCGCGCGGGCGTACCTGATCCCACCGGCCCAGCCTTGCGGGAGGCCCAGGAGCACGACCTCAACATCGTGCTTGGGCCCTACCTGGGGATTGCTATCGTGCTGGTGCTCATCTGGCTGCTGATCGCCTTCAAGAAGATCCCGGTCCCTCAGGAGCAGCTCGAGCAGGAGCATCTGAACACCGGTGCGGTCGACAAGAAGGGCTGGCTGGGCCGGCTGGCGCGCAATCCGCACTATCGCTACGGCGTCATCGCGCAGTTCTTCAACATCGCGGCGCAGGTCGGCACCTGGTCCTTCACCATCCAGTACGCCGAGGCCGTGGTCGGCGCGAGCCCCGAGGCCGCCGGCTGGTGGCTGCAGGCGAGCCTGATCCTGTTCCTGATCAGCCGCTTCGTGATGTTCGTGCTACTCGGCTACTTCCGACCCACCAAGCTGCTGGCCGCAATGGCGGGCCTGGGGGTCTTGCTGGCGCTCATTGCTGTGCTGAGCCCCAACATCGTGGGCCTCATTGCTGTGGTCTGCATCTCGCTCTGCTTGTCGCTGATGTTCCCGACCATCTACGGCGTGGCCCTGCAGGGGCTCGGCGATGACACCAAGTTCGGCGCTGCCGGACTGGTGATGGCCATCTTGGGTGGCGCGCTGGTCTCGCCCGTGCAGGGCGCCATCGTGGACGCGACCGACAGCCAGTCCACGGGCTTCCTCATTCCGGCGATCGGCTTCGCCGTCGTGCTCGCCTACGCGATCTTCGACCTGACCACCAAGCGGCACAGCGAAGCTCTCGTTTCCGAGGTATGACGGGCTAGCCTCACCAATCCGGCAACCGACGGCGATGCGCGAACGGCGCAAGGGCGGCGAGTCCGAAAGCACTTGGGGCTGCACGAGTGCATCAGACTGATCCTTCTTAAGGACCGCACATTGACGATAGTGTGTGTCTCTATGACCAGTTCGATCAACGATGGAGTTGACACCAGCGACGTGACTGCCGGCGCGGTCAAGGACAAGGAGTGCGCGGAACGGCAAGAGGAGATGGACGCCATTGCCATCTTCAGCACACGTGCGGAGTTTCCACCGGTCGCTGCGAGTTACGTCCAACTCGCACCCGGTCAGGCAACGACACGACCCGTAGCCTGACCGTGTCACTCTGAGTGACGCATTACGTGCCTTGTCTACTCCTGTCGGAATGCGTGCAGTCGTCGTCTGAGTGGTTAAGGTGAGTCTCAGTCGAAACTGCATTGGAGAACATAAGTGTCCTTAGCCAGCCGTACGGCGACCCGAGCAACGCTATGGACGGTTGGCGCATTCGCCATCTCGGCGGGTCTCGGGGCACCTGCGATCGCCGACCCACCCCTGATATCGGTCAAGGGTCCATTGCGTGACTACAACACGGCGGTCGTCGGGGCATTTGACGATGCCACCGCTCGAGCGAGGATCACCCGCCACAAGGGCGGCAGCACCGTGACGTTTTCGGTGGACGGGATCCGACGCTCCGCGGCCGGTCAGGAATTCGGGGCCCATCTGCACGTCGGGCCTTGCATCACCGACAATGGGGCTGCGGCCGGTGCCCACTACAACAACGACGTAGCCGTCGGCCGTACCCCCGTACGAGTGAATCAGGACACGGAGGTGTGGCTCGACTTCGTGGTGTCGCCCAGCGGCAAAGCGAAGGCCACCGCCAGGGTGCCCTTCGTCCCGAAGCCCGGGACGCGCTCCATCGTTGTGCACGAGCACGGCACGGATGCCAACGGCGCGGCGGGCGTCCGGCTCGCGTGCCTGCCCGTCGTGTGGTGACTTCGGGCCAGGGCTAGCCCAAACTGGCAGCTCGCCTAATGCTGCTTTGAGCGCTTCCGCGCCAGATAGACAGCGAGGAAGATGCCGAAGAAGGCCAGCACAGGGAGCACGAGGAACAGCAGGTCCGATCGGCCCGCAAGCGGCACGAGCAGGGACAACGAGATCAGAAGCATGCGCCTACTGTTCCCACCAAGTGGTTCGTGCAGCACGTTCTCCTGACATTTGTTCGATTCAGTGCAGCTGATGTGCGGCGAGACACTTCCTAGTCCCCTTTCAGCAACACGACGGCTGGGCTAATCAGCGTCTGGCCTAGAAAACGAAGCCGCCACCTTCTCCCCCCACGGCCGGCATGAACTCTGCCTTGATGCGACCGCAGCGCCAGCAGGTCCACACTGTTTGGTGCGTTTCCTCATCCCAGCCGTTGTGCCAGCGGTGCCTGCGGAACAGACACCGCAACCTCCGCGGAATCATGCCCACCACCTCCAGTAGGAGTGTCTCGCCGAAGTCGTGGCGAGTGAACGATCCTGGGCGTTGGCCATTGTCGCCCGGTCGCCCAAGGCACTCAACGACCGAGCGGGTCGCGTCTGGCGTTCGTCTGAATCCAACGCCGTCGGTGCAAAGACTGGAGCCTCAGGAGCCATATCGAGGACCATGCAAAGTACCTTCCTCCCATGCGCTTGGCGACATTCAACATCCTGCACGGTCTTGGCGTGCAGGACGGGGTGGTGGACCCGGGCCGGCTCGCGGAGGCAGTGCGTTGCTTGAACCCCGACATCCTTGCTCTGCAGGAGGTTGACCGACACCAGCCGCGCTCGCACTTCAGCGATCTGACGGCAGTCGCCGCCGAAGCGATGGGCGCGGTGACACGGCGCTTCGCCCCCGCGATGACGGGCACCCCCGGAGGCACCTGGCTCGCCGCGAGCGAGGAGGACGTCCCGGGCACCGCCGCCTACGGGATTTCCTTGCTGTCCCGCTATCCCGCTTTGTCTTGGCAGGTCAGGCACCTGCCGCGAATACCGTTCCGCTTTCCCCTCTATATCCCGCAGTCCCGAAAGGTCATTCTCCTCCGCGAAGAGCCGCGAGCAGTCCTCACGGGGAACTTTGAAACCCCGTGGGGACCGCTGGTCGTGGTCAACACGCACCTGACGTTCGTGCCGGGCTGGGGTCAACTGCAGCTGCGACAGATCCGTCGCAGCCTGGAAGGGGTTCAAGACCCTGTCGTCCTCATGGGCGACCTCAACATGGCAGGCTCATTGCCGACTCGCGTGACGGGCTTCCGCTCGCTGGTGAGCCATCCCACTTTCCCGGCGGCGAAACCAAAGCGCCAGCTAGACCACATTCTTGCCAACGGCGTCTTAGGGCAAGTGCGCAGAACTGGGGCTCCGGAGCTTCCGCTCTCGGACCACCGAGCCTTGCTCGTCGATCTCGGGCGGCCTTAGCGTTACCCAGTGCCCGTTGGCGCTGACAGTCTCGGCAACCAGCCCGTGAGTGTCGTTGCTCCGAGCTCGGGCGAGTGTCAGCGCTCCCCGAAGAGTGGCCCGGTGCCCCTCCTGCAGAAGTGAACCACCAGACGTGCCAGTCCAGGGGAATCGTGCACTGGGTTGACATGTGACCAGACGGTCACCTAAAGTCGTGGTCATGGACGCCGACGACCTCGTGTTCAGGGCACTTGCAGACCCGGTCCGACGACTGCTTCTGGACGCGCACTTCCATCGGGACGGCCGCTCGTTGGGCGATCTCGAGGCCGCGGTCAACCAGCATGTCGAGATGACCCGCTTTGGGGTGGCGAAGCACCTGCGCCTGCTCGAGCAGGCCGACCTCGTCATTTCCCGCAAGCAGGGCC
>DASQDG010000004.1:0-3494 GCA_035634295.1 Propionibacteriaceae bacterium | reverse complement strand
CTCGACCTGCGACAAGCCGAACTGCACCACCTCGGCGGCCTGCGCCCCGGCGGCGGCGGCCTTGACCTGCTCCAGCAGAGCGATCCGGTCGATGCGCTCCGCGTCACCCACCTCGGTGTCGCCCTCGCCCAGCCGCATCAGGGCAGCAAGTATCAGCTGCAGCTGCTCGATGGGTGAGGTCATGCTTCGACTCTAGACAGCCCCACTGACAGAATCGCTCAAGTGTGCGATTACTCCACGACTGGGCCGAGCGACTCGATGAACTCCGATCGCATCCAACCCCGCATTACATGATCGGCGAAGGTGCAGACCAGCGTTGCTGGCGGCGTCGGGATCGGTTCACCGCCCGATCTCCTGCCTGGTTGAACAGTGTCGAACAACGGGTGTGAGCGCGGGCGTCATGCCTCCTTTGCGCCTGATGCGCCCCTCGGATTCGTCCTACCGATCTGATAGACGTGAGGGGCGGTCAGCGATCCATCAGCGCGTCTACGGCCACCGCGCAGGCCGCGGCCACCCGCCAGTCAAAGTCATCACGCTCGACGACGATGCGATAGCTGTCACGTACGGCCAGCCGGCGTTCGATGGCCAGCACCGCGTTGCCGGAGGCGTCGGTGAAGTCGAAATGGATCGGGATCAGGGAGCCCAGTTCGTTGACCGCAGACAGGACCCGCCGAGCGATCGGCCGCCACCAGGTGCGCTCGCGACCGGTGAATTCCCCGTACGGAGACTGCAGCTTGTAGGTCGAGCGGGCCAGCGAGGCCAGCGCGTCCTTGCGCAGAGTGGCCAGCACGTTGCCGCTCGCGTCGGTGATGTCGTACGTGCCCACCAGCTCCATGATGTTGCGCGCGGTAAGCGAAAAGGCCGGCGCGGAGGTCTCCGGGGTGTAGAAGCTGATCTTCTCGCGCAAACTGAACCGCTTCTGCTGGGCGTAGGCCAGGGGCACCGACGCGGCCCCATCGCCACGCAGGACGTCGTAGCGGTTCTGCACCACGGTGAACCGCTGGCGAAGCGTGAGGGTGTAGCTCATCTGGCCTCCTGGGTCTCGGGGGAAGAAGCCTAGGTCGACAGAGGTTCCACCGTCTATGGAGCCCGTGTCGTCAGTGGTGATCGGAGCCGGCCAGGCCGGACTGTCCGCCGCCTTTCATCTGGACCGCCTGGGTCTGAGGCCCGGTCACGACGTTGTCGTGCTGGACGCCAACTCCCGCCCGGGCGGCGCGTGGCAGCACCGGTGGCCATCACTCACCATGGCCGACGTCCATGGCATCGCCGACCTGCCTGACCTGGCCGCGCCGTCAGCCGCAGCCATCGACTCGGCCAACGTCGTAGTGCCGCAGTACTTCCACGACTACGAGAGCCGCTACGCGCTGTCGGTGCTGCGTCCGGTGCAGGTGACCTCGGTCGAGGACCTGGACGGCTCGCTGCTCCGCGTGCGGGCGCAGGAGCGGAGCTGGCTGACGCAAACGGTGATCAACGCCACCGGCACCTGGGAGCGCCCGTTCGTCCCCTACTACCCGGGCGCGCAGTCGTTCCACGGGCGCCAGATGCACACCCGCGACTACGCGGGTGCAGGAGAGTTCGCCGGGCAGCATGTGGTCGTCGTCGGCGCAGGGGCCTCGGCGGTGCAGCTGCTGGCCGAGCTCAGTGAGGTGGCCGGCACCACCTGGGTCACCCGGCACCCACCGGCCTGGCGGACCACACCGTTCACCGAAGAAGCCGGTCGGCAGGCCGTCGCCCGAGTCGAGGAACGGGTGCGCCAAGGGTTGCCGCCGTTGAGTGTGGTCAGCGTGACCGGCCTCGCGCTGCGAGAGCAGGAGCAGGACGCGTTGCGGCGGGGGGTCTACGCGTGGCAGCCGATGTTCTCCCGGATCACCCCTTCCGGGGTGCTGTGGGCCGACGGTCGACAGCAGCGCGCGGACGCCATCGTGTGGGCCACTGGCTTCCGCCCCGATGTCGCCCATTTGGCCCCGCTGGACCTGCGTTCGCCCGCCGGCGGCATCGCGCTGGACGGTACGGCCGCCGTACGGGACCCGCGGGTGCAGCTTGTGGGTTATGGCCCGTCGGCAAGCACGATCGGAGCCAATCGGGCGGGTCGGCAGGCGGCGCGCAACGTGGCCCATCGAGTGCAGCGCCCAGCTGCCTGACCGCCGCTCCAGCAACCGGCTGTGCTGCCGCTAAGGTGAGGCCCGACCCCGTCGGGAGCTGAATTGGGCGGCAATCAGGGAGGCAATCATGGAGTATCGAAGCTTGGGCCGCACCGGACTCCAGGTCTCCGAGATCGGCTATGGCGCCTGGGGGATCGGGGCCTCGATGTGGATCGGAGCCGACGAGGACGAGTCTGTGCGTGCTCTGCACCGCAGCATCGAGCTCGGCGTCAACTTCATCGACACCGCCCGCGGCTACGGCGAGAGCGAGCGGATCGTCGGGCGGGTGCTGCGCGAACACGCCGGCGAAGACGTCTATGTGGCCACCAAGGTGCCGCCGCTGAACGGCATCTGGCCGGCCCCAGCCCGCATCGACCCCGCGGAGGCTTTCCCCGGTGAGCACATCCGCGCCAGCCTGCAGGAGAGTCTCCGCCAGTCGGGCCTGGACCACTTCGACGTGCTGCAGTTCCACGTGTGGAGTGATGAGTGGGTCGGCCGCGGCGACTGGCTGGAGACCATCGGCGACCTCAAGCAGGAGGGGACGATCCGCTTCTTCGGTGTGTCGATCAACGACGTCCAGCCCGAGAACGCGCTCAGGCTGATCGAGACCGGCGACGTCGACACCGTGCAGGTCATCCACAACGTCTTCCACCAGCAGCCTGAGGAGCGCCTGTATCCGGCTTGCCTGGAGCATGGCGTCGGCGTGATAGTGCGGGTGGCCCTGGACGAAGGGGGCCTCACCGGCAAGGTCACTGCCGACACCACCTTCCCGGACGGCGACTTCCGCAACAACTACTTCGGCGGTGACCGCCGCGCCGACGTCGAGCAGCACGTCACGGCACTGGTCGACGATTTGGGCATCTCAACCGACGATTTGGCTGACACCGCGTTGCGCTACGTCTTGGAGTCGCCGGCCGTGTCCACCGTCATCGCCGGCATGCGGTCTGTGCGCAACGTCGAGCGCAATGCCGCCACCAGTGACGGTCAGCGGCTGTCGCCCGAGCGTCTGGCCACCTTGAAGCGGCACCGTTGGGAGCGCAACTTCTCACTGCCCGCCTGAGCTAGCCTCAGCCGCTCTTGACCAGTCGAGCGCTGAGGTAGGCAGATGTGCCCCGCTCGAAGCCGGTGTAGTTCCGAGTCCCCTCGGTGCCGGCGAACTCGCGCAGCGGGCGGTGCAGCGGGCGCGGGATCAGCGTGTCGATCAGGCCCAGGTTGCGGGCGTTGTCCAGCCGGAGCGCGGCCAGCACGTGCTGAGTGATGTCCGTGATCGCCTCCAGCTCGAGCCCTGAGTGCGCCAGCTGCTCCTCCAGCAGAGCTACGGCTGAACGGTCCCGCAGGTCGGCGAAATAGAAG
>DASQDG010000003.1:0-21013 GCA_035634295.1 Propionibacteriaceae bacterium | reverse complement strand
AGCGGTGCCCCGACAAGGCTCCCGCCGCAGCCCGGCTCGCCGGCTGACCAGGGTGCGCGGCCGACCTTTTGGCACCCGGCACGGCGGCGCCGCGTGACCCAGCCGTCAGGCGCGGCCGGGCCCATGTCCGACCCGCCAGAGACCGGTGTGGTTCAGATCGACCAGGCTCTGGCCGGGTTGCCGGCCCTCGGCGAGGCGCCGCTGGCCGAGCACGCTGAGCGATTGGCTTCCGCACACGACATCGTGCGCGACGTCCTGGCCGACCAGGGTCCACTCGAGCCGAAGCCCGATGACCAAGACGACCCGGCTGGACGTTGAGCTGGTCCAGCGGGGGCTGGCCCGCTCCCGGGCGCACGCACAACAGCTGATCGGGGCCGCGGCCGTCCGGGTCAACGGCCTGGTGATCCGTCGACCGGCCCAGCGGGTGACTCCGGAGGACGACCTCGACGCGCCCGCCGAGCACTACGTCTCGCGGGCGGCCGCCAAGCTGATCGGGGCCTTGGACGACTTGGCGGTGGCGGTACCGGTTCGGGCTCTGGACGCCGGCTCCTCCACCGGGGGGTTCACCCAGGTGTTGCTTGAGCGCGGCTGCCAGCGGGTGTACGCCGTGGACGTGGGCACCGACCAGCTCGCGCCGACGCTGCGCGCCGACTCCCGGGTTGCGCTCTGGGAGCGGACCAACCTGCGCGATCTCGAGCTGCGCCACGTCGACCACGACCCGGTCGATCTGGTGGTGGCCGACGTCTCGTTCATCTCGCTGGTCCTGCTCCTGGCGCCGCTGGGCGCGGTGACTGCCCGGACCGGTCGGCTTCTGCTGATGGTCAAACCGCAGTTCGAGGTGGGACGGGAGCTGCTGGGCAGCGGAGGCGTGGTTCGGTCGCCCGCGGATAGGGCCCGGGCAGTCCGCACCGTGGTGACGGCTGCTCGCGAGCAAGGCTGGCATGCTCACGGATTAGTGGCCAGCCAAAGACCGGGACCGGCCGGCAACGCCGAGTACTTCGTTCTGTTGGGCAGGACCCCTGTCGACGCCGAGCTCGACGTGGAGGCTGTGGTCGACTCGTGAAATGGGCCTGCGGGGCGCGTTAACGCGCCGGGAGTGGCGACGGAAACCGTCAGCGCTGACGCCTATGCTGTGCCAGGTGAGTGAGCATCTCGATCCGCCGGCTCGGGCTGCTGCCCCGGCTGGGTCGGCCGCTCGACGCGTCGCGGTGATGCTGCACACCGGCCGGCCCGAGGCCATCCTCGCGGGGGCTCGGCTGGTCACCGGGCTCAACCAGGCCGGGATCGTGGCTGCAATGCCGCCAGCGGATCTCGAGTTGATGCGCTCTCAGCTTGACGACGACGCCGCCATCGAGCTGACCGACCGCGGGGTCGAGGCCGGCGTCGACTGCGAGCTGGTGGTGGTGCTCGGCGGCGACGGGACCATCCTTCGCAGTGCGGAGTGGGCGCTCGCCTCCGACACTCCGCTGCTCGGAGTCAACCTGGGCCACGTCGGCTTTTTGGCCGAGGCCGAGTCGTCGGAGATCGACAGCATCGTTGAGCGGATCGTCGATTGTTCCTACACCGTCGAAGAGCGGGTCACCATCGACGTCCGTCTGCGTGAGCACGACAGGGTGGTCTGGTCGTCCTTCGCCGTTAACGAGGTCTCCATCGAGAAAGCCGCCCGAGAGCGGATGCTCGAGGTCATGGTGGAGGTGGACGGCCGTCCGCTGTCTCGCTGGGCCTGCGACGGGCTGCTGATGGCCACTCCTACCGGCTCGACGGCGTACGCGTTCTCCGCCGGCGGCCCGGTGATCTGGCCCGGAGTCGAGGCTCTGCTGTTGGTGCCGCTGAGCGCGCACGCTCTGTTCGCCCGGCCCCTGGTGCTCGGTCCCGGCTCGCGGGTGATCGTCGAGCTGATCGACAGTTCCCAGACCACCGGCGTGGTCTGGGCCGACGGTCGCCGCTCGAGTGAGCTCACGACCGGGATGGAGATCGAGGTCAGCCAGGGCCAGCACCGGCTCCGGTTGGCTCGACTGTCCGAGTCGCCGTTCACCGACCGTCTGGTCAACAAGTTCGGACTGCGGGTCGAGGGTTGGCGAGGCACCGCCGAGCAGCTGCGGGCGCTGGCGCCGGCTCGCGAGCAGCTCAGCTGACGCTCGTGATCGAGGAGTTGCGGATCACCGACCTCGGCGTCATCAGCGACGCCACTTTGACCTTGCACCCTGGGCTGACTGTGGTCACCGGTGAGACCGGTGCGGGCAAGACGATGATCGTCACCGGCATGGGTCTGCTGCTCGGTGGCCGGGCCGATCCGCGAGCCGTGCGCGCCGGAGCCGAACGAGCGCGGGTTGAGGGGCGGTTCTCCGGACTTAGCGTTGGTCTGCTGGAGCGGGTCGACGAGGCAGGCGGCGAGCTGGATGCCGGCGAGCTGCTGGTCGCCCGGCAGCTGACGGCCACCGGCCGGTCGCGTGCCTATCTCGGTGGCGCGCAGGTCCCGGCCGGAGTGTGCGCTGCGGTCGCCGACGAGTTGGTGACCATTCATGGTCAGTCCGAGCAGGTCAGGCTTGGCAGCGCGGACCGTCAGCGAGAGCTCCTGGACTCGTTCTCCGGGGGCGATCTGGCCAAGCCGCTGGGTCGCTACCGCCAGCTGTACGCCGAGCGACGAGACGTGGTCGGCGAGCTGGAGCGCTTGCGCTCGGAAGCGCTGACCCGTGCCCGCGAGATCGACCTGCTCCGCCATGGACTCACTGAGATCGAGCGGGTCGCCCCGCAGCCGGGGGAGGATGTGGCGCTGGGCGAGGAGGCCCTGCGACTGCAGTCGGCCGACGACCTCCGGCTCTGGGCCTCGGAGGCCATGGTGGCCGTCGCAGGTGCCGATGACGAGTCCGGCGGTGCTCTGACCGCTCTCGCAGTGGCTCGCAAGGCCGTCAACCAGCTGGCCGGCGAGGACACCGGCGCCGCCGGGCTGGCGGCCCGTGCTACCGAAGTGAGCCATCTGGTCGCTGACCTGGCCGGCGACCTGTCGCGCTATCTGGCCACGCTTGAGGTCCAGCCCGGGCGGTTGGAGTGGATCGCCGAGCGCCGCTCAGCCCTGTCTGGCTTGCTGCGGCTCTATGGCGCAACGTGCGACGACGTGCTGGCTTGGGCTGGAGGAGCAGCGGCAAGGCTGGCGACGCTAGAGGACAGCGACGACCGAATCGAGGTGCTGGCCGAGCGCGCTGGGGTGCTGCACACGGAGCTGGTCGACCTGGCCGGGCAGATCACCGCCGCGCGCAGACAGGCCGCCACGGCATTCGCCGACCGGGTGCTGAGTGAGCTGGCCGCGCTGGCGATGCCGCATGCTCAGCTGGTCTTCGCGCTGGCGTCGACCGACCTCGGGCCCTGGGGAGCTGACCAGGTGGACCTGCTGTTCAGCGCCAATCCGGGCAGCGAGCCGCGGAGCCTGGCCAAAGTCGCCTCGGGAGGCGAGCTGTCGCGGGTGCGGCTCGCTCTCGAGGTCGTGCTGGTCAGCGGACGGGAGAGCGGCACCCTGGTCTTCGACGAGGTGGACGCCGGTGTTGGTGGTCGGGTGGCGGTCGAGATCGGGCGGCGGCTGGCGGAGCTGGCCCGGCACGTGCAGGTCGTGGTGGTCACTCACCTGGCCCAGGTGGCCGCCTTCGCCGATCGGCACTACGTAGTGGTGAAATCTGACGACGGTCAGGTGACCACTAGCGGCGTGGTCGAGGTCGCCGAGGTCGATCGCGCTCAAGAACTCGCACGGATGATGGCGGGCTTGGACACCACCGAGTCGGCCCTGGCGCACGCCGGTGAGCTGGTCGACCTGGCCTCGGCCACCCGGGCGTCGGGAGGCGACGGCTCTCGGGAGGCCCTGCGCTGATCGCTCATCCACATCTGTGCCTGTCCGAATGCCCAGGGGACCGATACGTTGTGGGCCATACTGACAGCGCATCACAGTCCGATCAGAGGAGATCGTCTTGCTGAGATCACGTGTGTTGGCCGCAGGGGCAGTGGCCGCTTTGCTGATGGCTGCCGGATGTGGCGGTTCTGAGTCGGGCGGCGAGGGTGGATCCGCCGCCGACGACGGCAACCTCACGGTGTGGACCACTGAGGACCAGGCCGACCGGGTGGCCGCGCAGCAGAAGATCCTCGACAGGTTCGGTGAGAAGTCAGGCGCCAAGGTCAAGCTCGTCGCCGTCGGCGAAGATCAGATGACCACCGTGCTGACCTCAGCCGCAGCCGCCGACGACACTCCCGACGTCATCGGCGCCCTGTCGCTCAACGCGATCAACCAGCTGGCGACCGACGAGCTGCTGGACATCGAAGCAACCAAGGCGATCGTCGACGGGCTGGGTCCTGACACCTTTCTCAAGAGAGCCTTGGAGCTGACGAGCTCCGACGGCAAACAGCTGGCTGTCCCGAGTGACGGGTTCGCCCAGCTGCTGTTCTACCGCAAAGACTTGTTCGCCAAAGCCGGTCTGGCCGAGCCCAAGACGTACGACGACGTGCAGGCCGCAGCCAAGGCGTTGCACAAGCCGAAGATGGCCGGCATCGTCGCTGCCACCGCACCGGCCGACATCTTCACCCAGCAGACGTTCGAGCAGATCGCGTTGGCCAACAAGTGCCAGCTCGTCAACGACGCAGGCGACGTCACGCTGAACAGTCCCGAATGCCAGCAGGCCTTTGAGTTCTACAGTTCCTTGATGCGTGAGTATTCCGTCAAGGGCAACCAGGACGCCGACACCACCCGCGCCACCTACTTCGCCGGCAACGCCGCGATGACCATCTGGTCCTCGTTCTTGTTGGACGAGCTGGCCGGACTCCGCAAAGACGCCATGCCCACCTGCGCGGAGTGCAAGAAGGACCCGACTTTCCTGGTGAAGAACACCGGCATCGTCACGGGCATTCAGGGACCGAGCGGTTCTGCGCCCGCCGCCTTCGGTGAGGTGGTGTCGTGGGGCGTGCTTAACGATGCGTCTCCCAAAGCGAAGGACCTGGTCACGTTCATGATGAGCGAGGGCTACGCGGACTGGATGGCGATCGCTCCCGAGGGGAAGGTGCCGACGCGCACGGGGACAGCGAACAACCCCAAGGAGTACACCGAGGCGTGGACCAAGCTCAAGGCCGGGGTCGACAAGAAGGCACTGCTGTCGTCGGTCTATCCCGCGTCCACGCTGAGCGCTGTCGCCGCCAGCCCCGGATCGTTCGAACGCTGGGGCATCCAACAGGGTCAGGGGCCCTTGGCCGGTGCCGTCGGTGGACAGTTCGTCGTGCCCAAGGCCCTGGCCAAGATGATCAACTCCGGTGCCAGCGCGGCCGACGCCACCGCTGAGGCGCAGAAGGCGGCCGAGCAGGTCAAGGCCGACCTCGGCTAGCCCCAGTGGCGCCCTGCAGGCCGGGGGCGCCACTGAGCTCGCCTGCAGGCACATCGGTAGGCCCGGCGGAGTGGCGTTGAACAGCAAAGGAGAACACGCAGGTGTCTGCAACAGCCGCCCCTGAGCGCACGAAGAAACGCCGTACGCTCCTTCAACGCGACGCGAGACTGGGCCTGTGGCTGATGTCGCCGACCCTGCTGATCGTGCTGGCCATCGTGGTCCTACCGCTGCTGTGGTCGATCCTGATCTCCTTCCAGCGACTGCGGCTGATCGAGGTGGGCCGGGCCAGCCTGTTCCGGCCGCTGTCACTGGTCAACTACGAGCGGGTGGTCAGTTCCGGTGCACTCTGGTCCAGCCTGGGCACTACCTTCGTCTACACGATCGGGTCGGTGATCCTCGCGATAGGTCTGGGATTGCTGGCCGCCATGGCGGTTCGCAAGCCCTTCCCGGGGCGCACCTTCGTCCGAGCCGCCTTTCTGCTGCCCTACGTGGCGCCCGTGGTCGCGGTCACCTTCATCTGGCGCACCATGCTCAACCCGCAGTTCGGCATCGTGAACCAGTTCGGGCAGTCGGTTCTCGGATGGAACCAGCCGATCGCCTTCTTGTCCCAGTCCCGGGCCAGCTGGGACCTCTTCGGACTGGACATCGGAGTGCCCACCGCACTGTTGTCAGCGATCGCCTTCGAGGGGTGGCGCTATTTCCCCTTCGCCTTCTTGTTCCTGATGGCCCGGCTGGGTGCCATGTCCAGTGAGGCCGAGGAGGCGGCGCTGGTCGACGGCGCGACGCCGTGGCAGACCTTCCGCTTCATCATCTTTCCCCAGCTGTTGCCGATCATCGGGCTGCTGGCCATGCTGCGGACCATCTGGACCTTCAACGAGTTTGACGACATCTTCCTGCTGACTGGTGGCGCGGCGGGCACCGGTGTCGCCAGTGTGCAGATATACAACTTCCTGACGGTGCAGCGCAATGTCGGCGGCGCCGCCGCTCAGTCGGTCATCATGTCGCTGGTTCTCCTCTGCCTGCTCGCCGTCTACCTCGTCATCCTGCGCAGAAGAGGGGAGAAGGCGTGACCACCGAAACGGCTCAACGGCCGACCGAGGCGGAGGCGGTCGTCCGACGGCGCGCCAAGCCCGCGATGACCGTCGACCGGCTCCAGCGGCGGGTCTTCGGCTTCTTGCGCTGGGTGGTGATCGCGTTCTTCTTGATCATCACCCTGGTGCCCTTCTACTACATGCTGCTGCTCAGCGTGAAGCCCATCGAGGCGCTGCTGCGAAACCCGGGCTCGCTGATCGTGAGCCCTTCGGAGTTCACCTTGGCGACGTACTCGCAGGTGCTGTCCTCGACCGCGACCGGCGGGCAGGGGTTCGGCGGCCTGCTGGCCAACAGCGCGTTTGTGGCGCTGTTCTCGGTCGCGCTGGCGTTGCTGATCGGCATCCCGGGTGCCTACGCGATTGCCCGGCTGCCCTTCCTCGGCCGCCGTCAGGTGAGCGGACTGTTCTTGGCCGCTTATCTGTTTCCGGCCATCCTGATGGCCATCCCGCTGTTCGTGCTGTTCACCCGTCTTGGTCTGCGCGGATCCTTGATCGGCCTGGTGCTGGTCTACACGGCGCAGACCGTGCCGGTGGCGATCTACATGCTGCGCAATTACTTCGAGACGGTGCCCGTCTCGATCGAGGAGGCCGGGCTGGTCGACGGTCTCGGTCGGCTGGGCGTGCTGCGGGTGATCAGTCTCCGGCTGGCCATGCCGTCCATCATGTCGACCGGACTGTTCGTGTTCATGATCGCCTGGAACGAGTTCTTGTTCGCGCTGCTGTTCTTGGTCGACCGGCGCGAACGCTGGACCGTCTCTTTGGGCTTGTCCCAGCTGTCGGGCAGCGTGGAGATCCCCACCACGGTTCTGATGGCCGGCTCGGTGGTGCTCACGCTGCCGATCATTCTCATGTTCTTCGCCACCGAGCGGCTGCTGACCGGCGGTCTGACGGCGGGAGCCGAGAAAGGTTGACCGTGCGCCTGTCGGTGCAGGAGCAGCTGCTGCGCGGCTGCACTGTGGTCGAGAAGTGGGGGCATGCCCAGGCCTTGGGGTTCGACGCTATCGAGCTCCGCGGCGCCGGCGAGGGACGGTTTGCGGCTCGTCTGCCCGAGCTGCAGGCGGCTTCGGCGGCGGGTGTGCCGATGCCCACGGTGTGTGTCGAGATGCTGCACTTCGTCGGTGACTTCGACGCGAGCCGCCGGGCGGACGCCATGGCGCAGCTGAAGTCCCAGTTGTCGGTGATGGCCGCGATCGGCGGGCGACTGGCCATGACGCCCGCCTCGTACGGAATGTTCAGCACCCGGCTGCCCCCGTTCGTCCCGCCCCGCTCGGCCGCCGAGGACCGCGCGATCCTGCTGGATGCCTTTGGGGCTCTGGCCGAGCACGCGGCGACCGAGGGTGTGGTCATCGCCCTCGAACCGTTGAACCGTTATGAGAACCACATGGTCAACACGTTGGCTGACGCCCAGTCCCTGTGCACGGAGATCAACTCTGCGTCCTTGGGCATCGCCGCCGATACGTACCACATGAACATCGAGGAAGCCGACCCCACTTCGGCGCTGCTCGATGCGGGTCGGTGGATCCGGCACGTGCAGCTGAGCGACAGCAACCGACTGGAACCGGGTGCGGGTCATCTCAACTGGGCCGGCACTTTGGCGGCGCTTCGGGAGATTGGCTACGACGGCGAGTTGGCCTTTGAGTGCCGGCTCTCGGGAGCAGCCGACGACGTGCTGCCGGTCGCAGTCCAGCGACTGCGTCAGCTGGAGCTGGCCGGGCGGACCTAGCGGGCACGTTAACCGGCCGGGGCCGCACTGGACTCCCGCGGGACCAGCTGGTGCGGCACGACACAGGTCTCCCCGGTAGCCAGGTTGCCGTTGATCCGGCTGATCAGGGCATCGAGAGCCACCTCGGCGAGGCGAGGTAGCGCGGGCGCTACGGAGGTCAGGCTCGGCGTGTGATAGGCCCCGTCCACCGTGTTGTCCCAGCCGACCACCGCGATGTCGTCGGGTACGCGGACTTGGGCTTCCTGGAAGGCCCGCATGGCTCCGATGGCCAGCAGGTCACTCGCGCAGATCAGTGAGTCCGCCGAGCGGAGGTGAGCCAGCGCCTCACCGGCGCGGGTCTTGCCCTCCTCGCGCGTGAAGCGCGAGACACCGATGGCCCAATCGTCGGACAGCTGCAGCCCGGCCGCTCGCGCTTGCTCTCGGTAGCCCCGGTACCGAAGCCCGGCCACCCCGGTGAGCTTGCTGGTCTGGTGACCGAGGAAGGCGATCCTTCGACGCCCGCCGGCCAACAGGTGGTCGACCACCTCGCGCGCGGACGCGACGTTGTCGATGGAGACATAGGCGGCGTTGCTGTTGCTCACCGGGTCACCGAGCAGGACGATCGGCGTGGCCTGGCTCATCTGGGTGATCTGCTCGGAGTCGAGGGCGGCCGCGCTGAAGATCACCCCGTCAATCCCGTGGCCGGGGTAGCCACTGGCCGCCAGCCTTTCGCGCTCGGTCCGACCCCCGGTTTCGTCAATCAGCAGGGTGTAGCCGCGCGCGGTGGCGGCGGCGATCATGGCGTGCGCTAGCGCCCCGAGATAGGGGTCGTCGATCCGCGGCACCGCCAAGGTGACCATGTTGCTCCGACCGGACTGCAGTTGGCGCCCCGCGAGGGTTGGTTGGTAGTTGAGTTCCACGATGGCCGCCTTCACCCGAGCACGGGTTTCGGCGCTGACGTAGGGCCGCTCGTGCACCACGTTGGTCACCGTCTTGAGCGACACGCCCGCGCGCGCGGCGACGTCCTTGATGCCGGCCCGCCTGGGCGGCGGCTGGGGCGTCTGGGATTGGTCTCCGGTCATCGACGGGCTCCAAGGGCGAGGGGCACCAATCTTGTCGCAGAACGTTGCCCGCGTCTGCGGGTTCGGTCGTCTAACGTTGGAACGCTTGGGTAATCTAACGTTAGAAGTGCATCCCGTAGCCCATGGTCGCGGCAGCTTCCCCCACCCCAGACATCAGGAGTGCAACGAGCATGAGTTCGATGGTGAGCTTCGCGGCCCCACACGTCGTCGAGGTCGTCGAGGTGGCCGATGATCCGCCGGAACGGGTCGGCGCCCACGAGGTGCGGCTGCGCACCCTGTTCTCGGGCATCTCCGCCGGCACCGAGCTGACCACCTACCGAGGCAGCAATCCCTATCTGACCAAGCGCTGGGACGAACACGCCCGGCTCTTCGTCGACGGCGCAGGAAGCTTCGACTATCCGGTCAACGGGTGGGGGTACGAAGAGGTTGGCGCAGTGGTGGAGGTCGGTGAGCAGGTCACCGGATTGGCCATCGGTGACGTCGTCTGGGGCACTTGGGGCCATCGCAGCGAGACCATTCAAGCCGCTGAGCGCGCCGCCGGGCGCATCCTGAGCAGCTCCGTCGACCCGCGGATCGGCATCTTCTCCCACATCGGGGCCATCGCACTCAACGTCGTGCTGGACGCCGACATCCACATCGGTGAGACGGTCGCGGTTTTCGGGCTCGGCGTGCCCGGTCAGATTGTCGCCCAGCTGGCGCGGTTGAACGGTGCCCGCGTCATCGGCGTTGACGGGATTGCGGCTCGCCGCGAGCTGGCTACTGCGCTTGGCGCCGACATCGTCTTGGATCCGGCCGGAGGTGGCGTGGCGGAACGGATCAAGGGCTTGACCGACGGGCGAGGCGCCGACGTCTGCCTGGAGGTGACGGGGAACTATCAGGCGATGCACGAGGCCATCCGGGCGGTGGCATACAGCTCACGGGTGTGTGTGGCCGGCTTCATGCAGGGCGAAGGGGTGGGCCTGCGGTTGGGCGAGGAGTTCCACCACAACCGGGTCGCCGTGACGGCCTCGCAGATCTCCGGCGTCTCGCCTGCGCTGCAGCATCGCTGGGACAGCTATCGGTTGGCGAAGACCGCCATGGACCTGGCGGTGAGCGGTCGGCTCCGGCTCCTCGAACTGATCACTCACACCTTCCCGTTGAGTGAGGCGGGGGCGGCGTTCACCTTGCTGGACCAGCATCCACAGCTTGCGCTACAGGTGGTGCTCAGCTTCGATTAGCGCGAATGGCTTGCCTCAAGCGAAGGGGTCGGCGGGTGCAGGACGCGGGCGATGTCTGCCACATCCTGGGGTCTCGTCCGGCAGCAGCCGCCGATCATGCGCGCGCCGGCGGCCCGCCACTGGGTGGCGAGGGTTGCGAAACCGGTCCCGCTTGGAGAGCCACGCCAACGCTGCTGCTCGGCGTCCCAGCTCTCGCCCGAATTCGGGTAGACCACGATCGGCTTGTCCGTGGCGCTGCTCAGTTGCCCGATCAGTGGCGCGATGTGTCGGACCGCCGTGCAGTTGACGCCGACGGCGACCACCTGTTCGTGATTGTCCAGCCACGCCGCGCATTCGGCGGCCGGCGTGCCGTCGCTCACCTGCTCGCCGTTGCGGGCGCTGAAGCTGACCCACGCCGTCACCTGGGGCCAATCGGCCATCGCCTCGATGATCGCTCGGGCTTCGGTGAGCGACGGGATGGTCTCGCAGGCGAGCACCTCCACGCCGGCGTCGAGCAGGACCGCCAGTCGGTTGCGATGGAAGGCCACTAGCTCGTCGTGGCCGAGGCCGTAATGACCGCGGTACTCCGATCCGTCGGCGAGCACCGCACCGTACGGGCCCACCGAGGTGGCGACCAGCGGGCGGCGGTTGGAGTGGCTCCGCACCCAGTCATCGCGGACGTCGACGGCCAGCGACACCGAGCGGCGGATCAGCTGAGCCGCCTCGTCGCGGCTGGCTCCGGCGTCGACGAAGCCGGCCACGCTCGCCTGATAGCTGGAGGTGATGATCACGTCGGCGCCTGCGTCGAGGTAGTCCCGGTGCACCTCCGCGATCAGCTCGGGACGCTCCCTCAGCAGCCGCGCCGACCACAACCCGCCCGACAGATCGGCCCCGCGCCGCTCCAGCTCTGTGGCCAGCGCGCCGTCGAGGACCAGTACGCCGTCGCGCTGCAGCGCGGTCTCCAGTGGGTGTGTCATCGGCCCGCGTTCGATCGCCAGAAGAAGGTCAGCAGGTTGCCGTCCGGGTCGCTGGCGTGCAGCTCCCGGTCGCCGAAGTCGGTGGTGCTCACGTCACGCGCGCTCGCAGGGTGCAGCACGGCGGCGTTGACAAGCTCGTGGTACAAGTCGGTCAACGCGCTCTCGTCGCTCACCCGGATCCGGCAGCTGGCCGTGCCGGCGAGGAACGACTCGGCACCGCTGCGTACCGGCCGCGTGTCGACTCCGCCACGAGAGCGCCAGGAGAGGTCGTCAGCGAGCCAAAGGTTGAGCACGCAGTCCTCGCGGCTTACGACGGCGAACGACGGCTCCTCGTGCAGCACCACGAATCCGAGGCGCTCCCGGTAGCACTGGAGGGACCTAGCCATGTCGGCAGTGGGCAACGCGGGTATGGCCGGGCCTAGAGTCATGACGCCATCCTGCCGCCGCCGGGTCGCTAACTCCTAGACCGTCGGCGGCGCGTGGGAGTATGGACGCCAAATGAGACTCCCAACCCTGCGCCGTCAGAGCGCGGTGACCGAGGTCGGCGGCGTCGTCCGCCTGGACCGGCGCACCAAGAATCTGACCAAACGGCTGCAGCCCGGGGAGATCGCGGTCATCAACCACACCGATCTGGACCGGGTCAGCGCCGAGGCGCTGGTGGCCACCGCGGTCAGCGCAGTCGTGAACGCCGTGCCGTCGGTCTCCGGCCGCTATCCCAACCTCGGTCCCGGCATCCTGCTGGAGGCCGGCATCCCGCTGATCGACGACGCCGGTGCGGACATCTTCTCCCAGCTGACCGAGGGTGACCGGCTGATCCTGGACGGGGGCAAATTGCTCGACCCGACCGGTGCGGTGGTCGCCGAGGGCTCGCTGATGACGGTCGAACTGCTCGAGGAGAAGATGGAGGCCGCCCGGGCGGGGCTGTCGGACCAGATCGAGGCGTTCGCCGACAACACCATGCAATATCTGCGATTGGAGAAGGAACTGCTGCTCGAAGGTGTCGGCGTGCCCGATGTGGCCACTCAGATCGAGGGTCGACACGTGCTGATCGTGGTTCGCGGTTATGACTACCGCTCCGACCTGGACGCGTTAAGGTCCTACATCTCGGAGTACAAGCCGCTGCTGATGGGCGTTGACGGTGGTGCCGACGCCTTGATCGAGGCCGGCTACAAGCCGGACATGGTCATCGGGGACATGGACTCGGTCTCCGACGCCACCCTTAAATGCGGCGCCGAGCTGATCGTGCACGCCTATCGAGACGGCCGGGCGCCGGGACTGCAGCGAGTGCAGAGTCTGGGTCTGACTGGGGTGGTCTTTCCGGCGCTGGGCACCAGCGAGGATGCCGCGATGCTGCTCGCCGACTCCAAGGGTGCCCGCCTGCTGGTCGCGGTGGGCACGCACGCCTCGCTGGTGGAGTTTTTGGACAAGGGCCGAGAAGGCATGGCGTCAACGTTCCTGACCCGGCTCCGGGTCGGTCCCAAGCTGGTCGACGCCAAGGGCGTGTCGCGGATCTACCGCAGCCAGATCAAGGGCTGGCACTTGCTGCTGCTGGTGCTTTCCGGATTGCTGGCCCTGACCCTGGCGATGGCGTTCACCGACCTGGGCAGCGCGCTTGTCAGTATCGTGGCCGCCCGGCTGCGGGACCTCGCCTACTGGATCAAGGGGCTGTTCACGTGAGGCGAGCTCTGTTGTGCTTTCAGCGGGAGCGAAGCGACCACCGGCCCGAGCGGCGAGCTCTGTGATCAACTTCCGCTACCACATCGTCTCGTTGATGGCGGTCTTCCTGGCCTTGTCGGTGGGCATCGTGCTGGGTGTGACGCTGAAGGGTCCGGTCAACCAGGGGCTGACCGCGCAGGCCGATCAGGACCGTGAGCAGGTGCAGACCTTGCGGACGCAGCTGGACCGCCAGAACGCGCTCAACGACTACCGCGAGGCCTACGCTCAGGAGGTCAACGCTGAGCTGACCACCGGCATGCTCGCCGGGCGCTCAGTGGCTCTGATCGTCATGCCGGACGCTCCGGGCCGTGTGGTCACGGCGCTCAACCGGGCCGTCATCGCTGCCGACGGGACGCTCACCAACACCGCCCGGATCAGCGCCGACGCCTTCGACCCAGACCAGGTCGCCGCGGTGCGGAAGGTGCTGGAGCCCTACCGAGCGACGTTGCCGGACGCCGACAACGCCTCCGACGCAGGCGTACTCGGTCTCGCCGTGGGCAAGGGTCTGCTGGCCAAGCAGACCGGCCAGCGAGATCCCGAGGCCACCAGCATCAACAAGGCGCTGGCCGCGGCAAGACTGGTGACCGTAAGCGGAGGGTCGCCCGAGCAGGCCGAGCTGGCCATCGTGGTCACCGCCGAGGCGAGCGAGCCCGCGGCCGACGCGGCCGTGCTGCAGGCCCACGTCGAGCTGGAAGTGGCTCTCAAGAGCTACGCCGCGGGGGTCGTGCTCGCCGGTCCCAACAGCGAAAACCTGGACGGCACCGACGTGCTGACCGCCCGCAACAGCCTGGACGCCCGACGACTCAGCACCGTCGACGTGGCCGACCTGTCGAGCGGCGTCACCACCACCATCATGGCCAGCAAGGAACAGTGGCTGGGGGAGCAGGGGCATTACGGGGCGCTGGCGCGGGCGGGTGCCCCACTGCCCGACCTGCCGGTCCGGTGAGCGCGTCCGGCCGGCAGGTGTGGGCCGGTGGGGCGGCTGCAGCCCTGACCACATTGGTGGCCGATCAGCTGGCGGTTGAGCTCGCCGGCGCACCGGCCCTGAGTCGCTGGCTGCGGTCCAACCATGCCGGTCAGCCGGTGACCCTGCTGGAAGGGCCGGTGGCCGTCGCCGGCACGTTGGTCGGTCTGACGGTCGGCCACTGGGGTCAGTCCGCCCAGGCAAGGGCGGTAGCGGTCGCGGTTACCGGCGCAGGGCTGGTCGGCGCCTACGACGACCGTCACGGGAACGCCCAGGCCAAAGGTTTCCGAGGCCACCTGCGGGCCCTGCGCCGGCGTCGCGTCACCAGCGGGATGATCAAAGTGGCTGGCGTCGGGGCCAGCGCGCTGGTGGCCGCTGCTGTCCTGGACGCCCGCCGAGCGCCGACGCCGACGCCGTCCCGGGTGGCTGATCTGCTCCTGGACACCGCGCTGATCGCCGGCACCGCCAATCTGACCAACCTGCTCGACCTCCGGCCGGGGCGGGCGGCCAAAGGCGTGCTCGTCTTGGGCCTCGGGCTGACGCGGGCGGGTGCGGCACCGGTGCTGGGCGCCGCCTTGGGCTCGCTGCCGGTCGACCTCGCCGGGCGGGCCATGCTGGGGGACTGCGGCGCCAACGCCCTGGGTGCCGGATTAGGAGCCGTGGCTGCCGGCGCCCTTCCTCGCTCAGCCCGAGCGTTGGCCCTCGCGGGCGTGGTCGGGCTCAACGTGGCCAGCGAACGCGTCAGCTTCTCGGCCGTGATCGAGCAGCGGCCGCTGCTGCGCTGGCTGGACCAGCTCGGCCGGCCACGGGTGACGTGAGACCGGCCCAGTTGGCTTCGGTCGCCGTCGGGGTGGCCGCGCTGACCCTGACCGCACGGATCGTCGGCTTCGGCCGGTCGGTGGTGTTCTCCAAGACCGTCGGTGACACCTGTCTGGGCGACGCCTACAACGCGGCCAACCTGCTGCCCAACGTGCTGTTCGAGATCGTCGCTGGTGGGGTGCTGGCCGGCGTGGTGATCCCGGTGGTGGCTCGCCACGTCGGGGCCGACCGTCAGCGGGAGGCCGCCGAGACCACGTCCGCACTGATCACCTGGACATTGCTGGTGCTCACGCCGGCCGCGCTCGCCGCTTTTGTCGGGGCCCGGGCCTACGCCGGCGTGTTCGCGGTGTCGACCTGCCCCGGAGCCGCGGCGACACTGGCGGCGCTGCTCGTGATGTTCGTGCCGCAGGTGTGGCTCTACGGGTTGGCGGTGGTCAGCGCCGGCGTGCTGCAGGCACACTCGCGGTTTCTGGCCGCCGCGTTGGCACCGCTGCTGTCCAGTGTGGTGGTGATCGCGGCCTACCTGACGTTCGGCGCGCTGGCGAAGCCGGCGGCCTCATCGGACGTTCGGCAGCTGTCGTCATCGGCTCTGGCGGCCCTCGGCTGGGGGACGACTGCGGGGGTGGTGGCTCTGGGTCTGACCACGCTGGTGCCGCTGATGCGGCTGGGTCTGCGGCTGCGCCCCCGCCTCCGCTTCGCCACCGGCGACAAGGACGTGGTCGTCCGGATCGCCGCTGCCGGGGTCGCCGGCCTGGTGATGCAGCAGCTCAGCCTGCTGCTGCTCAGCTGGGCGGCCCAGCGCAGCGGTGACCCGGGCGCGCTGACCCGGCTCAGCTGGGCCAACGCGATCTATCTGCTGCCCTTTGCCGTGCTGGTCGCGCCGCTGCTGCAGATCATCTTTCCCCGGTTGAGCGCCGCCGCAGGTCGCAGCTCCGCAGAGGTGGCCGACGTGCTGCGGGCCACCGCGGCGCCGGTTGTCCTGCTGGCCAGCCTGGGGGCGGCCTTGCTGGCGGCCACCGCCGTGCCGGTGGCCCGGGTGTTCGTGCTCGGCCCCGGATCCGGCCTGACTTTCGCCCTGGCCTGGCCGATCGTCGCCTTCGCGCCGGCGGTGCTCGGCTTCGGCCTGCTCGGGCTGGCCTCCCGGGCGCTGCTGGCCTGCCACCTGGCCCGGGCCGCAGGTGTGGCCACCGTGGTCGCCTGGGGCGTGGTCATTCTGGCCGTGCTCGGGCTCCGGCTGCTGGTGCCGCCGAACTGGGTGGTGCCTGCGCTGAGCGCGGCCGTGTCGCTGGGGATGCTGGCCGGCGCGGTCACCGGCTGGGAGCTGGTGCAGCGTCGGATTGGCCGAGCAGGGGTCGCACTGACCCGGCCGCTGCTGGTCGGCGTACCGGTTGCGCTGGTGTCCGGCGGTGCTGTGGCCTGGCCGGCCGTACGGCTCGCTGACGTCGGCCTGCTGGGCGCAGTCGGCGGCGCCTTCGGCTGCGCTCTGGCATGTCTGGCGCTGTTCGTGCTGCTGGTCGGACTGCTTGACCGCCGGCTGCTGAGGCAGGTCTGGTCGCTGCGCGGTGCACGCCAACCGGCCTCATCGACGGAGCAGCGGGCGTGAGGGTCGCCCAAGTGCTGACCGCCAGCACCGGCGGGATCGGCCGGCACGTGGCCAGCCTGCTGCCCCGGCTGCAGGCGCGCGGGCACCTGCTGACGGTGTTCTGCCCCCAAGTCACCGCGCAGTCGCAGGGCTTTGACGCTCTCGGGGTGTCGGTCCGCCCTCTGCGTGAGCTCTCGGCGGCACGCCGGATGGACGTGGTGCACGCCCACGGCTACAAGGCCGGCGCCCTGGCCGCGGCGGCGACAGTGCCGGCCGGTCCGCCACTGGTGGTCAGCTGGCACAACGCGGTGCTCGGTCACGGACTCGCGGCCTTGGTCGGGGAGGTGCTGCAGCGAGGCGTAGCCCGCGCCGCAGACCTGACCCTGGCCGCCAGCTCGGACCTGGTGAACGATGCGCTCCGCCTTGGGGCACGGGCCGCCCGGTTGGGTCCGGTGGCCGCTCCCCAGCTGCCTGCGGCCAGCGCCGGACGGGCTGAGCTGCGCAACCGCCTCGGCTGGGGCCCCGAGGTGGTGGTGCTGACCGTCGGCCGCTTGGCGGCGCAGAAGAACCTCCCTATGGTGCTCGATGTCGCGGCCGCCACAAGAGGCCGGGCCCGGCTTCGGTTCGTGATTGCCGGCGAGGGCCCCGAACGTGAGGCCCTGCAGCGCCGGATCGACTCCGACCAGCTGCCGGTGGAGCTGCTGGGACGCACCGACTCGGTCGCCGACCTGTTGGCCGCCGCCGATGTCGCCCTGCTGACCTCGACCTGGGAGGCTCGGGCGCTGGTGGCTCAGGAGGCGCTGCTGGCCGGGCTGCCGCTGGTCGCCACCCGCGTCGGTGGCATCGAGGAGCTAGTCGGGGACGCCGCCGTACTGGTCGAGCTGGGCGACCTGTCGGCAGCCGCGAGGGCCGTAATCCGGCTGGCGGGCGATCCGTCCGAGCAGGAGCGGCTGAGCCGTGCCGGCCGGACTCGGGCGGCCACCTGGCCCGACGAGGACGACGTGGCTGACGACGTAGAGGCGGCGTACGCTCAGGTCACGGTGCGCCGGTAACCCCTATCGAGCACGAGCAACTAGGCTGGAGGCCCGTGGGACCTCGCGCAAAAGAAACGAAGCATCTCTTCGTCACCGGGGGAGTGGCCTCCTCCCTCGGCAAAGGGTTGACCGCCTCCAGTCTGGGGTCGCTGCTGGTGGCCCGGGGCCTGCACGTAACGATGCAGAAGCTGGATCCCTATCTCAATGTGGATCCGGGGACGATGAACCCGTTCCAGCACGGAGAGGTGTTCGTCACCGAGGACGGTGCTGAGACCGATCTCGATGTCGGCCACTACGAGCGGTTTCTCGACGTAGATCTGACCGCAGACGCCAACGTGACCACCGGCAAGGTCTATTCCTCGGTGATCGCCAAGGAACGCCGAGGCGACTATCTGGGCGACACCGTGCAGGTGATCCCGCACATCACCAACGAGATCAAGGAGTCCATGCTCGCCATGGGCGGCCCGCGGGCCAACCACCGCGGCAGCGGACACGGCGTTGATGTGGTGATCCACGAGATCGGCGGCACGGTCGGCGACATCGAGTCGCTGCCGTTCCTCGAGGCCGCCCGGCAGGTGCGCCATGACGTCGGCCGGGACAACGTGTTCTTCCTGCACGTGTCCCTGCTGCCGTACATCGGACCCAGCGGAGAGCTCAAGACCAAGCCCACCCAGCACTCGGTGGCCGCGCTGCGCCAGGTCGGCATCCAGCCGGACGCCCTGGTGTGTCGGGCCGACCGGGAGATCCCCGAGTCGGTCAAACGCAAGATCTCGTTGATGTGCGACGTGGACGAGTCCGCGGTGATCGCCAACCTGGACGCGCCGAGCATCTACGACATCCCGAAGGTGCTGCACGCCGAGGGGCTCGACGCCTACGTCGTCCGGCGGCTGGACCTCAAGTTCCGTGACGTGGACTGGACGATCTGGAACGACCTGCTCGACCGGGTGCACCACCCGAAAGAGGAGGTCACCATCGCCCTGGTGGGCAAGTACATCGACCTGCCGGACGCCTACCTGTCGGTCGGGGAGGCGCTGCGGGCGGGCGGGTTCGCGCACCGGGCCAAGGTGGTCGTGCGCTGGGTCGCCTCAGACGCCTGCGAGACCCCCGAAGGCGCGGCGAAGCTGCTGCACGACGTCGACGGGATCTGCATCCCGGGCGGATTCGGCATCCGGGGCGTGGAGGGCAAGGTCGGCGCGGTGCGTTATGCCCGGGAGGGCGCCATACCCATTCTGGGGCTGTGTCTGGGACTGCAGTGCATGGTGATCGAGGTGGCCCGACACCTGGCTGGGCTGACCGGCGCCGACTCCTCGGAATTCGCGCCGGCGACCCCGTACCCGGTAATCGCCACCATGGCCGAGCAGATCGCCATCCTGGCCGGCGAGGGCGATCTCGGCGGCTCGATGCGGCTGGGTTCCTACCCGGCTGAGCTCCTCGCCGGGTCCGTGGTGGCCAAGCGTTACGGCGACACGCACGTGACCGAGCGGCACCGGCACCGCTACGAGGTGAACAACGCCTACCGCAAGGACCTGGAGCAGGCCGGCCTGGTGATCAGCGGGACGTCACCGGACTCGACCCTGGTGGAGTTCATCGAGCTGCCAGACGACGTCCACCCGTACTTCGTGGCCACCCAGGCGCACCCCGAGCTCAAGTCGCGCCCCACCCGGCCGCACCCGCTGTTCAGTGGCCTGATCGAGGCCGCGCTGGACCGCAAGCTGGCCACCCGGCTGCCGGTGGACCGCGGGTGAGCGACCGAGTGATCTTGTCGCGCACCGAGCTGCGGGATGAGCCGCTGGCCTGGGCGGTGGTGTCGTCGACCGAGCTTGCCCGCGGCCACATCACCAGCTTCTTGGCCGACGACGTGCGGGCCCCCGACGGCAGCCTGATGACCCGGGAATACCTGCAGCACCCCGGGGCGGTCGGCATTCTGGCGTTGGACGACGAGCAGCGGGTCGCCCTCGTGCGGCAATACCGCCACCCCGTACGGCACCGGCTAATCGAGCCGCCCGCCGGGCTGCTGGACGTGGGCGGCGTGGACTTCCTGCTGGCCGCCCAACGCGAGCTGGCCGAGGAGGTGGGGCTGGCAGCGACCGACTGGCGGGTGTTGGTCGACGTTTTCACCTCGCCCGGAATGGCTTCGGAGACGCTTCGGGTCTATCTGGCCCGCGAGCTGCTCCCGGCCGACGCTCCCGAGGGCTTTCTGCGTGAGGGCGAGGAGGCCGAGATGGATGCTGTCTGGGCGCCGCTCGAGGACGTGGTGGACGCCGTCCTCGCCGGTGAGCTGCAGAACCCGACCCTGGTCTACGGGGCCTTGGCCGCGCAGGTGGCCCTGCACCGGGGCGGCTTCGAGACGCTGCGACCGGCCGACGCGCCCTGGCCGGCCCGCGGCTGAGCCCGATACGCCGGTAGCGAGCAACTGCAGCCAAACCTTGGCTACGACCTGCACCTGCTCGCTATCGGCGATCTCGCGTGCAGCGTCGGCCACCCGGTCTATGCTCGCGCTGTCGCGCGGACTGGAGAAGGGGAGTTGTCGATGAAGGTGGGAGTTCCGACCGAGGTCAAGAACCACGAATACCGGGTGGCCATCACCCCGGCCGGGGTGCACGAGTTCGTCCGCCACGGGCATCCGGTGCTGGTGCAGTCCGGTGCCGGCGTCGGCTCCTCGATCCCGGACGAGGAGTACGCGGCCGCCGGGGCGACGCTGGCCCGCGACGCCGACCAGGTCTGGAGCGAGGCCGAGCTGATCCTCAAGGTCAAGGAGCCGATCGAGGTCGAATACGACCGGATGCGGCCCGGACAGGTGCTGTTCACCTACCTGCACCTCGCCGCCAGCCGACCCTGCACCGACGCCCTGCTCAGGCAGCACGTCACCGCGATCGCCTACGAGACCGTACAGCTGGGCAGCGGCGCGCTGCCGCTGCTGGCGCCGATGAGCGAGGTGGCCGGCCGGCTGGCCCCACAAGCCGGCGCCTATCACCTGATGGCTCAAGGCGGCGGCCGTGGCGTGCTGATGGGCGGGGTGTCCGGGGTATACGCGGCCAAGGTGGTGGTGATCGGCGCCGGTGTCTCCGGCATGAACGCCGCCGCCATCGCTCTCGGGATGCAGGCCGAGGTGCTGCTGCTGGACAAGAACATCGACAAGCTCCGCGAGGCGGACCGGATCTATCAGGGCCATCTGCAGACCATCGCCTCCAACGCCTTCGAGGTTGAGCGGGCCGTGCTGGACGCCGATATGGTGATTGGTGCCGTGCTGGTGCCGGGATCCAAGGCGCCGACGCTGATCAGCAACGAGCTGGTGTCACGGATGCGTCCCGGCAGCGTGCTGGTCGACATCGCCATCGACCAGGGCGGCTGCTTCGAGGACTCCCGGCCGACCACGCACGCCGAGCCGACCTACCGGGTGCACGAGTCGGTCTTCTACTGTGTGGCGAACATGCCGGGTGCGGTGCCCAACACCTCGACCTATGCGCTGACCAACGTGACCCTGCCGTACGCGGTG
>DASQDG010000002.1:0-61125 GCA_035634295.1 Propionibacteriaceae bacterium | reverse complement strand
TGGTGCGCGGCCGCGTCGCCGGAGTCCCAGGGCTGCAGGATGACCACGTCGCCGTCGAAGTGCGGCCGGACCCGCCCCACCTCTCGCGCCGTGCCGACGGCGATGGTGTCCACGCCGAGCGCGGTGGACTCCTGGGCCAGGCGGGCCCGGCCGAAGCCGTAGCCGTTGCCCTTGATCACCGGCACCAGGCCGGGCGTCGCCCGCGCCACCACCCCGAGGTGCTCCCGCCAGCGCTCCGCGTCCAGCCGGAGTCGCACTTCGCCCATCAGGTCACCGATGCTTCATGTAGAGGTCGAACGCCTTGTACAGCAGCGGGTTGAGCGGCAGGTCCCACTCGCCGAGGTACTCCACCGCCTCGCCCCCGGTGCCCACCTTGAACTGGATGAGCCCCAGGTGCGGGTCGTCGGACTCCAGCCCCTCGGTGATGCCGCGCAGGTCGTACACCGTCGCCCCGGCCGCCAGCGCGTCGGTGATCATCCGCCACTGGATGGCGTTGGACCCGCGCACCTCCCGCTTGGCCGTCGAACTCGCGCCGTAGGAGTACCAGGCGTGCGTGCCGACCCGGACCCAGGTCGTGGCCGCGACGAGGTCGCCCTCGTGGTGGGCCAGGTAGATCCGGATCCGGTCCGGGTCCTCGGCGAGCAGGTGCTCGAACATGGCGGTGAAGTAGCTCAGCGGCCGCGGGGTGAAGTGGTCCCGCTCGGCCGTCTCGACGTACAGCGGATGGAACTGCGCCAGGTCCTCGGCCGTGCCCTGGGTGACCTCGACGCCGACCTTGGCCGCCTTCTTGATGTTGCGCCGCCACAGCTGGTTCATCATTGACAAAAGCTGCCCCTCGTCTCGGCCCGCGAGCGGCAGCTGGAACACGAATCGGGGCTGCCCAGCGGCGAAACCGGCTTCGTCACGGGGCGGTCGCCAGCCGAGGATCCGCAGCTGGTTTCGCAGCCGGGTCGCGTCCCGGTTGACCGAGTCGGGCGTGGCCAGGCTGAGCCGGGTGATCGTGGGATCTGCGATGGCGGACTTGATCGTCTCGGCTCCCCACCGGCGCGCCACCACCGGGGTGCCGATCCGAAGCCCGAAGCCGCCGGCTCGGCGGACGTGCTTGGCCAGCGGCTTCAGCCAGGCGCCGATGTCGGGGCTGGTCCAGTCGATCACCGGACCCTCGGGCAGATAGGCGAGGTAGCGCTTGAGCCTGGGCAGCTGTCGATACAGCACCAGTCCCGCGCCCACCTGCTGCCCGGAGGCGTCGAACCAGCCCAGCGACTCGTGTCGCCACTCGCTCTTCACCGCGGCCCAGGCGGGGGTCTGCAGGAAGCTCAGGGCGGGTTGGGCCGAGTTGTAGGCCACGTGCTCAGCCGCCGTGATCGTCCGTACCGAAAGGGCCACACCGAGCAATCTAGTGGGCCGTGCGCTCTACAGTGTCGGAGTCGCAGCCGCAGCACCGTGGAGGAGAGCCAACGAGATGACACCGACCGAGCGGGGTCTGACGAAGGACGAGCTGAGGGAGGGCTTGCGGGCCTGCCTGTCGGTGCAGCGCTGGGTCGACGACGTGCTGGCGCGAGCGCCGTTCTCCTCGATGCTCGAGCTGCTCGACGTCGCTGCCGCTGCCGCCACTCCGCTCAGCCGGCCCGAGATAGACGAGGCGTTGGCTGCGCACCCGCGGATCGGGGAGAAGCCCTCCGGCGCGGGCAGTGCCCATGACTTCTCTCGTCGTGAGCAGCAGGCCAGTGACTCCGACGACGAGGCGCTGGCCCGAGCGCTGGCCGAGGGCAACGCCGCGTACGAGCAGAAGTTCGGGCGAGTCTTTCTGATCCGTGCGGCGGGGCGCGATCGGCAGACCATCGTCGCCGAGCTGCAGCGACGCCTTCAGTTGGACCCCGAGACCGAGCTGAAGAACGTGGAGGAGGAACTGCGCGACATCGCCCTGCTGCGCATTCCCAAGCTTTTTTCCTAACCGCCCCGACGCCCATGGGGAAGGGGTTGCCCGGCGGTTACCTCCACCCGGAATAGCCCGCGCACAGGGGACAACTGGCTCCCGCGGGGACGAGAACCAGGAGGATGCGTCAAGGTCTATTCCGGGCTTGAGGTTTAACCCCTGGAGGAGGTTAGCGGATGCCAAGCCGGGAATGCGGACAATCCCACCGAGTGGATCACGGGATTCACGATTCGCTAGTGGCCGCCCGTTGACGACGTGAGCGAAATCGCAATACCGAGACCATCGTCCCTGCCAGGAGCACCCCGACCACGAGCCACACCCAGGCAGCCGAACTGCCCGAGCTGCTGGCTTGCGGAGCGGGCACGGCGACCGAGCCCGGCGGCGACCCCGTACCCGCTTGGCGGGCCGAGAAGGTGAACGAGCCGGACACCGGATGACCGTCGACCGCGGTGACCCGCCAGCTGACGTTGTAGTCGCCCGCCGGGGCGTCGCTGCGCAGCGGCTGCGTCACCGTGTCGTCGACCACGCTCGCCGCCCCCTGCTGTACGGGGCCACTCGGCCCGGTGATCACGACCTGGGTGCCCAAGGCCAGCGCCGGCTCGTTGAAGGTGAGCACCACCGTGGCCGGCACTCGCTCGAGCTGCTGGGCGTCCTGAGGGCTGGACGAGGCCAGATCGTCGTGCGCCACCGCAGGTAGCGCCATCAGCCACAAGCCCATGACAGCCACCAGCAGCGTGGCCAGCCGCCGTCGACCGGAATGGGTCATCGCGAGCCGTCGCGACGGGCCAGCTCCGCAAGCTGCTCGTTGTAGCGACGCAGCTCGGCGTCGTTGTCCCGGTCGGCCCTCCGGTCCAGCCGGCGGCTCTCCCGGGCGTCGCTGCGCACCCAGCCGGCGACCAGGGCCACCCCCAGCAGCAGCGACGGGATGTCGCCGGCAGCCCACGCGATGGCGCCGCCGTTTTGCTGGTCGGCGAGCAGGGCCGCCTCGTCGGTCTGTCCCAGCGCGCGCCACCATTCGGGGGCCAGCACCGTCCCCGAGGACATCAGCGAGATGCCGAAGAACGCGTGGAAACCGAGGGTGACCAACAGCAGCAGCAGGCGGTACGGGTACGCCGGCCGTTCCGGACCCGGGTCAACGCCGACCAGCGACCACACGAAGACGTATCCGGTGAGCAGGAAGTGCGCGGTCATCAGCACGTGCCCGGTGTGGGTGGACATCGACAACGGGAACAGCCGGGTGTAGTAGAACGCGATCAGCCCAGCGGTGAACAGCACCGCCGCGATGACCGGATGACCGACCACCCGCAGCACCCGGGAGTGCACGAGCTGCAACAGCAGCTCTCGAGGGCCGAAGCTGCCATCCCGGCGGGGCGGCACGGTGCGCATGGCTAAGGTGACCGGCGCGGCCAGCACCAGCAGGAACGGGATGACGACCATCAGGATCATGTGCTGCAGCATGTGGGAGCTGAAGTGCAGCCGGCCGTAGACCCCAGGTCCGCCGCTGGTCACGAACACGAGCAGCAGGCAGCCGGCCAGCCAGAAGGCGCCGCGGTGCACCGGCCAGCGGTCGCCCCGGCGGCGCAGCGCGACCATGCCGGCCAGGTAGAGCCCGAGCATGCCGAGCGCGACCGTCAGCCACAGCAGGTCGGGATAGAAGACCGTGAAGTAGCGCTCGGGAGTCAGGGGCGGCGGAGCCGGGGAGCCCAGCAGCTCACTGACCCGGTCCACCGGCTGCTGACTAGACGTGGGTGGCGCCGACCGGGACAGGGCGACCGCCAGACCCATGGTCGCGCCCATCACCACCAGCTCGACGGCGGCCAACCGGGCGAAGGCGTGCCGATCGTCGCTCAGCCGGCGCAGCGTGGCCGAGCGGTGAGCCCAGCCCAGCAGCCCCAGGGCCACCAGCGCCGTGGTCTTGCCGATCACCAGCAGCCCGTAGGAGCTGCCCAGGGCCGAGAACGAACCGAGCCGGAGCCCGGCGTTGACCACACCGGACGCCGCAACCGCCACGAAGCACCAGAGCGCCAGCGTGGAGTAGCGGCCCACGACCGCCGGCAGCTGGTCGCCCAGGCGGGAGGCGACCAGCACCAGGGCGGCAAGACCACCCACCCACAGGCAGACGCTGACCAGGTGCAGGGCCAGGCTGTCGACGGAGTTCATGTGGTCCCCGGCACTGGCGGCGTGGCCACCGAGCGCGAGCGGCAGCAGTGCGGCCAGCGAGATCACCGCCGCCCAGGCGACCGTGGCCACCCGGGTGGCCAGCAGGATGAGGTTGACCACCACGGCGACCAGCACCACGCTCACCAGCTGGGCGCGGCCGAGGTCGAGCTGGACGACGTAGGACATCACCAGGGTCGCGAACCCCGGGGCGCTGACCGGGGTGCCGGTCACGTCCGAGGCGGTCAGCACCAGCACCAGCACGCCGGCCGTCACCCACACCAGGGAGGCCGATGTCGCGGCCCGGACCAGCCACTGGCGAGGGCCGGAGAGCACCAGTCGGTCGGTGCCGGGCTGGGGAGCTACGCACCAGGCGGCCAGCACGAGCAGCCCGATCGTGACTGCGGCGGCCAGGTGGTGCACCACTCGGGTCACCGGGAGTGCGACCCGTAGCGCAGGGCCGCTGTCAAAGGCATTGCCGGCCGCCGACAGCGCGCCCGTTCCGCCCAGCACCAGCACGGCCACGACCAGGGCAACGGCAATGGCCGAGAGGCCGACGGCGAGCGGACGCGGCGACCAGCCCAGTTCTGGGCGGGGCGGGGCCTCAGTGGCCATGCGCGGTCGTCGACCGGATGCTGGAGCCAGCAGCGAGACGACGAGACTTCACGCCGCTCAGTCTAAAGTCCCGACCGAAACCGGCGAGCCGACTTGCAATAGGCCGATCGCCAGCGTCGGCAGCACAGTGTGTGGCCCGGGACCCGCAGCCGCTCGCTACCGTGCCGCCGGTCAGGACCACTTCTCCTCAACCCGGCCGAACTTCCACACCGCCAGGGCCACCACCCAGGTGAGGACGAAGAGCGCGACGATGGCATAGCCCACCGAGTCGAGGTCCAGCCGACCGATGGCGGCCAGCGGCCCGGAGGTGATATCGGCCTTGTGGGTGAGGATCGAGACCAGCTCGATGCCGCCGATGATGAGTGCGACCGCGACCGACAGCCCGGTGACGGTCATGTTGTAGTACACCTTGCGCACCGGCTTCGAGAACGCCCAGCCATAGGCGAAGTTCATGAAGCAGCCGTCGACGGTGTCCAGCAGGCTCATCCCGGCGGCGAACAGGATCGGCAGGGTCATCACCGCATACCAGGGCAGGCTGACCGCTGCCGCGCTCCCGGCCAGCACCAGCAGCCCCACCTCGGTGGCGGTGTCGAACCCGAGCCCGAACAACGCGCCGACCCCGTACATCTGGCTCGGGCGCTTGATGGCTCGGGTGACCCGTCCGAGGATCCGGCTGAGGACGCCGCGGTTGCTCAGCTGCTGCTCCAGTTCGGCCTCGTCATAGGTGCCGCGACGCATCTGCCGGAACACCTTGACGATGCCGACCAGGACCACCAGGTTGATCAGGCCCAGCAGGCACAGGAACGTCCCCGAGACCGCCGTACCGACCAGCCCGGCCGTCTGTTGCAGGGTCGACGACTCGTTCTCCAGTTGTCCGGCCAACGCTCGAACGCCGAGCGCGAGCAGCGCAACCAGGACGAAGACCACGCTGGAGTGGCCCAAGGAGAACCAGAAGCCCACCGAAACCGGGCGGGTGCCGTCGGCCATCAGCTTGCGGGTGGTGTTGTCAATGGCGGCGATGTGGTCGGGGTCAAAGGCGTGCCGCATGCCCAGCGTGTACGCCGTGACGCCCAACCCGATCCCGAACACCTGACTGGTGCCGTCTGCGGTGTGCTGCGGACCGACCGCCACGAGCACGCCCCAGCCCACCACGTGCAGCAGCAGCAGGAACGACGTCATGGCGCCGATCGAGCGCCACTCGGCTGGGGTCAAGGCTGCACGCAGCCGGGCCCACCGGGCACGCCACAGTAAGACCGAGGAGGTCGCGAGCATCTCCTGAAGACCTCCTGATCGGCCTGCCTCGCGGCGGCGGTAGATGCGACCGTATCGCACCTGGCTGGCGGAACCGACGGGCGCGGAGGGAGAATAAGCCGGTGACCGGCGACCGCTCGAGCCTGCCGCGGGTCCAGTCCGCGTTAGCGGTCCTGCGCAGTCGTGGGATGCGGGTGACGCCCGCGCGGGTGGCGGTGCTGGAGATCCTCGACCGTGAGCCAGGGCACCTGAACGCCGACGAGATCGTCGACCGCGCCGCGAGGCTGACTCCGGGGGTGCACCGGGCCACGGTCTACCGCGCGCTGGCCCAGTTGGGCGAGCACTCGCTGGTCACTCACACCCACGTCGGGGGGGCGGCCACGGTGTATCACCTGTCGTTGCCCGAACCCCCCACCGACCCGCACGCTCATCTCCAGTGCACCGTCTGCGGGTCCATCTTCGACGCGCCTGTGGACGCCTTGCGACCGCTGGTCGGCCAGCTCGAACGCGAGCTGCAGTTCCGGCTCGAGCCCCAGCACACGGCGCTGCTGGGGACCTGCGCGCGCTGCCGCTGACGCAGTGCCGACGCTGAGCCCCGTACTCCGTCTTGAGCCTGCTGCAGCAGGCTCAACCCAGCGGTAGGGGCTCGGGGTCGCGGAAGGGGCTCAAGGCCGGGAGCGTACGGCTGCCGGTTCCTACCTGACGGCCCCTATTTGACGACTATCTTCCCGGGGTTGAAGTTCTGACCCGGGTCGACCGCCGCAAACAGCCCGTCGATCAGGTGTACGCCGGGGGCGGAGATGTCCTGTTCCAGCCAGGGCGCGTGCTCGGTGCCGACGGCGTGGTGGTGGGAGAGGGTGGCGCCGGAGTCGACGAACGACTGCTGGATGGCTGACTTCACCACGTCGTACTGCGCGATCGGGTCCACTCCGTCGTGCCGGAAGGCGAAGGTGAAATAGAGGCAGGCGCCGGAGTGGTAGGAGTGCGACAGGTGGCACATCACCCAGCCGGTGACGCCCAGCTGCGCAAACGCCGCCCGGGCTGCGCCGGTCGCGTTGTCGTACACCTGCTGCAGCTTGGACCAGGGGGCGGCGGTCTCCGACACGTCGGCGGCCGCCCCACGGTCGAGCAGAAAGTCGCGAAGATAGGGCGTGTCGAACTTCTTCTGGTCATAGAGCTGGCCGGGTCCCTTGCCGACCACGATCCCGCCGTGCGCGCTGACAATCTTCTTGACGATCGCCTTCTGCCGCTCCACGTGGGAACGGCTGCCCTCATAGCCGATGAACGACAGGCAGAGCTGGCTGAGGTCCCAGCCGCGGCGCTCCAGCAGCTTCATCAGACTGAGGCTGGCCATCGAGGAGAACCCGCGGCTCTTCTTGCGGGTGGCAAACGACATCTCGGTCTCGGCGGCGTCGGACACCCGGGTGATCGACGGGGTGGCGTCGCTGACCGAGATGTCGTGCATGGCGGCGAGGCCGGCTTGCCAACTCGGGAAGAAGTAGCCGAGCACCAGCCGCTCTTCGGGGATCCGGTGCACTTGGGCGGTCACCTCGGTGATCACGCCGAGGCGGCCCTCGCTGCCCAGCACCATCTCGCGGACGCTGGGGCCGGTCGAGGTGCTGGGGAGGGGGCGCAGGACCAGCACCTTGCCGGGCTGCACAACCCGTACGCCGCGGGTGATGTCGGCGATATCGCCATATTTGTCGGACTGCATGCCTGACGAGCGGGTCGCGACCCAGCCGCCCATCGTGCTGTGGGTGAAACTGTCGGGGAAGTGGCCGAGCGTCCAGCCGCGCAGGTTGAGCTGCTCCTCGATGTCGGGCCCCAGCGCACCGGCCTGGATGCGGGCCAGACCCGACTCGGTATCGACGTCGAGGACTCGGTTGAGGCGGCCGAGGTCGACCGAGATCACCGGGCGCGTCTCGTCTGCCGGCGCCTGCAGACTGCCCGAGATGTTGCTGCCGCCCCCGAATGGGATCAGCACGGCGTCGGCGGCCACCGCCCGGTCGACGACCAGCTGCACCTCGGCCTCGTCGGCGGGGTAGACCACCACGTCAGGGATCCGCGGGATGTCACCGGCTCGCAGCCGCAACAGGTCGCGGATGCTCTTGCCGTAGGTGTGCACAATGCGCTCCAACGCGTCGGTGCGCAGGTGCTCCTCGCCCACGGCGTCGGTCAGCTGGTTGAGCAGGTCCGACCCGATGGTGATCTCGGGGATAGGCAGCGACTCGAAGGACACGTCCGTTACCGCCGGGACGCTGAGGTCGATGTCGATGGCCTTCCGCACGAAGGCCGCGAAGTTGGGCTTGTCCTCGTGGTGGAAGCCGACGCCCTCCACACCCCAACCCCACCACTTCATGTGCTTGACCGCGCCCTCGCGGATGCTCGTTGTCGTCATCGTCTCCCCTTGCTTCGCCTCTGGTGCCGCGGCGGTGCTCACTCAACACCGGTCATCGGTCGTGCTGTTCCCGATAGTGCTCAGTCTCGTCGATCAGGCCCCGGACCTCCTTGGCGATGCGGTCGGAGAACTCCATCACCGACTCGTCCTCGGCCTCCAGCGGCGCGCCGAAGGTGACATAGACCGGTGGGCGGCCGCGCGCCGGCCACCTGCTGCCCCGCGGCATCGCCTCGGCCGCCCCCACGATCGCCACCGGCAGACAGGGCACGTTGCGGCTAAGGCACAGCGCTGCCGCTCCCGGCTTGAAGGCGCTCATCTCCCCGGTGGCCGAGCGGGTGCCCTCGGGAAAGAGCAGCAGCGGTACGCCCACGTCGAGCAGGGTCGTGGCCAGGCCGCGCTGGCCGCGCAGTCCGGTCCGGTCGACGGGAAAGGCGTTAAAGAACAGCGCGGTCAGCCCCTTGCGCCACCAGACCTCGAAAAAGTAGTCGGCGGCGGCGCCTGCGGCGACGTGGCGGGCTAGCCGGGGCGGCAGGGCCCCGATGATCAGCGGCGCGTCGAGGTGGCTGGCGTGGTTGGACACCACCACGTACGGTCCGGAGAGCGCTTCCAGGCGCTCACGGCCAAGCACCGTCACTCTGGCGAGCCGCCAGATGAACGGCTTCATCACCAGTCGCTGCGCCACGAACCGCGCCCCGGCGTGCATCGGCGAGGTATAGCGACTGGTCTCCGACACGGCCCCAACCCTAATCGCGCGGCGGCTAGCGGGAGTGTCGACTGGAAGAGAGCTGGCTCGAGACCGCCCGGATCGTTCGCCGCGGGGCGTGCCGGGCGACGAACATCAGGGCCCGATAGCGCCGCGACGGCAGCGAGATCACCCGGCCACGGGCGACGTCGCGCAGGCAGTCGGCCACCAGCCGGTCGGCGTCCAGCCAGAGCGGGCCCGGGATCTTGGCGGTCTCGATGTTGGCGCGCTGGTGGAACTCGGTGCGCACCCAGCCCGGGCAGAGTGCGGTGACGGTAACCCCGCTGCCGGCCAGCTCTACGGCCAGCCCCTCGGTGAACACGGTGGCCCAAGCCTTGATCGCCGAATAAGTGCCCATGGTGACGAACCCGGCGGTGCTGGAGACGGTGATGATCGCGCCCGTGCCGCGGTCACGCATGGCCCGACCGGCCGCGGCGGACAGGATGAGCACGGCCCGGCACATCACGTCGAAGGCGTATTCGTGCGGGGAGGTGTCAGCCGCGGTGATGGCCGTGTGCACGCCGAAGCCGGCGTTGTTGACCAGCATGTCGACGGGGCGCTCGAGGTCGGACAGCCGCTCGCCCACGGTGACGGCATCCGCCCGCTGCCCGAGGTCGGCGACCATCACCTCGACCGCGACCCCGAAGCGCGTCTGCAGCTCGGCCGCCGTCTCGTACAGCCGGTCGGCGTTGCGCCCCACCAGCACCAGGTCGTCGCCTCGTGCGGCCAGCGCCCTGGCGAACGCAGCACCGATCCCCGAGGTGCCGCCGGTGACCAGTGCAGTTGCCATGGCGCCCACACTAGCCAGTCAGTAGCCGCTGACCCGGTCCTCGATCAGCCGCAGCACAGCGCTCAGCACCCGCGGCATGGCGGCTTCGTAGGAGCTCTGGTCGGGGTCGTCGAAGACGCCGGCCTCCCACAGCCACAGCATGGTGGGATAGCGCACGGGCTCGAAATAGGTGGACCAGAAGCTGTTCCGCGCCTCCCAGTAAGCCTCCGCGGAGACCCCCGTACGGCGTTCTTCCTCGGAGTCTGCGAGATGCACCCGAGTCAAGCCACGCAGATGCCAGCCGATCAGGTTGGTGAAGAGGACCACGTCGGGCGGACGGAGTCCTGCCGTGGCCAGAGCGGCATAGAGGGCTTCCTCGACGTCCAGCACGTGCGGACCGACGGGCATCCGGGCGACGTTGTAGTCCAGCAGCCACGGGTGCCGGCGCAGCATCAGCCACGACTGCTCGACGTGCGCGGTCAACCGCTCGCGCCAGTCGAGCGCCGGATCGGGGAGCGAGAACTCGGCGTAGACGGAGTCGATCATCAGCTCGATCAGCTCGGACCGACCGGGCACGTAGGTATAGACCGACATGGCGGCGATGCCCAGCCGCTTGGCCACCCGACGGACCGAGAGCGCCGCCAGTCCCTGCTCGTCGGCTTCAGCAGTGCCGGCCTTGACCACCTCGGCCAGCGTCAGCTTGGCCCGGGGTCCGCGAAGCCCGGCGGCCTCGGCCGGCTCCCAGAGCAGGGCCACGATGCGGCGCCCCTCAGGGGTCCCACCGCCGCCCCAGTTTGAGGACAGGGCGTCAGAGGTCTCACCAGGCGGCTGCTCGGTCATGGGCGAATTCCTTCTTGATCGGCTTACTCCGTACAGTGTATGGTGTACTTACTCGTACGGTGTACGGGGTTTATCTGCCAGAGGAGGCGGTGCGGTGATCTCGACTGCAGGGCTGGGGAGAACGTTCACGACGAAGAAGACGACCGTGGAGGCGGTCAAGGGGGTGGACATCGAGGTGGCGGCCGGCGAGCTGGTCGCCTTTCTGGGTCCCAATGGCGCCGGCAAGACCACTACGCTGCGGATGCTGACCACCCTGCTGCCGCCCACCTCGGGACGTGCCACGGTGGCGGGCCGCGACGTGGTGGGTGATCCGGCCGGTGTCCGCTCCCAGATCGGCTACATCGGCCAAGGCAACGGAGCCGGCCACAGCTATCGGGTCCTGGACGAGCTGGTCATGCAGGGGCGGTTCTACGGCATGAACTCCAGCGACGCCCGGACCCGGGCTGGTGAGCTGCTCACCAGCCTGGATCTCGAATCGATGGCTTCCCGTGTGGTCAACACGCTGTCGGGGGGCCAGCGGCGGCGCCTCGACATCGCCCTGGGCCTGATGCACAGCCCGCCGCTGCTGTTCCTCGACGAGCCGTCCACCGGCATGGATCCGCAGAACCGGGCGAACCTTTGGGACCACATCCGCCGGATGCGCGAGGAGCACCAGACCACGATCGTGCTGACCACGCACTACCTCGAGGAGGCCGACACACAGGCCGAGCGGGTGCTGGTGATCGACCACGGCGAGATCATCGCCGACGACACAGCAGCCAAGCTCAAGTCGGATCTGGCCGGCGACCACATCACGGTGCACGTCGCCCAGCGGGACCGCGAGCCGGCGATCCGCGCGCTGGCCGAGATCGGCCACGACATCACGGCCACCACCGGCGGTGAACGCTCAGTGGTGGTGACCCGAGTCGAGCGGGGCCCGGCCATGCTGCCGGTGGCGCTGCGCCGGCTGGAGGCGGCCGGCATCACACCGATCGCCGCCGACGTCGCCCAGCCCACACTCGACGACGTCTTCCTGAGCCTGACCGGGCGGAGCCTGCGCGAAGGGGAGACGGTCTGATGAGCGTGCTGAGCGACAGCGGCCTGGTTTTTCGCCGCGAGATGATGTTGGTGCTCCGAGACCCGTTCTCGGTGATCTTTTCCCTGGTCCAGCCGCTGGTCTTCCTGGGACTGTTCGGTCCCCTGCTCGGCGGGGCGGTGGGCGCCGAGACGCTGGGCGCGTCGGCGGTCCAGTGGTTCCTGCCCGGTGTGCTGGTGATGATCTGCCTGTTCGGCACCTCGGCCGTCGGGTCGAACCTGCTGTACGAGTTCATGACCGGCTCATACGAGCGGATGCTGGCCACGCCGCTCAGCCGCTCCTCGCTGCTGATCGGGCGTGCTCTCAAGGAGTTGGCCCCACTGGTGGTGCAGGCGATGCTGATCACCGTCGTTGCCACGTTCTTCGGCTTCCGGCTGCACCCCGGGCACGCGCTGGTCGGGCTGCTCATCCTGGGCGTCTTCGGGGTCGGGGTCGGCGCATTGTCCTATTCGCTGGGCATCGCCACCCGGAAGCGGGAGTGGATGTTCTGGGCGGTGCAGCAGTCGCTGATCTTCCCGCTGCTGATCCTGTCCGGCATGATGCTGCCGATCGAGGCCGGACCGGGCTGGATGCAGGTCGCCGCCTGGTTCAACCCGCTCACCTACGTGGTGAACGCCGAGCGCGCGCTCTTCACCACGGCGACCTTCGACGGCTCGGTGCTCGCCGGCGCCCTGGCTGCGGTGATCACCCTCGCCGTCGGCCTGCTGGTCGGCGTCCGCCAGATCGGCCGGAGCACCACCTAGACGAGGCGCCTCAGCCGAGGGCGTCCAGGGTCTGCTGGGCGATGGCCAGCTCCTCGTTGGTGGGCACGACCAGCACCTGAGTGCGGGAGCCGGCTGGGGAGATCAGCCGCGCGCCCTTGGCGGGGGCTTGGTTGAGCTCGGGGTCGATCTCGATCCCGAGCTCGGCCATCCCGGCGACCGTGGCCTCGCGTACGGCCGGGTTGTTCTCCCCGACGCCGGCGGTGAAAGTGAGCGCGTCGAGCCCGCCGAGCAGCGCCAGGTAGGCGCCCAGGTAGTGCTTCAGCCGGTGTACGTAGACGTCAAAGGCCAGCGCGGCCGAGGTGTCGCCGTCTGCGCGGAGCTGCAGCAGCTCCCGGAAGTCGTTGACCCCAGCCAGCCCCTTCAGTCCGGACTGCTTGTTGAGCAGCTGGTCGATCTCCTCGATCGACAGTCCGGCGACGGTATGCAGGAAGCCGTGCAGGCTGGGGTCGACGTCCCCGGAGCGAGTGCCCATCACCAGGCCCTGCAGCGGCGTCAGCCCCATCGAGGTGTCCACGGCCACGCCGCCGCGGATGGCCGAGGCGGAGCAGCCGTTGCCCAGGTGCAGGACGACCTGGCGGAGCGCAGCCAGCGGACGGCCGAGAGTCTCCGCGGTCTTTCGGGACACATAGGCGTGCGAAGTGCCGTGGAAGCCGTACCGCCGGATCCGGTGCTCACGCGCCAGCTCGGCGGGGATCGCATAGGTGGCCGCGGCCGCCGGCAAGCGGGCGAAGAACGCCGTGTCGAAGACGGCCACGTGCGGCACGTCCAGCTGCGCCCGAGCCGCCCGGATGCCTGCCAGCGCGCCCGGGTTGTGCAGCGGCGCCAGCGGGATCAACCCCTCGATGTCGGCGATCACGCTGTCGTCGATGACCACCGGCTCGGAGAAGTCCGGCCCGCCGTGCACCACCCGGTGCCCGACGGCGACTACGCCGCTGGCGGCCAGGTCGGCGCCCTGGCCCTTGAGGTCGACCGCCATCTGCTCGACGGCTTGGCGGTGGTCCGCGATCGGCCCGCTCTCGCCGATCCGCTCGACCAGACCCTTGGCCCGCACCTCACCGGTGCCCGGATCGACCAGCTGGTATTTCAGCGACGACGATCCGGCGTTGAGCACCAGGACCGACCCAGCGCGCCCGTCAGTTTGCCGCACACGCCGGAGCCTAACGTTCTTCTGGAGTTGCCGGTCGACTGCGCCTTCGGCGGCTGCCGTGGTCAGGCGGCCAGCCGCCGCCCGGCCAGCGCTGCCCCTTCGGCCAGTGCGGACAGCTTGGCGTAGACAATGTCCGGATCCACGGCTCCGAAACCCGCGAAGGTGGAGAAGCCACAGTCGGTGCCCGCGAGCACCCGCTCGGCACCGACCAGGTCGGTGAAGCCGCGAATGCGGTTGGCCACCACCCGCGGGTGCTCGATGAAGTTGGTGGTGGTGTCGATGACGCCTGGGATCAGCACCTTGTCCTCGGGAATCGAGGTCAGCTGATCGGCGAAGGCCTCGACGTCATGCTGGTGACGGGGGTTGGCGGTCTCGAAGAGCAGGCCCGCCGGCTTGGCCTTGAGCAGCACGGGCAGGATCGTCGCCATCTCCACGTCACAGTGGTGTGGTCCCTCGTAGTTGCCCCAGCAGACATGCATCCGGACCCGTTCGGCAGGGACGTTGCGGAGCGCGTGGTTCAGCACGGCCACGTGACGCTCGATCAAGGTCAGGTATTCGGCGTCGTCTCGATCCTTGTACATCATGTGCCGACCCAGGCCAAGGTCGGGACTGTCGAGCTGCAAGGTGAGTCCGGCGGCGACGATGGCCTCGTACTCGACCCGCATCGCCTCGGCCAGCGCTTCCAGGTAGGCGTCGTCGTCGGCGTAGAAGTCGTTGGGCTGGAACAGCGCGATGACGCCCGGCGACGCTGCGTTCAGGAAGCCGTCGGGATCGCCGTGCTGTCGCCGGGCGGCGGAGAAGCGACGAAGGTCGGCCTCCAACGGCGCCAGTGTCAGCGGCCTGATCTCGGCCACGCATCGGGGCCGTCTGTACGTCGGCGTACCCCCGCCCTTGGCTTGGCGCTCAAGGAAGCCCGGGAATGCCTCCAGGTCGGCCGGAGCGCGCCGATCGGAGTCGCCGTCGAAGCCGGAGATGCGGTCCTTGATGTAGGTGGCATAGCTGATCTTGGACATCTCGCCGTCGGAGATAACGTCGACTCCCGCCCGCAGCTGCCGCGCCACCACGTCGGCTACCGCGGCGCCGATGGTCGCATCGAAGTCCTCGGCGGTGACCGGCTCGCCGCGCTCGGCGGCGAAGACGACCCGGGTGACGTCCACTGAGCGCGGCAGTGAGCCGACGTGAGTGGTCCGTATCTCGGTCAACTCGTTCTCCTTCTCAATGCAGCTCGAGGCCAGTATGTTCCGCCTTGTCAGGGGCAGGCGACTACCCTACGGTATACGTATGCATCTGCGCCCCGACGATAAGGCACGCATTTCTGGCCGCTTCACTGTCGTCAAAGAACCACCGGGACCCGACGTCCCCGGTCAGCAGGATCCGGCCGTTGAGGCCCGCGTGTCAACGATGCTGAGCGACATCGAGAGAGGCGGCATGACGGCCGTTCGGCGCTACGCTGAGGAGCTCGACGGCTACACCGAGGACACCTTCGAGTTGTCGTCGGCCGATATCGACCGGGCTGTGGCGAACCTGCCACGAGACTTGTGCGACGCGTTGGACGCGGGCGCAGAACGCACCCGGCGGTTCGCCGAGCTACAGCGACGGTCCCTGACCGATTTTGAGGCCGAGGTCATCCCGGGCGTGGTCTGCGGCCAGAAGTATGTGCCGGTGAACACGGTCGGCGCCTATCTTCCGGCGGGCCGCTTCCCGCTCCTGGCCAGCGCGTTCATGACGGTTGGAGTGGCCTATGCGGCGGGTGTCCAGCAGGTGGTGTGCTGCACGCCTCCCGCGTACGACGGTCGGCCGCACCCGGCGGTGCTGTACGCCGCCCGAGCCGCCGGCGCCGAGTCGGTCTTCGCCCTGGGGGGCGTGCAGGCGTTGGCCGCGATGGCGTTCGGTCTGCTGGACGGCCAACCCGCCGACATGATCGTGGGAGCGGGGAACGCGTATGTGGCCGAGGCCAAGCGGCAGCTTTTCGGTCGGGTGGGCATCGATGTGCTCGCCGGACCCTCCGAGGTCGCGGTGATCGCTGACGACTCAGCCGATGCCACCACCGTGGCCGCCGACCTGCTGGCCCAGGCCGAGCACGGACCAACATCGCCCGCGTGCCTGGTCTCGACGTCGGCACGGCTGGCCGCCGAGGTGCCGGTTGAGATCGAACGTCAGCTGCAGGGGCTCGCCACCCGAGACATCGCTGGCGCCGCCTGGCGCGACTATGGGTCGGTCTATCTCGCGGCCGATCGCGAGACGGCGGTGCAGATCATGGACACCTTGGCTCCGGAGCACCTGGAGATCCTGGCCCAGGACCTCGACTACTACCTAGGGGCGTTGACCAACTACGGGTCGTTGTTCCTGGGCACCTGGTCGACGGTGGCCTACTCCGACAAGGGCATGTCGGGAACCAACCACACACTGCCGACCGCGCGCAACGCTCGATTCACCGGTGGTTTGTCGGTCTCGCGTTATCTCAAGCAGCTCACCTATCAGCGAGCCACTCCCGAGGCGACGGCGTCCCAGGCTGACCTGGTGGTGACCATCGCCGACTTCGAAGGCATGCCTGGGCATCGCGACAGCGCGCAGCGCCGCCTCGACCTGCTGGCTGGCGCAACAGGCAACGATCCGCTACTCGCCACCCCTGCGGTACGTTAGCGCCCGCGTGCATACGTATAGCCTGGCGATCACCACGGGCTGAGCATGATCGACACCGAGCGGCCAGGCCCACTGGTGCTGCTGCCGGGGATGAACTGCTCCGCCCGGCTCTGGGCAGGGGTGACGCCGATCCTGGCCAGCCTTGGAGTTGAGGTGCGACACGAGGAGCTTCGCCGCAGGTCGGTGGACGACTGTGTTGCCGACCTGCTGACGCGGCTGCCGCCGAGGTTTTCTCTAGCAGGACTCAGTCTCGGTGGCATCGTCGCGATGGCGCTGGTGCGCTCGGCCCCGGAGCGGGTGTGTGGGCTAGCTCTGCTGTCAACGAATCCTCGCCCGCCCACCACTACCCAGCTTCGGTCGTGGGGCCGAGACCGCGACGCGCTGCGCTCGGGCACACTCGCCCGCGAACTGCAGGCGGGACTGCTGCCAAGGCTGCTCAGCGAACAGGCGCGGTCGGGTCCGGTGGCGGCTGAGGTGCTGAGAATGGCCGACGACGTGGGCGAGAAGAGGCTTGACGATCAACTGGCGATGCAGGCGAGTCGCGTGGACGAGAGACCGGGTCTGGCCCTTGTGCGGGTGCCCACGCTGGTCCTGGCCGGCGATGCCGACCGGATGTGCCCAGCCCACTGGCATTCGGAGGTGGCCAGCCTGGTGCCTCACGCCGACCGGGCGGTGCTGCCCGGCGCCGGCCATCTGTCGCCGTTGGAAGCCCCTCTAGAGGTCGGCTCGTATCTCGCCGAGTGGCACCCGCGGCTAGGTGGTCGGCAGCCGTAGTTCTCGTAGCAGGCTCATCCAGACGGCGGTCAGGTTGTACACGACCAGCTGCGCACCGTCGGCCACGGCCTGCCGGGCGGCCGCGCTGGAGCTCACCAGCTCCACCCGGAAGGAGTCGGTCGCGGCAGCAGCGGCGTGCACCAGCCGTAGGGCTTCCTCAAGCGAGGGGTCATCCGGTCCGCTGGCTGCACCCAGGTCGGCAGGACCGATGAAGTAGCCATCGATGCCAGGCACGCGCAGGATGTCGCTTGCGCTGGCGACCGCCCGTGGAGACTCGATCATCGCGATCACCAGTGTGTTGGCCGCTTGGTCACGAAGGTGCTGGGCCGGTGTCACCGTCCCGAAACGCCCGGCCCGGCCGTAGGTGGCGAAGCCGCGATAGCCGAGGGGCGGAGAGTGGGCGGAGTCGGCGAGCGCAGCGGCCTCTTCGGGTGTGTCGACGTGCGGGGCGATCACTCCTTGAGCGCCGGCGTCGAGCGCACGCAGCACCAGGGCCGGCTCGGTGTGTCCCACCCGCACGAGCACCGCCAGCTCGTGCAGCTCGGCCAACGCGATGTGCTGGCGGAGCGCGATCAGGTCGGGCGGCCCGTGCTCGCAGTCGATCACCACGAAGTCGAGGCCAGCCACACCGATCATCTCGACGGTCTCTTCAGCGGGCATCCGGAGCAGGCACCCGAGCAGCTGCTCGCCGGCGCCAAGCCGAGCTCTGAGTGAGGCCACCTCAGGCCACCATGCCGGCCGACAGGTCGACGTCGGCGCCGGACATCCCGGGCATGGCGAGCATGGCCAGCACGGCCTGACCGACCTCGTCCTCGGTCACCATCCGGCCGAGCGCTGCCCGGAGCACGAAAGCGTCCCGGGCTTGGGCGTAGCTGGTCTCGGTGCGCTCGGCCTCGAGCGCAAAGTTGCGGGCCATCCGCTCGCCGTCGACGGGCCCGGGCGACAAGGAGTTGACGCGCACGCCGTGGTCGCCGACCTCGAAGGCCAGCGTGCTGGTCAGCCCGATCACCGCCATCTTCGATGCGCAGTAAGCGGTACGGCGAGTAAGTGGCCGTTTGCCGGACACCGAGGCGAGGTTGATCACGTCACCGTCGCCACGGCGAAGCATCGCGGGCAAGAACGCCCGGCACATCAGATAGCTTCCGCGGACGTTGACCGCGAACACCTCGTCCCACTCCTCGGGCTCGATCTCGGTCAGTGGCGCGACGGGGCCGGGGATGCCAGCGTTGTTGACCAGAATGGACACCTGCTCGTCCGCCAGCCGACGGCTTAGTTCGGCCACGCCGGCCGATTGGCTGACGTCGCAGACCTCCGCGCGAACCCCCTTGCCGAGCTCTTCGACCATCGACTGCAGGGGCTCCGGTCGCCTGCCGACGGCCACCACCCGAGCGCCAGCGCCGTGCAGGCGGCGGCTGATCGCGGCCCCGAGACCGGTGCCGCCGCCGGTGACCACAGCCGTACGACCGGCGACGTGGCTCACGCCGGCTGCTCGGCCGGCTCTGCCGCAGGCGCTCGTTCCGAGCTCGCGATGGTCCCGGCAGCGCCGATTGGGGCTGTGTCGCTGCGCGCGGCGTCGATCCAGTCAAATCGGTCGCCGGCGTGCCAAGCGACCCGCGCGTCCCCCGATCGGGCGTGACCCTCGAACAACTCCACCCGGGCCGCGCGGCCGCACACCCGCCCCAGCTCCGTGCTGGTGTCGGAGTTGCGGACCTCCTGGTGAGTCACCGTCTTGAGGTATTTGCCCACCCAGAGGCCACCGGTGTAGCGCGCAGCGCCCAGGGTGGGAAGCACGTGGTTTGTTCCGATCACCTTGTCGCCGTATGAGACGCAGGTCTGCTCGCCGAGGAACAGGGCGCCGTAGTTGGCCATCTTGTCCAGGGCGGCCCGTGGCTCGCGGGTGAAGATCTGGACGTGCTCAAAAGCCAGGGCGTCGCCGACGGCGTAGGCCTCGTCCAGGTCGTCGCAGACCACGATCCGGCCGTGGTCACGCCACGCTGGCCCGGCCATGTCCCGGGTGGGCAGGCCGGGCAGCATGCGCTCGACCAGCTCCGCGACCCGGAGACCCTGCTGCTCGCTGGTGGTGATCAGGACCGCCGGGGAGTCGGGTCCGTGCTCGGCCTGGGACAGCAGGTCGACTGCGATCAGAAACTCGTTGGCCGAGTCGTCGGCGATGATCAAGATCTCGGTCGGTCCCGCGAAGAGGTCAATGCCGACCTCGCCGTACAGCTGCCGTTTCGCCTCGGCCACGTAGGCGTTCCCGGGTCCGGCGATCAAGTCCACCCGATCGATCGACTCGGTGCCGAGCGCCATCGCAGCGACCGCCTGGACGCCGCCCAAGAGGTAGATCTCGTCGGCACCGGCCATGCTCATCGCGGCCACTGTCGCAGCCGGGACCTCGCCGCGGATCGGCGGCGTGCAGGCGATCACCCGGGGGACTCCAGCCACCTTGGCGGTGACGATGGTCATGTGTGCCGACGCCGTCAGGGGATAGCGTCCACCGGGAACATAGGCCCCCACCGCACCGACCGGTAGATGCCGGTGGCCCAGGAACACCCCTGGCAGGGTCTCCACCTCGATGTCGACCATTGACTCCCGCTGCGCCTGGGCGAAGTGGCGGACCTGGTCCTGCACAAAGGCGATGTCGTCGATCACCTGCGAGGGCAGGGACCCCATCAGCTTCTCAACTGTGCTCTGCTCGAGCCGGAACGAGTCCAGCTCCCAGTGGTCGAACTCCCGTGAGTAGTCCCGGACCGCTGCGTCGCCTCGGGCGCGGACATCGGCGACCAGTTCGGTCACCCGTTGCTTGACCGCTCGGCGGGCATCCTCGGTGACGGATCGGGCAGTAGTGCTCTTCAGCTCGCGCGGCACAGTGGCGCCCCTTTCGCATCGGGCATACGTATGTGACCATCTAAGGTGAGTCGGTCGCAGGCGTCAACACGACAGCATCACCTTGCTATGCTCAGCCGGGAGGATCATGGTCACGAGCCATCAGGTGGCCCGGCTGGCTGGTGTTTCACAGCCGACGGTGTCCCGGGCGCTCCGCGACAGCGCCAAGGTTTCCGAAGAGACCAAGCGACGTGTCCGCGAGGCGGCAGTGGTCCTTGGCTACATACCCAGCGCGACCGGTCGAGCGCTGTCGGTCGGTCGCTCCTATCGAGTGGGGCTGCTGCTCACCGATTTAGCCAACCAGTTCTATCCGCACGTGATCGCTCCCATTCATCACGCCCTGGAGGAAGTGGGATATCAGCTCATCTTGATCACCGAGACCTCAGACGCGGGGCCGGTCGCTGACCGGATCGCGGCCAACGGGCTCGACGGCGTACTGCTGGCGACAACATCACTGGACTCGGTCCTGCCGGTACGGCTGCGCGACCGCGGCATCCCCTTCGTCTACTTCAACCGTACGTCGACAGCCATTGAAGCCGACTCAGTCACGGTCGATCCTCGACCAGGCGCGGCGGAGTTGGTGAGCCAGCTGGTGGCTCTGGGGCACCGCGATGTCGCGGCGATCTTCGGCCCTCGAAACACCAGCACGGGTGAGAGCCGCGAAACCTGCTTCACGGAGCTTCTGGGTGCCAAGGACATCACCATCGCGCCACGCTGGTCGCTGCACGGCGCTTTTGACTTCGCCTCGGGTCACTCAGGGGCCACGACGCTGCTGGCTCAGAAGCCACGACCCAGCGTGATCGTCTGCGCCAACGACGTGGTGGCCTTGGGGGCCCTCAACGCCGCCGCTGAGCAGAACGTTGCGGTGCCCGGTGACGTGTCCATCGTCGGCTTTGACGACCTGCCCACCTCCAGCTGGGCGTTGGTCCAGCTGGCCACCGTGGCCTACGACTTGGACGCGATGGCGAGGGAGGCCGCGAGGCTGTTGGTCGAGCGGTTGGAGGGCCCGCCCGACGCGCCGTTTCGTCCTGTGGTCTATCCATCCCGGTTTCAGCCCCGAGCCAGTCTTGGTCCTGCCGTCACGCAGGGCTGATCGGGCGCGGTTGCGACGGCGGAATGCATACGCATACACTGCCGCTTGTGGCCGATGACAGTCAGCTGGACAAGACGGCGTACGCGCCCTACCGCGATCCTGACGACTTCATCCGTGAGGTCACTGACCGGATCTGGGTTGATCGCGACATCTCCTTCATCAAGCAGAACTATGAACCGGACTCGATCGTGCACGGTTCTTTCGGCACGACAGTCGGGCGCCAAGGGGTCATCGACGGCAGTCTGATGCGCATCGCTTCGACACCGGCTCGCGTAGGGCAGGCCGAGGACGTCGTGTGGGAAGCGAGGGGAGAGGACGCCTTTCTCAGCTCCCACTTGGTGCTGTCGGCTGACTCACTGATCGAGAACGGGCGCGTTCGCGACGTCCGCAGCCGCACGATCGCCAACTGCCTCTATCGGCGCGGCCGGATGGTGGAAGAGTGGGTTATCCGAGACGGTCTTGCCTTGGCTCTGCAGACTGACCAGGACCCGGACGAGGTTGGCCGGTCGAAGACCTTCCAGGGGTTCTCCGGTTCCCTCACCCAGCCGCCGCCGGTGGACGTGCTGGCGGCCGGCGACAGCGGGCCCCGGCTGGACGATTTCCGTCCCGAGTGCGAGCTGGTGCTCGACTTCGTCGACCAGGTCTGGAACAGACACAACCTGGCGAGGGTGCACGACTTCTGGGTGCGTGACCTCGTCTTGCAGACCATTGGCGACCGCACTGTCATCCGACCCGACGGCTACCAGCGGTCTCTGCTCAACCTGCTAGCTCCGTTTCCGGACGCGCAATTCGAGATTCGCGATCTCGCGACGAACTATGCGAACCGCTATGCCGGATTGCGGATCGCCCTGACCTGGAAACTGGTCGGTCACTATGACGGGGCCGAGCACTTTGGGCCGCTCACCGGCGAGCAGGTCGAGGTGCTGGGCTCCTCTCAGTTCCTCATCCAGGAAGGTCGCCTGGTCCGGGAGGTGCGGGTCTACGACGAGATCGCCCTGCGGGCCCAGATCAACGGCAAACGCGGCGACAACCCGCACATCAGCGCCAACATCTACTAAGCCCTTCAGCGGAGTGCTGAACGGAGAGGAACGCCGATGTCAGACATCGTCACCCGGGCTGAGCTCAAGCGGCGGACCATCGCCCGCACAGACTGGGTCCCGTGCAACGCCGCCTTCATCGACTGTCGCACGCCCGGCTCGGATCGCAAGCAGAACTACTCCTTCATCGGAATGGGTGTGTCCCAGAACGCCGAGCAGTACGTCAACCTCGAAGAGAACCACGGCTTCAATTTGGGTGCGGCGGGGATGCCGAATGGGGTCACCAACAACCTGCATCTGCACTTCACCGCCGAGGTCTTCATCAACTTCGGTGGCGAGTTCCTGGTCCGCTGGGGTCCCAGCGGCGAGCAGGGCGAATATCTGTCCACCGACGGCGACGTGATCTCGGTGCCGTCCTGGATCTTTCGCGGGTTCACCAACGTCGGCCCAGATGAGGCCATACTGCTGACCGTTCTGGGGCACGACGTCACCGGTGGCATCATTTGGGGACCATCGGTGCTCAAGCAGGCGGAGTCCTACGGGCTGCACCTGACGGCGGACAATCGGCTGATCGACACGGTGGCCGGCGACGCGCTGCCGGCTGACGTCGAGCTCATCAAGCCCATGAGCCAAAGCGACATCGATGCGCTGACCCCGTACACCCCGGAGCAGATGCGGAGCCGGGTGACCCAAGACGCCGACCGGGTGTGGATCAGGCGGCCCTTCCTGTGCTCGACCCTGCCGGGAGGCGGCGCTGAGCTTGCCCTGGTGATCGGCTACGGCATCAGCGAGGACCGCCGAGCCGCCCCCCGGCTGACCGAGCCGCACCATTTCAACCTCAGCTGGCTGCGGGCCCGGGTCGGGGAGGGAATGCTCACCCACCGCCACCACGAGACGCAGGTGCTGGTGGCCAAGGCCGGTCGCTGGCGGGTCACCCTCAACCGGGGCGAGGCCGAGCGCAGCGTCGAGCTCGGTCCGCAGGACACGCTGTCGGTACCGCCAAGCAGCTGGCGCCGGATCGAACTGCTGGAGGCTGGGCCCGGTCGGGCGGAAGCCGCGGACAGCGGTGAACTGCTGATGGTCAACGGCAGCGACGGCCGGGTGCGGATCGAGTGGGACGGGGCCGTGGTCGAGCGGGCCCGGCAGGCCGGCTGGGTGATCGACCCGAACGGCTACCTGGCTCCGGCCTCGGTGCTCAATACCGCCACCGACGACGACTGATGCCGGTCCGAGCCGCCGCCTGCCAGTTCGCCATCGACGTCGACGACCCGGATGGCACCCGGGCACGGCTCGAAGAGGCGGTGGTTGCGGCCACCACCGCTGGCGCCGAGCTCGTGGTGCTGCCTGAGCTCGCGGCCACCGGATACTGCTTTGCGGACCGGGCGGAAGCGCGGGCCGCCGCTCAACCGGTGAGCGGTGAGTACGTCACGCAGCTGGCCGGCCTGTCCGCCCGACTCGGCTGCGTACTGGTCAGCGGGACCTGTGAGGCAGACGGCAGCGACGTCTTCAACAGTGCTGTGGTGCTCGATCACGGCGACCTGCGCAGCGTCTACCGCAAGGTGCACCTCTGGGGGATCGAGTCCGGCCTCTTCACCCCGGGGACGCAGCCGCCCGAGGTGGTCGACACCAGCGCCGGACGGTTGGCTGCGATGATCTGCTACGACCTTGAGTTCCCCGAGTGGGTGCGGCTGGCTGCGGACCAGGACGCCGAGCTCATCGCCGCGCCGGCCAACTGGCCGCTGCTGCCTCGACCCGCGGGCGAACGGCCCCTGGAGGTGATCAAGGCGCAGGCAGCCGCCGGCAGCTACCGGGTGTTCGTGGTCATCGCCGACCGCTGCGGGACTGAACGCGGACAGCAGTGGATCGGCGGCAGCACCCTGGTCGGGGCCGACGGCTTCCTGCTGGCCGGACCGGCGACGCACTCCTCGGCCGAGGCGGCTCCGGCGCTGCTGCTGGCCGACCTGGATCTCGCGCTCGCCCGGGACAAGGCGATCGGGCCGTACAACGACGCCCGCCGGGACCGCCGACCACATCTCTATCTCTAGCAGCTCGCCCCGGCGCCTACCCGCCGTTATCCTCCCCGGCAAGTCCCTGAGCCTGTACGGCGGTGATGGCCACCGTGTTGACGATGTCGGTGACCAGGGCTCCACGGGAGAGGTCGTTCACCGGTCGGCGCAGGCCTTGCAGCACCGGCCCGATGGCGATGGCGTGGGCGCTTCGCTGGACGGCCTTGTAGGTGTTGTTCCCCGTGTTCAGGTCGGGAAAGATGAACACCGTCGCGTGCCCGGCCACCTTTGAGCCGGGCAGCTTGGTCCGAGCCACCTCGGGGTCGATCGCGGCGTCGTACTGGATCGGCCCCTCGAGCAGCAGCTCGGGGTGGCGTTCGGTGACCAACGCGGTGGCGGCGCGCACCTTCTCCACCTCGGCACCCGAGCCGGAAGCGCCGGTGGAGTAGGACAGCATGGCCACCCGAGGCTCGATGCCGAACTGCCGGGCGGTCGCCGCCGACGAGATCGCGATGTCGGCGAGCTGCTCGGTCGACGGTTCGGGGATGACGGCGCAGTCCCCGTAGACAAGGACGCGGTCGGCCAGACACATCAAGAACACGCTGGACACCGTGTCCACTCCCGGCCGGGTCTTGACGAACTCAAGCGCCGGCCGGATGGTGTGCGCCGTGGTGTTCACCGCCCCGGACACCATCCCGTCGGCCAGTCCCAGATGCACCATCAGCGTGCCGAAGTAGGAGATGTCGGTGACGATGCCCCGCGCCTTGTCCACGGTCATCCCCTTGTGCGCCCGGGCCTCGGCATAGGCGGTGGCGAACCGCTCTACCAGCTTCGGGTCGGCTGGGCTGACCACGGCGGCGGCGTCGAGGTCCAGACCCAGCACGGAAGCCCGGGCCCGCACCTTGTTCTCGTCACCGAGGAGCGTGAGGTCGGCCACGCCTCTCCGCAGCAGCAGCGACGCCGCCTCGAGGATCCGGTCGTCGGAGCTCTCCGGCAGCACGATGTGCTTCCGATCGGCTCGGGCGCGCTCCATCAGCTGATACTCAAACATCAGCGGGGTCCGTACGTCGGCGCCCGGCACCTCGATGGCGGCCAGCAGCGCGTCGCCGTCCACCTGCTCGGCGAACAGTCGCCGGGCTGTCTCGATCTTGTTGGCCGAATACCGGGTCATCGGGCCGCGGACCCGTGACAGCCGCTCGGCGGTGTGAAACGTGCCGAGCGTGGTGCTGACCACCGGCAGGTTCTGCTCCACGCCCTCGGCCAGCCGTCGGATGGACTCCGGCAGCTCGTATCCGCCGGTCAGCACGATGCCGGCCAGGGAGGGGAAGGTGCCCGACTGATGGGCCAGCACCAGCCCCGGAATCAGGTCGGGTCGATCGCTCGGGGCGATCACGGTGGCGTCCGGGGTCAGTCGGGTGAGCACGTTGGGCAGGCTCATGGCTGCCACCACCAGACCGAGGGACTCCCGATCCAGCCAGCTGTCGCTGCCTTGCACCAGCGGCGCGTCGACGGCCTCGGCCAGCGAACGGACGGTGGGGGCGGACAGCAGCGGGTTGTCCGGCATGGCCGCCACCAGGACGCCCACGCTGCTCGACAGCGCCGCCCGGACATCGTGGACCGCGTCCGCGGCCACCCGGTTGGCGATCACCGCGACCGTCCGGGTGTGGTGGGCGTCCAGCTCGGTGATGGCGCCGGAGGCGGCGGCCACCACCTGCTCTGGCGTCCGCTCCCGTCCGTGCACCACCAGCACCACCGGTGACCCCAGGTTGGCCGCGATCCGCGCGTTCAGGCTGAGCTCGGTCCCGGTGGAGACGTCGGTGTAGTCCGAGCCCAGCACCAGCAGCACACCGTAGGTCTCGCTGAGCTCGCCGAACCGTTCGACGATGACGTGCATGGCCTCGTCCAAATTGTCCCGGGCCGCCTCGTAGCTGACGCCGAGGGCGTCTTCGTAGCGCTGCTTGACGCCAGGCTGGTGCACCAGCAGGTCGACGATCAGGTCGCGTCCGGCGGTCGCGTTGGTCAGCGGTCGAAAGACGCCGACCGTGCCGACCTCGCGGATCAGGGCGTCCAGCAGCCCGAGAGCAACCGCCGACTTGCCGGTCTGGCCTTCGGGTGAAGCGACGAACACGCTACGGGTCACATTTGCCGAGACTAGAGGCTCGACCGGCGCGCCACTAGCGAGAGTGGGGAATGCATGGTTTCTGCACCGAAATGTGGTAGGCGGGCAGACTAAGGGCGGCGGCGGCGGTGTGATCCACGTAGATTTGCTTTGTGGTGCGGGGACATCCAGAAATACCGGGGCTGGTCGAGTGGCGTCCCCTTGCGCGCGGAGGCTTCTCCACGGTCTGGCAGGCCCGACAAGAACACCTGAACCGACTGGTGGCGGTGAAGGTCGACCACCGGCCCCTGAACGAGGACAAGGAGCGCCGCCGCTTTCTCCGGGAGGCGGGCGCCGCTGGCCGGCTGTCCGGTCACCCCGGCATCGTCACCGTGCACGACGCCGGCATCCTCAGTGACGGCCGTCCCTACCTGGTGATGGACCTCTGCACGGGAGGGTCCCTGACCCAGTGGCTGAAACCGCAGGGTCGCCAAGACCAGCAGCGGATCCGCGATGTCGGGGTGCAGATCGCCGACGCACTGGCCGCGGCACACGCCCGCGGGGTCCTGCACCGCGACGTCAAGCCCGCGAACATTCTGATTGACAGCTTCGACCGGCCGGGGCTCGCCGACTTCGGGCTGGCGGCGATCCCCGAGCCGGGCGAAGACCTGTCAGTGACGTTAGAGGGGATGACCCCGGCGTACGCTCCCAAGGAGGTCTTCTACCTCAAACCGCCCACCGCCTATGGTGACGTCTATTCCCTGGCCGCCACGCTGTATGCGCTGCTCGATGGCAAGCCGCCTCGTTGGCCCGACACCGGCACACCCAACCTGCCGGAGCTGCTCGAGTTGCAGGCCAACCCGATCGAGCGGCTGCCCGACCTCGACCCCGAGTTCATGGACCTGCTGCTGCGCGCGATGGACGACGACCCGGAGCGCCGGCTGACCGCGGCAGAGTTCCGCGACCAGCTGCAGGCCCTGTCGTTCGCTGGGGCCGAGGCGACTACCGGCGCGGCAGCATCGACCACGGCCTCGGCAGCATCGACCACGGTCGCGGCGGCGTCGCCGACGAGCGCAGTGGCGTCGGAGAGCGGGGGGCGCCGTCGCAGCCGCCGGCCGCTGGTTGCGTTGCTGCTGGTCGTGGCCCTGATCGCCGCGGTGACCCTGGGCAGCATCCCCTTCGGTGGCAACGCCAGCAGTCGCTCCGCTACCCAGCCCGCCGCGGCTCCCTCCAGCAGCGGTGCCGCCGAGGCGTCCCCGAGCGGGGACGGCTCGCCGTCTGCTGATATCCCGTCTGCTGCCACCCCTTCGACGCCCAGCGCCAGCCCCAGCCGGGCTCCGGAGGGCTTCGTCGACTGCTCCCAGCAGTTGGGCGGGCAGAGCTACTGCCTGACCGAGCCGGAGTGTTGGACCGACCTGGGCAACTACCGCGACTATGTGAGCCAGGCGACCATGCAGGACTGCGACCAGCCGCACCTCTATCAGACGTACGCCGCTGGCGTGCTCCGCAAGCCGGTGAAGTCGCAGTCGCAGCTGGAAGCGAGGCCGGAGGTGCAGGCGCTGTGCATCCGCACCAACCTCAACAACGTGCTGATGGGTCGCACCAGTCGCAAAGACTGGCAGATCGCCGAGCTTGGGCCCCAGGTCATCCTCGAGGACGACCTTTTCCGCTGCCTGTTTGCCGCCGGCGGATTCCGCACCGGGCCCGTCAAGCTCAAGCGGGCCTAGCCGAGCCGCTCGCGCAGCCAGGCGATGTCGGCAGCCTGGCCCTGAGCGCCGCCGGGCGTCTCCACCACCACCGGTGCTGCGGCCTCGCGTACCACCTCGACCAGGCCGTCGGGGTCGAGCTCGCCCTGGCCCAGGTTCGTGTGCCGGTCAGCCCCTGAGTTGAACGCGTCCCGGGAGTCGTTGGCGTGCACCAGGTCGATCCGGCCGGTGATCGACCGCACCCGCTCGACCAGCCCGGACAGCTGCTCGCCGCCGGCGTGCGCGTGGCAGGTGTCAAGGCACAAGCCCACGTTGTCCGCGTTGGGGGCCGATCGGACCGCTTCCCAGAGCCGGGCCAGCCGGTCCAGCTGGCGAGCCATCGCATTGTCACCGCCAGCCGTGTTCTCGATCAGCAGCGGCACCGGCAGCTCCAGCCGCTCGACGCACTTGCGCCAGTTGTCGAACCCGGCGGCGGGGTCGTCGTCCTTGAGCACGTGACCGCCATGCACGATCAGCCCGGCCGCTCCGATCTCGGCGGCCGCATTCAGGTGCTGCTGCAGGAACTTGCGGCTGGGGATCCGGATCCGGTTGTTGGTGGTGGCCACATTGAGCACGTACGGGGCGTGCACGTAAAGGGCGATGCCGGCCGCCTCGGCGGCGGTGCGCAGCGCCGATGCCCCGCCCCCAAAGGCGACCACGGGACCCTTCCAGCCCTGCGGATCTCCGAGAAAGAACTGCGCCAGTGTCGCCTCTCGGGCCGACGCCTCGGCGAGCGGGTCGACCTGGTCGCCGTGCCCGCCGATCATCAGTCCGGCACTCGGTGTCACGTCATCACTCCTTTCCAGCAACTCGCACTTCCCGCGGCAAGGTGTCCCCCCTTCGACAGCGCCGCTCGCCTCAGCTGCTCGAGCCCGGCTCCAGCCGCGAACCCGCCGGGACCGTGCTGCCGCTGACGATGTGGCAGTCGCGGCCGATCAACGTCAGCCGCTCCTCCGACACCTCGTTGTCGGGGTTGGCACCTCCGACCACGGCGTCGGCCTCGACCCGTACGCCGGTGTCCAGGATCGCCCAGTCCAGCGTCGCTCCGGCCCCGACGACGACGTCGGCGAACACGATCGAGTCTCGTATCTCGGCCCCTTCGGCCACCACCACGCCGGGTCCGAGCACGCTGTTGCTGACTCGGCCCTCGATGTGGCAGCCCCCGCTGATGAGGCTCTCGGAGACGTGCGCGTCGCCTCGGAGCCGCGCCGGGACCCGCTGCGGGGTGTTGGTGGAGATGGGCCAGTCGGCCTCGAACAGGTCGACGTCGGTGTGCAGCAGGTCACGATGGGCCAATACGTACGTCTCAGGCCGGCCCAGGTCGCACCAGTAGCCGGGCTGCGGAGTGGCATAGACCTTGCCGCGGTCGACCATCGCGGGGATCAGGTAGTCCCCAAAGTCGCCCAGGCTCGCAGACGGGTCTGAGTCGCGGGTCCCGAACAGCTCGCGCTGCAGCTGTTCCAGCACCTCGATCAGCACCTCGGCGGTGTAGACGAAGACCTCGGTCGAGATGGTGCCGGTGGACGGCTCGGACGGCTTGTAGGCGAAGTCGGTCACCCGGCCGGTGTCGTCGGTCGTGACGGTCGCGTGGTTGGTGGCTTCGGCCAGGTCGACCTCCGTGGTCACCATGGTGCACTCGGCCCCGCGTTCGATGTGCTCCTGGACCACCTTGGCGAAGTCCAGCCGATAGACGTGGTCTGAGCTCATCACGACGAGGAACTCGCAGCCGTGGCGGCGAAAAAGGTCCCGGCTCTGCAGCAGCTCCTCGGCGTTGCCGCGAACGAACCCGTCGTCTAGCGAGGAGCCGCCGCCCTGCTGCGGCATCAGCAGCCGGAAGCCTCCCGAATGCCGGTCGAGGTCCCACGGTTTGCCGTTGCCCACCGCGTTGGCCACCGCGAGGGCCTGATACTGCACGGACAGCCAGACGTCGTCGATGTCGGAGTTGCGCAGGTTGGACAGCGGGAAGTCGATCAGCCGGAACTCGCCGGCGAACGGCAGCACCGGCTTCGGCGACTCTCGGGTGAGTACGTCCATCCGGCTGCCTTTGCCGCCGGCCTGGATCAGGGCGAGGATGCGTCCACGGGTCACGGAGCACATCTTGACAGCCGCTTACAAGGAGGGCGACCGGCGGGCGCGGCGTACCACGCCCACAAATGCCGCCCGCGGTCAGGCCCGGATAGTGTGCCGAGGGTGAACGTGATCTTCGTCGACCCCGCTTTCCCAGCTAATCAGCGGCAGTTCGTGCGGGGGCTGGTCGAGGTCGGCGCCACCGTGGTCGGCGTCGGGGATCGGCCGGCCGACTGGCTCGACGACGAGCTGCGCGGCTGGCTGCAGCACTACCACCAGGTCCCGTCGGTCACCGACGCGGGCGCCCTGCGGGCCGCGGTGGAGTGGATCCAAGGCAAGGTGTGGGTCGACCGGCTGGAGGCGACCATCGAGTCCCACATCCTGCCCGCGGCCGAGGTGCGCGAGGCCTGCCACATCCCGGGGACCAGCGTCCGTACGGCCTGGCTGTGCCGCGACAAGCCCTCGATGAAGGAGGCGTTGCGCTCAGCGGGCGTGCCCACGGCCGCTTCAACCGCCGCGGACAACCCGCAACAGGTCTGGGACTTCGCCCGGGTTGTCGGCTATCCGTTGATCCTCAAGCCGCGTGCCGGCGCCGGAGCCGCAGGCACCATCCGGGTGGATTCGGACTCCGAGCTGGCCGCGGCGCTGGAGGCGTACGGCGCCGAGCGAGCCAGTTCCATCGCCGTCGAGGAATTTGTGGAAGGTCACGAGGCGTTCTATGACACCTTGTCGATCGACGGCGCACCTGTGCACGAGTTCATCTCGCACTACTACCCGGGAGTGCTGGAGGCGATGCGCAGCCGCTGGATCTCACCGCAGTTCATCTCTACCAACCGGGTGGACAGCGCAGCGGAATATGGCGAGCTCAAGGAGATGGGCCGTCGCGTCAACCAGGTCCTCGGCATCGGCACCTCGGCCACCCACATGGAGTGGTTCTATGGCCCCAAGGGCCTGCGGTTCTCCGAGATCGGCTGCCGCCCCTCCGGCGTGGGGGCCTGGGACCTGTACGCCGCCGGCAACGAGATGGACCTCTATCGCGAGTGGGCCAACGCCGTGGTCCACGGCAGCACGTCGGCGCAGCCGTCGCGGGCCTACGCCGCCGGAATGATCGCGCTGCGCCCCGAGGCCGACGGGGTGATCACCGGGTACTCGGGCCTGGACGAGATGGAGGCGGCGTACGGTGATTGGGTGCTCGACGCCCACCTGCCCCCTGCCGGCACCGGCACCCAGCCCATCGAGGCCGGCTTCATGGCCAACGCTTGGGTGCGCATGAAGCACCCGGACTACGACACGCTGCGCGGCATGCTTGACAACGTGGGGGAAACCGTCCGCGTGCACGCCGGATGAGCGTCGCACGCCCGAGCCGGCGCACGTGAACGTCACCCTGCTCGGCCCGCAGCGTCGCGTCGGCGCCGCCCGGGCCGCTGTGGCGGAGCTGATGCCGTCGGGGCAGATCGCCACCGTCAACGCCGGCTGGCAGCAGCGCGAAAACGACTCGGCCGAGCTGAGTGACGTGCTTGGCGGCCGGATGGTCAATCTCGAGCTCCACCGGCGTTGGCAGGAGATCGTCGACGCCGACGCCGACTACGCCCGAGCCGAGCGACGGCTGACTGCACTGCTGGCCGAGATCCAGGCCGTCTATGCCATCCGGCTCAACTCCTTGATGTCGTCGCTGGAGGCGATCAGTCGCCGGGGCGAGGTCCCGGCCGTGCAGACCGCGGCGATGTTCGACACCCTGCGGGAGCTGAAAGAGCTCGACCGCTGGCACTTGCGCGTGGTGGCCGAGACCCGCAGTGACTTTTTCGACGCCGTACGTCTCGGAGAGCGCGACAACGTCCAGGCCTCCCGGGCCGAGGTCGCCCAGCTGGTGGCGGACTGCTCCGGAATGGTCTTTGCCGGCGGCCACGTCGGGGTTCTGCTGCACGTGCTGCACATCTTCCACCTCAGCCGCGTGATCCGGCCGCCGGTGATCGCCTGGTCGGCTGGCGCGATGGCGCTCTCGGATCGGGTCGTGCTGTTCCACGACTACGCGCCCCGCGGCGAACGGCACGCCGAGCTGTACGCGGAGGGGCTGGGAACCTATCAGCGGGTGCTGCCGTTCCCACACGCTCGCCGGCGGTTGCGGCTCGACGACGCGTCTCGAATGGGGCAGCTGGCGCGGCGGTTGGACCCGCGGGAGTGTGTCCTGCTGGCCGACGGAGCCCGGCTGGACGTGCGCGAGGGCGAGCCGCTGCCCTCGGGCACCCGGGTGCTGTCACGTACCGGTGGCATCTGGACCGTGGACGGCGATCCGTCATGACCCCCAACACCGGCACTGGCGCCGGCACCAAGGCGCGGCCACAGAAGCTGGCCATCAACCGGCTGCGTGAGCACGAGGTGCTTGACGACGACGTCATCCGGCGCTTCTTCGCTGCCCAGGAGATGCCGATCGTGGAGGGCTCGCGCTGCACCTTCGCCGCCTGGGTCGAGGCCGACGAGGTCTACCTCCGGCACCGGGTGGTCGGCCTGCCGGAGGTCTTGGCGCTGCGGCGGATCGAGGGCACCAACTTCTGGTACGTGGTGGTCGAGATCCCGGCCGACTCCCGGGTCGAATACCAGTTCGAGCTCCGTCGACACGGCCAGTGGGAGCGCTTCAACGACCCGTACAACTCGCGGCTGGCCCGCAGCCCGATGGGAAACTCCTCGGTCTGCTACGGAGTTGACTACCGGGTCCCGGATTGGGCGCTCCTTGACGACGAGGCCCGCCCGGGCGAGCTGATCGAGATGGCTGTGCACAGCGTCGCCCAGCGCCGCGACAACCGGGTGACGCTCTATCTGCCGGCCCGGTTTCGGACCACAGTGCGCTATCCACTGCTGGTCGTGCACGACGGCGGGGACTACCTCGACTACTCCTCGATGAAGACCGTGCTGGACAACCTCATCCACCGCCTCGACATGGCTGAGACCGTGGTGGCCTTCACCTATCCAGGCGAGCGGCTCGACGAATATCCCAACAGCGGACCACACGCCCGCTGGATCGTCTCCGAGCTGGTGCCCGAGCTCGAGGCCCAGTTCCCGCTCATCGGCAAGCCGTCCGGGCGCTGCCTGATGGGTTCCAGCTTCGGCGCCATTGCCTCGCTGTCCACCGCCGTCCGCCACCCCAACTTCTTCGGCTCCCTGCTGCTGCAGTCCGGGTCGTTCGTGTTCACCGACATCGGCGACGACCACGGCGGCGGGCCGGCGTTCGACCCGGTGGTGAAGTTCATGAACCGCTACCGTGCCAAGCCGTCCCGGGTCGCCGAACGGCTGTTCATCTCCTGTGGCGTCTACGAGCCGCTGATCGTGCCCAACCGGTCGATGGTGCCGGTCTTTACCGAGACCGGGATGACGGTCAGTTATGTCGAGTCCCGCGACGGGCACAACTGGGAGTCCTGGCGCGACCGGCTGCGCGACGGGCTGTCGTGGATCTTCCCGGGTCCGCAGATGTTCGTGTACGAGTGAGCTAGGCGGCTTATCCCTGGGGACTTGTGCGCGACGACCTTCGTTCCCCGGCCGATCGGGTCCGCGCTGGGGGCCAACGAGGGGTGACCGCTGCGCGCAGTTGGCCTCCCCAGGCGGCGAGCAGGTAGCATCAACTCTTGGCTCGGAGCCGCCATCGGCACCCAGCCAGCATTCGCCCTCCTGCCATGGGGACGTCCCATGGCCGCAAAGACCAGAGGAGGTGAGGTTCGCGCATGCGCAAGTACGAAGTCATGGTCATCTTGGACCCCGACACCGACGACCGTTCTGTTCAGCCCACGCTCGAGCAGTTCCTGACCGTCATCACCAAGAACGGCGGCACTGTTGACAGCCTGGACATCTGGGGTCGCCGCCGACTCGCCTACGAGATCCGCAAGAAGCCCGAAGGCATCTACGCGGTGATCAACTTGACCGCAAATCCGGCCGACGTCAAAGAGCTGGACCGCCAGTTCAGCATCAACGAGACGGTCATGCGGACCAAGGTCATCCGGCCCGAGTCGCACTGAACTGCTGTCTGGGGCGCCCCGGTGGCCCGGCGGCGCGCTCGTCCACAGATTCGCCGGCCGGTCTGCCGGCGGCCAGAAGTTCCTGGCACGCTAGGCCCTCAGACCACACGAACCGCCCACGTTCCACCACGGAGAGAAAATGGCAGGCGAGACAACCATCACCCTGGTCGGGAATCTGACCGCCGACCCAGAGCTGCGCTTCACCCCCTCGGGGGCGGCGGTGGCCAACTTCACGGTCGCCTCCACCCCACGCACGTTCGACCGTCAGACCAATGAGTGGAAAGACGGCGACGCGATGTTCATCAGCTGCGCAGTCTGGCGGCAGGCGGCCGAAAACGTGGCCGAGTCGCTGCAGAAGGGGATGCGGGTGATCGTCCAGGGTCGCCTCAAGTCACGCAGTTATGAGACCCGGGAGGGCGAGCGGCGTACGGTCTTCGAGATCGACGTCGACGAGATCGGCCCAGCCCTCAAATACGCCACAGCCAAGATCTCCCGCAACTCCGGCGGGGGCGGGCAGGGCGGTGGCTACCAGGGCGGCGGTTCCGGTGGTGGGCGGTCGTCCGGCGGCGGAGGTGGCGGAGGCGGCGGCAGTTACGGCGACGACCCCTGGGCGACCGGCGGCAACGCCGGCGCGAACAGCGGTGCCGGCCGCAGTGCAGGATCCGACCCGTGGACGACCCCGCAAAGCGAAGAGCCCCCGTTCTGATCTCACGCAACACCTGTTCACCAACCGACCACGGCACATTCCGGCCAGGACTTCCATCCGGCCGGGCTCGAAAGGAGCACCACAATGGCCAACAACGCACCTGCTCGCAAAGAGAAGCCACAGAAGAAGAAGTCCAACCCGCTGCGCGCGGGCCAGCACATCGACTACAAAGACACGGCGACGCTGCGCAAATTCATCTCAGAGCGCGGCAAGATCCGTGCCCGCCGGGTGACCGGGCTGTCCGTTCAGGAGCAGCGCAAGGTCGCCATCGCCATCAAGAACGCCCGCGAGGTTGCGCTGCTGCCGTACGCCTCGACGGCCCGCTGAGTCCAGGAGACCGTCATGAAACTCATCCTTACGGCCGCCGTCGACAAGCTCGGCATTGCCGGTGACGTGGTCGAGGTCAAAGACGGCTACGGCCGCAACTACCTGGTGCCGCGCGGCTACGCCATCCGTTGGACGCGGGGCGGCGAGAAGCAGATCGAGGGCATCAAGCGGAGCCGCGACGCGCGGGAGATCCGTGGCCTGGACCATGCCCAAGAGGTGCGTACCCAGATCGAACAATTGCAGGTCGAGCTCGGAGTGCGCGCGGGCGACACCGGCAAGCTGTTCGGTGCGGTGACTGCCTCCGACATCGCCGGCGCCATCAAGAAGGCCGGCGGCCCAGCCGTCGATAAGCGGGCCATCGAGATCAGCAAGCCGATCAAGCTGGTGGGCACCCACACTGTGGGGGTCAAGCTGCACGACGGTGTGACGGCTCACGTCCCGGTTTCGGTGACCCCTCAGGGTTGAGCCGCTGGCCCGCCGCGGGTCACAAGCACGAAGGGCATCCCGGGACGAGCTCTCGGGGTGCTCGTGTCGCAACTGACTCGGGATACCCGGGTGGCTTTGCTCATGACTGCTAGAGCCAAAGGTGAGCGCTCAATGGGACGAAAGCCCTGATCGCGTGCTCGCCAATACAGCCAATGTGTTTGGCTGACAAAAAGACCTGGCGATTGCCTGAGTTTCCTTGGACGCCAGCGTGTGCGCGTCAGTCTTACTTTCAGAACTGACGCGCGCAGCGCCGCCTGACCCAACTGATGCTACGACCTATCAGCGCCGTGTGACTATACGTTCGAAAGGGATCTTCGTATTCGTTCGAGGCGAAACTAGTGACGGAAATATGCAGCACCAATAGCCTGAATATCTAGCAAGCAACGATGACAGCCGGTGCAGGCGGCGCTCATCAAAGTTATCCACAGAAGTTGTCCCCAGTGTGGAGAGTTACATGCGTGTGACTCCGGTCTCACTAGACCCACAGTGTGGCCAAGGCGAAAGCTGCGGCCATCCCCCCCATGCCAATGAGAATATTCCAGTTGCCCAGATCGGACATGAAGGGGATGTACTGGCCGGCAACGTAGTAGGTGATGAGCCAGGCGACTCCGAGCAGCCCCACAGTGATAAACGTCGGCGGCACCCAGCGACGGCTACCAGGGGCCTTGATCTTGGTTTTCGGCGGCCTGGCCTCGCGATTGCGCTGGAATTTTTGCGTCGCTGACTTGCGCGTCCTGGGCTCGGGCACCGCATACTCCTTGTTCGTTGAGTGCATAGCGTAGTCAATGAACGTGAGGTTCGGCCAAACAAGGTCCTGGCCGACCGACGTCCAGCACCTCCCCTCGAGCGGCCTTCCCGGCATACGGGCGGTCCCTGGACCTCAAGTGTGCTCAGCCGCAAGCCCCCGCAGCGCGCTTACCGTCGGCATAGTCCACTCCTCGTTGAGGGCCCGCCGCCAGCTGCTGCCTGAGGGACACTGGGGAGGTGGCAGCGGCGAAGATCCTGGTGATCGACAACTACGACTCGTTCGTCTACAACCTGGTGCAATACCTGGCGCAGATCGGCGCCGACGTGCAGGTCTGGCGCAACGACGACGAACGTTTCCAGGACCCGCGATTTGCCGACTCCTTCGACGGCATCTTGCTATCCCCGGGTCCCGGCACGCCAGAGGAGGCAGGCGTCTGCATCGACGTGGTGCGGTCCGAGGCAGGCAAGGTCCCCATCTTCGGCGTGTGCCTGGGTCTGCAGTCCATCGGTGTGGCCTTTGGTTCCGTCGTCGGGCGTGCCCCAGAGCTGCTGCACGGCAAGACGTCGTTGATCGAGCACCAGGGCCAAGGGGTGCTGGCCGGATTGCCTTCCCCCTTCACGGCGACGCGTTACCACTCACTGGCGATCGAGGACTCGACCTTGGCGGAGGTGCTTGAGGTCACGGCCACCACCGCGAGTGGGGTGATCATGGCCGTTCGGCACCGGGACGTGGCCGTGGAGGCGGTCCAGTTCCACCCCGAGTCGGTGCTCACCGAAGGCGGCTACCAGATGCTGGCCAACTGGCTCGCCATCTGCGGCGACACCGACGCGCCTCGCCGCGCTGCTGGGCTGGCGCCGTTGATGTCAGCTCAGGTGGGCTAGCTGCAGTTCCCCGTGACGTTGCGGGCGGTCTTCCCTGGAGTCAGCGCACCCCCCGTGGGCGGAACTGCACGCTGATCCGCGGACCGACGGGTCGGGCGGTCTTGGGGATGGCGTGCTCCCAGGTGCGCTGGCATGAGCCCCCCATCACGATCAGGTCGCCGTGACCCAACCGGTTCTTGATGGTGGCGCCGCCACCGCGGGGCCGCAGCAGCAGCGAACGCGGAGCACCGAGCGAGACGATCGCGACCATAGTGTCCTCGGCGCGGCCGCGACCGATCGTGTCCCCGTGCCAAGCCACCGAGTCACGACCGTCGCGATAGAGGCACATGCCGGCCGTGCGGAACGGCTCGCCCAGCTCCGCCCCGTAGTGATTGGACAGGGCCTCTCTCGCTTGGGTGAGCACCGGGTGCGGTAGCTCGTCGTGTTCGTCGAAGAAGCTCAGCAACCGTGGCACCTCTACCACCCGCTCATACATCTGACGCCGCTCTTCGTGCCAGGGCACGATCTCCGCTAGCTCGTCGAAGAGCGCGTCGGCGCCGCGCAGCCACCCGGGGAGCACGTCTATCCAGGCTCCTCGCCCCAGCTGCTGGCGAACGACCGTCTCCCTGAGCGCTCCGAGACCGATGTCATCGGCCAGGTCGAAGAGCGAGCCCTGCACCACTGTGGACATGGGGTGAGCATAGCGCAGATTAGACCAGGTGTTCGATTACTCGACGACATTCCCCCCGAGGGCTCGTCGGTGAGGCCTTCAGCCGTCGGGAGACGGCGAGTCGCTGGGGCTAGCCGCTGAGGCGCTGGGAGTCGGCGACGGGCTGGTCGGGCTCGGCTCCGGAGAGTCGGTGGCCGGTGGCGGCTCCGGCGGCTCCGGCGACTTGGTGGTCGGTTCCGGCGCCGGGCGGGCGGCAGCGACGGTCACGGTGATGCGACTGCTGCGGGCGAGTTGTTTGCCCGGCGGGGGACTCTGAGCGATGACGATGCCGGTCGGCTGGTCACTCACCCTCTTCTTCGAACGGACGTCGAAACCTGCCGCCTCGGCGTCGCTCCTGGCCTGGCTGAGCAGTCGCCCGGTGAGCACGGGCACCGGCGAGCTTCCGGTCGCGTACGTCACGGTTATCTCGCCATCGAGGGCCACGATCTCGCCCTCGCCCGGTAGCACCGTCAGCACCTCGTCCTTGCGCGCTGTGACCGGCTCGCTGGGAGCCTTGACCAGCTTGGGACTCTTGAATCCAGCGCTGGTCAGCTGTCGGGCCACCTTGTCCTTGTCCTCACCGACGAGGTTGTTCGGGACCGTCGCCGTCCTGGGACCGACGTTGATCTCGACCAGCACAGTCGTGTTGGCCGCCACCGACGCACCCCCCGGCGGGTTCTGCTTCACGGCGGTGTTCGCCGTCTCGTCGCTCTCGCCGTTGACGTTCTTGAAGGTGGGGTTCAGGCCGGCGTTGCGCAGGTTGCTGTCTGCTTCGGCCTGGGTGTTGCCCAACACGGCGGGCACCGTGACCATCGCCACCTGAGGTGCCACCGGCGCCGGATTGAGGTACTGGTATGCGGCGTAGGCGCCACCGCCGAGCAAGGACAGGATGAGGACGGAGATCAGCACCGCCAAGCCGGCCCGGCTCCGCCGCGGCTGCTCGTCGGAGTCGTCCACAATGGCCGCGGCCGCGACCGGCCGCGGCAACGCCCGAGTGGCCGAGTCCCCCGGCGCTCCTCGAGGGGCCGCCGCGCCGGCCCGCTGTCCGGCCAGCACCCGGCCGATGTCCGCCTTCATCTCTCGGGCCGACTGGTAGCGGTCCGCGGGGTCCTTCGCCAGGGCGGTGAGCGTGACCGCGTCCACGTCGGAGCTGATCACCGGATCGACCTGGCTGGGCGGCAGGGGCAGCTCGCGGACATGCTGATAGGCGACGCTGACCGGAGAGTCTCCGATGAAGGGTGGCCGGCCCACCAGCAGCTCATAAAGCAGGCAGCCTGCGGAATAGATGTCGCTACGAGCGTCGACCGTCTCGCCGCGGGCCTGCTCAGGGGAGAGATACTGGGCCGTGCCGATCACGGCCGCTGTCTGGGTCATGGTTGCCGAGGTGTCGGCCACAGCTCGGGCGATGCCGAAGTCCATCACCTTGATGCCCCCGTTGGGCGTCAGCATCACATTGGCCGGCTTGATGTCGCGGTGCACGATGCCGGCCTGGTGGCTGTAGCTGAGGGCGTCGAGCACGCCCTGAGTCAGCTCGAGTGCCCGCTCGGGGAGGATCTTGCGACCCTCGCGCAGCACGTCGCGGAGAGTCTGACCCTCGACCAGCTCCATCACGATGTAAGGGATCGACACCCCGGTGACCGCATCGGTGTCCTCGCCGGTGTCGTAGACCGCGACGATGGTCGGGTGGTTGAGCCCCGCTGCCGACTGAGCCTCCCGCCGGAACCTGGCTTGGAAGGTGGGGTCGGTCGCCAGATCGGCCCGCAGCAGCTTTACCGCCACCGGACGGCCGAGGCGGGTGTCGACGGCGGCGCGGACCTCGGCCATACCCCCGCGGCCCAGCACGCTGCCCAGCTCGTAGCGACTGCCCACCATCCGAGGGCCGCCCGTCACAGTGCCGCCTCCATCACAGCCTTGGCGATCGGCGCCGCCACCTTGCCGCCGGCGATGTCGTTGCGCGGGATATCGGCGTCCTCGACGACCACAGCCAGGGCGATCTGGGGGTTCTGCGCGGGGGCGAAGGAGGTGAACCAAGCAAACGGCTTGCGCTTGGGGTCGGACTGGGCGGTGCCGGTCTTGCCGCCCACGTCCACCCCGGAGACCTGGGCACGCCGACCCGTGCCGCTGGCCACCGTCTCGACCATCATCTCCTTCAGCGCGTCCGCGTTTGCCGGAGTCATCGCCACCGACAGCTGAGTCGGCTTGTGCGAAGAGAGCGGCTTGAGGTCCGCAGACTGCACCATGGACACCACGTACGGGTCCATCAGAACGCCTCCATTGGCCACCGCGGCCGACACCATGGCCATCTGGAGAGGGCTGGCCGCGACGTCATACTGGCCGATCGAACTCAACCCCAGCTGGGCGCCGTCGAGCTTGTCCGGAAACCGGCTGGCCACTCCGCTGAGGTCGTCGAGGTGACGCTGGTCGAAGCCGAACTTGTCGGCCTGGCTCCGCAGCGCCTCGTCGCCGAGGGAGATGCCCAGGCCGGCGAATGCGGTGTTGCAGGACCTTTTCAGCGCCTGGGTCAAGGTGATTTTGGTGCCGCCGCAGTTGACGTCGTTGGTCAGGAACGTGTTGGTGTTGGGCAGTCGGAGCTTGGCCGGCGCGTTGAGCTTGCCCTCGGGAGTCTTGCCGGCCGCCAGTGCGGCAGCCGCGGTCACCACCTTGAACGTCGAACCCGGAGGATAGATCTCGCGCACCGCCCGGTTGGCCATCGGCCGGTCGGGCCGCTTCGCCAGCCGCTGGTAGGCCGCGTCTGCCTCGCCGATGTCGTGGCTGGCGATGTCGTTGGCGTCGTACGTCGGGCTGGTCACCATCGCCAGCACGGCGCCCGTCTGCGGATCCAGCGCGACCACGGCTCCCTTGTTGTTGCCCAGAGCGCGGGTCGCCGCCCTCTGGATCTTCGGCACGATCGTGGTCTGCACGCTGGCACCCTCAGGTGTCTTGCTGGTTACACGGTCGATCAGTCGGCGGACGAACAGCGAGTCGTCGGTGCCGGCCAGTTCGGCATTGTGGGAGCTCTCCAGAGCGGACCGGGCGTGGTCATAGGAGTAGTAGCCGGTGATCGGGGTGTAGAGGGAGCCCTCAGGATAGGTGCGCTGAAACTTGTACCGGTCCTTGACGGGCTTCGTGGTGGCGATCTCGGTCTTGCCGGCCGCCAGGATCGAGCCTCGGTCCTGGGCGAACTCGGCGTCTCGGACCCGTCGGTTTTGCGGCTCAGCGGCCAACGACTGCTGGCGGAACAGCATCATGTAGGTGCCATTGGCGAGCAGCAGGGCGAACATCAACATGGCCACCAAGGCGACGCGCCGGATCGGTTTGTTCATCGCTGTCTGCTCGCTCCGGTCATGCGGCCACCTTGACGAGCTCGGTGGTCTGGTCTGAGCCGAAGTCCCCGACGGTGACGACCGGTTTGCGGACGTGGTGGGAGATCACCAGCAGCAGCCCGGCGACGATCCAGTTGGACACCAGCGACGATCCTCCTTGGGACAAGAACGGGGTGGTCAGGCCGGTCAGCGGCAGCAGCCGGGTAACCCCACCGACGATGGTGAACACCTGCAGCGCAAAGGCGAACGACAAACCGGCGGCTAGCAGCTTGCCGAAAGGCTCACGGCATTGCAGTGCCGTCCGCAGACCACGGGCAACCACCAGCCCGTACACCAAGATGACCGCCATCAGCCCGGTCATGCCCAGCTCTTCGCCAATCGCGGCCGCGATGAAGTCGCTGCGGGCCAGCGGGGTGAGGCCCGGCCGGCCCAGCCCGAGCCCGGTGCCCAGCAGCCCGCCCCAGGCCATCCCGAACTGGGCGTTGATCACCTGGTAATAGGCGTCATAGTCGGAGAACGGGTCGAGCCAGGCGCCTACACGCACCCGTACGTGGCCGAACCGCTGGTAGCCGAAGTAGGCGCCGCCGGCGAACAGCAGGGTGCCGAGCAGCACCCAGCCGCCGCGCTGGGTGGCGACGTAGAGCATCATCACGAACAGCCCGAAGAACAGCAGTGAGGTGCCGAGATCGCGCTGCAGCACCAAGATCGCCAGGCTGAGCAGCCACATGGCCAAGATGGGCCCGAGGTCGCGGGCGCGAGGCAGGTCGAGGCCGAGCAGGCGATAGCCGGCCAATGCCAGCACGTCACGCTTCTCGACCAGGTAGGACGCGAACGCGATTGCCAGCAAGATCTTGGCCGCCTCGGCCGGCTGGAAGCTGTAGGGGCCGACGCTGATCCAGATCTGAGCGCCGAACTTCTCCGTACCCAAGCCGGGGACAAGCGGTAGCAGCAGCAGCACGATGCCGACCAGGCCGATGGTGTACGTGAAGCGCTGCAGGGGCCGGTGGTCTCGGAGCACCATCGTGACCAGGAGGAACAACACGATCCCCAGCGCCGTCCAGATCAGCTGCTGGCGAGCGCCGGAGGACGGCGGCTCGTTGATCAGGTCGATCCGGTGGATCATCACCAGCCCGAGCCCGTTGAGCAGCACGACGCACGGCAGGATGACCGGGTCGGCGTACGGGATCCGCCAGCGGACTGCCAGATGGGCAAGCAGGACGAGCAGCACGCAGCCACCCGCCAGGTACGGGAACGAGGCTGACAACGACTCGGTCACGTTGAGGTCCACCAAGGCGTAGGCCCCGACGGTTAGCACCAGCGCGAAAACCAACAGCCCCAGTTCGGCTCCTCGCCGCTTTCGTGGCACCACCGTGGGATAGCTGCTCATCAGCAGTCCACCCCGGGCGTAGCAGCGGGTGGGTTGGCTGTCGCGGGAGTACGGGGAGCGGCCGAACTGGCCGCGGGCGGCGTCTGTGTCGGCGGCGCGGACATCACCGCCGAGCTCTTCGGAGTCGATGCGAGCGGGGTCGGGGCTGGAGTGTTGGCTGCACTTGGTCGAGCCGACGCCGACGCTGATGGCGACGGACCAGGGGTGGGCGGTGACCCCGCCCTGGGGGCGGCCCCGGCGCACCGCCGAGCGGCGTCGGCCAACTCGGTCACGGTCAGCCGGGCGCCGTCCAGGCTCGGCACGTCGATGCTCGCCCGGACCCGCTGCTGGTAGTAGGGAGGCAGAGCGCTGACGGCCAGCGGTTGCAGCTCGTAGAGTCGGGACAGCGGGACACCCGGCAGACGTTCGTTGAGTCCCTGGAAGATGGCCACTCGGTCGCCGGCGGCACCGACGAAATACTGCGTTCGGGTCCAGGCGTAGGCGCTGGCCAGGGCGCCCCCGACGACCAGTACGGCGAGCACCACCAGGACCAGCCGGCGACCCAAGCCGCCCGTCCGGGGCGGCTGCGGGCTATAGCGAGCCTCGTCATCGGACGAGGCCGACTGAGTCTCAGTCCCGATAGTTCGAGCGCCGACATCTCCGGCTGGGGCGGCCGCGGAGGCCCGACCGGTCCGGTCCGCCTCCTCGGTGTCGCGGGCGTCGGGGTCGACGGGCGAAGACCCGGCGCCGATGAGACGACCCGCGCTGCCAGTTGCAGGGATGGCGAGCTCGGCCGCCGCACCCAACACCACGGGCTGCTCGGACACGGTCGACTCCACGACGTCGGCCAAGATCACGGTGATGTTGTCGATGCCGCCCTCAGCGCGCGCCTCGGCCACCAGTTGGCGCAGGGCGGAGTCGAGGTCAGGAGTTCGCATGGCCGCCTCGATCACCGGGTCGTCGACCAGGCCGCACAGCCCATCACTGCACAGCAGCAGCCGGTCACCCGGCTCAACCGGGACCAAAGTGACGTCGGGATCGTTGGCCGGCTGACCGTTGAGCACCTTCAACAACAGCGACCGGTGAGGGTGCACGGTCGCTTCGACTTCGCTGATTCTGCCGCTGTCGACCAGCGACTGAACCCAGCTGTGATCGTGGGTGAGGCGCTCCAAACGGGACTCATGCATCAGATAGGCGCGACTGTCACCGATATGGGCGAGCCCGAACTGGGTGCCGTCGAAGAGCACTCCGGTGACCGTGGTGCCCATGCCCTCCAGCGCGTAGTCCTGGTCGACCAGAGCGGCGATCCGGGCGTTCGCCTGGTGCAGCGCCGCCGAGAGCACCTCGAGCATCTGCTCGCCGGCCGTCGGTCGGTCGATCTGGCAGATGGTGTCCACGGCGACGGCCGAAGCCAGGTCGCCGGCGGCTGCTCCTCCCATCCCGTCGGCCACCACCAGCAGGTTGGGACTGGCATAGCCGGAGTCCTGATTGTTCTTGCGCACCAGCCCGATCTCGCTGTGCGCAGCGAAGCGCAGCCTCATCGGCTCACGGCTCCAGCCTCATCACGATCTTGCCGATGCGTACGGTGTCGGCCATGCTCAGCGTGGTCGGGGCGGTGATGCGCTGCCCGTTGACGTAGGAGCCGTTGGTGGAACCCAGGTCCTCGATGTAGATGCCGCCGGCTCCCGACACGATCCGTGCGTGCCGAGTGGACACGTAGTCGTCGTCGAGGATCAGCTGGCAGTCGGCGCTGCGGCCGATCAGCACAGTCCCGCCCGCCAGCTCGGCCGTGGTTCCGGCCTGGGCGCCTTGGGTGATGGTGACCACTCGTGGCTGCCCCCGGGTCTTGCGCAGCTTCTTGTCGGGTGGCGCCGGGGACTCCAGCTCCTGTGGCAAGGGCTGGTCGGTGGCGGCGACGGTCTTGCCGAAAAGGTCGCTGCGAATAACCGAGACCGTAGACAGGATGAACAGCCACAGCAAGGCCAGATAAAGCACCTTGATAGCGGTCAGCGCGATCTCCGACATTGACGCTCTCAGGTCCCGGCGGGTGCGTGCACCAGCATTCGGGTCGAGCCGATCTCAATCCGCGAGCCGGTTTGCAGCGGTGACTGCCGGACTCGGCGGCCGTTGACGATGATCCCGTTGGTGGAGCCCAGGTCGACGATCTCCAGCTCCACGCTGGGCTCTGCTCCGCGGACCCGGATCTCGGCGTGCCGCCGGGAAATGCCGGGGTCGTTGATCCGCAGGTCCGCCTCGCTGCCTCGGCCGATGACCAGACCGGGTGGACGGAGTGGATGCCGCATGCCGTTGACCTCGAGCACGAGCTGGGTCCGGCTGCCCGCCTGGCCGACCGGTCGACTCTCGGCCTGCACTCCGGCCACTGCTTCGGACTCTACGGTGAACCGGCCGGTGGGCAACGCGGTGTCGAGCTGCAGGTGGATCTGAATCGGACCGCTGAACACATATCCCATGGCCTTGGCGTGGGCCCGCAGCTCCCGGGCGAGCTCCTCGACCAGCGTCTTGCCGTAGGGCGCCAGCTTGTCGTGGTCGTGCTGGGACAGGCCGACCACGAAGTCGTTGGGCACCAGACGCTTGTCGCGAGACATCAGCTTGGCCTCGGCGTCCAGCTCACGCTGCAGGCGGGCCGTGATCTCGACCGGCTGAACGTCGCCTTTGAAGGCTCGCGCGAAGACGCCGTTGACGGCGCCCTCGACCTTCTTCTCGAAGCGCTCGAAGATCCCCATGTCCCTCCTCCCACGTCTGGTGCATCGTGCCTGTGCCGTTGCGCTGTGCAGCATTGATCGTATCTGGCTGACGACACGATGCCCGAAACCCAGCCGCCCAACGCGCAGCGCCCTTGTCACCCCCGCTGCACGACGGCGAGATCGCGGCGGCAGGAGCGTGCTAGCCTTTCCCGGCTGGTGCGTACGTCGAGTGCGGACTGAGCGCGAGTGGCGGACCGGCAGACGCGCTGGCTTCAGGTGCCAGTGTCCGAAAGGACGTGGGGGTTCAAATCCCCCCTCGCGCACACAATGCAGGGAGATGTCCCGGTCGTCGAGGTCGGGTGTCCCACAACAGGGACGGCCCGACTCGACGCACGTCTGACCCCCGCACGCTAACAGCCGTCCGTCCTAGCTTCCGGGCACGAAGTGCCCGTCCTCGAGGCCGTGATCTTGGACGGCACCGACTCCCGCAGCACCAGAAGGCAAACCGCACTGTCTTTGGTCCCGGCAGGCACCTCGACCCGCGACTCATCGCCCGCTGGACCGACCTCGGGTGGGCCATCCGCGACGCGCGCCTCGCTCAGGGGCTCTCCCAGCACCGGTTGGCCGCCCTGGCTGGCGTCTCCCGGGCCTGGCTCGCTCGCTTCGAGACGGGGCACCGCAAGGCCGAGTTCGAGTTGCTGATGCGGACACTGGAAGCGCTGGGCCTGTCGTTCTCCATCAGCCCGGGAGGCGCCAATTCCTCCCGCCCGAACCCTGCCCTTCCTGGACGGCCCGCTGCCGGAGAACCGGGAGGCCCGCCGGGAGAAGGCGCGGGCGCGTGGCATCCCCGACGACCCGGTGTCGCTGCTGTCGGTGATGGGCTGGAGTACTCCGCAACCATGCACGCACGCCTAAGCCGGAGCTGAGGCAGCTCGCCGACTTCGCGCTCGTCAACTACGCGGCGGCCGCACCGTACGGGCACGCCAAGAACATCTCCATCCGGATCCTGCCGGACGGGGACGTGCGGATGGCCCCGCTGTACGACCTGTCGAGCGGGTTGCCCTACGACGAGGCGGCGGTCGACCGACGCCTTGCGCTCGCCAACTACTCACCGACTTCCCGGACGCCTTCCGCGATGCGCTCGTCAAGGTCGGCACCCCCAAGGCGCTGGACGTGTGGGCGCACTCGAACCAGCCCCTCGCGGAGTACACCGCGGCGTGCCTGAACCAGCTCAGCAAGCCCTAAGCCAGGCCCGGATCGCTCGAGGCCCGCGCACCATGCACAAGGACTACGCATTCACCACCCGAGCTCGCCGGTCGACCGCCGGGCGACGAGTGGCAATGTCTTCAGCACGCCGCCGGCGGTGTGCTTAGCCGGGGGTGATCGCCGGAGGTGGGGCGGTGGAGCGCTGGTGCGCCATTCCTTGGATGAGTCCGCTCGCGACGGCCGCTGCTGCCAGCCCCGCGCGCCGGGTGCGCTTGTCCATCCGGGCTCGGTCCAGCACCCCGCCCTCGTGGATGTGGCGGTCAGTGGGGATCTCGACGATGGGCAGCCGATGGCGTCCCTCGAACCACAGGTGGGCTGCTCGCTTCGGTTCCTTCTGCGCCGCCGCAGGACCGTTGGTGCCGACGATCATGGCCCGTTCGATCACCGGGTGGCGGCGGCTCCGCAGGGTTTCAAGCATCTTGTTGGCGGTGACGACGTGATCTTGGCGCCACTGCGTCGGCACCACTAGCCCGTCGGCGACGTCCAGTGCGGCGAGCCAGTTGCTCGCCTGCTCGTTGTTTCCCGTATCGATGATGATGACCCCGAAGAAGCGGGAAAGGATCCGGTGCACGCGGGCAAACCCCGCGGCGTCGAGCTGCCGGGTGACAGACTCGTCCGAGGCGAGCACATAGAACTTGCCCGACGTCTGGTGGGCCAGGAAGTAGGCCAAGTCGGTGAACTGGGCCTCTGGACTCTCCAGCCGGTCGGCCGCCGCGAGCAGGTCAGCCACCGTCCGTCGGTGGGGGAAGTAGGACCGGAATGCCGCCGTGCCGCGGTTCTCGTTGTTGTCGACCACGACCACGCCGCCACCGCGCGCGTCGCCGAACTCACCGGCCAACAGCAGCGACGTCGGGGTCTTGCCCGTGCCGCCCTTGGGATTGGCCACGATCAGCGTCACGGGGCGCTCGAACTGGGCACGTACGGCGTCGAGCTGGGCGTTCTCGGACAGCTCGCGCTGGGAGGGTCCGAGACCCAACCAGGAGCGCCAGCCTCGGCGCGCCCTAATCGGTGGTGTCGGGTGCAGGATCTGGACCAGCTCGTGTGTCGCGTAGTCAGCGGCGGGCGGGAAGCGGTTGGCGGCTGCCTCGTCGGTCTCGGCCAAGGTAAGTTCCTTTCAGGCGAGTCCCGCTTAGGGTAGCGGAGTTACCAACCCGAGACCGGCCAGCGGGTCCGCCGCACCTGCCCAGGCAGGGGCCTAGCGGCGGCCCATCACGAAGATCGCCATCAAGGCCACAATGAAGATGACCCCCAGCACGGTGCCTTCAACCCCATGGCCGGTGGCAATCAGAAACACGCAGGCGGCCAAGAAGGCGAGCGTGACCAGGATGGTGTAGTTGAGACCACGCAGGTGCAGGTCGAGTTCGCGGTTTTCCAAGGCGTCGACCCGGTCCAGCTCCTTGCCGACCACCTGGCGCGTCTCGGAGTCGGCCGCTGCGTAGACCTCCAGCGCCTGCTGCTTGGATCGGTCCATCCGTGCAGAACTGTCGCTCACTGAGCGTCCCCTCGTCGAGCTCGCCCTTCGGCCTGCTTGTCGTACGGCCAGGTGGACCGGGCGGGTCTGTCGGTTTCAGGTGGAGGGTCCGCACCGACCGGGCCGAAATCGGCCAACGCCATGCCGATTCTGCGTTGGGCCACGTGCGGGTCGATCGCGTCGATGCGGGCAAAGGCGCGTTGCAGGTTGTCTTCGACGCTGCGCTGCCGGCGCGGCGTGTTCATCGCTCCGAACAGATAACCCATGCCACGTGCCACGTGATTCACCGAGGTGGAGCGCGGGGACCTCGAGGGGCTGGAACCGGGTCGGGCTGGGCGAGACTGGCCCAGGGTGCGGAGGACCACCAGCACGAGACCGATCAGCACCACGCCGGAAACCCCGACGACGCCGGTCAGCCATGCGTCACTGTTCACGTGGCACCCCCAGAGCTAGGCTGCCATCTTGGCACGCCGGTTCGCCGTGCTGACCGTAATCGCCACCCGCCGCGCTCAGATCTCCCCTTTCAGGAGTGCCTTGTCCGAACAGCTCCCCGCTGACCAGCCCTACGCCGACCGGCCGGTTCGGATCGGCGTCCAGCTCCAGCCGCAGCACGCCGACTATGCCACCCTGCGCCGAGCCGTGGACGCTGCGGAGGAGGCGGGCGTGGACATCATCTTTAACTGGGACCACTTCTTCCCGCTGTCCGGCGACGCCGACGGCCTGCACTACGAGTGCTACACGCTGCTGGCCGCTTGGGCTGAGCAGACCGAGCGGGTCGAGCTGGGCGCACTGGTCACCTGCAACTCCTACCGCAACGCCGAGCTGCTGGCCGATATGGTGCGAACGCTGGACCACATCAGCGGCGGGCGGGCAGTGCTGGGCATCGGTGCCGGCTGGTTCCAGCGCGACTACGACGAATACGGCTATGAGTTCGGTACGGCGGGCAGCCGGATCGCCGCCCTGGGGGAGTCACTGCCCCGGATCAAGAGCCGCTGGTCACAGCTCAACCCGGCGCCGATCCGTGAGGTGCCGATCCTGATCGGCGGTGGCGGCGAGCGCAAGACGCTGAAGCTGGTCGCCGAGCACGCGACCATCTGGCACGGCTTCGGCGACGCTGAGACGCTCGCCCACAAGAACCACGTGCTGAACAACTGGTGCGCTGACGTCGGTCGCGATCCCGGCGAGATCGAACGGTCCGCAGATGCCGAGGGCGCCGGCCCGGAGGAGGTCGGTGAGGGACTGTTGGCTGTCGGCACCCGGTTGATCACCATGAGCACCGACGGCCGAGCGGGCTTCGACCTCGGCCTGGTCCGAGCATGGCTGCAGTTCCGGGACGAGCAGAACTCCGCTTCGGACCGTCCCCAAGGCTGAACCGCCCGGACCGACCCACCTCTGGGCGGTGCGCTCAGCTCACCGGGGCGGGTCAGCGTGGCGGCAGCCGTAGGCGAGGGTCGGTGGCCAGACCTCTGAGGTCGGCCGAGGTGACCTCCAGTTCCGGTCCCGAGCTGGTGTTCCGTGCGACCAGCGTGACCACCTCCACCGTGCCTAGCGCCAGCTGGACCTCCGTCCCCTCCGCCGGTGTAGTGGTCCTGGTCAAGGCGTAGGTGAAGCCTTCCGGGAAGTTTCGTCGCGTGCAGGTGTGGAAGGTCAGTGATCCGCAGCGCACGGCGAACGAGCGGGAGGTGGCCACCTGCAGGTAGATCTCGGTCGCGCCGGAGCCGCGGGGGACCACGTCCAGGCTCAGTGCCCCACCCTGCCCCCGCCAGAACGCCTCTGAGGCGTACAAGCCCTTGGTGCTGTCGGCGTACCCGGAGAAGTAGACCTGGCCGGGATCGAGGTGGGACCGAATGATCTCGGTCATCTCGGTGCGCCAGTCACGCAACACCTCGAGCCGGCACGGAGGCTGGGCCACGTCGCAGGCCGCCCGGGCGCTCAGCACAGAAACTGCCGCCGTCGAGGTGGACGACACCGGCGCCTCGGCCAAGGTGCGCGAGGTGGGAGATTGGGTCACCACCAGCAGTACGGTGAGCAGCCCCGCGACTACCACCAGCCCGCGCCGCAGCAACGTGCGGCGGACCAGCAGGCGCCCGTTGTGCAGATCCGAAGTCCCTGACCCCCGAGCGGCCATACGGATCCCCCAGGTGGCCCCGCGCAGCTGGGCCGCGAGCCGCTGCTCGTCGGCGCGGTCCGGGTCCTGCTCCACCAGCTGCCGGACGCCGTTCTCAGCCAGCTGCGCCACTCGTGCGAGCGGCAACCCGAGCACTACCGCAGTCTGCGCGGGCGGCAGCTCGAGGAACTGCCTGAGAATGACCACCCGACGTGTGTCGTCGTCCAAGCTCGCCAGATCCGCAACAACCCCGGCGGGCGGCGGCTCGTCGGTGACGTCGACCAACTCGAACTGATCGACGTGTCGCCAGGGCTGCACCAGCCGGCCGGGATGGCAGAGCAGGATCGCGCTAAGCACCCGCTGTCCCGGTTCGGCCCCGGGCCAGGTGCGGTAGAGCGAAGCCAAAGCGGCTTCGACTACGTCCTCAGCTCGCCCGAGCCGCGCATACATCAGATAGGCCGCGCCCAGCAGCGACTCACGCTGGTCGGAGGCGAACTGAGCAAAGGCTGCGTCGTCGAGCCGGTTGGTCATGCCTCACCTCCTCAGTCAGCGTATTCGCCAGCCAGCCAGCCGCCGACCGGCGATAAGGCGGGCCTCTTTGGCCCGGAGGGAGAATGGCCCTATGAGGTTCTCCCGCTATGTGGCGATCGGTGACTCCAGCACCGAAGGTCTCGAGGATCCCTATCCCGACGGTGGCTACCGCGGCTGGGCCGACCGACTGGCCGAGCAGCTCGCCGCCAGCCAGGCCGAGCCGCTCGAATACGCCAACCTGGCGGTTCGCGGCCTGCGGCTGGGCGAGATCCACCAGACGCAGTTCGATGCCGCGCTCGCTCTGCAGCCCGACCTGTTGACCGTCTTCGGCGGCGTCAACGACGTGATCAGCCGGGTCTGCGACTTCGCTGCTGTCCGAATGCACCTGGCGGCCATGTTCTCCGAGGCCCGGGCCCAGGGTGTCACCGTGCTGACCTTCACCATGCCCGACCCGTCAGCCATCAACCCGCTGGGTCGGGGGCTGCGTCCGCGGATGTTCCGGCTCAACGACATCATCCGAGCCGAGGCCGAGCGCTCCGGCGTGCTGTTGGTCGACTTTCAGCAGTACCCCGTCACTGAGGACCCGCGCCTGTGGTTCGACGACCGTCTGCACTGCAACGCCATGGGGCACCAGCGGGTCGCCGCCGCGCTGGCCTGGCGGCTGGGCATCGAGGGTTCAGACGACTCCTGGGCCACGCCGCTCGACGAGGAGCGCCCGATCCGGCGGGTTCGCGACCAGCTCACTCGTGACGTCGACTGGGCCGTGCACCACTTCGCTCCCTGGGTCAGCCGGAACCTCCGGCACATCCCGCACAGTCTGAACGTCACCGCCAAGCGGCCGGTGCCCACGGTGGTGAGGGGCAACTCAGACGCTCCAGCCTCGCGGAAGGACCGGGCTGCGGTGTCCGTCGAGCGCCAGGCGTGAGCTCGGACCTGCGGTTCGCCGGCCAAATCGCCGGCCTCGGCACCACCTCCGGCATCCGGCTCGTGGTCGGCATGTGGCACGACTCGCCGCTGGGCCGGTTCGGCGACGTGATGATCCAGCAACCCGACGGCCACCGGGTGCTGCTGGCGCCCAGCGAGGCGGTGGCTGACTTCGTACGAGGCACGTACACCTTCGACGAGGTGCGCATCGGGCCGGTCAACCTGACCGGCGACAGCACACGCCGCACGATCGGAGCTCCGGGCCTCGAGCTGACCTTCACTCTCGGCGGTCGCTCCCCGATCGGGCTGCTGCTGGCTCTGCTGCCGCAACGCCTGGCCGTCGCACCCTGGTGGCTGACCGCCATCAACCCCCTTGCGCGCATCCTGCTCGCCGGCGTTCGGACGGCAGGTTCGGCCGGGCAGGACCGCCGGGAGTTCTACGGCGCCTACGACGTGCACGCCATCACCGGCGCCACTGGCTGCTGGCGCGGGCAGGATCTGGGGGCCTTGGCGCCGGTCAAGCCGGCAGTCACCTTCGGCTTTGGCTCAACCCCCAGCGCACCGGCAGTCACCAGCCTGGTAACCACCATCCGCCCGGCTCGCCGCGTACGCGAAACGCCCTAGCCGAAGAGCTGTTGGCCGACGTATTCGCCGGGACGGATTCCCGGCGGGACGGCGAACAGCGCCGAACCGGTGTGCTGCAGGTATTCGCTCAGGCCGTCCTGCAGACCCAGCTTGGTCTGGACCGGGATGTAGTGGGTGCGCGGGTCGCGGACATAGGCCAGGAAAAACAGCCCCGCGTCCATCCGCCCGAGACCGTTGCTGCCGTCGACGAAGTTGTAGCCGCGGCGCAGCATCTGGGCGCCCTTGTTGTGGTCGGGGTGCACCAGTCTGACGTGCGCGTCGGGAGCGATCAACGGTGTGCTCTCGGCGCCCTGCATGGCGAAGTCCGGCTGGTCGAACTCAGACCCACCCGACAGCGGCGCCCCTTCGGCCTTGGTCCGGCCGATCACGGCCTCCTGCTCCCGCAGGGACTGCCGGTCCCAGGTTTCGATGTTCATGTTGATCCGCCGAACCACCAGGTAGGAGCCGCCGGTCAGCCAGGCGGCACGCTGCTCACGGCTGGGCTGCACCCACACGTGGTCCTCGAGCGACCGCGGGTCCTCGGCCTTGACGTTGGCCGTGCCGTCCTTGAAGCCGAACAGGTTGCGCGGGGTGGTCTGGGCCGTCGATGTCGACGAGGTGCGGCCGAAACCCAGCTGCGACCAGCGCAGCGACACCCGCCCAAAACCGATTCGAGCCAGGTTGCGGATGGCGTGTACGGCGACCTGCGGGTCGTCGGCGCAGGCCTGGACGCAGAGGTCGCCGTCGGAGCGGTCCGGGTCGAGCTTGTCGCCCGAGAAGTGCGGCAACCGCTGCAGCGCCTGAGGCCGTCGGCTCTCCAGCCCAAAGCGGTCGCGGCCCTGCGACAGGAACAGCCCTGGCCCGAAGCCGAAGGTCAGGGTCAGACCCGAGGGTGGCAGTCCGATGGCCTCACCGGTGTCGTCGGGCGGGGCGTCGTAGGGGCCGGACGTGGGTCCGAGCTCCCCGGCGCCGTCTCCCTGAGTCATTCTGGCCGCCGCAGCCGTCCACTCCTTGAGCAGGCTGATCAGCTCGGCTCGGGAGCCGGCCGTGACGTCGAAGGAGGCGAAATGCAGCCGGTCCTGCATGGGAGTGGTGATGCCGCCCTGATGGGTGCCGTAGAACGGGTGGCGCCCAGGCCCCACGGGCACGCCGGACAGCGGCTCGGCTTCAGCCTGCCGAGCCGCCAGCACCCCGCCACCCAAGCCCGCGCCGATGCCCACCGCTCCCACGCCAGCCGCACCCAGCAACCCGCGTCGACTCACGCCACGTCGCTTTGGGGCTGACTGCGGGTCGAGCTCCTCCGGACGGACGCCAGCATTGGGCGGCGGCTGTTCTGCCGCGGCGGGCCGGGTATCGGGCATGCTTAGATCACAGCCGCGGTCAGTCGGGACAGGGGTTCGGACAGTGCGTTGACGGCATCCGACAGGGCCTTGACCTCAGCCTTGCTCAGCTCGTCGTAGGACCGGAAGCCGTCGCCCGACTTGTGCTTGTCGAGCAGGAGCTGCAGCGACTTGAACCGCTCGTCGATCTGCTGGTCGAGTGCGGCATCCTTCTTCTTCAATACCGGGCGCACGCCGTCGAAGGCCACCCGGGCTCCGTCCACATTGGCCTGGAAGTCCCACAGGTCTGTGCGTGACCAGTATTCCTCCTCACCGGTCACCTTGCCCGTCGCAACCTCGTCCAACAGCGCCGTTGCGCCGTTGGCGATCTTGTCGATGCTCAGAGTGAGGTTGCGGGTGCGGGAGTGCAGCAGCTTGGTGTTGACCAGCAGGTCGTCGGCATACTTTTTGCGCTCCGCCGCGGTCAGTGGCTGGTAGTTCTTGGCGCGCGCGGGCCACAGATCCTTCTCGATCCGGTGCCAGCCGGTCCAGGCGGCGCCCTCCTCCAGATCGGCCTCGCGCAGGTCCATCTTCGGGTCGAGGTCGCCAAACGACTCCGCCACCGGCTCGATCCGCTCCCAGTGCACCCGGGCCACCGGATACAGAGCCCGGGCCTGGTCGTCCTTGCCGGCGACGTACAGGCGACGGAACTGCTCAGTCTTGGTCAACAGCTGGTCGGTCTGGTCTTTGACGTAGGCGGCATAGAGCTGGCTCGCCTTTTGCACCTGCTCCTTGTCGTCGCCCTGAGGGCTGAGGTCGGCGCCCGAGTCGGACACCTCGAAGGGGGCGCGGATTCCGTCGCCGACCATGCCGGGTTTGCAGGCGGTCAGGTAGCGGCCGGGTCCGGCGGTCACCACCAGGTCACGAGTCAGGCCGGGTCCGATGTTCTCCACCTCGGCCACGATCCGCAAGCCGTCGGAGTCCAGCAGATAAAACTCGTTCACCTTGGTGCCGGCGTTGCGCACGCTGAACCTGAGGTTGCCCGACGGCGCCGAGGGGGCTGAGACCTGGCAGGTGGTGTCATCGGCGGTCACCGCCATGGCACGGGGGTCGCCGCCGCTGGTGGAGCCTTCACTGGCCGGCGCGTTCTGCGTGCAGGCGGCCAGCAGCGGCAGCACCAGCAGGGCGCCGACGGAGCCGGCAGCTCGTCGCTTGGTCGAGCGGTGGGACATCAGGAACGGCCTCCAGAGACAACCGTCGGCACCGGGGCCGTACGGGCGGGGGTTTGGGAGCGAGCGCGCACCCGGACCAGGAAGATCGAGAGCACTGGGATGACGTAGAGCAGCCAGGCCGTGAGCTCCAGCTGAGTGGTCGCCGGGGAGAAGTTGAAGATGCCCTTGAGGAGCGTCCCGTACCACGAGTTCGGCGGGATCACGTGCGAGACGTCAAAGGCCAAGGTGGTGAGCCCAGGCAGGAAACGCGCCTCCTGCAGGTCGTGCACGCCGTAAGCCAAGACGCCGGCGGCCACCACGATCAAGAAGGCGCCGGTCCAGGTGAAGAAGCGGGTCAGGTTGATACTGAGGGCGCCCCGGTAGATCAGGTAGCCCAGCACTACGGCGGTGATCAGGCCCAGCGCTGCGCCGAGCAGCGGCACGGCGGTGGCGCCGGACTCGCGCGCGGTCGCTTGAGTCGCGGCCCACAGGAAGAGTGCAGTCTCCAGGCCCTCTCGCCCGACGGCCAGCACGGCTACCACGGTCAGGGACCATCCACCGGCTGCGGCGGCCTCGTCGACTTGGCTGCGCAGCACCCCCGACAGGCTGCGGGCCGCGCGTGCCATCCAGAAGATCATCCAGGTGACAAAGGCGACGGCGATGATGGACAGCACCCCGCCGATGAGTTCCTGGGCTTCGAAGGTGAGCCCGCGGGGTCCAAAGGTGAGCGCTGCCCCGAAAGCCAGCGACACCACCACTGCGACGGTGACGCCCAGCCAGATCCGGGGGATCAGGTGCCGGCGGTTGGACTTGACCAGATAGGCGATGAGGATGCTGACCACGAGAGCGGCCTCCAAGCCCTCTCGCAATCCGATCAGATAGTTCCCCAGCATCGAGACATCCTTTTCGCCCGGCTGGGTGTTCCAGCACTTCTCGGCTTCCTCGTCGGCTTCGCCTTGTGTAGGTAAGCCTCTCCTAAGTTAGAGGTTTGCGCACGTGGGTGCAAGCCGGTGTGAGGTGGGCCACACGCGCGGCCTCGTGCACGGCTCGCTCTAGGGTTGGCCCATGTTCCTCCGACCTGGCGCCAGCTCTCCGCCCCGCCGGCAGCGCATCCTGATCACCGGAGCGTCTGCAGGGCTAGGGGCGCAGATGGCACGCATCTGGGCAGCGGACGGACGGGACCTGGCGCTCTGTGCCCGCCGGACCTCCGAGCTCGAGCGGCTGCGCGATCAGCTGATGGCCGCCCACCCGGACCGGACGGTGGTCGTCCGAGCTCTGGACGTCAACGACCCCGAGGCCACCGACGCCGTATTCGCCGACTGCGCAACCGAGCTCGGCGGCCTGGACCGGGTGGTCGCCAACGCCGGCATCGCCGCCGGCGGGTCGGTGGGGCGCGGGCACGCCGCCGACAACCATCGGGTGGCGCAGACCAACTTCGTCGGAGTGCTCAATCAGTGCGAGTCGGCGATGGCCCTGTTCGGGCGAGCGGAGGTCGGTCACCTGGTGGTGATCTCCTCGATGGCGGCTTTGCGCGGCATGCGGGGCCGCATGAACGTCTACTCTGCGACCAAGGCGGGCATCGCCACCCTTGCGGAGGGAATGCGAGCCGATCTCTGGCACTCCCCCATCACGGTCAGCACAATTCATCCCGGCTACATCCGCACGGAGCTGCTGGCCGACGCCCCCAACGTCAGGTGGGCCGTCGACCTCGAGTCAGGCACGGCAGAGATCGTGGACGCGATCGAGCGAGAACCGGCCCGCGCCTACGTGCCGGCTCGGCCGTGGGCGGTGCTGGCGACGCCGATGAGGCTGGTGCCGATGGGACTGTTCCGCCGGCTGGCGGGCTGATGCTGCCCCCCGGTGGACGGGTCTAGCGGTGCAGCTGACGCCGTAGCGCAAGTTCGCCCTGGGCGTACTTGCCGATCTGCCGCGTGGCCAGTCCGTCCATCACGGCCCCCACACCACCGCCGATCAGTGGCACCCGCTTGGTCACCATCAGGGCGAGGTTCTTGCCGCCGATCCGCGACGTGAGATCACTGACCACCTCCTCGGCCACTCGGCGGTCGAGGTCGGGGTCGAAGACCGGGGCGGTGGCCACCGCCATCGGTGAGGTCGGCAGCTTGCCCTCGGCGATGTGACGCCCGATCTGCTCGCCTCCGAGCAGGCACATCACCAGAGCAGTACGGACCCGGTTGTCGTTCACGTCGTAGCCGCGCAGATGGGCGATGGCAGCGATCATCCGGACGTGCAGCACAGCCATCCCGGTGACGTTCGCGGGCACCGCCACCGGCAGCGCCGCGACGCCGCCGAGATTGGCCACGAAGCCCTGGGCTGAGGCCAGCCGGACGTGCGACTCAACAATCGACTCGATGGCCGACTCGACCGAACCCGACTGACGCTCCAGTGCCTTGCCCGCGACCTGCTTGGCGCTGGGCACCGGGCCCAGGCCGTCGATGGCCATCTCCAGCACTCGGCGCAGAGCACCGCCGGCCGCCTGTGGAGCCATCTTGGCCGCCACGGGGCCGATCCCACGGGCGAGCATCTTGCCCACGACCCCTTGCCGTGACGCCATTGGACCTCCCCAGACTTACGCGCTGCGCGACGGCAGCGGTTTCGCCCCTAGCGTACGTGGGCGCTCGTCATCCTCACCCCCGTGCTCACCCGGAGCCAACCCGGACCGACGAGGACAATTGAGACGTGCAGCACTCACCCTTCGGCCCGCCCGCTGGCTGGCGCGCCAGCGACCTGATCGCGGTGTCGCGTGAGTTCGACGAGGCGCTGGCGCTGGCCGCCTACCGCAGCGGGGTCTTCCCGATGCCCAGTCGAAGACACCTGATGGGCTGGTATTCGCCGCTGCAGCGCGGCGTGCTGCCCCTGGACGGGCTGCGGGTCACCCGCTCACTCCGCAAGATGATGCAGCGCTACGAGATCCGCATCGACACCGCCTTTGAGGCCGTGCTGGCCGGATGTGCGGACCGGCGGAGACCCGGAGGCTGGATCGACGCCAACATCGCCGCGGTCTACGGGGGACTGCACCGCAGTGGATATGTGCACACTGTGGAGGCTTGGACCGACGACGGCGAGCTGGCGGGTGGGCTTTACGGCGTCAGCATCGGTGGGTTGTTCGCCGGGGAGTCCATGTTCCACCGGCCAGACATCGGCCGGGACGCCTCCAAGGCCGCGCTGGTCGCCTTAGTCGGGCGGCTGCGAGACGCCGGCGGCGAGCATCGGTTGCTGGACGTGCAGTGGCGCACCGAGCACCTGGCCTCGCTGGGGGTGGTGGAGATCACGCGTACGGAATACCTCCGGCGCCTGGACCTGGCGCTGCACTTGCCTGCTCCCGACTGGTGAGGTCCCTCGGCGTGGCCCCGAAGGCCCACCCGACCGATGGCGCGCGAGACATAATGAGGCATGCCGGAAATGCCCGAGGTGGAGTCGCTGGCGCGCTTCCTGACTGCCCGCTGCGTCGGCCACGCCATCGCTCGGGTGGACCTGGCCGCATTCAGTGCGCTGAAGACCTACGAGCCACCGTTGTCAGCCCTGGCCGGCATGGAGATCGAGTCCGTCACCCGGCACGGCAAATTCCTCGACCTGTCCGCCCAAGGCCTCCACCTGGTGTTCCACCTGGCTCGCGCCGGCTGGCTGCGCTGGCGCGACGCACTCCCCGAGACGCCGCCCCGACCAGGCAAGGGCCCGCTGGCCCTGCGGGTCACTCTGGACGACTCCTCGGGGTTCGAGCTCACCGAGGCCGGCACGCAGCGCAAGCTGGCGGTATACGTGGTCACCGACCCGGCCCAGATCGAGCACGTGGCAACCCTGGGGCCGGACCCGCTGGCTGGGGAGTTCGACCGCGAGCTGCTGGCCGCTCTGCTGCGGTCGGCCGGGCGATCGCAGCTCAAGGGGGTGCTCAAGGACCAGCGGACGATCGCCGGTATCGGCAACGCCTATTCCGACGAGATCCTGCATGCCGCCAAGCTCAGCCCGTTCAAACCGGCCAACGCGCTGACCGACGAGGAGCTGAGCACGCTCTACGACGCGATCAAGCGTGAGCTGTCGGAGGCGATCGTGAGGGCCGAAGGGCTGGCGGCGAAGGATCTCAAAGGAGAGAAGAAATCGGGTCTGAGGGTGCACGGTCGCGCTGGCCAGCCCTGCGGCGTGTGCGGCGGGACCATAGCCGAGGTGTCCTTCGCCGACTCCGCCCTGCAGTACTGCCCCCGGTGTCAGACCGGTGGCAAGTTGCTGGCCGATCGGCGACTGTCCAGGCTGCTCAAGTAGACCTTCGGTCAGGGGGCTGGTTAGGGGGATTGCCTGGGTTCGGGTCGGCTGCACCACAATGGGTCCCGTGTTCGGACCCCATGTGCCCACGCTGACCACCGCCGAGATCCCCAGCCGACTCGCCGACGGCTGGATGCTGCTCGACGTACGCACCGAGGAGGAGTGGGCCGAGGGTCACATCGACGGCGCGGTGCATATCCCGATGGATCAGATCCCCGAGCGGTTCGAGGAGGTGGCCGATCAGGTGCTGTGCATCTGCCACCTGGGCGGCCGGTCGGCGCGGGTCGCCTCGTACCTCAACGCGCACGGCAAGGAGGCCGTCAACGTCGACGGGGGAGTCGAGAGCTGGGTCCAGGAGGGCCGGCCGCTGGCGCAGTAGCTTCCGTCCGCATGTGACGGTGGTTCGCCTCAACGGGCGATGGTGATCCGGTCCCCCGGCTTGAGGTGGGCCAGCACAGTCCGCATCTGCGCCGCAGTGACGGCAACGCAACCGGCGGTGGCTCCTCGCCCCTTCACGTGCAGGAAGATGCCCGTGCCCCGGTAGCGCACTCGAGACTGCGGCGCACGGTTGAAGTTGATCACGACCGAGTAGCGGTATTGCCTTCCGTAGCTGGGCAGGTATTCCGACGAGTTGGCTCGCGAACTCGGCAGCCAGTAGCGGAAGCCGCCCGACTTCTTATTGCGCAGTGAGTTGTAGTACCGGCTCGCGTTGTCGCCCACCCAGTAGTCGCCGGTGCGCACCCGGTGGTACGGAAGCCACACCTTCGGTGCGGGACCGTTGCCGAACGCCTCGGTCATCGTGAAGGTGCCGAGCGGGGTGGTGCCGGAGCCCTGACGGCGCTTGGTGGCCGCCACCGTCCCGCCGTAGCCGATCCGGCCTGAGCGGGTGAGAAACAGCCGCGACAGCGAGCAGCGGGAGTGGGTGCGCACCCAGAAGGACACTCGGGCGTGGCTGCGGGAGGTCTGGTTGACAATGGTGACGCTGCGCTGCGTACGGGCGATCCAAGTGCGGACACCGTCGAGGTGGGTGGTGCAGGCGCGCCATCGCGCCGAGGAGCGGGGGTGTTGGGGCGCCGCTTCGGCAGTGGCCACGGCTGCTGGTCCGAGGAGGGCGCAGACGGCAACCGCCACTATCGCCAGCATGCGGGGAAAGCTTCGGCTCATCTTGGTCCACCTCGTTGCTCGTCGGCCCCCCGATCGGCCCATCTTCACATCAGCTGGGTGAGGTGCGGAAGGGGTGCTGCAAAACTCACTCGCGTCGTCGGGACAGTGCCTCCGCTGAGCGTGCGGCGGACCGGCTCCCGCTCACTCGGGTGAGGTCTCGTGCACCCTCGGCCGCAATCGGCCAGAAGTCGGGGGTAAGGTTGGCGCCGTCAACGGGAGCTCACACCACATGGTGGGCTGAGAGGGCGAAGTGCGCGTCACGCGCGGGTTCGCCGACCGACCGAACCTGACCGGATAATGCCGGCGTAGGGAGAGTCACCTTGTCTGCTTCCACGAAGACCGTCGTCCCCGCTGGCCGGGCTGCTATGACCCGCGTTGTCGAGGCCCCCCTCGTCCTCACCACCGCACTGCCGCGCACGCTGGGCTTCGGCGACCAGCTCGCCATGTGGGCCAACCTGGGCATCAGCCTGTTCGGCCCACTGACCGGTGCGCTGGTCGTGGCCACCACCGGTTCGGTATGGCTGGCGCTGGCCGCCATCGTGGTCGGGTGCGCCCTCGGGGCCTCACTGCTCGGCGCCTCCGCCGTGTTCGGGGCGACAACCGGCGCTCCGGCCATGGTCGCTCTGCGCGGCCTCTTCGGCCGGCGCGGCTCGGTGGCGCCGACGCTGCTCAACATCGCCCAGAACATCGGCTGGGCCACGATGGAGATCATCGTCATCTCGACCGCCGCCGTGGCCGTGGTCGGCGAGGCCTGGCGGTGGCCGTTCGTGCTGCTGGCCGGAGCGGTCGCCACCGCGATGGCCATCCGCCCGCTCGGCAGCGTCCGGCTGCTGCGCAAGGTCATGGTCTGGCTGGTGCTGGCCGCGTCGGTCTTCCTGTTCGCAGAGGTCCTGATGGAGCCGCGCCGGCCCATCCCCACCGAGGGGGTGCTGGGCTTCTGGCCCGCCGTCGACCTC
>DASQDG010000001.1:0-20708 GCA_035634295.1 Propionibacteriaceae bacterium | reverse complement strand
GCTGGCTACATGCTGATGGTCGACGATGACGCCGTCGACACTGTCCACTTCGAACGTCAGGTGCACCAGGCCACTGAGGCGTACGCCGCCGCCACAGCGCAGGGCGCGCGGCTGGCCCTTGACAGCGTGTCGGCGGCGAGGCGGCTGTGGCGCGGGGAGCCGCTTGCTGACGTGTCATCGCATGAGTGGGCTACCGCGGAGATCACCCGGCTGGAGGAGCGCCGATTGCAGGCGGATGTTGTTGGACTGCACAGCCTGCTGGCCTTGGGGCGCGCGCAGGAGGCCGTGGGAGAGGCGCAGGCGCTGACGGCAGCGCATCCCCTGCAGGAACAGTTCGTGGCCCTGCTCATGCTGGCCCTTTATCGGACCGGACGACAAAGCGAGGCTCTGGCCGCCTATGCCGCCGCTCGTCGCGTGCTGGCCGAGGAGCTGGGCCTCGACCCCGGCCCGGAGCTGCAAGCCCTGGAGCGGCAGATCCTGAACCAGGAGGAGGACCTGCAGTGGGTCGAACCACCGGAAGCCTCCGACGCTCGCGCGTTGAAGGAGCGGCCGGTGTCGCCGACGACGATTCCAATGCCCGTGACCGCCCTGCTCGGCCGAGAGCAGCACCTCGACGAAGTCCGGGACATCCTGGATCTGACGAGGCTCCTGACCGTGACCGGCCCCGGTGGGGTGGGCAAGACGCGGCTGGCCATGGAGGTCGCCCGACGACGCGAGCATGACTCGGTGTGGTTCGTGGACCTCTCGACCCTGGCCGCCCCCGAGCTCGTGGTGCCCACCGTCGCTCGGGCCATCGGGGTCGTGACTCGCCCCGCGACTGACCTGGTCGACGCGGTCATCGAGCACATCGGAGCCACCAAGGGCTTGTTGGTGCTCGATGGAGTCGAGCACCTGGTAGACCCGACCGGAGACCTGGTGAGCCGGCTCCACCGCAGCTGCCCGGCACTGACGACTCTGACCACGAGCCGACGGCCGTTGCGGCTGTCCGGCGAGGTGACCTGGCCACTCCCGCCGCTGCAGCTGCCCGACGAAGCCGTCGGGAGCGAAGCTGACCTCGTCGGGGTCCCGTCGGTCGAGCTGTTCGTGGCTCGCGCCAGGTCGGCGCGGCCTGGCTTCGCCGTGACTGACCTCAACGCGGCCGACGTGGCCGGCATTGTCCGCACACTCGACGGCTTGCCGCTCGCGATCGAGCTGGCCGCTGGTCACGCTGATGTGCTGGCTCCGGACGGCCTGCTGCAGCGGCTAGCGGACCATCTCGACTTGCTGGAGGGTGAGAGCCGCGACTCCCCGGCCCGGCAACGCAGCCTGCGGGCGGTGATCGAGTCGAGTGTGGCGCTGCTCACGGCTGTCGAGCGGCGCCACTTTGTCCTTCTGGGTGCTTTCGCCGGCTCTTTCGACCTCGAGGGGGCCGGGGCGATGGCAGCTTCGCCCCCCGCCGAGAGTTTCCGGCTCACTGCGTCCCTGGTCCGGCAGTCCTTGGTCAGCGTCACCGCCACCGGGAGGTATCGCCTCCTCGAGCCGGTGCGGGTGTTCGCCTCGGAAGTGCTCACCAGCGAGTCCTTCGCAGGGGAGGCACGAGGGCGCCACGCCGAGCATCTGCTGGCCCTGATGACTGCGGCGGACGAAGGGCTGCGTGGCAAGGGCCAGACCCTGTGGTTGGCGCGAATCCGGGAGACCCTGCCCGACCTGCGTGCAGCCCTCGCCTGGTCCCTGGGTGGAGGCGACCCGGACCTCGGTGTGCGGCTAGCGGCGGTGTCGGGGTGGTTCTGGACGTTGGAGGGCATGCTCGACGAGGCGACCGGTTGGGTGGAGACCGCCGCCGCCGTCGCGACGGACGACGACGTGGCTCGAGCCGGCATCCTGCACGCTGCGGGCCGGATCGCTGCGCCGCGCGGCGACCTGACCAGGGCCAGGGAGCTGTGCGCGCAGAGCGTACTGATCAGTCGTCGGATCGGAGATGACGCCGCCCTGGCCAGGAGCCTGGTCACTCTAGGGCTGGCCCAATGGGGGCTCGGGGAGCTGGAGGAAGCAGGGGCGAGCCATGAGGAGGCCGCTCAACGAGCACACCTGGTTGGCGACGCCTGGCACCGGACGGCAGCGCTGATTCTCCGTGCCAGGACGGCGATCGACCAGGGCGACGACGACACCGGTCCTCGGATCGAGGCAGCGGTCTCTGCAGCCCGACAAGGCCACGACAAACATCTCGTCGGGCTCGCCCTCAGCCAGCGAGCCCGGCTCGCCCTGCTCACCGGTGCACCGATGACGGCGTACGAGAACGCCCAGGAGAGCCTGGCGTGCTGGCGGGCTGTGGGCTATCTCGAGGGCCAGATCAACGCGCTGACGCTGCTGTCCCGATCCGCGCTCGCCGGAGGTCAGCTCACTAAGGCTCGACAACACGCCAGGGAGGCCATGGTCACTGCTCACACCATGGGTCACCGCGGTGGGCTGCTCGAGTCTCTGGAGTGTTTCGGTGCAGCGCTGTACGCAAGTGGGTCAGCTGAGACTGCCTACAGGCTGCTCAGCGCGGCAGCGTCGGCCCGGCGCGAGTCCGCCATCCCGGTTCCCGCGGCCTATGCGCCGCAGACCGAACGACTGCTGCAGGAGGTCGGCCGACAGCTCGGTGAGCGAGCCGGCAGCGTCAGCGCGGCCGCGCGGTACGTCAGCCTCGGCGACCTCGTGGACGAGCTCGACCGAACCTTCCCTTCCTCGAGGTGATGCTCAAGAGCTGCTGCCGTCCTGGTCAGCGGGTGGCGTCGTTGGTCACGGCCCCGATGCGAAGGGTCGCGAGCCCGGCCAGGACCGCCACCGCTGACATGGTGAGCAGCAGGGTGCCGAAGGTCAGGGGCAGCTGGCCGGTCGCGTGCAAGGCGGTGAAAAGCGTCCCGGACAACCCGACGAAAAGCCCGGCACCGAGCGCGTCGGAGAGGTTGAGAGAAGAGGCGTTACGACCCTGAGTGTGCTCGGACGAGAGGGTCATCACCACCACTGCCGTGCTGGAGGTGGCCAGGCCCATGCCGAAGCCCGAAAAGACCCAGCTCATCCCGGCCAGCCAGTACGGCAGTGTCGAGACGAAGGCAATCGTCGCGATGCCACCGAGTCCGACGGCAACAGAGACGCATCCGAGGGTGATGATCCGATCCCTGCGAACCGAGAACCACGGCCGCGACTGAAGCCAGGACCCGGTCATCCAGCCGATGCTGCCCACGGTGAGGGCGGCTCCTGCGAGCACCAGGCCCAGCTGCCTTTGTTCGACCAGCATGAGGGGCACGAAGGCCTCACCTCCGACAAACGCGCCGGACAGCAGGCCTCGGGTGATGATCACCGCCGGCAAACCTCGCCCGACCCTGCCGAAGCACGCCGGCATCAGGTGCGGCAGCCCGACAACGAGAGCGACGATGCCACCGAGCAGCAGCGCCGCCCCAGTCCAGCCGAGCTGTTGTCCGGCCAGCTGCAGGCCGGCCGCGGCGACGGCTACCAGCCCGGCAGCCCACAAGGGCGCCGGTTGTAGGGTGCCGGGCGCTGCCGCCGAGGTAGGCGGAGGGACCATCAGCTGGCGCAGACTCGGCAGGATCAGCAGGCCGCCCACGACCACCAGCGGGATCACGGAGAAGAAGACGCAGTGCCAGCCCCACCGTTGGGTGAGCCACGCCGCCACCGGCGGACCGACGAACGCGGGCAGCACCCAGGCGGTGGAGAGGTAGGTGAACATCTGGGGTCGGTCCGCCTCGCGGTAGGCCACGGCGACGCAGACGAAGACGGCGGTGTTGATCAGCCCACTGCCGAGGCCCTGGATCAAGCGGCCGGTCACCAGCTGAGCCATCTGCACAGCTGAGCCGGCAATCACCAGACCCAGCACGAACACCGCGAGACCCGTGAGCAGCGGCTTCGCGAAGCCCACCCGGTCACTCAACCGCCCCGCCACCACCGTGCTGAACAGCATCCCGATGAGGAAGAGCGAGAAGGACCAGGCGTACCAACCGATCCCGTTCAGCTCACGCGCGGCGACCGGCATGGCCGTTGCCACGGCAATGGACTCGAAGGCGATGGCGACGATGTTCATGCACAGTCCGAGGGTGAGTGACCGGGTCGACTGGGCCCGGTCGGCGACCGTTCTGGCCAGCAGCGTCGAGTTCGTCATCGGAGGCCGCTTGCCCGGGCTTCTGGCTCGATCAGGTAGGACCCGGACGTGAGGTCGCGAACCACACCCTCCCGAATGGGTCGCCAGCCGAGTGCGGCCGAGGCCGGCGCCGTCGCCTGCTGGCTGGTAGCCAATGCCTCCGCTAACGGTGCACCCAACGCAGCCGCGGCGGCAGCAACCGGCCAGACCCGGGCCCGTCCCGGCTGGCCGACAGCCACGTCGGCGGCGGCGGCGATGTCTGTCACCGGCACTGCCGGCTCGGCCACGGCGTGGAGCACCGCCCCTGTCGCCGCCGACGTCAATGCCAGCAGCACCAGGTCGGCGAGGTCGTCGACGTGCACCATCGGCCAGGTGAGACCAGAGCCACGTCCTTGCCCGATGTAGCTGCCGTGACCGCGCTCCCTGGCCCAGCGGGTCATCATGGCGGGGATGCCGCCACCGCGACCATGCACGACGCCCGGACGGACCACGATCCCTCGCGCTGATCGGGTGGTGAGCACGGTCTGCTCCAGCGTCTCCCGGCCGGCCACCACAGCGAGAGGGCGGGTCTCAGCCGTTTCGTCGAGCACCCGGGGCAGGAGGACGCCCGGCGAGCGGCTGCTGCCCAGCACCCACAGACCGCTGATATAGACGAACGGCTTGTCTACCTCGTCGAGGGCGGCCAGCATCGCGGCCACCGAGCGTGACTCCAGGCCCCAGTCGCCCACCGGAGCACCGGCATGCACCACGGCGCCGACGTCTGCCGTGGTCACGGCAGCCGCGGCCGCAGGGTCGGACAGGTCGGCGATGGCGAGCTGACCATCGACAGAAGGCCGTCGAGGGCTACGGACCATCGAGACAACCTGATGGCCGTGCTGCCGCAGATTGTCGGCGATCGCCGAACCGAGATAGCCGGACGCGCCGACCAGGAGCACCAACATGTGCCAAGACCTCTCTGTCGAGAGCCGGCTCGCGGGGCGGACCGGCACGATCTGGAATGGCAGCGACTGTGCTTGCCGGCGCTGGTGCGGACCTGTCCTCGACCTGTCCCGGGCCGAGGACTGCGCGGACGGGGGCGGGAAAGGGCGGCTGAACACACTCGTCAGGAGCCGGCTCGCCGGGGCCGGCCCCAGCTGGAACCGTGCCTCTCCCACCCCCTACCGAAGGAGCATCATGGACAAGGCCCTCCCCACCAGCAGTTCCCAGATCCGACGAGCGGCACGCCGCGGCCTGGTCCTCTACCTCGCTGTCGTGGTCATCCTGTCGGCACCTCTGCAGACCGGGGTCATCCTCACTCACGCCTTCCAGGACCAGACCACGTCGATCTTCTGGATGACGGCACTGATGTCCACGCCCGCGTTGGCCTCGGTGGTCGCCCGGCTCGCACGACAGGAGAGCTTCTCCGACGTCTCCTTTCGTCTTGGTGGTCGCCCAGGTCGCCGGGCCCTCAGCTACGCGGTCGCTCTGCCGTTCCTCATCGGTTCGGCCGCCTACGGCTGCGCCTGGCTCACCGGACTTGTGGGTTCTCATACGCCGGCTTTGCCTCAATGGGCCGGTCTCCTGGTCGCCATGCTGGTGGTCAACGTGTTTCTCTGCTTTGGCGAAGAGCTGGGGTGGCGGGGCTACATGGTCACCCGGTTGGTGGACGCAGGCGTGCCCGCCCCCCTTCTGGTCAGCGCCTTGATCTGGGGCGTTTGGCATGTGCCGCTGATCCTGTGGGGAGGGTTCGTGGAAGACAGCCCCTCATCCACCTTCTCCACTCTGATGCTGCTGGGAACGACGACGTCCCTGGGGTATGTGCTGGCCCGGCTGCGGATGGACACGGGGTCGGTGTGGCCGCCGTACGCCTTGCACGTGGTGTGGAACGTCGTGATCCAGGTTGGCTTCGATCCGTGGGTAATCGGTACGGCAAGCGTGGTCTGGGTCGGCGAGTTTGGGCTGTTGACTGTGGCTGCCCTCACCGTCGCCGCTCTGCTGCACGCACGACGGCCCGGTCCGGCCGACCTGTCGCAACCGGCAGTGGCCGACGTGAGCAGGGCAGCGGCATGACCAGCGACATTGCTGCGGTCGTCCTGGTTCACGGCGTCAACCGCACACGGAACCCGACCGACATGGCCGCCGCCCTGCTTCACGGCAAGGGATATGAGATCGGTTATCTGACCGCGCTTCTCCTCCTGACCGCCGCCCTCGGTCCAAAACGCGACCTCGTGCCCTCGGAGTCCCCACGATGAGGCGCGCGATGGGCGACGGTGGGTCGGTCGACCGGCTGAATCGTGGGGCGACCACGCGCGGTGCGCGACCGGTGGCTGGCGTTACCGGGCGTCGGTCGACCTGGGCTCTGCGTCATCAGGTGGCACTGTTCCTGGGCCTGGCCTTCCTGCTGTCCTGGGCGCCCTGGCCCCTCGTCCTCTTGAACCCGGACAGCAGCCCGCTGGTGCCTTTCGGTCCCCTTGTGGCCGCGGTGACCGTGACTGTGGTGACCAGAGGAGCAGGCGGGCTGCGCCACCTGCTGGGGTACCTCCTCCGGTGGCGTCGCGCTCCCGGCTGGTACCTGCTGGCCATGGGATTGCCCCCTGCGATCACCCTTGCGGCGTCCGCGCTCACCGTGGCGTCCGGCGGCAAGCCGGTGACGAGCACGGACATCAGCTGGCCGCTGGTCGCGCTGACGTTCCTCTCCACGATTCTGCTTGTCGGCCTGTTCGAGGAGCTCGGATGGCGGGCCTACCTCTTGCCGCGCCTCGTCAACCGCTTCGGCGGGCTTCGGTCGGCCCTGCTGCTCGGGGTGATCTGGGCGCTGTGGCACCTCCCCGAGCTGATCTCCGACCCGACACACCAGCGGCCCCCGCTGCAGTTCCTGGTCGGCGTTATGGCTCAGTCCGTGGTCCTGGCCTGGTTCTTCCTGCGGACGAACGGCAGTTTGCCGATCGTTATCATCAGCCACGCCGCCACCAACACCGCCGCCCAGTTCCTCTTGCCCCGCTTCGCTGGTGACGACTACCAGCTCATCTGGTGGTTCTCCACTGCACTGTGGGTCGCCGCCGCCGGTCTAGTCGTGGTCAGCGCCAACTCCGGCCGAACAGGTGTTCCGCCGTCGCCAACGCCCCGCCCTCGCCCACGCCCACGCCCACGCAGAGCCTGGTTGGGTTAAGGGCTGCGATCGAGGCAGCTCGGAAGGTGGCGCTAGCCGTGCCGGCGGCCCGGGGGCGGGCGTCCGGACGCCGCCGGTCGTCGCGTTCGACGCTACCGGAAGGATCCTGCCCGTCCCGTACAGCCAGTACGAGCGGGTGCCGGGAGCCCACGAAAGAGCATGGGTTCGGAGCCCGCAGCTGCGGGCCCCGCCTACCGAGAACTCGGTCGCGACCTAGCCCGGCTCCACACAGGCCTGGAACAGTCGGAACCGTTGGCAGAGCTCAAGATTGAGGAGCTGCCGGAACCCGAGACATGGCCAGGGGAGCTGGCCGATCGGGGATACATCGGCCGCGGCGAGCACCAGTGGCTGGCCGAGTGGATCTCGCGACTTCGGCAGCGAGCCGATGCCGGGCCGCGTCCCGACGCCTTCCGGCACGGTGACCTGCAGGCCACCAATGTGTCGGTTTCGCACGAGCTCGAGTACGTCGCGGTACTGGATTGGGGTGGCTGCGGGTGGGGTGACAAGGCTCCCCGGTTGTCTGGCGGGCGGGCGGGGAAGCCGGACGGCATCGCGCAGCAGTGCCTTGACCCACTGAGGCGGTGGGTCAGTGGGTGGGCTTGCTCTGAGTGCGTGCCAATGGCGAACCGGCCGGCTCGGCTGCGTGAGGTCAGAGCTGGTCGAGGTAGTGGCGGTGGGCCCGGGTAAGGCGGGGCCGGATGGCGACTGCCGTTGCGGTCGTGAGCAGGAGGACGGCGATCAGCAGGGTCAGGCCGTGGGCGTTGCCGTCAGTGAGGGCGGCGGCGATGCCATTCTCGTTGCCGGTGCGGTTGAAGACGCTGTGCAGGAGGGCGACCAGCAGCACGCTGTCGCCGGTGCCTCGGAGGAAGACGGCGAGCATGGGCCGAAACAGCAGGCCGAGGATGAAGTAGGCCAGCAAGCCGAACAGCAGTGAGGTTGCGGAAACCGGTCCGAGGAACAGCTGAAGGGGGAGATGCATGAAGGCGAACGGCACCGCCGTCAGCACCGCAGCGACCAACAGGTTGTGCCGCCGTTCCAATCTGGTCTGCAGGAATCCGGCCCAGGAAGTCTCCTCCCACAGGTTGGTGGCGATGAAGTTGATGGCCAGGAGCACCAGCTGGCTGAGGAAGACCCGAACGGGGCTCACGTGACGAAGGCTGTCCCCAGCCACGAGTGCCATGCCGGTGGTGAGCGCCGGGAGCGCCAAGAACACCAGCAGCCACCAGCCGAAGTGGACTCGCCAGCGGGTCGCCCGCCGAACTAGGCGTCCTACGCCCGGGCGGCCCTCGCTGGCCCAGGTCACGTAGAGCGCGGCCGGGAAGAGGCTGAGGACCATCAGGAGGCCGGCGAATTCGTCGATCGGGATGGGCAGCTGGTCGATCACGGAGCGTCCGGGGATGGTGCGGCGGTGGGCCAGGTAGAGCACGGCCATCAGGCCGTATGCCAGTGAGAACGCGAGGACGAGGAATGTGGTGAGGGGGCGCCTGAGCGCCCAGTTCCGCAGCCGCGGTGTTGCTGTCGGCGCGTCGGTGTGGCGGTCGTTGCGGAGGACTGAGCTGGTCATCGTCGTTGCTCCTGAAGAAGGCCGGTTGAGATCCCGGCGTTGGCGGGCTGTCGCGGCCGACGTTTCCGGTTCGTGCTGTCGGCTCCCTGTCCTGCTTCTGTCGCGCCCGGGGGCGGTGCTGGTACAGACGATAGGAGGAGGACAGGCCGCGCGCACCCTGCCCTCCACAGAGCGACCTCTTCGTCGTACAGCTCGGCTGCTTGCGATCCACCGGCACGCCGCGGACAGAGCAGCTGGCCAACTTCGCGGGTGAGCGGTGGAACCGAGGACGAGGTTGCCCGACTGACCGAGCTCTCTAGGCCAGGCGCTCGATCTTCACTCCGCCGACCTCGGTGTGCACCTCGATCTGGTGCGCTGACGTGGGGTCTCGGTCGACGTCCACGGCGCTCGCGCCCACTTGGGAGCGGACGTCCACTGCGTAGGCCGTACTCCCTGGTAGGCGGAGATTGATCCCGCCCAGTGCAGTTGTGGTCCGCACCAGCGTGGGCGCCTCGACGAACTCCAGAGTTGCCGCTCCGGCCTCGGTCTGAATGATCACCTGATCACTGGTGAGGCCACGTCCTTCGACAGCGGCCGCCTCGGTAGTGACCCGTAGGTTCCCGGCCAGACCGTCCAGTTTCACCGCGCCTGCCTCGGCGGCGATGTCGACCGACATGGCTTCGGGCATGCGGATGGTGTACGTGACGTCGCATCGTGCGTCGTCGTCGCCACAGCCGGACTCGGTGAGCCGCAATCTCTGGCCCTCCACCTGGTGGGCTGTGCGGGGTTTGCCCCTGGAGTATCGGTATTCCTCGGTGACGGTGACCGGGCCGTCGCCGACCACGATGTCCACACTCGCGGCGCGAGCGCCGATCACCAACGCGGTGAGGGACTGGTCCATCTGATAGCTCAGCTTGTCCGTCGTGGTGGGGCCGCCGCTGCAGGCGGTCAGGGAAAGCACGGAGGCGACCGTCAAAGCGGCCGCGGTACGTAAACTCATGATCTTGTCTCCTGTGGAGGGGCGTGGTCTCGGACAAAGGCGTCATCCCGGGTTTCCACCCCTTTGCGCCTTCCTTAGTCAGAGTGCCGCCGGCGTTGGCGTGTGTGCAGGTGGTGCACCGGTGATTCGTGGGCCGGGTTTCTGGTGTGGAACGAGCGGTGGGACCGGCTCAGGGCTGGTCCCACCGCTAGGGTCGGGTCTGTGTCCGAGGTGCGTGTCGAGTTCGGCCGCTTGACCGAGGTGGCGGTGGATTTGGTGCTCGATCTGCTGAACGAGCCGCGCAATGCTCGGCACATGCCCCTGGCGAGCACCTTCACCGCAGAGTCAGCGGCCGCGTGGGTGCAGGCCAAAGATGCGCAGTGGTCCGAACACGGCTATGGACCTTGGGCAGTTCTGGTGAACGGCACGTTTGCGGGCTGGGGCGGCTTCCAACGCGAGGAGAACGGCGCGGATTTCGCCCTGGTGCTGGCCCCGGAGCACTGGGGGCTTGGCGCCGACATCACCCGCGCGGCGCTGGACCGCGGATTTCGCGAGCTCGGCCTAGACTCCGTCCTGATCGCCCTCCCGTACACACGAAGCCCGGAGCGAGCCGTGCGCCGGTTCGGATTTCTGCCCGACGGAGACGTGGCGTACGGGGGCGCCACCTTTCGGCAGTACCGGCTGACCCGGAACGGATGGCTGCAAGCCCGCGGGCCCGACCGCGAATGAGGTCTCAACGCCAGCAGGGCCTGCCGCCGTCACGGCGCCGATCGGCTAGTTCTTGTCGGTATCCCGGACGGCCGCGGTGAAGGCGAGAATAAAGGCTGCCACGACCGAATACAGGGTGAGCATCGCGCTGATGGCCGCCGGGCCCGCCCAAGACGCCCGTTCGTTCGCCGAGGCTGCGGCGCCGCTCAAGACGATGAGGGAACCGACATAAAGCGCCGCCACCAGGACTGCGGCCAGCGAGAGCAGAACGGTGGTGGTGGAGCGAGGGCTCTTGCTCCGGTGGCGGGCGTTGCCGCTGCTGCGGCCCCCGCCCGCAGCAGCTGGCGGGCGGTTCGCCGGCTTCGGTCGGGTCGGTGCGGAGCGCGCGCTTGGGTCGTCCGTGACCTGTCCCTGAGCGGTTTCGGACCGAACTCGTGAAACGGTCACGCTGTTGCTCATGATCTTCTCCTGTCCGCCGCTGCAGCGAAGAGCGACGAGGTGATGGGTGCCGAGGCTCGACGGTGCACACGACCTGGGTCGTTGTGCCCGATGCCGAGCGCCAGGCAGGGTGATACCTCGTCCGGACTGTTCACTGCCCGGTCGCGTTGAGGGGGAGAAAGGCGGTGACGTGGTCTTGGAGCCACCGGCTGTGGTGCTTGGGGACGCCGTGACCACCGGCGTGGATCTCGAGATGTGCAAGGGGAATCGCAGCGGCGGTCGCGCGTAGCACCGATTCGGGAAAGAACGGGTCGTCCTTGCCGCCGAGGATCAGCGTGGGAACGGCCATCTCTGGGAGTGCGGCGGTGGTGTCGTGCTGGAGGTCGGCCCGGACGGTCGCCTCGAAGTCGGCGACGTCTCGGGGGTCCGGCTCGCGTCTGGAGCCGCCGAGGAGCCGGGCCAGGCCTTGAGCAGTCCGCCCGTCGACCGCCGAGGCTGCCAACGTGGCGCGCAAGGCGCGCCAGTCGCGTCGCTCGACGTGAACCAGCCAGTCTTGGCAGATCCTCCGACCAGGCTCAGCAATCCGTGCACCGGTGACGGCCAGGACCAGCCGCCGCACGATCCTGGGGTGGCGCAGCGCCAGGTGTTGGGCGATCAGGCCTCCGGTCGACAGCCCCAGGACGTCGACCGGACCCGGCTCGTCGGCCAGCACCGACGCGTACAGGTCGGCGATGTCGGCCGTTGACAGCTCGCCGCTGGCGTTCGAGAGCCCGCGGGGCCGACGGAGGACGGTGACCGTCCGGCCCGCCGCCAGGCGGCGCATCGACCATCCGTAGAGGCGAGCTTCCGCAACGGTCGGCGCGTTGTTGTCGAAGGCGAGTCCCGTGAGCACGACGAGCGGCTCTGGTCCGCCGCCGAACCGGACGTAGGGGAACCTGTGGTCAAGCATGCCGACGGTGCTCATGCTGGCCGCGCCACAGTCCGGCGCCGCGCCACCAGGCGAGCTGCGCCCAGCACGATCGCGTTCACCAGGACCAGTCCGGCGAGCGCTGGCACGAGGTGCGCGGTCGCGCCGGCGGCACCGCTGACGGCGTAGGTCCAGCCGATCTTGAACAGCACCGCGCCGTTGATGACCACCAGTCCCCAGGTGAAGGACCGGCGCCAAAAGGTGAGGGCGAGTGCGGTGAAGGTGGCCGGGATGATCAGGGAGACCGCTACTTTGGCGGCGTTCCACGGCCCGAACAGGTAGTCCCGTTCGGCAGCCAGCATCTCGACTACCGCCGGGCTCGGGGTTGCCGGGGCTGGGAACCACGCCATGCTGGTCGCCAGCGCGACCAGGGTGATGGTGATTCCGGACAGGCTGCGCCGGTAGGCGAAGTAGCAGAACGGCAGCAGGAACAGCGGCCGGACGTACCAGCTGGCGATGTTGTGGTGCCGGGCCCAGGCCCAGGTCGCCAGGTCGTTGATGAGTTCCATCAGACTTTCCCTTTCTCATGCGGGTACGGAGCCAGGTGGAGAGCACGGCTAGTGGGACGACGTGGCTCAGCCAACAAGCTGTCCTTGGTTCCACCTTGTCGGCGTGAGGTGTTCTCGGCACCAGTACCGACCCCCCAAATGCGGTTCGGGTTTCTGGTATGCCGACCTACGTTGGGCGGCGGGGTGTGCCCGGAAGCGACCGTGGCCACCGGTCCACCTACACAGAAAGGTCATCATCGGGCGCGGGGGCCTCGATGGTGACGGGCCGGCCAGTAGAGCGGCCCTGGCGATGCTGAACGTCGTGTTGCTTGAACACCGGCCGTACTTGCTGACGTCCCGCGGGCACGCCGCACAACGGGCGGCGGCGACGTCCACGGTGCGTCCGCCGGGTTCCGAGACAGCGGGCCGGGTTTGCAGCTGTGCAGAACTGCGCTGGCGTCTGTGGTCCGGCAACCGACCCCGATGCTGCGCCGAAGGTGCTCTTGCCGTGGGTCGGCTTGACGGTCTAGCGTCGAAAGTGCGATTCCGCACTCAACTGGGGGAGTTTGGGGATGACAACAAGCCAGACGCATTTCTGTGTCGTGGTCTCGAGGGCAGCTCAGGCCGCGAACGACAAGGCTGCTCTGCTCAACGAGGCACGCTGGAACCCAGGTGATCAGATCCGGGTGAGGTTTCTCGGCGGCGCACCGGAGCTCCGTGCCCGGGTGCAGGAGGTGGCTGAGCGCTGGACGGGGCCCGGCATGGCTCACCTGTATTTCTCCTTCGTTGACGAGGGAGACTCCGAGATCCGCATCGCCTTCCGCGAGGGCGACGGGTCCTGGTCGTATTTGGGCACGCAGTGCCGAGAGATCTCTGCCGACGAGGCCACGATGAACTACGGGTGGCTGACGCCGGACTCGCCTGACGACGAGCTGCAACGGGTCGTCCTGCACGAGTTCGGGCACGCTCTCGGGCTCATCCACGAGCACCAGAACCCGGAGGGCGGGATCGACTGGAACGAGCCGGCTGTGATCGCGGACCTCAGCGGCCCTCCGAACAATTGGGACGAGGCGACCATCCGGCGAAACGTTCTCGACCACTATCCCCGCGACGCAGTGACGGCGACGCCGGTGGATCCTGACTCCATCATGATGTATGCGATCCCGGCGGCGTGGACAAACGATGGCTTCTCGGCCGACCTCAACAGCGACCTGTCGGAACAGGACAAGCAGCTCATCAGCACGGTCTACGCAGCTCCGGGAACAACCACCTGATGACCCGGCGCCATGTTCAGCTCCGCAGCCCAGACCGCTGATCACGCCGTCGTCATCGGGATTCAGCGCTACGCAGACGTCGGAGCCGGCTGGATCTCTGACCTCCAAGGGCCCGACAACGACGCCGCGGAGGTCGCAACGTGGCTCCGCGATCCTCAGGGCGGCGGGCTGCCGGCCGACCACGTTCGCGTCCTCCGCTCGGCTGACGCGCCTGATCCTTTTACTGCCGATCGGGTGGAACCACACCAGAAGCTGGTGATTCAGGCGCTGACCGAGGTCGCTCAGCTGCCCAGCAATGCCTACCGCGGACAATGGGCGGGCCGCCGACTCTATGTGTACGTGAGCGGGCATGGATGGGCCAACCGTCGCAACGAAGCTGCCCTGGTCACGGCGGAGGCGAGCCGGGCGTTGCCGATTAACGTCCTCATCACCAGTTGGGTCGAGTGGATGGCACGCGCGGCCCCATTCCAGGAGCTCGTGTTCTGGGGCGACACCTGCGCCACTCGCACACCGCTGACACATCTGTATCCCTGCGACCTGCCCGACATCTTCAGCATGAACGCGCCCTCCGTTCGGACCTTCGCCGCGTACGCGGCACCGGTGGGGCTTGCTGCTGTCGAGAACCAGATGCCCGACGGGAAGTGGCACGGCGCCTTCACCTACGCCCTTCTGCAAGGGCTGCGCGGCGCGGCGGCCACGCCGGTGACGAGTGACAGTCTGCGCGACTACCTCCTCAACGCAGTGCGGTCATTCATCAGCGACCGCGACCGCAAGCGTGCGACGGTGGCCAAGGAGCCGGCCTTCGGTTTCACTGACGCGATGGAGTTCGGGTCACCGCGGCGACCGGAGTTCCCGGTGGTCTTGCGTTTCCGACCCGAGGCGGTCGGCCATCGAGTCTTCGTCGGCAACTCACGCGCTGCGCCGCCGGTGGCCGAGACCGTGCTGACGGAGCCGGAGTGGGTGGTGCCGCTGGCCGCAGGTGCATACGCGGTCTTCGTCGAGGCGACTGGCGCCATGCAGGAGTTCCAGGTGGTGGGAGGTGGCGCAGATGGCCCCGTCGACGTCCCCTGAGCTGCGTACGGTGCGGGTGGTCGTACGGACCGGCAGTCCGCTGGCCGAGGTGTTCTTGATTGACCATGCCTTCGCCCTCGTACGGCGTTCGGTCGGCGACCTGGACACGACCGTCGATCCGGGGGTCTACAAGGCGAAGGCCAAGCTCGCCGACGCAGAGACCGAGCGCCTTCTCCTCTGCGACGAGGACCGTGAGATCGACCTGTCCGAGGAGCTGCGGGTCGCCTCCCCTGCGCCGCTTTCGGGAACGACGCGCGAACGGAGCATGGACGCCGGGCTGACTCGCAACCTGTCGGCCAGCATCCGGGGCGGGCCAAGTTCTGCGGCAGAGGTCCTGCTGGTGACACGGCGGTGGACGCCGAGCCCCGTGTCCCTGGATGCCTCGCTGCATGACTCCAGCGGCCTCCTCGTGCCGTTTCCCACCACCGCGGAGGGCCCCGCTGCCGACGGGGCGGGGAGTGCTGTGGATGCCGGCAGCTACTTCTTGCGCTGGCATGGCGCGGGGGACGTCGCGGTCGAGCAGACCATCCAGGCGACCGCCGGCTGGCAGACCCAGGTCTTCGTCCTCGACGAGCCCGGTGAAGGATCAGGCCTGGGTGCGACCCGGGTCAGCGTGCAGATGAGCCGTGCCGGCTTCGATCCGGCCAGCGCCGAGCTGCGCCGTGCCGAGGAGGCGCGAACGGCGCTGGCCGAGGAGCGCAAGATCAGCTCTCCGGCACTCGAGGACATCCTGGAACGTTCCGACAACCCGATGCTCGGCCTGTTCGGTGCGCACCTCATGCTGCTCACCCGCGAGACTGCTCAACGCCGCTCACCGAGTGCACGTCCTCAAGCGCCGGTGCGCTTCGACGCGGCAAGGTTCGAGCGGCTGGTCATGAGGCTTCAGAGCGTGCTGGGACTTGACCACCCGGACGTCGTTGCGTTGACCACGCAGCTTCCCGGGCCCTTGCCGACTTCCCTGGGGCCGATCAGTGCCCCACCGATGTTGTGGCGCAGCTGGCTGCTCCTGGTCGAGGCGAGCAACGACACGCCGATGCTGGTCAGCCCCTCGGTGTGGCGCCGCGCGGTGGGTTCGCTGCCGCTGCGCCCGTTCCTGATCTGGATGACCGACGCGGCCGACAGCGCCGACCGGTTGGAGCGCGTCATCGCCAGGGCTCTGGAGCTCGAGGGTCCGAACACCGACGTGCGTCGGCAACTGACCAGCCGTCTGCTGGTGCCCCGGTCCGTGGTCGATTCCTTCGCCCCAGATCGGTGAGCACCGGCCCAAGCCTTGACGGCGCGCGAGTTCGGCTTCCCGGCCTGCTGGTCTACCTCGAACGTGCGGTCGCCGCTGCGGGACCGCTGTCCAGGAACGTCGTTCCCCGAGCTCACGGTGTGGCTCCTTCGGCCCTGAGAGCAGGGGAGGTCCTCGCCGCCGTCGCCGAGACCGAGGTGGTCTGGCTCGGGTTTCAGGCGGCAGACCGGTTGCGTCCTGTGGTGGTCCGCGTACGCGTTGAGGGCTCCGATCCTGTCGATGCCGTCACCGGTGGACCGTGGAACCCGGTTCTCGTCCGAGCACCGCGCAACCACCTCATCGTCCCGCCGGACAGCCGACTGGTCGGCGTGCCCCACGACGACGTGGTAGCGCCCTTTCGGGCAGCGACCTTGCTGACCGTCCTGGTGACCAACCCGCCCGGCTCGGCAGCCATCAACCTCGTCCCGCCCACAGAGTTCGAGAAACTCACCGGTCGAACGCCGCCGCCGATCGACCCTGACAGCGCCTACGGCGGCTGGCGGGCACCCTGAGGTGCGCAGGCGCGGCTGATCGCGTCGAGGTGCCGGTGGTCGGTGCCGCAGCAGCCACCCAGGACTCGAAGGGTGGGGAAGGACGCTCGGAGCGAGGCGTACTGCGCGGCCAGCTCTGCGGGGTCGCCGGCGTCCAGTTCGGTGGCGGCGTCGAGCTCGGCGTGGCTCATCCGGGATGCGTTGGCACGGATCCCCCCGATCCGCTGCGTCCAGGCTGCTCCCTGCTGCAAGGCCCCTTCGAAGTGGGTGGGGTGCGCGCAGTTGATCATGAAGTAGGCCGGATAGGCGTTCGTGGCTGCGTCCACGGCCTCGACGGCCGCCTGCAGGGTTTCCCCGCTCGGCAGCCGACCGTCGGTCTCCACCGTGAAGGCGATCACGCACGGCAGACCGGCTGCTTGTGCGGCACGGGCTACGCCGACCGCCTCATCGGCATAGGTCATCGTGATCGCGGTGATCAGGTCCGCGCCGGCCTCGGCGAAAGCGGCAGCCTGGGGGGCATGATAGGCGGCTGCCTCGTCGGAACTCATCGTCTCGCCGACGACGTACCCGTCGCCGCGCGGTCCCACGCAGCCGCTCACCACGACCGTGATGCCGGGGAATCGGTCGCGGACCTGTTGGAGTTGCTGGACGGCGTCGCGGTTGACCCGGGCAAGGGAGGCGGCGTCGTACCCGAGGCGGGCGCCCCAGTCGGCGCTGGCGCGCCAAGTGGCCGTCTCGAGCAGGAGTCCGACTCCGTCACGTGAGGCAATCTCGGCGTAGCCGTGGAAGTAGCGGTCGATGGCGGCACGACCCAACTCATCATCCAACAGGACGAACGCCGCGAAATCAGGCAGGTCGATGCCTTCGCCGTAGATCAGGCTCGTCTCGATGCCGCCGTCGGTCAGGAAGGTGTCTGCGGTGAGCTGCGGCAGCCGCTGGTCGGTGGTGGTGGTCAAGTTTCCTCCCGAGGGTTGCGTTCCGACGTCGGCGGGACCCAACACTCGTCTGGCCGGTCCCGATTCCGACTACTCCGCCCAGGTATGCAGAATGTCGAGGTTGTAGAAGGTGGCCGGTCCGTCGCACAGGGCGGCCATCCGTGAGGCGAACTCAGACGTCTCCGAACGCTGGGAGTTCTCCATGGCCGACTCGTAGGAATCAAACTCGACCACACTCACGTACTGGTTCGGATGATCACGATCCGACGCCACCACGCCTCGCCTGGCCGTTCCTGCTTCCCGCTGGGCTTGCAACTCGTCGTACAACTTCTCCACCTCATCGAAGCGTGAAGTGCTGTACTGGATGATCTGAATGAACCCCGCCATGTCACCCCTCCAACGTCGCCATTGACACGCCCAGTGTGGACCTTCTTTCGGGGTCCTGCAAGGCTCAGCAGCACCCGGCCACTCGCCTCGGAGGGACGTCTATGTGCTGCGACGACCCCTGTGCGGCCGACTGAAATCCGCCCGGTGTGCTGCTCGTCGGCGTTAGACTCGGCGGCACGCGGGACCGCCTCCTCACTCCGATGGCCGGCCTGCGTTGGCGAGGTCCTGGTGCTGCCCATGGGGGAGTGATGAGGTCCACACAACTCGCGCGGTGGCAGCTTCCGATCTTCTTCACGCTCGCGTACGCCATCACGTGGTCGGCCCAGATTCCGGCCTACATCTACGCGCACAACCATGGTCACCAACTGACCAATGAACAGAACGTGCTGCACCTCCTGCAGCTCTTCCGCGGCCAGCTTGACCCAGGCCTGACGCCATATCTGCTCGTCGCCATCTTCGCCTTCGGACCGACGCTCGCCGGCATCATCGTCACCGGCGTCTTTCATGGCAGGTCTGGTCTGCTGGACCTGTGGCGCCGGGTCACCCGCCTTCGCGTGGGTCCCCGTTGGGCGGTTGTCGTTCTGCTGCTGCCACTGGCCTTCGCACTGGTCAGCCTCGCCCTGACATTTCTCGCCGGCGCGTTTCGGCCCCTCAACCTGGTCTTTATCGCGCCCCTGTCGCTGCTACCTCTGTTGCTGCTCTACATGCTGATCTTCACGGCTCTGGCGGAAGAGATTGGCTGGCGCGGTTATGCCCTTCCAGAACTGCAGAGAACCCGCTCCGCTGAGCGTTCCAGCTGGATCCTCGGCATCGCCTGGGGCTGGTGGCATATTCCGGCACTCCTGCTGCCTCAATACCTGCGCCAGGAACTCACTGCCGGCATGGTGATAGCCGTTCTCCTGGGAATCACCTTCGGTGTCGTCGGCTGGACGATCGTGCTGACCTGGATCTACAACAACACCCACAGCGTCTTGTGGATCGTCATCCTTCACGGGTGGAACAACACCGTCCAGTCCTACCTGGTGCTCTCCGCGGGCTTCCTGGCGAATGTGATCTTTGCGCTCCTACCGTGGGCGCTCGCGATCGTCCTCCTCAAGAAGTACGGCGCACAGACGCTGCGCGGTGACCGTGCCCCAGCACCTGAAGCAGGTACCTCCTGATCGCGGAGCCCCGGCGTGTCAGGGCCGGCCGGGCTCCATCTGGGCCAGCAACGCCTCTAGCGCGGCTTGGTCCGGGCCGACGAACGAGTCCGCGTCCGGTGCTGTCTCGAGGGTGTTGAGCAGTTGCTCTGCGGTGTCGTGTGCGGGTGGCAGATGCGTGGACAGGACGACCGGGGGGTTGAGCTGGCGCAGCGGTTCCAGCGCCGCGCGGAAGACGTCTCGGTCGACCGACGCTACCCAGGGACTGTCAACCGTGGCCCACAGCCGCTGTCCGGCGATCAGGTCGTCGTTGGGTACTGCGGCGATGTCCTCGGCGAAGGCGAGGTCGGCAGTGGTCATCGGCGATCCGAAGCAGTCGGAAGTGAAGCAGGTTCCGGTCTTGTCGTCGTAGAACCCGGTGGTGGCGGGGCTGTCGTAGACGGGTGGGCGGAAGGCAGTGAGGTGTCGGTCACCGACGTCGAGGGACTGGCCCGGGTTGAGCAGGTATACCCGGTCAAGGGCGATTTCATATTCGATGTTGAGGATGCCCAACCCCATGAAGGTGGTGATCAGCCGGGCTCCGGGCGCCGCTTGGAGGATGCTCATCAGGCTGCCGGTGTGGTCGCGGTCGGGGTGGGTCAGGTAGATCCAGCGCAGGTCGTTCGGCTCAATCTCCTCCCACAGCGCGTCCAGGAAGTCCGGCCCGGACGCGGGCAGCCCGCTGTCGATGAGCACCGGCTGCTGGGCCTGCAAGACGTAGGCGTTGACCGGGAGGAAGCCAAGGCCGGGGATCTCGGCGACATCTGACAGCGCGACGACGTCAGGGGCGGGGCTGGACACATGCATGGCTCACTCCTCATCACCGAGGGGAGGAACGTCAAGACAGCGAAGCCCACACCCTTGTGGGTCAGCGCTTTCGCCGTCTCAGCGAGCAGCCGCCGGTACTCAGTTCCCTCAACTACTACCGTTGTACTACCCGACAGCCTCGCTGACTAGACACCGCGCTAGAGCTGTAGTCGTGGCGACGCAAACGGCAGCCGCCCAACCGTGGCAAGGCGACTCCGCGAGCAGCCACCCGGAGCCGCATCTCGCCGTAGGCCCTTGGTTTCAACGCTGTCCGCGGAAGGTTCGTCCCCAGATCAACCAGACGCCCGCGTTCAAGGCCGCCACTGCCACCGCCGCGTAAAGGCCCAGCACCGAGCTGGACCCACTGGTCAAGATGGCCGTGATCATCGCGACGGTGGCGACCGCTGCGGCGCTGACGAGGATGCTGGTCGAGCGAGGGACCCGGGCGACTCGCCAGCTGATGAAGGCTGAAACGCTGAGACTGAGAGCCAGGACGAGCAAGGCGCCGTTCAACAAGTTGGTCATGAAGCTCAGGGCCAGCCTTTGAACGGCCGGAACGAGTGCGGCGAGGATTGCGATCGTCGCAGCGCTGGCTAGCCACAACGCGATCGTGCCGAGGACCTTTGCCCACCACGACCCTCTTGAGCTGAGCACGTCGATGGTGCGTGGAGCCTCCGCCGCGCACGCCGCCGAGAAGGCGACTGCGCCAGCGATCGACAACCAGAACAAGGCAAAGAGCAGCGGCTTGGTGATGGTGAAGGGTGCTGTCGCCTCTTGGACCTTGGGCGCGGCAAGCCAGATGGCAGCCTGCAGGGCCCACAGGGGAGCAGCCAGGTAAGCGGACAGTGGGCCGAAGCCGCGGCGTTGTGCCCGGCCCGGCAGCGAACGGGCCGTTCGGGAATCG